>DASQZT010000231.1:0-79896 GCA_035638575.1 Bryobacteraceae bacterium
CGGCCCCGCCCGCCAGGATGGGAAACATCTTCTGCCGTTCGGCCGCAGTGATGCCCGCCCCGGCCGGACCGCGATGCTCCTCGGCCAGGATGAACCACGGCTCATAATGCGCGATCAATCGCGGCTTCACCCGGGGATGGGTCTCCAGATAATAGTTCAGCCCGGCGGCGAAGGCATCGCACAACGCGCGAAACCGGGGCGTGGCATGCTCGTACTGCTCCTTGGCACGCGGTTCGCTCTCGTAGGCGCGGACCAGGATATCGCCGGCGAGCCCGCGCGGCCCTTCCAGCTCCGCGCTCCGGCCCACCGCACGGATGAGGTCCGTTTCCAGTTGCCAGAAGTTGTCCTCGGCCTGCGCGTACATGAGGCCAAAGACCGCGCCGGCGTCGGTCCTGGCGTAGATGTGCGGCACGCCGTAGGTATCGCGATAGACTGTCACCGTGCGCGCAAGATCGCCGGGCGCGCTGGCGGCCTGGGCGGCCGAAACGGAAAGGATCGCGACGACCAGGAGGCGGGACATCAGGCCCATTATAAGGGGCGCAACGACGCATATCCGATGGCGAGGGCCGCACCAAAGGATGCCTTTATTGGAAAAGTGGCCTGACAGTTGCTTCGGGCCGGCCGGTGGGCAGACAGGGGAGAGATGGGAAACCCGTGGGATTCGTTGATTTCATGGTGGGCCCTGTAGGATTTGAACCTACGACCAACGGATTATGAGTCCGCTGCTCTAACCGCTGAGCTAAGGGCCCGTGACAATCGAATCAACTACCGAGACGGCACCGGACTCACCGTCCCGGAGTGGTGTGCCGCAGCGGAAACCGCCGGGTAGTTTCAGTTTATCGCGCACGGCGCCGTGCGCGCGCACGGGTTTCGGCAGATGACCGAAGGGCCGGCTACAGGTTCTTCAACCGGAAGTTGCGATACTCGATCCTCATCGGCCCACCCACGTGCACCTGCACGCCGATCAAGCCATCAAAGGCGCGGCCGGATGCGTCGTCATCGATTACCATGCTCATCAGATGCCCGTTCAACATGTGGACCAGCATGTTGCCGCGGGCGATCAGGTGAATGGCATTCCAGTCGGTGGTGATGAACGCCGCCAGGTCCTTGGCGTCCCCGAGCGTCGAGAGAATGATGGGCTTGCGGCCGCCGACCACGTGGGTCACCTGGCCGCGCAGGGTCAGGAACAGGCGCCCTTTCTCCTCGTAGTTCTGCCCGGTGTAGCGGTTCTGGCCGTCGATGTCGAACTGGTAGCCGCGCATGGCGAACTTGTTGGAAGGCGTCACAGCATCCGGCACCACCACGCTGCGATAGTTGATCCCGCTGTTTCCGCCGGAGGTAATCCGGTAATCGGCCTTCAACTCGAAGTCTTTGGGGGCGCCGCCCCGCCAGATGATGAAGGTGTTGCTCTTGATCAGCATATCCGGCGTAATCTCTCCCACCAGCGTGCCATTCTCGACGCGCCAGTACTTGGGGTCGCCCTCCCACCCGTTGAGCGTCTTGCCGTCGAAAATGAGCTGGAAGCCGGCTTCGTCGCCGGTGGCCGGTTCAGGCCGGTCGCTCTGCTTCGGAACGTAGGGCTCCGCGGGGGTCTGCTGCGCCGCCAGCGGGATGCTGGATAAGGCTCCGAGGATGGAAGCGAGAAAGGGTCTGCGTCCGGTCGTATCCATGATTCTCCCTTCTTACCACATCTCGCCGGCCTTCGCCTTCCTGGTTTCGTGCAGCGCCACACGCGATCCTCATCGACCCTGCCGTCAGCCGCCGGATCTCCGGATATGATTGAAAATAAACGATATATTAGCATGGTACCAAGGGTACTAGACAGAACGATTACATGGCAATCACATAAGCCGTGCAAAATTAGGTGGATGAAGATTGGAATTTATCGGTTAAAGTATCCATAGATATATAGATCAAGATGGACAAAACCTCCAGTTTCGGTCGCTCCATCGCGACACAGCCCGCTCTGAGTTTGGCGCGGGTGCTCCTGGTGCATTGTCAACTTGCACCGCGGCTCGCTCTACAGACGGTTTTGCAGGCAGGAGGCTATTCAGTGGACGTTGCCGCCACCGAGGCGGAAGGAATCTCAAAGCTGGATGAAGGGCGGTACGAACTGGTTCTGAGCGACTCGGAACTGGGCCGCAACCTGTTGGCCTATGCGCGGGTCAAGGACTACCGGCCGGCAACCGCGGTGGTTACATCCGGGGAACCGTGGTCCCGGAGCCAGCGGAAACTCGAGATCTCCGTTTGCGCCGAGAATCTGCCTAACCTGTTGGAAAATGTGGCGGAACTGATCGGTCTCCGGGCCAGCCGCCGCTACCGGCCTTTAAGGCACGCGGTGTAGGCGGCGCCTAAGGGCTCCCGGCATCAGCGTGCCCCACACCTACAAGAGATGAGTCTTCGCCACGGGGGAAATGGCGCGCGGGAGCGCCTACTTGCCGTGGCCGCCACCGCCGCCGGCGGCAGAGCCATGGCCGGCCGATCCGGAAGACGCCGCCGAAGCCGCGCTGGATCCGGAACTGGCGGACGCAGCGGGCGCGGACGAAGAAAATGACGGCGACGACGCAGCGTTAACCGTGCCAGAGTATCCGCCCGAGGTGGCGCCCATGGTCGGATAGGATGCGTTGGACCGGCCACCACCGCCGAGGTTGTTATTGTTGTTGTAATAGGCCCCCGGGTTATAGTACATGCGGCCCACAGTGTACGGACTCCAGTAGCAGTATCCGTAATACGGATCGCAGAACCGGCCGCTGCCCGGAATGAACGTGTACAGGCCGAAATAGGGGTTCCATCCCCACACGCCGTAGCCACCACCGTAGCCACCGTAGCCGCCCGACCCGGAGGAGAGGTAGCTCATGCTGTGCGCGGCCGAGACGTTGGCCATGGCCATCAATTCATCGCGCCGGCGGGCCCAGTTGTCCAGGCTGTCGGTCTCCGTCTTGTCGAACTTCTCGACCGAAGCCGTCGCGCCGTCCAAACCGAGCATCTTGCCGGCCGCCACTTCCTGATGCCGGTCGCCGATCTGCACATCCACGACCCCGGCGAACACTTTGATGCGCGCGGGCTCGGCGTCGAACCGGAAATGCCCCGCCTTGGAAAGGACCACCGTTCCGTCCTTGCAGACGATGGTCACGTTGGTATCCTTGGCGATCTCCACGGCGCTGACCACCAGCGAGCCGGTCAGCAATTCGAGACGGGTATCGATGAGCCGCTTGGTGAGCATGCGGAAGGAGCTGTTTTCCCCCACATGCATGACGACGCCGGGCGTGAGCAGGACCTCGGCGCGGCCCTCTTCAGTGGTGCGGAGCACAGCGTTCTCTTTGATGTCGGGGAATTTCGTGAGCGACGGCTCGACCAGCTCGTTGCCCAAATAGACCTTTCCATCAACCCACGAGATGGTGCCGGATTTCGCGGAAATTACGGGTTGCGCTCCCGCGGGCAGAGCAACCAGCGCCAGGATGGCCACAGCCAATCCGAGAATCAACACCCTCTTCATACGCACCTCCAACTCCAGCTTGAGCAGTTCCGACGGAGCTGTCAACGGTCTCTATTATACTCTTTCGGGCCATGTAGTAGTTGTGAACAGTAGGGTCGCCTGCCGCCACCAGCCGTGGTGGAGTATCTTAACGGAATGGGCTTGGTGGGCGTCAGCCCCGCGGGTAGTGCGGCGCTACCGCGCGCCGAACCGGAATACCGGGCCGACGCTGAACCGGAAATTGCTCTGCCTCGCTTTGGCGAAGCCGGTGACGTAAAGACCCGGCTCGACGCGGATGCCGATCGCCTTGGTAACCGAGTAATCCACGGGCACCGACATCAGCATGGCGAACTTGGTCGCGTCGAGAGGGTTGTACCCGGCCAAGGACAGCGTCTGGGCGGCGACCGGGGTTATCGAAGAGTCCAGGCGCGCCTGTCCGAATACTCCGCCCAGCAGGAACTTGAAATTGGACTGCACCTTCTGCTTGTCGATGAAACGGAACTGCGGTCCCACCAGGTAGCTGTACTCCTTGAAGTTCAGGGCATTGCCCCCGCTGGGGCCGTTGATGGAGCCGAACGCGGCGGAAATCTCGAATCCGACTCCGAACCAACGGCCAGGATAGCCGCCGGCTCCCACCATCCATCCGTTCATGCCCTGCTTGGCGAGAGCCACCACCGGATTGGCTTTCACGTACGTATAACCGCCGGCAATTTCGGCGATGTTGTTTTGCGCCGGAAGGCTGGCTGCGGCGAATACCAGACCGGCGAGAGCAGTAAGAATTCGATTGCGGCTGACCATCGGAGTCTCCTTTCTGTTCCGCGCGCTCGAGGCCGGCCCCCCCGCGGGAAACCGGCCTCGCTGCACATCAGAAGTTCAGTTTCAACACCAATTCCACCAGCCTCGGGAAGTTCTGCTGGGCGTTGGGAATGATGCCGAACGTGGCGCTGGTGAAGCTGGTGCTCGACGGGGCGGGACGGATGGGCGTATTGCTGATGTTGAACGCTTCGGCGCGGAACTGCAGATTGTAGCGTTCCGTGATTTTGGTGTACTTCTCGATGGCCACGTTGTACTGCGCCGCCGCCGGGTTATTGATGTTGGAGTAGCGCGGCGGCAGGCCGGAGTTGATCACGTTGGGCGCGAAGTTGGCGTAGCACTTGGGGTTGTTGTTGAACCAGTGGTTCCAGTTCTGCGGGACCACCTGCCCGGTCGACGGGTCGGTGTAGTGCGTGTAGTCGCCGCAGAAGTTGATGCCACCCGGCAGCCCCACCGGCCATCCGGAAATATAAGTGGCGGTCCACGGAATGGTCCAGCCCGTGAGGATCTTGTCGGCCGTGCCGTGCACCGAGTTGAAGAAGTAACGGCCCTTGCCGACGGGCAGGTCCCATACGCCGCTAAACGCGAATTCCTGCGTCTTCTGGTTGGAATCCAGCGCGTACACCAGGTTGTCGGTGTTGTTCTGGTTCGGATGGGTGACCAGCTTGCCCGTGCTTCCATCGGGCGACAGTACGAGCGACGCGCCCGTATCGAAGGACCAGCTCTGCCCGATGCAGCACGTCCGCGAGTACTGCTTTCCGAACGTCCACGACACCACCCACGTCAGCACGCCCGCGGCGCTGGTGCGGTCCGCCAGGGCGCGCTTCTCGTAGCGGACCTGGAGCGCGTCGGAGCGGAAATTGCGGTCCGCTACGTCGGCCTGGGTATAGCCGCCCCACATGGAGTAGTAGTTCATCAGGGACGAAGCGCTCTGCGTGGCCGACGATCCGAGACTCGTGTTGGAGGGCAGGATGCCCTGGAACGGGTTGGTAAGCTGCCGGCTGAAGAAGGTCGGATCCTGGATCGCGAGGTTCTGGGCGGCGTACCCCGCGGCGTTCTGCAAGTGGCCCAAATCCTGGCTGTCGCGGTCGTACAGGGCATAGTTGCCTGCGAAGGAAACGTCCAGCAGCATGTTCCTGGGCAGGGCGCGCTGCACGCCGAACGAATACTGGTAGGTGCGCGGCGTTTTCCAGTGCAGCGGGTTGGAGGTGCTGCCCAGGCCGAGGTTGGACAGCAGCCCGTTGGCGCTGCCGGGCGCTGAGATCAGGCCGTTGGGGAATGGGTTGACGATGGAGTAAGGCCCCACCGGCGCTCCGTTGGCGCAGTTGTTGTTGTCGCAAGCCGACGGAATCAGTGCGCTGGCCACATTTGCGAGGTAGCCGGTGCTGGCGCTGAATCCCGTCTGGTTGTTGCCGGTGGCCGTGTCGGACTGGTAGAACACGCCGATGCCGCCGCGCAGCACGGTCTTGGTGCTGGCGCTGTAGGCGAACCCGAATCGCGGCGCGCCGGTGGTGTAGTCGGTGTAGTGCTGGCGCCGCGGATACCCGTCCACGCCGGCGAACCGCCACACGCCGTAGAATGCCGGCGGCGGCGCTGGGTACGGATAGGCCGGATTGGTGGCGTCGTACGCGGCCTTGAGTTGATTCCATTTCGCCTCGATCTGATCGCTCAGCGGGTTCTTGGTGCTGATGTCGAATTGCGAGGTCATGCGGTTGTAGCGTTCCAGGTAGCCGAGCTGGAGTTCATACCGCAGGCCGATGTTAATCGTCAGCCGGGGGGTGAGCCTCCAATCGTCCTGAGCATACACCGCGTAGTAGGGGCGGCTGCCGTAGCTGGTGGCGTTGTTGTCGATGTTGCCGCTGGTGGGAATGCCGAGCAGCAGCGACGCCACTCCCATGTATTGGTCCACGCCGCCGTTGGTGGTGGAGGCGTGGCCGGTGGCCTGCTGGGTCAAGCCGCTGCCGAACGTCAAACTGCCGTAGGCGTTGCCCAGGCTCACGTTGCCGCGCGACTCGTATCCGTACTCGAAGCCGAAGCGCAGCGCGTGGGCTCCCTTCGTCTTCGTCACGCTCGGCATGAACGCCCAGCGGTTATACGGCGACCAACTGATGCTGCCCGACCCGAACAGCGCGCCCGTGAAGCCGCCGATATTGATGTTCGGAATCACCGCATCCGAGACGGTCGGCGCCTGAATCATTCCCGTCATCCCGATCGATGCCGGCGAAATCGCCCGCGCCTCGGCCGTGTAGCCCGGCGTCAACTGCACGAATCGCATGAAGCTGAGCTTGACGTCCAGCACGGCGGTGGGCGAGAGCATGTGGGTCTCGTCCAGGTTCAAACCCGTGAACGTCCGGTTGTTGTCGCTGTTGCCCGTCGCCAGCGGCGGCGCATACGTCGTCGAGGACCGGTACTCGAACCCGTGGAACTGGCTGAACAGCGCGTAGAACTTGTCTTTCTCCCCGAAGTTGTGGTCCCACCGCGCCATCTCCTGGTTGTACCAGTAGCGGCCGTGATTCGCCGCGTTCAGGTAGTCGTTCGCAATGCCCCCTGTCCCCTGCCCCGGCGAGTTCGGCGCCGGCAGATAGGAGAGGATCTTCGTCCCTACCGGGCTGATCCGGCTCTGCGGAATCACGTTCCCCGGGAATGGATTGCGCCAGTACGCGCTCCCGTTGCTCCCCGTGCACGGTTCCACCGCGCTGGTGGGATCGCACGCATGCGTCGTCAGCGGGTCGAATACGGTCATCCCGAACTGCGACCAGTGCTGGCCGTCGCGCATGGCCAACGGAACGTCCGTGATGCCGCCGCCCGGGAACGGGATGGATTCCTGCCAGCCTTCATAGCTGGTGAACAGGAAATCCTTGTCCTTGCGCAGCGGCCCGCCGAACACGCCGCCGAACTGGTTCTGCTGGTGGTTCCCCTTGGGCGCACCGGCCACATTGTTGCCGAAATTGTTGGCGTCCATAACGGCGTTGCGGAAGTAGTCGTAGACGTCGCCGTGCCAGTTGTTGGAGCCGCCTCGGATGACGGTGTTCACCACGCCGCCCGCCTCGTGGCCGTAGGAGGCGTCGTACACCGTGGTCATCGCCTTGAATTCCTGGATGGCGTCGATGCTCGGCGCGAACTCCCACGTGCTGCCCTCGTTGCTGATCGGCGTCCCGTTCAGCATGAATACGTTGTTGCCGTTGCCCGCCCGCGCCCCGTTGAACTTGTAGCTGTTGTTCACGTCCCACGCGCGCGTGCCCGAAAAGCCGCTGGCGCCGAACTGCTCCTGGGTGAAGATCACTCCCGGCGTCAGCATCAGCAGCATGTAGCTCTGCCGGCCGTTCAGCGGGTACTCCTGAGTCTTCACCGGGTCGAACACCAGGCCGCGGCTCGCGTCGCCCGTCTCGGTGACTTCCTGCTGGCCCGTTACCGTAATTTCGGTGGTTGCCTGTCCCACCGTCAACTGCACCGGAAAGACCAACCGCTGCGCCACTTCCAGCACGATGGACTGCCGCTTCAGCGTCTGGAACCCGGCGGCCGCGACTTCGATGTCGTAGAGCCCGGGGCTCAGGTATGGAATGGTGTACACGCCGTCCGTGGTGGTCTTGGTTTCGCTGGTCTGGTTGGTGGCGGTGTTGGTTGCCCGGATCGTCGCCGTGGGAATTGACGCTCCGCTCGGATCCGTTACAGTTCCGGTCAGCGTTGCGCGGTCCTGCGCATAGAGCCCCATGGAGAGCGCTAGCAGCGGAAGCAGCGTGGTCACGCTTCGAATCGACATGTATTTCCCTCTATCTTTGCATCGGCTCCGCTGACTTGCCGGAACCGGTTATCCCCTTGCCCGCCGCACCGGCTGGTGGCGAATGCGGCGCGGTCCCAAACGATAATCTGGTGTGATTCTCAACAATAATCGCAGAGGCAATCATACTCCCACCAGCGGGGAAATACAAGCGCGTTTCCACACGTTAAGTGCTTTGTTTTCACATTGACGAATCCCATTTCCCGGATTTGGCACGAAAGTGAAATCCGTGGCTTTGTAACCGATCGGCAGGACGAGCCCCCGGCCGTTGCCGCGACCCGTCTTAGTTCTTCGGGAACAATTGCTTCAGGAATTCCTTGTCTTCCAGGATGGGGCGCATGCGTTGGCCGCGCCCCGGTGTTGCGGCGCCCGCCGCGGGGTCGAACTGACGGCGCATGGCGGGGTCCAGATCCAGGGCTTTGCGGAAGTCGGCCAGGGCGGCGGGCTTGTCGCCCAGACTGTAATCCATGACGCCCAGGCTCATGTAGGACTCCGCCGTTGGCATGTACCGAGTGACTTTGGCGGCGGCGTCCCGCGCTTCGCGGTCCTTGCCGGCGGTGCGGAGGCGGCCCACCTTTTCCTGGTACAGCAGGCCGAGGTTCAGGTCGAGCAACCGGCGGAGCTCGGGGATGGGCAGCGGGCTGTCATCGACGTTGATATAGATGTAGCGGTCGTTGTTGATGTTGCGGCCGCCGCCCTTGCTCACCACCAGCATGGAGGCGGACTGTTTGCCGCGCGAATCGCCGCCGGCATCGTCGCCGGCCTTGAGGGCGGCGAACAGCTTCTCGGCCAGTTCGCCCTGGGTCGCTTCGAACGCGCGGCCCATGGCTTCGGGCACCTGCGGACCAACCAGGATATTGCCCTGCGCCGACCAGTTTTTGCCCTGCCGGTCGCCGGCCCATGTGGGGGCGTTCGGTCCCGTGTAGGTGGCGATGTTGCCCTTGCGGTCGATGATGGCGATCTGGCGTCCGTCGGTGGGCGGAAACTGGTCCTCGGCCAGCAGCTTGTCGAGGACCTGCCTGGCCGTGAGGCCCTGGCGAAGGAGTTCCAGGCCGCGCGGCCCGTAGCCCACGTTGACGTTGGCCTGGGTGGCGATGCATCCGACACCGGCCTCGGCCCACGGCACCACCGCGCCCACCGAGAAGTACCGGGAGGCGACGGTCACTCCGCAATCGCCGCTCGCCGCGTCGTATGCCACGATGGAGAACGTGTTGACGTCGGCGGCGCGGAGGGTGAGCGCCAGCGTCAGCATCCACAGGATTCGTTGCATATGTACGAGTGTGCCACAGGAAGAAAGAAGGGAAACGAGACGCGCGCAAGGGAGCACGAAAAAAGGAGCGTCCCGATGAGCGGAAGCGGCTGAGACGTTTCGACGACGGGGCGGGAACAGGCGAGCTTCGCTCGCCGGGCGGGTTGAACAACCCGCCGCAGGATGCAATCCTGCCCCACAAAGGCCGCGGCGGAACCAACTATAATCGTTAACGCAAGAAGGAGGGTCCGTGAAGAAACTGATGATGTGGCTGTCCCTGTCCGCCGCGGGGCTGGTTGCCCAGACGCATCCGCTCGAAAACATTATTGCCGCCGCGCGTTCCAATTCGCCATCGCTCAAAGACCAGCTGGGCACCGTTGCCCCTGGCCTGAAAACTCAGGGAGCGGCCCTGGTGTGGGGCCAGGACTTCCTGTTCGCCGTCATGAGCGACAAAGAGCCGGCGCTGGTGGTGGACGGGCTGCCGCAACCCGCCATGCTGCGCCTGCCGGATTCGAACATCTGGTACCGCGTGCTGAAGATGCGCACCGGCGTGACGCACTCGGTGCAGTTCAACGTGGACGGCAAGCCGCTTTTCGCGCGCCGCGACATCCCGGGCTACAACCCCGATTCGTATCCGAGGCCGGGTGTCCCGCAAGGCACGCTGTCCGAGAAGAAAACCATCGCCAGCAAGATCTACCCCGGCTCGACCTCCGACTACTGGGTCTACGTCTCGCCCGGAGTCGATCCGGCGCGCCCCGCGCCGCTCATGGTGTGGCAGGATGGGCAGGGCCTGGTGAACCGCGATCTTTCCGCGCTGCGCCTGTTCACCGTGACCGAAAACCTGGTGCAGCAGAAGCTGATCCCGCCCATGATCCACGTCATGATTTCTCCCGGGACGGGCCAGGGCATGCGCAGCATTCAATATGATACGGTCTCGGACCGCTTCGGGCACTACCTGCTCGAAGAGGTGTTGGCGGAGGTTGAGAAGACCTACAAGCTGCGCCAGGACGGTTATTCGCGCGGGATCGCGGGAGAGTCGTCAGGGGCCATCTGCGCGCTGAACGTGGCCTGGTACTTCACCGACAAGTTCAGCCGCGTCCATTCGACCATCGGCAGCTACACGGCGCTGCAATGGCCGGCGGGAACATCTACCCGTTCCGCATCCGGCGCGAGCCGAAGAAGAACATCCGCATCTGGCAGAGCGACGGGATGGAAGACATCGAGAACCAGGCCGGGAGCTGGCCGGCGCAGGCCGTTCAGCTTGCCAATTCGCTCAAGATGAAGGGCTACGATTTCCATTTCCGCTTCGGCGAGGCGGCCCACAACAGCGCGCAGGCCGCGCTCGACCTGCCGGAATCGTTGGCGTGGTTGTGGCGCGATTACGATCCGGCGAAGACCGAACAGGTGTACGAGCAGGATCCCGCCGAGCGCGACAAGCCGCTGTACCGGTTCAAGATCGCCAATCGCGACGCCTGGTAGGGTAGATTGCAGTTTATGGTCTATTTCCAGCCGGTGCTTCCGGCTCTGATGGTGGCGGCTGCTATTGGGCTCGCCCGTCCGAAGCGCTTCCACCGGCTGGCGGCTGTGGCGGCGCTGATCCTGTTCCTGTGGTCCTGGATGCCCGTGGCCTGGCTCCTGTCCGGAACGCTGGAGTGGCACTATCCGGTGGCGCAATTCCCGGCCGGCGATGCCGATGCGATCGTCGTGCTGGGCGGCGCCGAATCTCCAGCCGACGCCTCGCAACCGGAAGCGCTGGTGCAACAGAACACCTACCTGCGATGCCGCCATGCGGCCTGGCTGTATAAGCACTGGCGCGCCGTGCCGGTGATCGCGGCGGGTGGGCCGGCCCCGGTAGAAGCTCTCGCGGACCTCATGCGGCACGTGTTGGAAGCCGAAGGTGTGCCGCCCGACGCGATCTGGACCGAAGCCCGATCCTCATCGACCTATGAGAACGCCGTCTTCACCGCCCAGCTTCTTCGTGGCCGCGGGATTCGCAAGGTGGCACTGGTGACCGAAGCCTACCACATGCGGCGCGCGGAAGGATGCTTTCGCAAACAGGGGCTGGCCGTGACTGCCGTTCCCTGCTCGTACCGCACGCTCGGTGTCGACTTCAGCTGGGCCGTCCTGGTTCCGAACGCGAAGATGATGACGCTCAACGACGATGTCCTCCACGAGTGGATCGGGCTCGCCGTGTACAAGGTTGCCGGGAGGATCTGATCGTGGCGGGCGCCCCAGAACCGATCGCCCGCGCGCCGGCTACCCGGCGCAGGCCTTCACCTTGGACGCGATCCCCTCCGAGGTGTAGGGCTTTTGAATGAAACCGGCAACCCGCTGGCCTTTGAACAGGGCCATCGCCTCGGATTCGCTGTACCCGCTCGAGACGACGACCTTGACCTCGGGCCGAATCTTCCTGAGTTCCGGAAGCGCCTCCTCACCGTTCATGTGGGGCATGCTCAAATCCAGCAATACCAGCGCGATCTCGCCGGGGTGTCTCCTCAATACGTCGATCGCCGCCAATCCGCTGTCCGCCAGCAGCACCGTGTACCCATGCCGTTCGAGCGCCCTTTTCACCATCTCTCGCACCATCCGTTCATCGTCCACCACGAGGACCGTTCCGGTACCTTGCAGTGCCGTGTTGCGGACAACGAGAGGCGCCTCCCGGGCCGCCCGCGCGGCTGCCGGGAACACTACCGTGAAGCAACTGCCGTGGCCCGGCGCGCTGGTCACCGCGATCGCACCCTTGTGACCGCGCACGATGCCCGCAACCGCCGCGAGACCCAGCCCTCGCCCTACGAACTTCGTGGAGAAAAACGGGTCGAATATCTTGTCTTTGGTCGCCTCGTCCATGCCGCAACCGGTATCGCAAACTTCGAGACAAACGTATTCTCCCGGCGTCAGCGCAACGGTCTCCGGGTGCGTCCGCTGATATCCTTCGTCCAGGTCCCGCACGAAAGTCCTGACCGTGACCAGTCCCTCGTGGCTGCCAATCGCTTCCGCCGCATTGAGCGCCAGGTTCATGAACACCTGCTGGACCTGGCCGCGATCGGCTTCGATGGCCGGCAGATCGTGTTCCAAATCGAGGCGCAGTGCGATCTTCTTGGAAATGGACGGACGAAGCAGGACGCTCATTTCGGGGAGGAGAGCCGAGAGGTCCAACGGCTCGACTACGAACCTTCCCTTACCGGAGTAAGCCAGCATCTGCCTGGTCAGGTGAGCCGCCTGCTCCCCGGTCTTGAGGACGCTGGTCAGCAGTTCGGCCACGGGGTGATCGGGCGGAAGCATCTCCCGTGCCAGACTGGCGTTGCCGACTACGCCGACCAGCAGGTTGTTGAAGTCGTGGGCGACGCCGCCCGCCAACAGTCCGAGGCTTTCCAGTTTCTGTGCGTCGCGGAGACGCGCCTCGGCGCGCTTGCGGTCGGTGATATCGCGCACGAACACTTGCATCGCCAGCCGCCCGTGCCATTCGACTGGCCCGGCGGTCGTCTCCACCGCCACCTCGCTTCCGTCCAGCCGCAGATGGCGGGCCTCGCGGACCGGCAGGCGGACACCTCGCTCCGCGTCGCGAATGCGCTCCATCACACTGGGCAGATCGTCTGGATGCACCCTGTCGAACGCGCCGGTGCCCAGCAGCTTCGCTGTGTTTTCCGCGCCGTAGAGTCGCGCGGCCGCTTCGTTGCAGTATACGATCTGTCCGTCCTGCAGCACCAGAAGCGCCTCGGGAGCCAGGTCCACCAACCGCCGGTACCGGGCCTCGCTCTCCCGCAGGGCTTCCTCGCTGGCCCGCAGCGCCTCCTCGGTCCGCTTGCGCTCGGTGATGTCGAGTTCGATTCCGTCCCACACCGTGGAGCCATCCGGGCAACGGGAGGGTGTCGAGCGCAACAGAGACCAGCGGGTTTCTCCAGTTGCGCGGTGTTTGTGGCGCACCTCCACTTCGAACCGCGACAGCCGCTTGCGCGACAACCGGATCGCGGCCTGCAGTCGATCGACGTCTTCAGGCAGGATCGATCGTTCCACCGTCGCGGCATCGCTCATGAACTCGGCCGCGGGCACGCCGGTCAGCCGTTCGATGCCGGCGCTGATGAAATCGACATGCGGTTCGCCGTTGGCATCGTGGCGGTACCGGTAGATCGCGCCTTCCGGCAAGTTGTCGCCCAGCGTGCGCAATTGAGACTCACGCTCCCGCAGCGCCTCCTCGGCCCGCCTGCGATCGGTGATGTCCACCGCGATCCCAACATACCGGGTGGTTTGGCCATCGGCATCGCGTAGCGGCTGCGCTATGGCCATCAGCCAGCGTTCGGCGCCGTCGCGGCGGCGAACGCGGAATTCCACGTTCAGCTCGGCGCCATTTCGCGCGGCTTCCTGCACGGCCTGTTCGGCCCCCGGCCGATCCTCGGGAATCACGATCTGCCGCCATGCTTCGTAGGAAGGAGTGCAGCTATGCGGCTCCAGCCCGTAAATCTTCCACATCTCCTCGGACCAGAAGTTCTCATTGGTCCGCAGGTCCCACTCCCAGATGCCGGAATTGGAGGCGTCCAGCGCCACGCGCAGTCGCTCGCGCTCCGCCCGCAGCGCCTCCTGCGCGCGACGCTTCTGGGTCACTTCATGGAACACGACCACCACGCCGTCCACGCCACCGCCGGCGTTTCGAATCGGCGCCGCGCTGTCTTCGATCGGCACTTCGCGCCCGTCGCGAGTGACCAGAGCCACGTGATTGGCCAGGGAGGCGACAAGTCCTTCCCGCAGCACGCGGCCGGCGATGTCTTCGGCGGGTTCACGGCTTTGTTCGTTGATGATCCGGAACACGTCTTGAATCGGCTGGCCCAGCGCCTCCTCCTCGCTCCATCCGGTCAGCCCGGCCGCCACGGGATTCAGAAAGGTGATCCTTCCATCGTTGCCGGTGGCCAGCACCGCGTCGCCGATACTGGTAAGGGTAACGCGCAGCCACTCGCGCTGGTGCCGCAGTTGTTCTTCAGCTCTGCGCTGTTCGGTCAGGTCATAGACCGAGAGACAGGCCAGGCGTTCGCCGCCCGCCGTCTCCAGCATTGCGCCGGAATAGGAGACGATGCGCTCCCATCCCCGGTCGGGGCGGCGCAGGCGAAGCTCCAGGTTTCGCACCGTTTCGCCCCTCAGGATGCGCGACATGGGCCACTCCTCCAAGGGGAGCAGCCGGCCACTATCCGGCGTGCGGAGCTGGAACGTTTTGGGGACCTCTTTCAGAGGGCCGCGGCCCTCCTCCTCGCTGGCGAAGCCGAACATCGCCCGCGCGGCGGGGTTCCAATAGAAGATCTCTCCAGCCTCGGTGGCCATGATCACGCCTTCGCCAAGGTGATCGAGCGCCGTGCTCAACCTTGCTTCGCTCTTGCGCACCGCCTCGTCGGCCCGCTTGCGATCGGTGATGTCGAGGGCCGTGTACGCGAATCGCGGGTTTTCGGAGCCACTAGTCCCCAGGTAACTGGCGGTCGCCAGCAGCCAGCGTTCCTGGCCGTCCGCCCCCCGGCGGGCGCTTTCCTTCGAGACGGGCTTGCCGGTGCGCCTGCTCTCTTCGCAGAGGGCACCCCACCATTGCGTCATCTCCTCCGCGGCGCCTGCGTCGGTTGCGGACTTGCGTGCGATCGACACCAGGTCCACTCCGAAAACCTCCGCCGCAAAGGCATTGCAGGAAACGTGAACGATGCGGCCATCGATCATGTCCACGATGCCCCGCATCATCCCCGCGCTGTCGAAGAAACTGCGCAGAACGGCTTCGCTTTCCCGCAGCGTTTCGTCGGCCCGGTGGCGCTCGGTGATGTCGCGAATCACGCTGATCAGGGTGCGCGTGCCGGCGATCGTCGCGCCCTGAGATCTGACCTCCACCGGAAAGGTGCTGCCATCCTTGCGCCGGTGGACCGTCTCGAACGTGGCGCCGACGGTGTCGGCCTCCGCCATCAGGTCCTCGAGCGATCCGGGCGCATCGGGGGCGCGCAGCACGCGGATGGAGAGCGACTGTAACTCGTCGCGCGTGTAGCCGTACGCGGCCGCTGCGGCGGCGTTTGCCTCCAGGATGCGCCCATCGGCGCGCCGCAGGTACAGGATGATGTCCCGGCTGTGCTCGGCCAGCAGCTTGTGGCGGTGCAGTTCCTCCGCCGCCCGGCTGCGTTCCGTGGCCAGTGTGATCTGCGCCTCCGCTTCGCCGGCTCGTGCCTGAGCGCGCTGCATCGCCTGGGTGACCAATGAAATCGCGGCGCCACTCATCACGAAGACACCCTGGCTCAGCCAATCGGCGGTATCGCGGATGGAGAATTGGCCAACCGGTTCCATCCAGGCGAACGCAACCGTGAGAGCTGAAAGGGCGGTTGCCAGCAAACCGCCGGGAAGGCCTCCGAACAGGGCCGCCACGATCACGGCGGGATAAAAGGTAACGAAGGGGGCCCGTGTCCCCAGAGTTCCCAGGAGCCCTGCTCGCACGGCGGCGGCCAAGACGACGGCAAGTACGGCAATGACATACCGTGACCATGCCGGACGCTGTGCCGGATTCAGGATCATGGCTTACTTCCCACTCTTCCGTTTCCTGCGGGAGGCAGATCTGTAGACCGTTGATTCTATCTTACAGATCGCTTTCCCGCTTCCGGGCCCAGCCAGGGTTGGAATGCCATCGCTTGTGACAGGCAGGAGGTCCACGAGTTCCTATCGAAGGCTTGACATTCGATTCCGAGTAAATTACTGTTTGGTTATGGAACCAGGTGGTTATAGGAGCCTGGCGCCCGCCCGCCTGGACGCCACATTCGCGGCGCTCTCGGATGCTACGCGGCGCGCCATCCTCGCGCGGCTAGCGTCGGGTGAGGCGTCGGTCACCGAACTGGCCGCGCCGTTCGCGATGACTCAGCCGGCAATCTCAAAGCACCTTAAGGTGCTCGAGCGCGCCGGCCTGATTTCCCGCGACCGCGACGCGCAGCGGCGGCCGAGCCGGCTTGACGCCAGGCCGCTGGCAGAGGCCAGCCAATGGCTGGCGAACTATCGCCAATTCTGGGTGGCTTCCTTCCAGCGGCTGGATGGGTTGCTGGACGAGTTGAAATCCACGGAGAAGAAAGGCAGGCGGTCCGCCCGCAGGAAACGGTAAAGGAGCCCAAATGTTTTATCCCGACAGCTTCACGGTATCTACGCCCAGCGATCGCGAAATCCAGGTGACCCGCGATTTCCATGCGCCGCGCGGGTTGGTATTCGATGCCTTCACCAAACCGGAATCAGTCAGGCGCTGGCTGCTCGGACCGCCGGGATGGACCATGCCCGTTTGCGAAATCGATCTCAAGGCCGGCGGCGCATATCGGTATGTCTGGCGGCATGAGGCGGATGGAAGAGAAATGGGAATGGGTGGAATATTCCGCGAGATCGTGCCGCCCGAGCGGCTCGTCGCCACCGAGAAATTCGACGAATCCTGGTACGGGGGCGAAGCCTTGGACCGAACGGTGTTCATCGAGGAAGGCGCCATCACCAAGATCACGATCACGGTGCTCTACGAGTCGATGGAAGCCCGCGACACTGCCCGCAGGTCCGGAATGGAGCACGGTATGGCGGCAGGTTACAACCGGCTCGAGGAGTTGTTGCCGTCGATGCAGGCTGGGGCGACACGATGACTGCTCGAGAGGGCGCCCCGGATCACGGTCACGGGTCCAGGCGCCGGCCGCGCGCCAGGGAAGTATCATGAAGTTTCATGCAAATCCGGGATATCCGTGCCACCACTGTTACGGTCCCGCTGGAGGCCCCGTTGCGGCACGCCAACGGATGCCACTGGGGCCGATTTGTCCGCACGATCGTCGAAGTCGAGACCGATAACGGGCTCGTCGGACTGGGCGAAATGGGCGGGGGCGGCGAATCGGCGGAGGCGGCCTTCCGCGCCATGAAGCCGTACCTGGTGGGGCACGATCCGGCGCGCCTGGAGGAGATGCGATTCCTCATCGCCAACCCCACGGCTTCTCTGTACAACAACCGGACACAGGTGCTGGCCGCGCTGGAGTTCGCCTGCCTCGACATTTTGGGACAAGCGTGGGGCGTGCCGGTCTGCGACATTCTGGGCGGGCGCCTGCGAGACCGCGTGCCGTTCGCGGCTTACTGTTTCTTCCGCTACGCGAATCCCGCCACCGGCGCCGGCGAGGTGCGCACCTTCGATCAACTCGTGGCCCATGCAGGAGCGCTTCAGAGGCGCTTCGGCTTCACCACCTTCAAGCTGAAGGCCGGAGTTTTCCCGCAGGATTACGAGCTGGAAGCGTATCGCGCGCTCGCCGCTACCTTCCCCGAAGGATCGTTCCGATTCGACCCCAACGCGGTCTGGTCCACCGAGCAGGCCATACGCTTCGGCCAGGCCATCGAAGGGCTGCGCAACGACTACCTGGAGGACCCGGTCTTCGGCCTGAACGGCATGCGGCGCACGCGGCAGATGGTGCGGGTCCCGCTCGCCACCAACACCGTGGTGGTCAACTTCGAGCAGCTCTCCGCCAACGTGCTCGATCCGGCGGTGGACGTGATCCTGCTCGACACCACGTTTTGGGGCGGAATCCGCGCGTGCGTGAAGGCCGCGGCGGTCTGCGAAACCTTCCAGTTCGGCGTGGCGGTCCACTCCTCGGGCGAATTGGGCATCCAGCTGGCCACCATGCTGCACCTGGGCGCGGTGCTGCCGAACCTCACGTTCGCGGCCGACGCCCACTACCACCATTTGACGGACGACATCATCGAAGGCGGCCCGATGCGCTACGAGCATGGTGCGATTCGCGTGCCGGACCAGCCCGGCCTCGGTGTGAAGCTCGATCGCGACAAGCTGCGCGAGTATCACGAACTGTATCAGCGCCTCGGCGGGTATCCTTATGATCGGGACCCGGGACGCCCGGGTTGGACTGCAATTGTTCCCAACGACCGCTGGGCCGACCCGAACGACGCCCGGGGGGTGAAGATATGAAGTGGTTCGCTTTGCTGCTTGCCGCCGCGCTGCACGCTGAAAGCGGGTACGACGCGTGGCTGCGGTATGCGCCTGTCGCATCGGATCCAGAGATGCCGGCGGTGGTGGCTACGTTGAGCGACTCGCCATTGATCGCGAGCGCGCGCGATGAATTGATCCGCGGCGTGCGCGGCATGACGGGAAGGATTCTGCGCTCCGAGACCGGGCTGCCGAAAGAGAAAGCATTTGTATTGGGGACGATCCACGATCTTCGCGGCGCCTACGTCCCAGACGGTAGCGATTGGCCACTCGATGCCTGGTCGATCAGCAAGGCGCGTCTGTATACCTTTATCACCGCCTCCAACGATCGCGGCGTGCTTTACGGAACCTTCGCTCTACTGCGGAAGATGGCCCTGGGGGAGAAGATCGTTGACAGCCGCGAAGCGCCCTATGCGCCGGCCCGCTGGGTGAACCAGTGGGACAACCTGGATGGCTCGATCGAGCGCGGCTACGGCGGCCGCTCGATTTTCTGGGACCAGGCGCAAGCACGCGAGGACTCGATCCGCGTGAGCGATTACGCCCGCCTGCTGGCGTCGGTGGGAATCAACGGCTGCTCCATCAACAACGTGAATGCCGATCGCCGCGTGATGACAGCGGAGTACCTGCCGCAGGTGGCGCGCGTCGCCGCGGCGCTCCGCCCGTGGGGCGTGCAGGCGGTGCTGGCGGTAGATTTCGGCAGCCCACAAACCGTGGGCGGCCTCGACACTTTCGATCCGCTCGACCCGCGTGTGGTGGCATGGTGGAAGGCTAAGACCGATGAAATCTACCGCGCCGTTCCGGACCTGGCCGGCTTCGTCCTGAAGGCCGATTCCGAAGGCCGCGTCGGCCCTTCCGCTTACGGCCGCACTCATGCCGACGCCGCCAACGTGGTGGCGCGCGCGCTGAAGCCGCACGGCGGCCTGTTCTTCTACCGCGGCTTCGTCTACGACCATCGCATGGACTGGCGTAACATGAAGAACGATCGCGGCCGCGCCGCCTGGGACAACTTCCACGACCTCGACGGCAAGTTCGACGACAACGTGGTCATTCAGATCAAGCACGGTCCCATCGATTTCCAGGTTCGCGAGCCCGCGTCGCCGTTGTTCGGCGCGCTGGAGAAGACCAACCAGGCGATCGAGCTGCAAATTACCCAGGAATATTTCGGCCAGGCGCGGCATACCGTCTTCCTGGTTCCCATGTGGAAGGAGGCGCTGGATTTCGACCTGCACGCCGGCAGCGCCCCCACACCCGTGAAAGCGCTGGTAGCCGGCAAGACGTTCCACCGGCCGTCCGGCGGGTTCGTGGGGGTCGCCAACGTGGGGCTCGACGAGAACTGGATGGGCAATCACCTCTCGCTGGCCAACCTCTACGGCTTCGGCCGCCTGGCGTGGAATCCCGATCTGAGCGCGCAGCAGATCGCCGCGGAATGGACGCGCCTGACGTTCGGCAGCGATGCCCGCGTGGCCGAGACTATCATGCGCATTCAGCTCGGCTCGTGGCGCACGTACGAAAACTACACCGGCCCGCTCGGACTGCAAACCCTCACCGACATCGTGGGCAACCACTACGGCGTGGCGGTGGAAGCCTCCGAGCGCAACGGCTGGGGCCAGTGGCACCGCGCGGATGAACAGGGCGTGGGCATGGACCGCACGTCGGCCACGGGCACGGGGTACATCGGGCAGTACCGGCCCTCGGTGGCGCGGGTTTACGAATCGCTCGAAACCTGCCCGGACGATCTGCTGCTGTTCCTGCACCACGTGCCCTACACCTACAAGCTGCATTCGGGCAAGACGGTCATCCAGTACATTTACGATTCGCATTACGAAGGGGCGGACGCGGTCGAAGGGTACTGGCGAGACTGGAAATCGCTCGAAGGCCGCGTCGACGAGCGGCGCTACCACGAAGTGCTGGCGCAATTGGAGTATCAGGCCGGCCAGGCCGAGGTGTGGCGCGACGCCGTCGCCAACTGGTTCCTGAAGGCTTCCGGCATCCCGGATGCAAAAGGCCGCGTGGGCCACTATCCGGGACGCTTCGAAGCCGAGGCCATGGCGCTGGAAGGCTACAAGGTCACGGACGTCACGCCGTGGGAGGACGCTTCCGGCGGCAAGGCTGTTTCGTGCCCCGCGAGCGCCTGCACGGCGAAGCTGCGTTTCGATGGCGCGGCGGGCTGGTATACCCTCGGCGTCCGATACTTCGATCAGAATAACGGCGCGTCGCGCTTCCGTTTGCGGGTGGACGGCCAGGTGATCGACCAGTGGATCGCCGACGATCGTGTGCCGTCGCGCCGAATCGATTCTTCGTCGTCGAGCCGGCGGCTGGTCCGCGGCATTGCGCTGCGGCCGGGAGATGAGATCGCGATCGAAGGCACGCCCGACGGAGGCGAGACCGCCGCGCTGGATTACCTGGAGATTCAACCGGAGCATTGATCCATATGGGCCACTCATTCACAAGACGCGGTTTCCTATCGACCTTGCCGGCGCTCGCCGCGCTCGCCGAAACCAAGCCCGCGAAGATCACCGCGGTCGAGATCTGGCAGGTGCGCGGGCATCGGGAGACCGAGCGCGGCATCGACCAGCAGTACCAGGCCAACCCGCTGTACATCTACGACGAACTCCGCCCGGCGCCCTACCACGACAGTCCCAACCCCACTACCGCGAAGCCCGCGGTGAGCGCGCTGTACCTCAAGATCAAATGCGACGCCGGTGTAGAGGGATTTTACGGGCCCATCGACAAGGAGGTCGCGATCGTGGTGGACGAGCAACTGCGGCCGTTCCTGATGGGCAAGGACGCGCTGGCGCAGGAGAAGCTGTGGGACCAGTTGTACCGCTCCAACCGGCACGCGCGGCGCGGCCATTTCCTGATGGCCATCAGCGCCGTCGATAACACCCTGTGGGACCTCCGCGGGCGCTACTTCAAGACGCCGGTGTACCGCCTGCTGGGCGGGCCCACGCGCTCCACGGTGGAGGCTTACGCGAGTTGCCTGGGATACTCGCTCGAGCCGGACAAGGCGCAGTCGCGCGCGGCCCAGGTCAAGAAAGACGGCTTCCGCTATCAGAAGTGGTTCCTGGCGTATGGCCCGGGCGATGGTTACGAGGGGCTGAAGAAGAACGTCGAGCTGGTGCGCCTCCTGCGCGAAGCCGTCGGGGAAGAGACGGAGCTGATGTTCGACGTCTACAGCGGCTGGGACCTGACCTACGCGCTGGAGTGGGCCAAACAGGTGGAGCGCTACCGGCCGCGGTGGATCGAGGAAGCCACGCAAGCCGAGAAGATCGACAGCTTCGCGCAGCTCCGCAAAGGCACCACCATCCCCATCGCTTCAGGCGAGCACATCCAGGGGCGATGGGAGGTGTACGACTACCTGAAGGAGGGAGCGCTCAGCGTGGTGCAGTGCGATCCGGAATGGTGCGGCGGCACCACCGAGCTGCAGAAGATCTGCGTGCTGGCTTCCATCTTCGACGTGCCAGTGATCCCGCACGGGCACAGCCTCCACGCGGCGCTGCACCTGATCGCGAGCCAGTCTCCCGCCGTCTGCCCTCTGGCGGAGTACCTGATCCTGAAGATGCAGTCGTATTACCACTTCGAGAAGAATCCGCTGGTGCTGCGGAATGCCCACTTCGCGCTGCCCGACGCTCCGGGTTACGGCATCGAACTGGACGAGAAGAAGGTGGAGTCCGAGGAGCAGGTGCACTGGACGTGAGTCATTTATTGCCGCGCGAACAGGCGCACGCCGCTGGGGTCACCGGGCGGAGGGGGAGACAGCGTCTTTCCCGAAGCGGACGCGCTTCGAGCGAGTTCCTGGACCCGCTCCGGCGCCGCCTGCCAGGCGTCCATCACGTAGTTGCGCCACTCGGCGGATGTCCAGCCGTTGCGCAGAGCGATTTCGAGAATTTGCTCGCCGTTCAGATGGCCGGCCGCGCGGACGTTGTCAATCGATTGACAATCCATCTGCGCCAGCCCACGGAGGTCCGTCGAGATCAGGTCCGTCAGCCAGTATTGAATCCCGCTCATCCGGGGGGGCTCGACGGCCAGGGCGTCGATCGTATCCGCGGGCAGGTACATGAGCAGGCCCTCGGTGATCATCAGGGCGGGAGCGCTGCCCGCGGCGGCGAACACGGCGCTTCGCTGGGAAGCGTCGTTCAGGTCCGCCGAAAGGCGCTCCATCCGGCACTTGGGCTGATGCCGGACCATGATGGCGGCCTTGTAATCCAGCATGGCGGGGAAATCGACCTCGATCCAGCGCACGTGCTCCGGGAGATCCAGCCGCCAGGGGCGGGAATCGAGGCCCGCTCCGAGGCTGAGCACCGCCGCGACATTCCGCCGGGTGGTGACGTCGAGAACCAGTTCGTCCATGAAACGGCTGCGGACCCCCACGCCGAAGCGCATCATGTCCAGGCCCCGCCCGTCTCCGCGCGTTTGCGCCAGGCCCTGCGCGATGGCCATCCCGCGCTCGCCGGCAAGTTGCCTGGCAAACGGGTCGCGCACGAGCCCATCGGGGCGGTCGGTTTCGAGGGCCCGGCAGGCAGCCACCATCAGGGCCGTGTCGCTCACGTGATGGATGTCGGCATCGCTCGGAGACATGGCTCGCTGGTCGTGGGCCCCCGGTCAACGCTACCATAAAGATAGAAAGAGGTGGTATGGTCCGCTCCGCGCCGATTCTCGTGCTGGCACTCCTGGCGGGGTGCTCCCCGCGGGTCGCCGAAGACCGCGCCGGTAACCGCGTGCTCGTCGACCGCGTAGGCGCCACGGGATTCGTGCAACTCGAAGCCGAAAGCTTCAAGCAGCTTTCGCCGCGCCAGCAGGCGCTCACCTACTGGCTGACCCAGGCTTCCATCGCTATCGATCCCATCAACTACGACCAGAACTCCATCTTCGGCCTCCGCCAGAAATATCTGCTCGAAGAGATCCTGCTGCATGCGGGCGGCGCGGACGCCCAGGCGCTTCGCAAGATCACGGACTTCACCAAGCTCTTCTGGGCCAATCGCGGCAACCACAACGAGATGACCGCCCAGAAATTCCTGCCGGAATTCTCTTTCGACGACTTGAAGACCGCCGCGTCGGCCGCCCTCAGCGCGGGCGGCTTCAAGAGGTGCGCGTACGGCGCGGCCATCCACAACCAGGGCGACCTGGACCGAGAGATGGAGGCGCTACGCCCGTCGATCTTCGACGCTGAATTCCAGCCGATGATCACCGCCAAAAGCCCGCAGGGATCGCTCGATATCCTGCAGGCCAGCGCCAACAACTTCTATTCGGGGGTGAGCGTGGCCGACCTGAAGAACTTCCACGACCGGTACCCCTTGAACTCGCGGCTGGTGAAGACCGGCGGCAAGCTGGTGGAAGAGGTCTACCGCGCCGGGACCCCCGACGGAAAGATCCCGGCGGGAATGTACGCGATCTACCTGAAGAAGGCCAACGAGTACCTGGAAAAGGCGCGGGAGTATGCCGAGCCCGGCCAGGAGCCGGTGATCGCCGCCCTCATCCGCTATTACCAGACGGGCGATCCGGCAGACTGGATCCAGTTCGGCATCGCCTGGGTGCAGGGCAATCCGCCGGTCGACTTCGCCAACGGGTTCATCGAAGTGTATCGCGATGCCCGCGCCGCCAAGGGCACGTCGCAGAGCTTCGTCACCATCACCGACCAGAAGATGACCCAGCTCATGGGGAAGCTGGCCGACAATGCGCAGTACTTCGAAGAGCGCGCGCCGTGGGCTCCGCAATATAAGAAGCAGGACGTGAAGCCGCCGCTGGCCAAGGCGGTCGAGTCGGTCATCGAAACCGGCGACTTCCACGTGAACACCACGGGCGACAATCTGCCGAATGAAAACGAAGTGCGCGAGAAGTACGGCAGCAAGAGCTTCCTGTTTACGGGCAGCTCGCGCACGTTGCGGCAGGGCACCGGCTTCGGCCCGCTGGAAGAGTTCGCCGCTTCGCCGGAGGAGATCGCCATCGGAAAGAAGTACGGCGAGGAGGCTTCGGACCTCATGACCGCGCTGCACGAGGTCATCGGCCACGGCTCCGGCAAGCTCAACCCCAAGCTCGCAGGCGGCTCGGAGGCTTACCTCAAGGAGTACTTCTCCACGCTCGAAGAGGCGCGCGCCGACCTCATGGCGCTGTGGAACGTTTCCGATCCCAAGCTCCAGGAGCTGGGCCTGGTGTCCAGTCCGGATGTCGCGAAGGCCATGTACTGCACCGCCGCGCGCGTCGCCTTGACCCAGCTTCAGCGTATCCCGCACGGCGACACGATCGAAGAAGACCACCAGCGCAACCGGCAATTGATCGCCAACTACATCATGGACAAGACGGGCTCCATCGAAAAAGTCGAGCGCAACGGCAAGACTTACATGGTGGTCAAGGATTTCGACCAGATGCGCAAGGGTGTGGGCATGCTGCTGGCCGAGCTGATGCGCATCAAAGCGGAAGGCGACTACGCCGCCATCAAAGCGCTTGTGGACCGGTACGGAGTGCATTTCGACCCGGCCCTGCGCGACCAGGTCCTGGCGCGGTATGAGAAACTCGATGTTCCCATGTACTGGTGCGGCATTTACGCGGACGTAGCGGCGAAGTTGGATAGCGGCAAGGTGGAGTCGGTGACCATCTCCTACCCGCGCGATTTCGTGAAACAGCAGTTGGGCTTTCGGGCGATGTACGGAGTACAATAGGCAGGCATCTCGATGGCTGCACGGCTGCATCCGGCACCCAATCGGCCGGCGGACCTGGTCGACCTGCGGCGGCTTTCCGCGCGGGACCTCGAAGGTCTGCTCGCCGAAGAAACCGCCGCCTGGCGCAGCGAGCTGGAGTGGGACTTCGAAAAGTCCGCCGACCTGGTGCGGCGCTTCGTGGATCTCCGCGCGCTGAGCGGCGCGGCGCTGATCGAAGACGGCGAGGTGGCCGGCTACCTGTACTACGTGCTGGAGGACAGCAAAGGTCTCATCGGCGACCTCTACGTGCGCCGCGCCTGGCGCACGCCGGAGCGCGAGAACCACCTGATGGCCGCGTCGCTCGACGCCATCATGGGCTGCCCGTCTATCGATCGCATCGAATCGCAGCTGATGATGCTGACGCTCCCGCCCGGCCGCAGGCTGCCGCATGCCGGTTGCCTGAGTGTTTTCGAGCGCAACTTCATGCGGATCGACCTGGGCGGCGCGGCGCTGGCGGAAGGGCGAGTCCGGCGGCCGATGTACTTGGAGAAATGGACGGACCATTACCAGGAGGCCGCCGCCCACCTGATTTCGGCCGCTTACCTGGGCCACATCGACAGCCGCATCAACGACCAGTACCGGACGCCGGGCGGGGCGCGAAAGTTCCTGTACAACATCGTGCAGTATCCCGGATGCGGCGCCTTCTACCGGCCGGCGTCGTATGCCGCGTTCGAGGCCGCGACCGGCCATCTGTGCGGCATCTCGCTGGCCAGCCTCGTGGCTCCGGAGAGCGGCCACATCACGCAGATCTGCGTCTCGCCTTCGGTTCGCGGCACGGGGATCGGCCACGCGCTTCTGCGCCAGTCGCTGAAGACGCTGAAGGAAATGGGCTGCCGCTCCGCGAGCCTCACGGTGACAGCCGCCAACGAAGACGCCGTCGCGCTTTACGAGCGGGTCGGCTTCCGCACGATCCGGCGGTTTTCGGCCTTCGTGTGGGAAGGTTTCTAAAGCAAACGCACAGCGATGATACTCGTACCCGAAGCGACACGGAAGCAGATCGCCGAAATCGTCCGCGCCATAGACTCGAGCGCCGTGAGCCAAATCGAAGGGGCGCGGCAGATGCACGCCGTCGATCCCGAACATTTTTTGCCCTATCTGTTTTTGGGTCAGGAACAGGCCGCGGCCGGCAACCTGGATGCCGCCGAGTCTCTCTACTGGCAGGGACTGGAGCGCGGGCCGTGTTCTTACACCTTCTACATGTCGTTGGGCGGCGTTCGCGGCGTGCGCGATCCCCAGGATCCGCTGGCGGTGGCACTGAAGGTGCTCGCCTTTTCCAAGATGGCCGTGGCGGGGGAGGTGGACGATGAAATCGCCGGGCAGCTCCGCGGCGACCTCGAGGGACTGCCTTTCGACTTCAAGAATCCCGAAGACCTTGAGTTATTCGCCAGCGTCCTGGAAGCTAGAACCAAAAACCAGTCAGAGCCGCCGGAAGTGGCCGGCCGCCTGCGCCCCTACTGGATTTTCCACGATCTCCAGCGCCAGGCTCCCGACGACGTCAGCCACGATGTGCTGGAGCGTCTGCGGGAGAATGCGGACGCCTGCGTGCCAATTCTGCGCGCGGCCCTCGGGGAGTGGAGCCGATTGCAGCATAACCTTTCCGCGGAGGCCCTCAGGTTCGTCGTGGCGCTGCTGGGCGAACTCGGAAGCGCGGACCTCCTCGATGACTTGCTGGAGCTGTCGATGCTGGACGACGACGCGCTCTTTCTGCACGCCCAGTGGGCCATACGGCGAATCGGGCAGCGCTTCCCGTCCGAGACGTTTTGCGAAGTTGCGCGCGGCCATCCCCACGGCGCCTCTGTCGATGCGCTGCGGCATTGCGGAACACCTCGGACTGCTGCCGGAATCGGTGGACGTCCAGGAGGCA
The DNA here is from genome assembly GCA_035638575.1 of Bryobacteraceae bacterium. Lineage (GTDB taxonomy): Bacteria > Acidobacteriota > Terriglobia > Bryobacterales > Bryobacteraceae > DASQZT01. Next base: position 26,819 of record DASQZT010000231.1, read on the forward strand.
GCCCCGGAGTTGCTGCGGGGCTTTTCCGACTTCACTGAGCACGGCGATGCGGCCTACCTGCTGATGGCGGTGGAGCATGTTCTGTACGAACGCGGCCAGCGGGCGCAGGACTTGGCATTGATGGCGCACTACGAAGGACTGCTGCCCGCACACGACCGCAAGTGGCTGCGCGAAGAGCGGGCGGGTTTCGTTCCCAACCTGGTTCGGGAAGAGATCGATCAGTTGGATATCGAGGACGTCGTTCTCCACCGCGTTTACATGGATGACGAGGGCGAGGAAGACGAAGAGGAAGAGGAAGGCTACGAAGACGAGCCTGTCCGGCGACCGGTGAAGCCGGGCCGCAACGACCCGTGCTGGTGCGGCAGCGGCAAGAAGTACAAGAAGTGCCACCTGGTTTCGGATGAGGAGGAGGAGCGGTCCGCCGCCCGGACGGAGCCCGGGCAGAGGCGGGACGCCCGGGATGCGGAACCCGAACCTCCGCCCGGCGACCCGCTCTACAAGAAGGTGTTCGACGACGTCATCGGAGCTTCCCAGGACTGGATCGGCCGCAAGGACTTCCTGAGAGCCACCCGCCTCTACTTCGACCAGCATCCTGGCGATTTGGATTCGGAATCCATGGGGGCCGCGGGCTTCTTCGAATGGTACGTCTACGATTTCCGGCCGGCGAGCACGGGCCGGACGGTGGTGGAAGAGTATCTCAAAAGACGCGGTCCGAGGCTCCCGGCGCGCGAGCGGGCGATGCTGGAATCGTGGCGCGCGGCGCGTTACGGCCTGTTCGAGGTGCAGCGGGTGGAAGAGGGATCGGGGGTGGAACTGGAGGATCTGCTGGCCGGCGACCGGTTTTTTGTCAACGACGTAAGCGCGTCTCGCGAGCTGGTCCGGTGGGATTGCGTGATGAACCGGGTCGAACAATTCGAAGGCCGGTGGCTGTTCGGCGGCAACGGGATCCTGGTTCCTCGGCCGCTGCTCCCGGAGTTGCGCCGCTTCATCGAAGAAGAGGGCCGGAAGGACAAACAGGCCCCCGCGGACTTCGTCCGGGTCAACAGCCACGCCTGGCATCGGCTCATCCGCGAAATGCACGAAGACCGGGTAGGGGGCATCCAGATGGTGAACGCGGAGGGCGACTCGATCGAATTCTGCGTGGCCACGTACCGCGTGCGCGATGAAGACTCCACCGCGGCCGCAATTGCCGCCATCAATGGCCTCGAGGAGACAACATCGTCAGACGACGCCGAGGGGCTCCGCCATTTCGGTTGGCTGGAGACGGGAAAGGAGGGGCCGCGCCGCGCCTACGGCCACATCGAAATGAGCAACGGCCGGCTGCGGCTGGAGTGCAACTCGCGCGGCCGCATGGAGCGTGGACGCCGCTTGCTGGAAGCCGGCGCCGGCGCATTTCTCGAGCACCTGGGAGATTCCATCGAGACCGCGCAAGCGGCCATGCGGCGCGTTAAGCGCGAGGGGCCGCCGGAGGAGAAACCGGCGGCGATTCCCCCGGAAGTGGTGCGCGAGGCGGTGCTGAAGCACAAGACGGAACACTACGCGACATGGGCCGACACGCCGCTACCCGCGCTGAAGGGAAAGACGCCGCGCGAGGCGCTGGCCACCAAATCCGGGCGCCGCGACGTGGAGAATCTCATCCGCACGATGGAAAACGGCGAGGAACGGGAGCGCAAGCAGGGGGAGGCGGCTTTCGACTTCTCGGCGATTCGGGAAGAACTGGGGCTACCTCACTCCTGAGATCAGGCTGAGGTCCCGATGAGTCTGGACTCGGCAGACCCGAGTGGCTGGGCCACCAGGAGACTAGGCTTTATGCTGATTGCCCTGAGCCGCGACTAGCATCGAGTTCATGCAACCGAGTAAGTAGGCCAGAGCGGGGTTGGGCCGGAACGTTTGTCCAGGTCCTCTGCCTGCCCCTGCTCCCGCCCCACCGCGTCCCCTGCCTTCCGCTGCCGGGTCACTGCCCAACCCCGGAATATGATCGGGGATCACGATCCCTTCAAACTTGACGTCCACCAGGGCCTTCATCACTTTGCTCATGTCGTAGTAACCGTCATCTATCATGGTCTCGGTGAAATGCGGCAAGGGCGCGCTCACGTTGCGGAAATGGATCTTGAAGAGCTTCTTCATTCCACCGAAGTACTTAATCATCTCCACTGGATGCTTGCCCGACATTTTGCCGCCCTCCAGCCAGGATCCACAACACAGGCACACGCCCACGTTGGGACTGTTGGCGATCTCCACGGCTCTCTTGTAACCCTCGAAGTTGGAGAAAATACAGCGCGGGACACCCGCGAGTATCGGTTGCGGCGGATCGTCCGGGTGGATACCGATTCGCACGCTCGCCTCCTCGGCGACCGGGACCACCTTCTTGATGAAGTACGTGTAGTTGTCCCAGATTTCCTCTTTGGTGAACACGCGGCCGTGGGAGAGAGGCTCCGTATACGTCTTTCCGCCCCAGCTTCCCCGCAAATCAGGACTGGACAAATCGCAGGTGGCGCCGGAATACCCACGGGGCAAAGTCTCGCGGCCGCTGCGCCAGATGCCGTTACCCATATGGGCGTAGGTGGAGTAAGGGATGCCGGCTTTGCCGAGGTACCGGATGTAATTCAAATACTCTTCGATCTTCTGGTCGCGTCCGGGAAGATTCAGCGTGACCTCCGGCATGTTATGGAGACTGCCGCTCGGCCCAACTCCGCTCCCGATGTTATAGACCTTGAAGCCGCCGGCTTCCCATTGCTCGCGCATCTTGATGAAGCCCTCGGCGGTGGCGGTTTCAGGCGTCGCCCCGAGGCTTACCCAGGTCACCCCGAGCTGCTTGAGGTAGAGCATGTTCTCGGGGGTCGGCTGGCCCGCGCTGGTACCGATCTTGATGCCCGGCGGGATGGGGCGCAGCGTGGCGGAGCCGACGCGGGCGGACGACAGGAACGCCGCTCCGCCCAAGGCCATCTTGGCGAAATCTCTCCGTGCCGGATTGAAGATCGCGTCACTGTTTTTCTTCGATTCGGGTTCGCTCATATGCGGTTCTCCTTCGGAATCTTAGCAGGTATTAGAACTCCACGCGGATGGACCCCTGAACGTTGGCGTCGGCGCTGCCGAAGTTTGAGAGTCCCCGAGAGTGCCGGTAAACCTGGCCGATGTGCCGGGGCTGTTCACGTTGTAGGTCGTATTGGGCGCGGCAAGATTCGGCCTTTTCTGCTGCGACTGGTCAACCCTGTTCAGCAAGGCCGTATTCCCGCTCAGCGCGATCGACAAAGGAATCTGGTTGATGTTCCAGCTGCGCTCGAGTGCCACGCCCGCGTTCCCGTTGCCGAAGGCGTGAGGAAATCGGATAGCGAGGCGGAACTATTTCGCGGAGCTACTTCACGCCCGACATCAGGCGCACGGTCGGCTTGATCAGGAGTGCCAGCACGAGGGCCGCGCCGAATGCAAAGACAGCGGCGATCCCGAAGAGCGTCGAGATCGACGTGGATTCGTACAGGGACGCCATGCGGCCGGCCATATAGTTGCCGATGGCCGTGGCGGCGAACCAGAGCCCCATGACGAAACCAGCCAGGCGCGCGGGAGCCAGCTTGGTCATGGAGCTCAATCCTACCGGGCTCAGCGCCAGCTCTCCCAGGCCGTGAAGCCAGTAAGTGCCCACCAGCCACCACGGCGAGGCCAGGGTACCCTTGGCGTTCAGGGCCACCGCCGGCAACAGCAGCACGTATCCCAAACCCACCAGCACAAGGCCCAGGGTGAACTTGGCGGGACTGGAGGGCTCGCGCTTGGCCATGGCCAGCCAGAGCCAGGCAAATGCCGGCGCGAACAGGATCACGAAGGTCGGCTCCACATCCTGGAACCAGCTCGCCGGAAACTGGAATCCCAGAACCACGCGATCGATACTCTGCCTGGCGAAGAGGCTGAGCGTCGAACCGGCCTGCTCGAACGCCGACCAGAAAACAGCCGAGGTCACGAACAGCACGAGAATCGCGGCGGAGCGCTTGCGTTCCTCGTGCGTCCAGCCCTTGCCCAGGAGCAGCCACGAGAAGACCACGACGGAAAGGACCACCAGGAGAACCCCGAGCGCGTTGGAGATCAGCTCCGGCGTGATCTCCAGCTTGAACCAGCGGCCGGCGGCGAATGCGCCCGCCGCTACCACCGCCACTACCGTAACGATAGCGGCGAGCGGCAACGGCTTCTTCGATGGATCCTCCGCCGCTTTCAGACCCGCGGTGCCCAAGTGCTTCCATCCGGCCACGTACTGAATCAGGCCGGCGAGCATGCCGATACCGGCCAGGCCAAAACCGAGCCGCCAGCCCACCTTCTCACCGACCCATCCGCAGAGGATGGGCGACAGGAGCGCTCCCAGGTTGATGCCCATGTAGAAGATGGAAAAACCGGAATCGCGCCGCACGTCGCCTTGCGCGTAGAGCTGCCCGACAATGGTGCTGACATTGGGCTTCAGCATGCCCGTTCCGGCCATCAGCAGCACCAGCCCTATGTAGAACGTCAGGGTGCTGGGGAGAACCAGGCAGAACTCGCCCAGGGAAATCAGGATTCCGCCGTACAGCACGGCCCGCCGCTGTCCGGTGATCCGGTCGGCCACCCATCCGCCCGGCAAGCCCAGCAGGTAGACCATGGCGGTGTACAGGCCGTAAACCGCGCCGGCCTTCGACACCGGGAAGCCCAGACCGCCGGTTTCCACCTTGGACACCATGTAGAACATGAGGATGGCGCGCATGCCGTAATAGCTGAAGCGCTCCCACATCTCGGTGAAGAAGAGGGTGGCCAGCCCGCGCGGGTGGCCAAAGAAGCTGCGATCCGCGCGCGCGGATTCGAGGGATGTGCCGGAAGGGGTGGCCATAGCCTGGAGGCCATTGTAGCCTAGCGGGACGGATAAAGTGATGCTGGTTACTCCGAGTGATGGTATCCTATGAGTTTCAGGTCCGTTCATCGGAAACTGAAGGAGGCACTAGTGAAAACCGATACCTCTCGGCGCAACTTCCTGGCCGCCGGCCTGGCTTTGCCGGTCGCCGGTCTGGCATCCACCACATCCAGTCCCGCCCCGCCCGATCCGGCTCCTCAGCAGCCGGCGGCGACCACGCCGGGTAAGATCACTTACCGCGTTCTGGGCAAGACCGGCTTGAAGGTCTCCACCGTCGGCTACGGCTGCATGATCACGTCCGACTCGACCGTGATCACCAGGGCGGCTGACATGGGCATCAACTACTTCGATACTTCCCGCGGCTACCAGAACGGCCAAAACGAGCGCATGGTGGGAGCTGCGTTGGGAGCGAAACGCAAGGACGTCTTTCTTTCATCCAAGTGCGATCAGAAGACCGGAGCGGGCATCCTGGCGGAGCTGGATACCAGCCTCAAGGAGTTGAACACCGACCATCTGGACGTGTGGCTGCTCCACGGGCTGGGCAACCCGGCGCAGATCACCGACGACATGGTCGAGGCGCAGCGCAAGGCGAAGCAGCAAGGCAAGGTGCGGTTCATCGGCGTCAGCACGCACACGCTGCCGGCCATTGTCGACCGCGTCATCGAAGCCAAGCTGGAGGTGGTCCAGGCGCAGTACAACTTCACCTCCGCGGCGGAGTGGGGCCCGGCCCTCGAGAAGCTGAACCAGGCGGGCGTTGGCCTGGTGGCCATGAAGGTGATGGCCAGGGCGGGCCGCGGCAGGGGCGGCGGGCCGCAGCGGCCGGCCAGTTTCGCGCCAGCCGCACTCAAGTGGGCGATGAAGAACCCCGCCATCGCCACCACGGTCCCGAGCATGACGGACATCGACCAACTGGAGCAGAACTTCAGCGTGATGGCGCAGCAGTTCACCGACGCGGACCAGAAGATCCTGACCGCCCAGTTGAAAGAGATCAGTCCGTACTTCTGCCGCATGTGCGGCACGTGCAACGGGCAGTGCCCCCAGGGCCTGCCGGTGGGCGACATGGTGCGCTTCGTGATGTACGCGGACGGCTACGGCCAATTCGCACTGGGCCGGGAGCACTTCCAGCGCATGGCAGCCGAGCACCAGGCCGTGCGATGCAACCTGTGTCCGACCTGCGTCGTCCAGTGCCCGCACGGAGTGACCGTGGCGGAGCGGATGATGCGGGCGCAGGAACTGTTCGCGTAATCCCCGGACAGCACCGCCCGGCGGAACATTGAAGACCGAGGGCTCTGATAGCATGAGTCCATGGTCCAATCACGGTGGCTTCCAGCCGCTCTTACGCTGGCCGCGTTGCCGGCCCTGGCGCAGCCGTACAAGATCGCGGTGATCGGTCTGATCCATTCCCACGAGGGTACCTACGTCCCTCGCATGACACGCAGCGAGCAGGTGAAACTGGTGGGCATCGCGGAATCGATCCCCGACCTGGTAAACCTCGCTAAGGAACGGCAGGGCGCGAAAGACGTCGCCTTCTTCGACGACTACAAGAAGATGCTGGACGAAACCAAGCCCGATTTCGTCTGGGCCTTCGTCGAAAACAACCGGCACCTGGAGATTCTCAAGGAATGCGCTCCACGCCACATCCACGTGATCTACGAAAAACCGCTGGCGTCCACCTATAAGGACGCCGTGGCGATGGCCGATCTGGCCAAGAAATACAACGTAAGAGTGATGTGCAACTACCAGATGGCCTGGTGGCCCGCCAATCAGATTGCGCACGCGGAAGTCGAAAAAGGCACGATTGGAAAGGCCTGGCGCCTGCGCGGCATCGTGGGGCACGGCGGACCCGGTTCCACCGGGACCGGAAAGTACTTCTTCGACTGGCTCACCGATCCGGTGAAAAACGGCGCCGGCGCGCTGGTCGATTTCGGATGCTACAACGCGCTTTGGTCCCTGTGGTACATGGGCCGTCCCGAAAGCGTGTATGCCGAGGCGATCCACCTGCGTCCCGAAACCTTTCCCAAGGTGGAGGACTCCGCCACTCTGGTGCTGAAGTATCAAAACGGCATCAACGTTTTCGAGGGAAGCTGGGACCTGCCGCGCAGTTTCCAGGACCTGGAGATCTTCGGCTCCACCGCCGGCCCCGACGGCAATCTCAACCGCGGCAGCATCTACATGACACAGCAGAAGGTGGAACTGCGCAATGGCCGCGAGACCAGGGAACTGCCGCTGGCGCCGCTGCCTCCCGAGAAGGCCGATCCAATCGCCTTGATGGTGGACGCCATCAAGAACAGCAAGCCGATTGAAGGCATTACCGCGCTGGACATCAACATCGGTGTGGTCGAGATCATAGAAGCGGCCAAGGAATCGATCCGGACAGGGCGGGCGGTGAAGTTGAAGTGAGGGCGGGTCGGCAAACGGCGAAGAGGAGCGGCTTGAAGCGTCGCGTGCAAATCGTTTCGCTCGTTCTTGCGGGCTGCATCGTGGTGGCATCGCTGGCCACCGCGCCCGCGAAATCCACCGCAGCCGGCCGCCCGATGTTGGCGGGCGCGCGGATCGACCCCACAGTGCTGGCGATCTTTCAAAGATCCTGCGGGGACTGCCATTCCGAGACCACGCACTACCCCTGGTACAGCTACGTCGCGCCGGTCTCCTTTCTGATCCGAAGCGACGTCACCCGCGGCCGCCAGCACCTGGACCTGTCCCGTTGGGAGGAGTACACCATCCAGCGAAAGGAAAGATTGCTCTCGGAAATCGCCAACCAGGTGAAAGACCGCGACATGCCGCTGCCGAAATACACGTTGATCCACAGGGGCGCCCGGCTGTCGGACGCCGAGGTGAACGCCGTCTTCCAGTGGACGCAGGCCGAACGCTCGCGATTGATCGCGGACGGTTCACCCGGCGCGCGTTAGTTGCGCGGCTCTTCGATCAGCGCGATGCGATCCGGCGCCACATCGCGGAGAACCTGGCGCTCGCCGGATGGCCACTGGATTTCGATCGCGTCAACCCGTTTGGCCGCCCCGATTCCAAAATGCAGCCGGAGATCGTTCTGCGACAGGTAGCTCCCGCCGCTGCGCACTTCATCGTATTGCGTGCGCGGGCCGGCTGTCACCCGCACCTTCGCTCCGAGCGCGCTGCGGTTCGAGCGCACGCCGACCAGCTTCAATGCGATCCAGTGGTTGGCCGGCCGCATGGCTTGCTTCAGCAGCGACGGCGCCGCGTTCTGGTTGTTGACCAGCACTTCCACCAAGCCATCGTTGTCGTAGTCGCCAAACGCGGCGCCGCGCGCGGACTGGCGCTCCAGGATGCCCGGCCCGGCGCTCTGGGAGATGTCCGCGAATTTGCCGTCGCCGAGATTGCGATACAGGATGGCGTGATCGCGGTAATGAATATCGATTCCCAGGCGATCGACTTCTGGGAACACGTGCCCGTTCACGAGCAGGAGATCCGGGCGGCCATCGTTATCGAAATCGAAAAAGCCGCACCCCCAGCCTACGTACCGGGTGTTGCGCGCCAGGCCCGCGGGAATAGTGACGTCGTCGAACTCGCCCGAGCCGCGGTTGCGGTACAGGGTCTCGCGCTCATCGGAAAAGTTGCTGCGGAAGATGTCGGGCCGGCCGTCGCCATCGTAATCGCCGGCCGTGGCGCCCATGCCGGACATGGCTTTGCCATTCTCGTCGAAGGCCGCACCGCGCAACACGGCTTCTTCGGTGAACTTTCCGTTGCCTTGATTGATATAGAGGAGCGAAGGCGTTTGGTCGCACGCCACGAAGATGTCGACGAGGCCGTCCTGGTTGAAGTCGCCCGTCAGCACGCCGAGCGCGTAGTTCTGGTCGGGCGCGGAGATGCCGGACGCATCCGAGACATCGGTGAAGGTTCCGTCCCCGTTGTTGCGATACAGGATGTTGCGGTCGAAGGGAAGGCCGCGCGGGCCGCAGGCGACCGGCAGGCCGCGATACCAGCAGTAGGGATTTTCGCCCGGCTGCGGCGTGGCCGCGGGGTCGAACTTCAGATAGTTGGCGACGAACAGGTCGGCGTGGCCGTCGTTGTCGTAATCGAGGAAGGCGCAGCCGGTGTTGTAGCGCACGCGGTTCTGCTTCAGGCCGGCGCGTTCGGTAACGTCTTCGAAGCGGACGCCACCCGCATTGCGATACAGATGATTCTGCCCCCAGTAGGTGACGAACAGGTCGGTGTAGCCGTCGTTATCGTAATCGGCCGCGCAGACGCCCTGTCCCCATCCGGTTGCCGAGCCGAGCCCCATCTTGGCCGTGACGTCGGTGAAGCGCCCGTTGCCTTCGTTGTGATAGAGGCGGCTCACACCGCCCTCGCCGGAGACGAGGAAAATATCGAGCAATCCATCGTTGTCGTAATCCAGGAACGCGGCGCCGCTGCCGGTGGTCTCGAGGATGAACCGCTTGGTTTTGTCGCCGCCGTTGGGGAACCGGGCGGTGAGGCCGGCGCTGGCGGCCACGTTGCGGAAGTCGGCGCGATAGGGCGCGCCCACGAGGAACAGCAACAGGGAAACCGCGCCGGCCCACCTCACTGTTTGGGCGCCTTCTCTCCGAGCTTCTTCAGGAACTCCGTGAACTCGCCTTCGGGCGGCCGGCTGAGCTTGTCGAATACCGCTTTCTCGCGCTGCGCGTCTTCCATTCTCCCCGCGTTGCGATAGGCCAGCATCAGGCTGTAGTGCGCCGATTCGCTCGCGGGCTGGAGCTTCGCGGCGCGTTCGAGCAGGGGGATGGCCTCAACGTATCGCTTCGCATCGGATTTCGTCTTGGCCAGAGCGATCAGGGCCTCGGCGAAATTCGGATCGAGCGAGACCGCCTTCTCGAAGCGGGCGGCGGCGAGCGCGGAGTTCTGCCCGGCCTGGAGGATCTGGCCGACCTCGTATTCCGCCACCGCGTCCGACGGGTTCAGCGCCAGTTCGGCTTCAAACTCCTTGCGTGCCTCGCGCATGTTGGCGGGGTCGTGCGACTGGAGCAGCAGGGCGCGGCCGAGCCGGAAGTGCAGACTGAGCGCCGCGGGATTCTTCTGAATGGCCTTGCGGTACTCCGCGGCCGCCTCCGGGTAACGCCCCTCGGTCTCGAAAATCTCGCCCGAAAGCTGGTTCACGCGGAAGGAGGCGGGCGCTTTCTGGTACATCTGGAATACCGCGTCGTTCCATTCCTTCATGTGCACTTTGGCGGCCTCGTAGAGGACGTCGGCATCGTCGGGGAAGCTTTTCTGGAGCTTGTCGAGCACAAGCCGGATGTCCGCCAGCCGGTCTTGCGACAGGCCGCATTGCACTAGCGCAATTCCAGCAAGACGCCGCAGCGAGGCTTCGGGATTGTTGGTGAATTGCTGATCGAGATCGCCGCGCGCGGCATCGCACGCGCCGGTTGCGGCGCGGCTGAGGGCGAGAAAGGTCCGCGCGGCGGTGTCGCCGGGAGACGCGGAGACAGCCTTTTCCAGTATCTGACGCGCCTGGGCGTAGCGGCCGCGATGGAAGGCCTCGATGCCGTCGGCGGCGGTTTGCGCTCCCAGCGACGGCGCGATCAGCAGGAGGACGATGCAGCAGCGGCAGCTCAAGGGTGTGTTAGTGGCCGGCATCGTCCAGCACCAGATCAAGATCGCCGAAACGATGGCGCAGCTTGGCTTCGATCATGCGAAAACCGAGAGCCGGAGGCGCTCCGGGCGCGATCCGCACAGACGGCGCCAGCCGCTCGGAGGAAGGCGTCGCAATCTCGACGATCTGCCCCGACGCTGCGACCTGATCGACAAGGCCGGCCGTGCGCTCGTCCAGTGCGAAGAGCATCAGCAGGCAAAGGTATCTCATCGGCTCTCCAGTTCGCGGAGCGCATTGGCCGCCGCCGCGCTATCGGGCTTGCGCTCGAGCAGCCGGTGCATCGCGTCGCGCGCTTTTCCGCGTTCCCCCAGCTTCACATAGATTCTGCCCAAGTTCATGTACAGAAGCTCTTCGTCGGGCGCCACGCTGATGCCGTATTCGAAAGCGGCCACCGCATCGTTCGGCTGACCCATTTGCGAATATAATACTCCGAGGTTGTTGATCGCGCCAGCATAATCCCGCCGCAGCGTGATGGCCTTCTCGAACCACGCCTTGGCCGCAGCATTCCGGCCTTCACGCGCGGCCAGCATTCCGAGCTGGTTGGGAGCCTCGGCATCCTTCGGATCGACTTCCAGGGCGCGCTGGAACAGCTTGGCCGCGGCGCCCGCATCGCCGAGTTGCGCCTCTGCTTCCCCGGCGTTCACCAGCGGATACGCCGCTCTGGGCAGCAGTTCGATGGCGCGCCGGTAATTCCGCAACGCGGCTTGCAGGTTGCCCGCGCCCAACTCCACGCCACCCAGGTTGTTCCATGCCTCTCCCAGCGCGGGATTGGCGGCAACTGCACGGTCCAAGGACGATCGCGCTTCGGGCAGGCGGCCGCCGTCGAGATGAATCTGGCCGATGGCGTTCAACGCCTTGTCGTTCTTCGGCGCCTGGCGGACCACTTCCTCCAGATACGGAAGCGCCTGTTCGGGATAGCCCGCCTGATAAAACGCCGCGCCCAGCTTGAAATAATTCCGGCGCGGCAGGCCGGCGTAGTCTCCGGGAAACGGCAGCGCGAGACGCCGGCGATCGCGGTCCTCGATGCGCTTCAGGTCCGCCGCAAGCGTCGCGGCATCCGGCACCGCAGCATAGAGCTTGTGGACGCGCTGCCGGCCGTCGATGAGGAGCACGAGCGGCAGGGTCAGATCGGTTCGCCAGTCGAGCAGATACCGGCGGAACAGCGCGTAACCCGCCGCCACATCGGGCGGCTCCGCCCGGAGATTCACGATGTCGATATCGCCGCGCAGGTCCGGCGCCTCACCCTCGCCGACGTACAGTAGCCCGGGACCTTGGCGCTGGTCCGGCAGCGGAACGGGCTCGAGCAGCCAGGTGTCGTGGGTTCTCGGCTGGTTATCAGGGGTGAGCACCAATGCGCTCGCTGCCTCCGGAATGGCGCGGCGGGCGAATGCCTCGCGCTTCAGTTCGGCGGACCCCTCGGTGATGTCGTAACGGTAGCCGGCGGCCAGGTTGTGGAACTCCTGCCGCTCCCCGGACGGCCACAGAATCCGGAGATTCGACACTTGGGCGGCGGCCCCTAGTCCGAAGTGGAGCGTCTTAGTGTGCTGCGAGAGATAGCCCGACCCCGCCTGGAGAAAACGGACCGCCGCATCGGCCTCGACCCTCGCGCCGATGGCATCGCGGTTCGACTTCGTGCCGGCGAGACGGATCGCGATCGATTTTCGGCCGCCCGTGGACTCGTTGTGAAAGGCCTTCACTTGCGGCGCTAGCCGGCTCTTCAGCAACAGATCGGGATTGCCGTCGCCGTCCAGGTCCGTGACGGCGAAGGCGCGGCTGTCCAGCGCGCAATCGAGGCCGCTGATGCCCGAGGCGTTGTAATAGCGGCCATTCCGCCGGACATAGAACACGTTGGGCTCGCGGCCATTCCAACTGTAGTCTTCGCGGATGAGCTGGTTGATGGCGTTCCAGCCCTTTTCGTATGCCTCCGAACGCTCTTGCGTGGTGGGCGATTTCGCCACCACCTGCCGCCAGAAGAAACTCATCAGGTCGGTTTCATTCGGGCCGGTCAGCATGCCGCAGGTGACGTAAATCTCGGGCGCGCCGTCGTTGTCGAAATCGTGAGCGTCGGCGCACCACGCCCAGCGGCCCATTTCCACCTGCTCCCGAGGCGACGTCTCCGCGAACGTCCCATCGCCGCGATTGCGGTACAGCGAGTTGCCCTTGGTGTGGCGCCGGTACGCCTCGCGCAACTCTTCATCCGCCGCGGGACGGAACGCGGGGTCGCGCGTCACGCGCTGCCCGGCATCGCTCCACATATTGGAGACGTACAGATCGGGCCGGCCATCGCCGTCGTAGTCGAACCAGGCGGCGCTCATTCCCGGGCCGATGTCCTCGACGCCCGCCGCGGGCGCCACGTCCTCGAAACGGCCGCTGCGATTGCGGTACAGGTTGTGCCGTCCGAAGTCGTTGGCCACGTAGAGGTCGGGCCAGCCGTCGCCGTCGTAGTCGCACCAGGCCGGCGCGAAGCTGAACCGGTTATTGTTCTGGTTCAGGCCGGATTCCGTGGTGGCATCTTCGAACGTGCCCGATCCATCGGCGGCGAGTCGATTTTGAAACAGGAAATTGGGCGGGCCGTTCCGCGCGTCGTGATAGGGGACCGGGTAGCGATACTGGTCCTCGCTCTGGAAATAGGTGTAGGTGCACAGGTACAGATCGAGCCGGCCGTCGCGATCGGTATCGGCGGCGGACATCCCGGTGAAACTCCCCTGGGGATCGGAGCGGAAGTGAAACGCGTCGGTTCGGAGCGCGAAGGTCCCATCGCCCTGATTGAGAAACAGGACCGGCCCCGAGGCGCGCAGGACCACCAGGTCCTGCCGTCCGCTGTTGCGGAGATCCAGGAACAGCGCGCAGGAGGTGTCGTCCAGCAGGCCCACGCCGGCTCTGGCGGTGATGTCTTCAAACCGGCCGTCGCGAAGTTTGTAGAGGCGGTTGGGCAGGCCGCCGGGCTGGCACACGTAGACCTCGTCGACGCCGTCGCCATCGAGATCGCCCGCGGCGATTCCGTTGCTGCCGTAGATGTCGATGCCCGAGGCCGGGTCCAGACGCGCGCGCCAGTACGGAACTCCGCGCAGCATCTGCTCGCGGAAGGATTCCGAGCCGCCGAACATCTCCGCGGTCACATCGCGGAAGAGAGGGCGCGCGGCCCGCGCCAGCGTTTCGCTGACCGGCCGGAACTCCACGAGCTGTCCTTCCTTCCACGTCTGCTTCCAGACGCCCACGCGATACTCGGTGCCGGCTGTCGTGGCGCTCTCGATTTCGTACCGCACCATGTTGCCGGGCAGCACGAAATATCGCGCTCGGCGAATCGCGCCGAGCGAATCGAGCCACTTGCGCAAGCCCGGCCCGAACTCGCCGGCCGCGTCGAATTCCGCTTCGAAGCAATCGCCGCTCACCGCGCGATAACGCGCTGGCAATGGCGAAGACCCGTGGAAGTCCGCCGCCAGCGGCAACGCGCCTGTCTCCGGCAGCCGCCGCAGCAGGCCGGCGATCTCCATGGCGGTTTTCTCGCCTGGAAATTCGTCGTTGCCGGGCAGAATATACGGGGCCAGCGTTTCGTGCGGGCTCGCCTTCCGGAATCGCACCGGAAACGGAGCGGCGGCCGAATGCCGGAATGGCAGAAAACCGGCTGCCGCAAGACTGCCGATAAATTGACGGCGGTTCATTTCAGACGCCCAGCCACTCCTTCAAATGCTGAAACACCGCCGGAAGTTTCAGCGGGCCGGACGCGGCCATCAGCGGAAAGTCCGCGGGCGCAACCGCCAGCATCTCCTCCATGCCGTCGCCGGCAAACAGGTAGGCCGTGTTGGTCCGGTATTCCGCGTACTTCTCGAACTCCTGCCAGACGTACTGGTAGAACATCTCGAGGTCGACGTAAGAGCCCAGCGTATCCATCTGCGACGGAATCGGGCTGGTGGTTTCCTGATCGGCATAGATGAGAAGGCTGCTGAACGGTTTCACCTTGTTGCGGATGCCGAATCCCACCAGCGCCACCGAAGGCCGCGCGCGCCGCACGGCTTGCACGGTGGCCCATTCCACGAAGGTGTTGTTGATCAGCAGTGTGCCGTTGCCGCTCAGCAGAATCGCGCGGGCGAACTCGGCCAGGATGGGGTCCTTCGCTACGTCCCCTTCAGACGCCAGAATCTTCATCTGCTTGAGCCGCGCGCTCAGCTGCCGCGGACCGGGGACCTCTTGCGCCTCCACCACGCTCCTCACTTCGCCCATGAGCCGCTTGCGGTACGGTTCGAGCGCGGCGTAGCTGTATTTGACGACCGGCGGGCCGGCGGCCCCGAGACCGGAGATCCCCGCGCCGGCTTCGACGATCCACGATGTATAGGCGCCGCCCTTCTTGCCCGCTGCGAACAACTGCGCGATAGTCGGCGTGGCGCGGCCCTGCGGCTCGCCGGTCAGCAGCAGCGGCAGAAAGTCCTCCGCGCGCTCCGGGACCTCGATCGCCAGCCGCTTGCCCCTGCCCTGGAGCCGCGTCCACATGCGGCTCGGATCGGCGGGCAATTGCGCCGGGGCGGCGACGATCACCAGCCGCGCGTGCCCCGCGCGCGCGATCTCGGAATCGAGCGCCGGATCGAGTTTCGCAAATGCCTGGGCCACCGCAGCGCGCCACTCCGGATAATGCGGATTGCGGTTGAGAAAATCCACCTGCTTCAGGCTGAACTGGCCTTTTGGGAAGGTCTTCTCGTTCACCCCCATCTGGCGCTCGACGTCGCGCAAGGGCCGAAACAACTGTTCCACGGCCTGGGGGCTCGACCGGTCGAGCATCCCGAACAGCCGCTCGTAGTAGCCGCGCTCGGCGGGAAACAACAGGTCCCAATCCTTCATCTGGTCGAAGCAGAACGCCGAGAAGGAAAGCGGCAGGCGGTCCAGCAGGCCCTTGTCGAGCAGGGTCTTGAGCGCCGGCGAAACCTGGGGAGTGTCAGGCATCAGAGCAACAGCTCGCGCATGGGCGTGCCTGCCATCCCGGGAGCCTTGACGCCCAGCAATTCCGCCGCGGTGGCGGCGACATCCACGTGATGGACGGTGCGGTCCGTCTGGCCGCGCGGCACGGCGGCCCCCATCGCCAGCAGCCACATGTTGCGGCACGACGGATCGCCGCTGCGATGATTCAGGAACCCGTTGGCGGTGTTCTGATCGCCGTCGCGGCCGAGCTCCGGAAGCACCAGCATGGTGGTCTTGCCGCGGTAGTTTGCGTTCGCCTGGATTTCTTCCCACAGCATGCCGGTAAGGCGGTCCGTCCTGGTGATCGCATTGAGGTACAGGGAGTACGATCCCCAGTGCGCCACGTCCATGTCCCAGAAGTTGACCAGGATCAGCCGCGGCGCAAACTCGCGCATGATTTCGCGCGTGATGAAAAAGGTCAGCTCGTCCCCCGACGTCGGAGCTTCCGGCCCGTTGATGTACTCCACCAGGCCGCGCAGCAGCGTTTCGCGGACCTGCCGGTCGAGCTTGCGGCCGGCCTGAAAAATAGTCCAGCCGATACCCTCGTACCCTTCGCTCAAAACACCTTCGAGCCGCCGCAGCACATCCTCGCGATCGGCGACGCCGCCCGCGGTCCCTTTCTTCACCACCTCCTGCACCGCTTCGAGCAGCAGTTGCTTGGGAAGCACGACGTTGGCGCCGTACGGTTGTCCGAAGGCGCGGTCCGAGCCGCAGCCCATCGAGGCGAAGCTCTTGTTGGTCGCGACCGCCCAGGCGTCCAGCGGCCCGGCACCGGTCTGCTTGCGGAAGTGCTCGAATAAGGTCGGTCCGGCGGGAGGCTGGAAGCCGAAATCGTCCACGCGCTGCCAGTTGCCGGTCAGGATGCTCGCCGTGGAGTTGAAGTGCGAGAGCACGCCGGAATTGACGCAGGAGTTGAAAAAGTGACCGTCGGGACGCATCGCGACGAGGCGGGGAATGTTGTGCAGTCCTTCCGGCGCGAAGGTTTCGGAGTAACGTACGCCGCCCCCGAACGTCACGATGATGACCTTGTTCGCGGAGCGCTGAGGCTCTTGCGCGCGGAGCCAACCCGGCAGAATCCGATTGGCGATCGACAGCCCGGCCAGTTGGACGAAACGCCGTTTCGACAGGCTCGGCACCTCAGTACTCCGTGATCTCGCCGCCGCTGATTTTACGGCGGACGCTGGCCCCGAGATCGAGCGGATGATCGTAGCCGGATTTGATTTCGCCACCTGGCGAGTAATAAGGGCCGATGTCGCAGGCCATGCTGCCCTTGCCTTCCGCGACGAATTCGATGGACGCGATAAGCTTCGCCGACTTGTAGCCGTAACGGGCCGGATCGATCAGGCGCAACGGCGCGCCGTGGCGGTCCGCCAGCGGCTTGCCGGCCATATCGAGGGTCAGCAACACTCGCGGGCTCAGCAGGTCCTCGATCGAGAAGTACTCGTACCATTTATCGGCGCAATCGATGCGCACGGCCCTGGCGGTCTTCAGCGGCTTGGCGATCTCCATCAGGTGTCCGAAACGAAAGCCGCCCCAGGTGGTCCGCGCCGACCAGCACTGCACGCATTTCATCCGCGAGTCTTGCGACTCTTGCGGCAGACGCCGGAGCTGCGCGAGCGACAGGGACTGCGGCTTCTCCACCAAGCCGTGGACTTTCAACTGATAACCGGCGGCGTCGACCGGCGGGACCGGGTTGTACCACATGAGGCGGAAGCCGAATTCGTCAGGCTCGTCGCTGGGCAGCAGCAGCTTGCTCTTCTGGTCGTCGGCGTACAAGCTGGCGGCGGAAGCGGCGGCGGCGGCTAGAAAACGGCGGCGGTCCATGGGCAGCCTCATTTTATACGCCAATGCTGCACACTTTCAAGCGGGCCCCGCCGGCCGGCCGTGGTTTTGGTCACTCTGCCGTTACGGCAGCTTAGAACGTCAGCCGGAGCGAGAACTGCAGGTGGCGCTCGGTTCCCGCCACGCTGCTGGTGATTACGCCGAAGTTGCCGTTTCCTCCGTAAGCCCTGGAATCGCCCAGATTCGCGTCAGGGTTGTTGAGGATCGCGAAGTTGCCGAGATTGACGGCCTCCCCACGGAACTGAACATTAAACCGTTCCGTAAGCCTGAAATTCTTGAAGATCGAGAAGTCCAAGGTCTTGGTGGGCGGGCCGGTAAGCGTCTGCAGGCCAACGTTGCCGCCTGTCGCGATGCCGGCAGCCTGATTCGAGAATGCGACAGTGTAATTGCTGGTATCGAACCACTCGTTAGGAGTGCGTCCACCGGAAGGGGCCACGTTGCCACTGCCGCTGAAGCCGGCAACGTAGTCGGGCATACACTTGCTCCACACGCCGTGGCAACTGGTGCCCGACATGGTGAAGGCATCGCCAGTCCGCAGGGTGAGGATGCCGTTCGTCTGCCAACCGCCGACGATCAGGTCGGCAACGCGGTTCATGCTGCTGCCGAATTGCTTGCCTCTGCCGAACGGCAATTCATAGTTGAAGCCGGTGGTAAAGTTGTGCCGGATGTCCCATGAGGCGCTGGCATAGGAAGCGGTAAAGTTAGTCTGGTTCAGTATCGCCGAATCGCCGCTTAGCGGTGTATTGCCGTCCGCCAGCGCGTGACTCCAGACGTAAGCCGTCTGGAACGATAGCCCGTGAGAGAAGCGCTTCTGCAGCTTCACGGAACCGGCAGCGTAGTTGCCGACGCCGAAGGACGAAGTCATCGAGAGGCCGTTGCCGACCGACTGGCAAGTCGGACACGTAGGCTGAATCTCCTGCAAATTCGCCGAACTGATCGCGGTGTTGAAAGTGCCGAGATTCGGGTACGGATCGGAGTTCCAGAGAATCACCTGGTGCGCCTGATGGTTGCCCTCGTAACCGACTTCGAGAGCCATGTCGTGTGGCAACTCGCGCTGGATCACGAAATTCCACTTATGCACCAGTGGATTGCGGAAATCGGGCTGCACGCCCCGCATGGAAACGCCCGCGTTCAGTGTGAACGGACTTGCCGGATATCCACCTGCAAGGCCGCCCGGGAAGAAATCACAGTTGAAACACTGCGGTTGGCTCACACCTACATAGGTGCTGTTGCCCTGGTAGCGGGTCAGGTTGACGGTTTCATTGAACGGCACGCCTTCACCGCGGTTGGGGCTGCCGCCCTGGTTCTCTTCGCCGCCGTAGAAGATGCCGTATCCAATGCGAATCACGGTCTTCTCGAGAACCCGATACGCAATGCCGATGCGTGGTCCGAAATCAAACTTATCCCACGGGACCATGTAATTCGAAACGTGGCAGCGGTCTACAGTCACAGCCGGGAACAGCGCCCCGAAGTTCGGAGGCAGGGGGTCGTTACAGTTGTTGCCCTGCGGGATGTAGAGGGTGTTGTTCTGCAGGTTGAAGTTCGCCTGCCGGCCCCATTGCTCGCCGATCGGCGACCACAACTCATAGCGGACGCCGAGGTTCAGTGTCAGTTTCGAGGATACCTTCCAGTCGTCCTGAGCATAACCCGCGTAGGCAACCTTCTGCGACGAAACAAAGTTCGTGGTCGAAATGGCGCCGCTGTCGATAACGCCCAACAGAGCCGAGGCTATTGAATCGCCGGTCAGTCCGCTTACACTCTGTCCATTCGAGGCAGCGTTGCCCGACGGGAACGCGGTCTCGTTGTTGCTGAAACCGAGATTGCCGTGAGGATCGGGAACCTGGAAGAACGGGAACTTCACGGAGCGGAATTCGAAGCCGAATTTATAGGCGTGCGCACCCTTGCTGATCGCGACGTTCTGCACGAGGTCCCACACGTTGTTGAATTCCTTGGTCGGAACCCAGTCGGTGGCGCCGATTGTCGGATAGCCGTTGCCGAAACCGGTCTGCGGGAGTCCGCCGTTATTGGCAGTGGCGGTCGTGGGGTCGTAGCCGCCGATGCCGAACTGCGTGAACAGGTCGGTACCCGGGTTAGCTCCGATGCGCGACGTGACCAGGCGCGTGAAGCCGACGCGGCTTTCCGTCACCAGGCTTGGGCTCCAGACGCGGGTATAACTCATCTGCGCGTTGCGGCTGAGGTCGATTTCGCCGGCGCCGTTGAAGCCCGTATCGTCGAGAGCGCCCGGGAGCGGAGCGCCGTCGGTCTTGGAAGTATTCGACCAGCTCAAAGATCCGAACAGGCTGTCCTTATCGCTGAGGCGATAGTCGACGCGGCCGTCTCCCTGATCGGTGACCAGGCCTCCCACCGTGTTGTAGAAGTAATCGTTGGTCGGCGCATTGCCGGTAATCACCGCCTGATTGGGACTCGGATAGAGTTGCATGATCTTGGACCACGCGGGATCCATTCTGCTGGCGGGAATGATGTTCCCGGGGAACTGGGTACGCGACACGGGGATCTGGAAGCCGGCGGAATTCGTCTGGTAGGTGGTCGACAACGGATCGTAGACCGCGCCCTTCTGGATTGTGATCGGAGCGCCGTTGACGTCGGTCCCGGTATAGGACGGCCCCAGGAGGCTGGTGAAATCGCCGGTCTTGAACGCCCCAGTGGGAATCGTTGTGTATCCCGAGTAGCCGAGATTGGTGACTGAACCGCCTGAATCGGCGATGCGCGTTCCCTGGTAGTCACCGAACATAAACAGCCTGTTCTTCCTGATCGGGCCACCGGCCGTCGCGCCGAACTGGTTCTGCACAAACGGTCCGCGCGGTTGGCCCGCACGATTGTTCGTCCACGTATTCGCATCCAGATCCTTGTTCTGGATGTATTCGAACAGGCTGCCGTGCAGTGCATTAGTACCGGACTTGAGGGTCACGTTCATCACGCCACCGGCCGCGCGGCCATATTCGGCGTTGTAGCCGTTGGTCAGAATGGTGATTTCGCCGACGGCTTCGACCGACGGTCCGATCGCATAAGACGTCTGATTCAGGAAGTCGATGGTGTTGATGTTATTGTCGACGCCGTTCAGCAGGAAGTTATTCTGGCCGTTCGAACGAACGCCGTTGGCGGAGAAGCCGCCGTTAGCGGAATCGCGCGCGCCCGGTTCGGCGGGCACAACGCCTATCGAGAGACGCGCGAGATAGGTTAAATTGCGTGTCCCACCCAACGGAACGTCTTCAATGGTCTTGCTGTCGAGCGCCGCGCCGACCTGAGTGCTTTCGGTCTGGAGCAGAGGCGTGGTTGCCGCCACTTCGACGGTTTGGCCTATATCGCCGACGGTGAGAGTGATGAGGATACCAGTACGTTCACCGGCTGTCAGGAGTATGTCCTTCTGTTCGGCCTTCTTGAACCCGGGCGCGCTGACGCTGACGGTATAGGTGGATGGTTTCAGCGCCGGGCGAACAAATTCACCCAAGGTGTTGGTAACAATCGAATACGCCTCACCCGTGGCGACTTCGGTGATGGTCACAGCCGCGTTGGCAACGGCGCCGCCTGAAGAATCGGTAATCGTACCGGCAAGGGTCGAAAGATCGCGTTGCGCAAACATTGCGCACGCACAAAAAAGAACTAGCAGGGCGGCTCGGAGCCCCGTGAAGCAGCGATACATATCCCCTCCTCTTCTACGTGGGAAGATCGGACTTTGATGGATACTATCACTATCAAAACCGGGAATCAATAGGTTTTCGCGTTAAAAGTGGGGCTTTCGTCTGGTGTCTCAGTTGTGACACGATGAATCGGCAAGCTATGAATCCTGGAAGATTCAGCTCTTGACGAGCGGACTCCGGACCGGCGTAGAATCGAGGTTCCATGGTAATTCCTCCCCCGCTTGCGGTGGCGCTGTTGCTGGGCTTGCCTGCGCTGGCCCAAACCAATCCCGGGACGGTTCCAGGAAATGTATACATAGATACAAAGATCTGTGCAACGTGCCATCGAGACATCGCGGCGAACTACTTGCGCACCGGAATGGGCCGGTCGTTCTTTGTACCGGGAACCGCCAACAAGGTTGAGGACTACGCGAAGACTCCCGAATACTACCACGCCCTTTCGGACAGCCACTATGCGATGACTATCCGAAACGGCCAATATTTCCAGCGCCGCTGGCAACTAGATGCCGGCGGCAAGGAGATCAACGTGGAAGAACTGAAGATCGATTACGTAATGGGTTCGGGAAACCATGCGCGGTCCTATCTGCACCGGACCGAGCGCGGCATGCTGATCGAGCTGCCACTCGGCTGGTATCCTGACAAAGGCGGGGAATGGGGCATGGTGCCCGGGTCCGACACCGAACATCCGCAGACCCGCAGGTTCGTCTCTTATAAGTGCATGTTCTGCCATAACGGCTATCCGAACATCCCTGCCGCCAACCAGGCGCCCGGTAGTGAGCCCGTGTTCCTCGGGGAACTTCCGGAGGGGATCGATTGCCAGCGATGCCACGGTCCAGGAGGCGAGCATGTTCGGACCTCCGGCCGGGCGAGCGTGGTGAATCCGGCGAGTCTCGGTCCCGAGCGGCGGATGGAGGTGTGTATGCAGTGCCACCTCGAAACGACCAGCGGGCGGATTCCGGCGGTGCTCCAGCGATTCGATCGCGGCACGTTTTCGTATATTCCTGGACAGCCCCTGGTGGATTTCGCGATTTCCTTCGACCACGCGCCGGGCACCGGGCACGAAAGCAAATTCGAGGCGGTAAGCTCGGTTTACCGGCTGCGGCAATCGCGCTGTTTCCTCGACAGCGGCGGAAAATTGGAATGCGCCACTTGTCACGATCCGCACCGGATTCCGCGCGGCGAGGAGGCGGTCCGGCATTATTCCAAGGTTTGCCTACAGTGCCATACGTCGACGCATCCGGCCGGAGTAGCAGCCACAGTGGTTGACTGCGTAACGTGTCATATGCCGAAGCGCCGGGTGGACGACGCTCCTCACGTGATCATGACCGATCATCTGATCGAGCGGCGCGCGCCCGCCAACGCGCTCCTCGAATTCGCGGAACGTCCGGCGGAGGAGTATCACGGAGAGGTGGTGCCTTACTATCCTTCCCCGCTGCCCGAGACTCCGCAAAACGCTTTGTACCGCGCGGTGGCGCAGGTGGGGCTGGGAAACAACGTGGCGTCCGGGCTGCCGGAACTGGTGCGGCTGATCGATGAAATCAAACCGCAGGAGGCGGAGTTCTACATGGTCCTGGGCGACGGCTGGAAGAGCGCAGGAAAGCCACAAGAGGCCGCTCGCGCCTACCGGCGGGCGTTACAATTGAAACCCGATTCGGCCCGGGCGATGCGCGCGCTCGCCGCGGTGGACGAGCCGCTCGCCGAACAGATTCTCGCACGCGCGGTTCAGATCGCGCCCAACGATCCGGAATCGTGGTTTCGATATGGAGTGCTGACATCCTCGGCGGAGAGGATTCAGAAGGCCATTGCGCTCGATCCGTGGCTTCCGGATCAATCTCGCAGGCTGGCGGAAGTGAGCCATTCGGAGCCGGCGCTGAAGGATGCCCTTCGAACCGATCCCTTCGACGACGCGGCATGGGACCTGGGTGGCCGGATCCTGTCGGAGAAGGGAGAATTCCCGGAGGCATTTTTCGACTTCGAACGCGCGATCAAGCTTCATCCGTACGGCCCGTACCTGTACGATTACGCCCTGGCGCTGGCACGCGCCGACCGTTTCGACGACGCGCAAAACGAAGCCGAAATGGCCGTGCGCGCGGACGCGGGCCTCGTCGAGGCACACGAGCTGCTCGGCGGACTTCACGCAAGAAAGAAGGAACTGAGGGAAGCGGCCCGGGAATATGCGGCGGCGCTGGCGCTCGCGCCCGACCTGGCGCGCGCCCAGTTGCGCCTGGGAACGGTGCTCGCGGCCGAAGGCGATAAAGATGGAGCGGCGGCCCAATTCCGCGAGGCAGCGAAGGGTAACGATGCCGCGGTTGCCCGACAGGCGGCACAGGCGCTGCGGGACATGGGAATGCGATAACCATGCGTTTCTTCTTGCTCGCGGCGATGCTCGCCGCCGTCGCGGAGACCCCGACAGTCCGCTTCATCGACATCGCCGCCGAATCGGGCCTCACCGTTCCCAACACTTTCGGCGGCAAGGACAAGAAAGATTCCATCCTCGAGAGCACGGGCAACGGCGCGGCGATCTTCGATTTCGATGGCGATGGCGCCAACGACATCTTCATCGCCAACGGACCGCCGTCGCGTTCGGAGTTGTACAAGAACGACGGCGCCGGGCACTTCACCGAGGTCGGCCGGCAGGCGGGTCTGACGCGCACCGGTTGGGCGCAGGCGGCCTGCGTGGGCGATATCGACAACGATGGCCATCCCGATCTTTTCGTAACCTATTACGGCCACAACAGCCTTTACCGGAATCTCGGAAACGGCAAATTCCAGGACATCACCGAGCGTGCCGGCCTGCCGGTAAGCGGCACGCGCTGGGGATCCGGCTGCGCTTTTATCGACTACGACCGCGACGGACTGCTCGACATCTTCGTGGCCAATTACGTGGATCTCGATCTGGCGAACGCTCCCAAACCCGGCAGCAGCAAGAATTGCGAATGGAAGGGACTGGCGGTGTGGTGCGGGCCGCACGGCCTACCGCCGGCGCACCCTGCGCTCTATCACAACAACGGAGACGGGACGTTCACCGACGTTTCCGAGAAGGCTGGCATTCTCGCGCCCGGCGGACGATACGGCCTGGGCGTGGTCACGGCGGATTTCGATAACGATGGCTGGCCCGATATCTATGTCGCCTGCGACCAGACCCCAGGCCTGCTCTATCGCAATCGGCACGACGGGACCTTCGAGGAGCGCGGCGATGCGGCGGGCGTCGCGTATAATGCCGATGGCCAGTTGCAGGCCGGCATGGGTATCGCGGTGGCGGATTACGACGGCAACGGCTTTCTGGATATCGCCAAGACCAATTTCTCGGGAGACCGGCCTTCGCTTTACAAGAACGAGGACGGCAATTTCCTGGAAGACGTCTCCGAAATGGCCGGCCTCGGGCGCAATCATCTTCTGGGCTGGGGCGTTGCGTTTCTCGATGTGGACGAAGACGGGTGGCCCGACCTGGTGATGGCGAATGGGCACGTCTATCCGGAGATCGAGCGGTCGCCCATCGGCGAAACATATCGCCAGAAGACGCTCCTTTACCGGAATCTCGGCAACGGGCGGTTCGCCGATATTACCGAATCGGCGGGACCGGGATTCGCGCCGCGCAGGCCGTCGCGCGGGCTTGCCATCGGCGATCTGGACGGCGACGGCAGGCCGGAGATCGTTATCGTGAACATGAACGATAAGCCCACGCTGCTCAAGAACGTCGGGCTGCGGCAGAATGCGATTGCCATTACGCTGACGGGGACACGGTCGAATCGGAGCGCGATCGGCGCGCGGTGCACGGTGGAAGCGGGTGGCCGCAGGCAGATTGCGGAAGTGGTGAGCGGCGGCAGCTACTTTTCGCAGAATTCGTTCACGCTATATTTCGGGCTTGGCAAATCGGAGAAGGCGGATCGGATCGTGGTGCGCTGGCCGGCGGGCGAGACGCAGGCGTGGACCGGTGTGTCCGCCAATCGCACTATCAGTTTGACCGAAGGCAGCGAGACGGTCGCAAGCCGTGCCTGGGTGAAGCGTTCAGTGCAATAGATTCACGCCGCGTCATCGAATGGCTTCCTGAGCCTTGATCAGCTCCGCGTGTTTTTCCCGTTCGGCCTGGGCGGCCTGGTGCTTGCCGATGCGGTCGTAATCGCGCGCCAGGCGGTAGTGCGCGGCTGGATCCGACGGAGCAAGCTCCGCCGCCCGCTCGAATTCCGCAGCCGCGCCGTCGAAGCGCTGCAACCGGTCCAGCACCGTCCCCATTTCAAAGTGCGCCGATGCGTCGCCGGCATTCATGGCGATCGATTTCTGAAGCAGGCGCATCGCCGTCTCCGGCGAGAGCGACTGCGCATCCAGGGCTTTGGCGTGCAGCAGATACCCCGCGGCACTGGCGGGATGCGCCGATTCGTACTCGGCGAACCGCTCGGTCACCCGCGGCAAGCGGCTGGGAATCTGATCCAGAATCCTGCCGAGGAAGGTGTAAGGCTGTTCCGTTTCCGGCGCAATTTCGATGGTGCGCAGGAAGGCGTCCGCGGCATCGTCGAATCGTCGCAGCCCGTAACAGGCCACCCCCATCGCGAGTTCGAGTTGGGCGCTGTTCGGCAGCCGCGCCGCGGCTTCCTCGAGAATGACGGCGGCTTCCGCGAACTTCTGCTGGTCGAGCAGCGGCCGGGCAGCTTCGAAATAAAGCCCTGCGGCGCGTTCGCGAGCATCGCCGCTTTCCGGAGCCTTCGCGGAATACTTCACCGCCGCCTGCGCGGCCTTCAGGGTTTGATTGGTTTCCGAATAGTAAATTGCCAGTCCCTGGAGTACAGCGGCGTCCTCGGGGGCGAATGACGCCGCTTTGCCCGCGGCATCCTCGGCCTCGGCATCCTTGTGCAGTCTCCAGTATGTCTGGGAGAGCGCGACCCAGACGCGGCCATCGCGCGGCGCCAGCCTGCTCGCCGTTTCCAGATTGGTTCGCGCCGACGCGAGATCGCCGCGCTGGAGAGCTGTCAGGCCGGCTCGAAACAAATCGTCGGACGAGGCGGAAGCCGCGAGCAGCAATAGCAGGGCGGGAAGCACTACTTTGTCGCACCCATCAGCTTCTCCATTTGTCCAAGCTGATCCTTCACCTGCGCCAGGTCCGGCGCATTTGGCGCGAGTTTCATAAATGCCGTCAACTCCGCGGCCGCACCTGCGTAGTCCTGCTTCTTGGCAAGCACCAGTCCCAGCAGATAGCCGGAGCGCGGGTTGGCGTGGCCCGGATCCAGTTTCACAGCCGCACGCGCGCTTTTCTCCGCCGCGTCGTATTTCCCCAGGTTGTAGTTGGCGACGCCGTCGGCGTACCAGGCCTGCGGAAAGTCTACCGGATCCAGTTCGACAGCGCGATCCAGGTAGTTACCGGACTCCTCCCATTTCGCGTCCCTCGCGGCGAGGAGACCGAGTTCCACGTACGGCGCGACCAGCGCCGGATCGGATTCCATTGCGGCCATCAGAGCGGCGCGCGCCGGTTCGATGGATTGCCGATCGAGGCGCAGTTTACCCAGGTTCACCCACGCGTCGGCGTACTTGGGATAGACCGCGACCGCCTTCTCGAAATCCTTCGCGGCATCGTCAGGCTTGTTTTTCAACAGAGACTGCAGGCCGTGCTCGTAGGCTTTCCTCGCCTCTTTGGGAGCCAACATCGATGTGACGCTGATGGACGATCCTGCGACACCAGCGATGCGGCGGATGACGATCATGCCGACATCCGGATTATCGCCAGTCCGGCGATTGAACAGGTTGATCTTGTCGGACGTAAACCCCGCCACGTTCGCCCGCAATTCGCAGTTCATCATGCGGCTCCCGAATGGATCGGTAGCCAGGGCGTTCGCGCCGCCGGCGGATTGAGAACTGCCGAATCCGGTGAAGCTGGAAGTGCGGCCAGAGCCGGCGTCGGAAGCATCGGTGACGATCGTATTGCGGTCGCCCCATTGGAAATTGAAGCGCCCCTTGGAATCGGTGTAGGCAACGGTCTTGGACATCCCGCCGCAGACTCTCTGGATCGTGATATTTTGCGGGAGCGCCGCGCCGTCCTCGATGACGACTTTGCCGGAAATATAGATGGGCCGGGAAGTATCGGCACCCCTGGCCCCGCCCCCGGAGCCCAGGCCGGGGTTTGCCTGAACGCTGGTTTGTCCGCCGCTGCCGGTGGTCGGCGTCGTTCCGCCCATTCCCCCGGCGCCGCTGACCTGGGCCGTGAGATTGAGGGGTGCGATCGCCGCGAAGAGAAGAAACAGCACCCGACCCTTCATGTTCGTATCCTCCCGCTGAGTGACCTTGCCCCAATTATGTCATGCCTCTCCCCTGCTGTTCAATTCACCAGCCAGATTGCCCGGATGCCACCGAACTGGCGGCCCAGGCTGGGCGATGCCGGAGGGCCGTTCGCGGGCAGCATGGTATTGAACGGAAGCGCGGGGACGATCCAGAACAGCCAGTGCAGCATCAGCGGCACGGGCTCTTGGCGGCGATGAACGGCAACACGACGCTGACGTTGATTTGTCACCTTCAAGGCCGGCCTGTCCGGCAATCGTGTCATCTCGGTGGCGGGCCGCGACGGCTAGGGTGGCAACAACAGGGACGGGCAAGCCATGGGGACATCGACCGTGCTGTGATGCGGTGCGGCGCTCGGCTGCGCGAACCGCTATACTATCTCTCGGTCGCGTCGAGCGTTTCTGCCGCCGATCACCGGCTGCGCCGCGCCGGAACGGGCGGAGTCCTTAGCCGAGGGAAGCTCTTATGAAGATACTGGTTGTTCTCGTGTTTGCCGTACTGATGGCCGGCTGCTCCAGCGCGCCGGCGCCCCAGCCGGCGGAAACGCACGGTGTGGGGAATATCGTTCGCCTGGATCCCGCGTTCGACGCCCTGGTGCCCCGCGACGCGCAGATCGAAAAGGTCGCCGGCGGATTCCAGTTCACCGAAGGACCGCTGTGGCGGCCGGACGGCCACCTGTGGTTCAGTGACGTGACGGGCAACGTGCTCCGCTCGGTTACGCCCGCAGGCCAGGTCGATGTCCTGATTCCGAATGCGGGCGGCGAGACCAGCGCGCCTCCGGGCTCGTTCATCGGCCCCAACGGATCGGTGGCCGACAAAGACGGTTACGTGCTCCTGTGCCAGCACACCAACCGCCGGATCGTGCGGGTTTCCAAGGACCTGAAGATGACTCCGTACCTCGAGAAGTTCGAGGGCAAACGGTTCAACAGCCCCAACGATCTGGTGTACAAGTCGGACGGCTCGCTGTACTTCACCGACCCGCCGTATGGCCTGCTGAAGCAGGATGACGACCCCGCGAAGGAGCTGAAGTTCAACGGCGTTTTCCTGTATGCCGGCGGCAAACTGCGCGCCGTTATCCAGGACCTGACACGGCCGAACGGCATTGCCCTCTCGCCCGACGAGAAGACGCTTTACATCGCCAATTCCGACGAGAAGCGCAAGGTCTGGATGCGATACGACGTCGCGCCGGACGGCACGGTGTCGAACGGAAAGGTCTTCTTCGACGTGACCGCCGAGAAGGAAGACGGCCTGCCCGACGGCATGAAGGTCGATGCGCAAGGCAACGTCTACGGCTCCGGACCGGGCGGCGTCTGGGTGTTCGCGCCGGATGGCAAGCACCTCGGGACCATCAAGCCCGGGGAGACGCCGGCCAACTGCAACTGGGGCGACGACGGGAAGACGCTCTACATCACGGCCCGCACCAGCGTCTACCGGATCAAACTCGCGGTGGCGGGCGAAAAGGCGCTCTACCAATGACGCGGCAAGGAGGAGTCATGCAACGGCGTTCGTACTTAAAAGCCATGTTGGCCGCCGGGGCCGGATTGGGCGCGGCCAGCGGCCAGGGCGCGCAGAAACCCATCGTTCTTCACGTGGATCTGTCCGTGGATCCGGCCAAGGAGCAGGAGATGCTGCGCAACTTCCACAACGTCTTCCTGCCGGAAGCCGTGAAGCACGAAGGCTACGTCGATGTGAAGATGTGCAAGCTCCGGTCGGCGCTCCAGGGGACCGCGCCCGCCGGTGTCAACTACCGCTTCCAGTTGACCTACCGGAGCGAAGAGCTGCGGCAGAAATGGGTGGCGTCGCCGGAGCACCAGAAGGTGTGGCCGACGATCGAGAACACGCTGAAATCGAAGAGCTACACGGTGCTGCTTTTCGACTCGGCGTAAAGCACCCGGCGCCCTAAATCTCTTTCAGCAGCCACTGCATGGCGTGCTGCTGCACCTTCGCGTACTCGGGGACCCACAAAGCGTGAATCGTGTGGCCCGGCGCGGTGAACACGACTCTTCCGCGGCCGGATTCGAGCGCCCATCCCGCAACCGATTTCGTTCCCAGGCTCTGATAGGTCAAGCCGTCGACGTTCTCCGCCTCGAGCAAAATGTTACGGGCATCCTTGTCGTATTGGACGTAGTGCTGCTCGTCGTTGACCACGAATTCGCCGATGCCACGCGTGATCGGGTGGGCGGCGTTCACGACCCGCACTTTGAACGGCCGCAGCGGCGGGTGCCCGATGTAAGCGCCGCCCATCAGGTCCCGGTAGTCTTCGACGACAAAGACAAATGGCTGCTGTTGTGCATCGCATAGAAGCCTTTGCCCTCGTTGACGAAGTCCTTCAGCGCGGCTGCCTGTTCCTCGGTGAGCCAGTTCTTGGACTGGGGCGCCGGGAACTCGCCGCGGTTCTCGAGATTCTGTTCGTAGTCCGTGTACGCGTCCGGCCCGAGATATCCGCCCGGCCAGATCATCCCGTCGCGCAGGAGAGGAAGACCTGGTAGTCCTTCAGCACGCTCCGCGAAAGCCGTGTGCAGTCGATGGTGTAATCGATCGCGACCTTCAAGGGGTCGAAGACCTTGGCCAGCGCGACTTGTATGTAGTCCGCGTTGTGATAGCGGTCGCCGATGAGGGCCGGCAGGCGGCGTGCCCCCGTTTGCTGGCTGCGTGCGGGGCCGAGGAGGGCCGCCGCAGCCGGGGCCAGGAGGAAACTGCGTCACAACATGCATTCCCAATGTAGCGCCTCTGGCGGCCAACCGCTAAGCTTGAAGGAAATGATTCGGCGACTTCAGCTCGGCGGTATCGTGTGCGCGCTCTCCCTGAACGCGGCTGTGTTCGACGTAAAAACCTTCGGCGCCAGGGGCGACGGCAAGACGCTCGACCGCGATGCCATCAACAAGGCCATCGAGGCGGCCTCCGCGGCGGGCGGCGGCACGGTCGTCATCCCGGCGGGAACCTATCTGTCCGGCTCCATCCGGCTGCGCAGCAACATCACGCTGCAGTTCGACCCCGGCGCCACGCTCGAGGCGGCTTCCGATGCCGCGGCCTACGACGCGGCGGAGCCCAACCAGTGGACCCAGTTCCAGGATTCCGGGCACAGCCACTGGCACAACAGCCTGATCTGGGGCGACGGCGTGGAGAATGTTTCCATCGTCGGGCCCGGCCTGATCTCCGGCAAGGGGATGACCCGCGGCGGAGGGCCCCAAGGGGCCGGCGCTGACAAAACCGTCGCTCTAAAACTGTGCCGCAACGTGACGCTGCGCGACTTTTCCATTTCGCTCGGCGGACACTTCGGCGTCCTGGCCACCGGTGTCGATAACCTCACTATCGACAACCTGAAGATCGACACCAACCGCGACGGCATCGATATCGACTCCTGCCGCAACGTGCGGGTCTCCAACACCAGCGTCAATGCGCCGAACGACGACGCCATCGTGTTGAAAACCAGCTTTGCCCTCGGCTCCCTACGGCCCACCGAGCACGTCACCATCACAAACTGCCTGGTGAGCGGCTACGACATCGGCAGCCTGCTGGACGCCACGTACAAACGGACGCTGGCGCGGGCGCCCGATCGCGACGGACCCACCGGCCGCGTCAAGATCGGCACCGAATCCAGCGGGGACTTTCGGAACATCACGGTCTCCAACGTGGTCTTCGACCGTTCCCGCGGACTGGCGCTGGAGAGCGTCGACGGCGCCCGCATCGAAGATGTGGCGGTCTCGAACATCACCATGCGCGACGTTTCCAACGCTCCCATCTTCATCCGGCTGGGCAGCCGCATGCGGGCGCCGGAAGGCACTCCGATCGGCGCCATCCGGCGCGTCACCATCAGCAACGTGGTGGCCTCCGGCGCGGACCCGCGTTACGCGTCGATCATCAGCGGGATTCCCGGGCACGACGTGGAGGACGTGGCGCTGTCCAACATCCGCCTGCTGTATCGCGGCGGGCTCACGCTCGACCAGGTGGCGAAGCAGCCGGCCGACCTGGTGAACTCGTTCTTCTTCCGGTCGTCGGGAGGTGTCCCGCCTCGCGAGCCGTTCGACACACCCGAGCGGGAGAAGGAATATCCCGAGCCCTCCATGTTCGGCATCGTGCCGGCCTACGGCCTGTTACTGCGCCACGCCCGGGGCATCGAGCTGAGCGGCATCCAGGTGGGATTCATCGAGGAGGACCGCCGCCCCGCGTTCGTTCTCGACGAAGTGAAGGACGTTGCGTTCGACCGCGTGAATGCGCAGAAGGTTCCCGGCGTGCCGTCCTTCGTGATGAAGAACGTGGAAAACGTCGATGTGCACCGCTCGTCGCACATTTCCGACACGCACGTGGATCGCGCCGAACGCAAGGAGATGTAGCGCTACTGCTTCAGCGCCGCGGCGATGGCCTGTTCGGCGAGCGGGCCCATCGCCGCGTACCCGGCGTCGTTGGGATGCAGGCAGTCCCACGTGTACTCCTGGCGAAGGACGCCCTTGTCGTCGAGCATGGCGGACCAGTAATCCAGGTAGATGGTTCTCTCGCGGGCCGCGTAGGTCTTCATCCAGGTGTTCAACTCCGCGAGCTTTTCCATGGGCCGCTTGTCGGTCTGCGGCTGGATGGAATCGCATACCGGCGTGAGCGAGGAAAGCACCACGCGGATGCCATTGGCCCGCGCCAGGTCCACCATCGACATGATGTTGTTGCGAGTCGCATCCGGAGGCACCGGCCCGAGGCTGCCGCCGATGTCGTTCGTTCCGCCGAGAATGACTACCACCTTGGGCTTCAGCGCGATCACGTCCTGCCGGAACCGCAGGAGCATTTGCGGGGTAATCTGGCCGCTGATTCCGCGATTGATATACGGCTTGCCGGGGAAGAACTTGCCGTAACGCCGGCCCCAGAAGTCGGTGATCGAATCGCCCATGAACACCACCCGTTCTTCGTCCGGCTTGGGCGCCGGAACGCTGGCATTCTCCGCCGCGTAGCGTCCTAACGCCGCGGTGTCGCTGGGCGGGCGGCGCACCGGAGCCGGGCTTGGCGGCGGCGCCGGTGGTGTTGTCTGCGCTTGGCTGGCGGCCACAAAAGCGAAGATCAGCAGGATTCGCATAGGTCGATTCTAACCCGGCGGCGGTTCACTTGAGGGGTGGCAGAAGCCTCGCGAGACGTAGCTTACGCTCGAGCTTTTCGTTACGCTGGGAGAGCATGAAAATTTCGGCCGCTCCGCCCCGCCGCATTTCAGCCGTCTTCACCATGCTCGCAGTGCTGGTGATTTGTCAGTCTCCCCGCGGCTCCGCTCAATCGCAAACGCGGCGCGTTGTTTTCGATGGCTTGAAGTCTGAAAACAGGTGGGCGCTGAAGGAGCTGAACCCCGAGTGGCCTTCGGATTGGTCGGGATTCAACTACCTCGTCCTGGAGATCAAGACTTCCACGCCGCAGCGGTTTTCGCTTTGGCTTTACACCGCCTCCGGCCCGCGGCGCATCATGCTCCAGCCCTTCGGCCAGAATGTCTGGCTGCGCGCCTCGGTTCCGCTGCGCTACTTCAAAGGGAAGGACCAATCGGGTTTCGACCTGGCATCCACCAATAATCGCCGGACCGATTCGTTCTGGATGTCGATCTGGGGGCCGTTCGGCGATCTGAACAACGTCGAATCGCTTGGCGTCACGATGGACTATCCCATCGCCAGGCCCACGCTGGAGATACGCTCCATCCAGCCGGCCAGGGAGGATCCCGGCTCCGATTTCCTGGAGGGCAAGCCGGTGCTCGATGAATTCGGGCAATGGGCGCACGCGGACTGGCCTCGCAAGATCAAGAGCCGCGACCAACTACAACAGGAATGGGCCACTGAGCTGAAGACGCTCAAGCCAGGCGCCTTCGGCTATTGCGAATACGGCGGCTACACCCGCACCAAGGCGAAAGCCACGGGCTTCTTCCGAGTCGAACAAATTGATGGCAAATGGTGGTTCGTGGATCCGCACGGCCATTTGTTCTTATCGACCGGGTCGAACGGCCTGAGTGGCCGCGGAGGAGGCGGAGGCCAAGGCGCTGCCCCAACGGCCACGGCCGGCCGGCGCGGCGGCGCGGTCCAGCCGCCGAACGCCGCGGCGAGCCGTCTGGCGCTGCGCCTCGAAGCCTGGGGGTTCAACACTGGCTCCGAAACGATGAAGAAGCCTTACACCGCGTACGTCAACGCGCCGAGTGGGCAGAACACGTTTCTGGGCGTGGCGGATGTGTATTCCGACGAGTTCGCTCGCGGCGTGGACGAAGCCGCCCAAAGGCAATGCGCCCCGCGCAGGGACGATCCGCTGCTGCTGGGCTACTTCATCGGCAACGAACCGCCGTGGGGCGGCCGCGAGAGCGAGGTTGTGAACATGATTCTGGCGGGTCCGGCAACCGCCACGCAAAGCAAGCTCAACCAATTCCTGGCCAAAGGCGACACTCCGGACCGCCGGAAGGAGTTCATCGTCGGAGCGTTCGAGAAGCAGCTCGAGCTGGTCGGCGCGGCGATCCGTAAATACGACCCCCATCACTTGAACCTCGGCATCCGTTTCGGTGGATCGCCCGCGGAGGACGTCCTCGGATGCGCGCGCATCTTCGACGTTTGCAGCATCAATGTCTACGAATACGAGCCTACGAAACAAGTCGAACGCACCGCCCGCATTACGGGACGCCCGGTCCTGATTGGCGAGTTTCACTTCGGCGTGCCGGAGAACGGACTGGGCGCCGGTCTGGTCCAGACGAGCAGCCAGGCGGAGCGCGCGAAAGGATATCGTTATTATGTCGAGCAGGCGGCGGCGCTGCCCGCGTTCGTCGGAGCGCATTGGTTCACCTGGCGCGACGAACCGGTTCTGGGCCGGATGGACGGCGAGAACTACAACATCGGCTTCGTGGATGTGGCCGACCGTCCTTACCCGGAACTGGTCGAGGCGGCCAAGTTGACCCATCGGCGCATGCGCGACGTGCATTCGGGGAGGACGGCGCCGTTCGGCGATCGTCCCAAAGCCTCCGCCGCCGGAACGCCTTCGTCGCCGTGGATCGAGTAGTTCGCTCGAGCGTTTTCCTTCCTCGTTTCCTCCACCGCCAGCGCGGCCGCAATCCTCAGCATCTCCCGGTAGAACGGACGCTCGCGGGACACGCATCCCGAACGCGCTTCCAACTCCAGTTCCCGATCCAGCGGGAGCATTCCCAGCAGCGGCATTTCGCCCAGGTTCCCCCGGATGAACTCCAGGTCCGACACGCCAGCGATCTTGTTGGCCACGGCTTGAATCCGGCGAATGCCAAGGTCGGCGGCGAGGTCCGCCACGCGCGCCGCGGTCTCCAGGCTGGCCCAGCCCGGTTCCACCACTACCAGCATCAGGTCCACGCCTTCGGCGGTGCGCCGCCCCAGGTGCTCGATGCCCGCTTCCATGTCCGCCACGAGATGCTGCCGGTTACGCAGCAGCAGGTGGCTGAGCACTTCGCGCAGCAGGATGTTTTCGGGACACGCGCAGCCGCGCCGGCCGCGCTCGATGGTTCCCATTACCAGCACGCGGACGCCATCCACCACCACTCCGAACTCCTGCGGAATGTCGTCCACCCGCGGGTTCATTTTCAGGAAGCCGCCCCATCCCTCGCCGCCGCCGACTCTCTGTTCGATCAATGCCCTCAGCTTGACCAGGGGAGTGATCGCGGGGCCGCGATAGCCCAACGTCCCCGCCAGGTTGGCGTCGGGATCCGCGTCCACGGCGACTACGGCGTGACCCAGGTCCCACCAGCAGCGGGCCAGAGTTGCCGCTACTGTTGTCTTGCCCACCCCGCCCTTGCCGGTCACCGCGACCTTCACGACCCGATCTCCCATTCGCGGAACGCCTGGCCCGGCATGTGATCCAACTCGCGGGCGATCGGTTCCCGTTTGCTCATTGCAGCCTCAATCCCATCGTAAGGCATCGCTGAGCGCTGACCGGCTCCGCGCACCCGGGCAAGTCACGATGCTAATATTCCGGATACAGTGCCAGATCCGATAAAAGCGCCCGGGACACCGTTGCGATGGCCGGCTGCATGGAAGGACCCGTCCGCGCTGAACCTCCTGAAAGGCGGTCCCTTCGATTCCCTCATCGTCGACCGGGGCGCGGATTTCGAGGCGGTCCGTGCCGCCGCCCTGCAGGCCGGCTTCCAGATCGCCGACACAGGCGCTGCTCCCTCCGGAATCAGGATCATCAAGGGAGAATGGCCCGGAGTGAGGGTTGCCGCGGGCCGCGGCGGCGCCGCATCCGCCGGACCGACCGGCGTCCCATGGGTCGACTCCAACGGCTGGAACATACGCCTCTCCGCGGCGCTCCACCCGGAATCCGCCGTCTGGGTGGAAGCATCTCCGCCGCCCAACGCCCGCCTGACCGCCGCGTCCTACCTGATCGCCATCGCCGACAGCGGCGCATACGGCGGCCGGTGGATCGTCTCGCTGGATAATCAGCTCGCCGCCGGTCTGGCTGCCGGGCGCTCCGAGTCGCTGGATACCTGGAAGGCCATCGCGTCCGCCGCCGTTTTTTTTGCCGCTCACCAGGCTTGGGCCGAATATGCCCCCGTGGCGGTGGCGGGCGTGGTTTCGGATTTCGCCGGCCAGAATGAATTCTTCGGCCGGGAACTGCTGAACCTGCTGGGGAGGGCGGGCCTGCATTACCGCATCCTCCCGAAAGGCGCGATCGCAGGCTCGTCCTTCGAAAACCTGCGCGCCCTGCTCTACGCCGATGCGGAACCACCTTCGCCCGCGCTTCGCAAACAGGTCCTCGCTTTCGTCCAGGACGGCGGAATGCTGATCACCGGCCCTCAATGGGGCGCCGTGCCGGGTGCGCCCGCCAAGGCCGATTCGCACCTGCGCTATTCCCTTCGCGACTCCGGCAAAGGCAGAATCGCCCAGGCCATCGACACTCCGGCCGACCCGTACGAAATGGCCGGCGATGCCGTGGTCCTGGTCAGTCACCGTTACGACCTGGTGCGCTTCTGGAACGGCGGAGCCACCGGTTCCTTTTACGCCGCCGCGCCCGGCCGCAAAAAGGCCGTCGCGCATTTGCTGTTCTACTCGAACCGCGGACCCGATTCCGCCAGCGTCCGCATTGCCGGCCCGTATCGCACCGCCAGGGCGTCGACGGTCGATACGCCCTCCGTGCCCGGCGTTGAGGTACAGTTGCAGAAAGACGCCTTGGAGGTTCACTTACCCCAGGTATCGCAGTACGTGGCCCTGGAACTGGAAGTCTGACTGGGAGGAGCGATGAAGCCACATCGAAGAGACTTCGGCCGGATGGCGCTGGGCGGCGCTTTGGGAGCCGCCGCCATGGCCGCCGTCCCGGCCACCCACACGGTTCAGCCCGGAATCAAGCTCTGCGCGCAGGCGCCCGCCAGGCCTTCGGATAGCGACCTCCTCTTTTTGCGGCAGATCGGCGCGGGCTACGTCAGCGTCGGCTCCACCCCCGACCTGCGAACCGCCGAAGGCTTCCTCGAGATCAAGAAACGGTACGCCGACGCCGGCATCACCGTCTGGAACATCGGTAACACCAGCGTGCACAACATGCCGGAAGTGACCCTCAACCTGCCCGGCCGCGACCAGAAAATCGAGCAGTACAAAGACTACCTGCGCAACCTCGGGAAAGCCGGCATCTATTACACCACCTACGCCCACATGGGCAACGGCATCTGGTCGAGCGGCAGCGCCGCCATTCGCGGAGCCGTGGGGCGCGAGTTCGATCTCGCCAGTCCTGCCAAACAGGGCGTGTGGGACGGCGTGGTGTTCAAGGAACCGCTTTCCCACGGCCGCGAATTCACCAAAGAAGAGATCTGGGCGAACTACACCTATTTCATCAAGCAGGTGGCTCCTGTGGCCGAAGAGGCCGGGGTTCGCATCGGCATTCACCCCGACGACCCGCCGGTGCCCATCCTCGCCGGCGTCCCGCGCTGCATCTTCGCCAGCTTCGACGGCTACCGCCGCGCCATGGAGATTGCCGCGAGCCCCAACGTCGGCATCTGCCTGTGCTGCGGCACCTGGCTGGAAGGCGGCAGGGATCTCACCGGCAAGTATCCCGAAGAGATGATCCGCTTCTTCGGCGCTCAGAAAATCTGGAAGATCCACTTCCGCAACGTCAGCGCGCCGCTCCCGCATTTCGTCGAGACCTTCATGGACAACGGCTACTACGACATGTACAAAATCATGAAGGCCCTGAGGGACGTCAACTACGACGGCATCGTGATCCTGGACCACACCCCCAGCCTGACGGGCGGCAGCAACGCGCAAACGGATTATGGATTCGCTTACATGAAAGCGCTGCTGAATCGGGCCAATGCGGAAGCCAGGGCATAAAGATAGCTAATGACGGCTTTAGTGTTAGCCCCACACGTCGTTTCTGAGCCGCGACCGTCAGGGAGTGGTCTTAATACCTATAGGTTCTGTTCCAACCCGGCCCGCGCGCTCGTGCGTGTGTGCCCCCGGGCTCGTCGGGATTCGTCTCGACGCGCCCCAAGATAGCTGAATGCATGGAGAGGAGTCTTGAAAAGATGATTCGCAAATACGGTTTTTCAACGCTCGCGGCAGCCGCGTTCTTCGTCTCCGCGCTCGCCCCCGCGCCCGCTCAGGCGCAGTTGTGGACGTGGACCAAAGATCAGATGCTCGAGTACACCAAGGCTTGGACCGGCGACCGCTTCCCCGACGGCCGTCCCAAGGTCCCCGATTCCTTCATCGCCCGCGCGCGCGATCTCTCCCAGGAAGAAGTCACCATCAACTGGGCCGCTGGTGCCGCTGGTGGCGCTGGTGGCGCCGGTGGCGCTGGCGGCGGCCGTGGCGCGGGAGGTGGCCGTGGCGGTGGCGGCAGCCCTTACAGCCAATACGTGGGCGAATGGCAGGTCCTCCATCCCGGCAAGAAAATGGTAGGCCGGGCCCTCACCGTGCAGTTCATGCCCGCGCGCCCCGACCTGGACGCGGTGGTCACCGCCAAGGCCCGCGAAAAGGGCATCCAGACTCTCAACAATCAGTACGCCATCGACATGGTGCAGCCCGGCGACGTCCTCGTGGTGGACCTCATGGGTAGGAAAGAGGGTGGCACCATCGTCGGCGACAACCTCTTCTACTACATCTTGAAAGCATCGCACAGCACCGGCCTGGTGATCGAGGGCGCTTTCCGCGACCTCGAAGGTATCGCCGAAATGGACATGCCGTGTTACTACCGCGGCGTGCATCCCACCGCCATCGGCGGCGTGACCCTCGCCGGCGTCAACGTTCCCATCCGCATTGGCAATGTCACCGTCATGCCCGGCGACATGGTAGTTGGCGACCGCGAGGGTGTCTCCTTCATCCCGCCGCAACTGGCGGAGCAGATTCTGGACACCGCCGACACCACCCACGTTCACGACGAGTGGACCCGCAAGAAGTTCGACGAAGGCAAGTACAAGTCGAGCGAGATCTACGGCAGTCCGCGCGACCCCGCGTTGCTGAAGGAATACCAGGAGTACCTCAAGAAGCGCCTGGAGGAAATCCGCAGCAAGCGGTAGTTCGCGCTTCCGTATTCTCCAGCCGCCGCGCCCAGGAACCTCCGTGGACGCGGCGGCCCCTCGTGTGTCGTCCCGCGTGCTGCTGCCTGCACTGCGCGTTCTGCACAGCTAGCAGCCGGGCTGATGATCGCAACGACACCTGTCCTGCGCGCAGCGGAGCAGTCGCCCCGCGCCCGGCGGCCACGCGCCTCTACGGAAACTTCGTCCGCGGCGGAACCCGGAATTCCCACTCAAACTCGCACCCGGCCTCCCTCCGCTCGCGCCGGACCCATCGCCCGCTCTCGAAGCTGTAGCGCCTGTAGACGGAGTCGAATTGCTCCCTGAGCCCGGCGCCGGACGCGCATCCGGCTTCGAGCACTTCATACTCGCCCCGCGGAGAACGGCTGATCCGCCAGTGGTTCCGCGCCGAAGAAGTCAGGAGAAACGGCTCGCGCCGGTGCGTTCCGGAATCATCCTCCGCCTCGAGCTCCGCCAGGCGCCCGTTCCGCACCTCGGCGAGTTGCGTATGCGGCCCGCACCACAAGCTCACCCGGCACACCGGGTCGCCGGTCACGAAGTACGTCGGCCGGCCACCCGCGTAAAGGTGTTCCACTCTGAGGTCGCCGAGCCCTCCCCCTACTTCCATCCTCGACGCCTCACGGCCGCTACCATCCACCAGGCGGAGCACCGGCCCGCGCAGCGATGCCAGCGACTCGCA
This sequence comes from Bryobacteraceae bacterium, assembly GCA_035638575.1. Taxonomy (GTDB): domain Bacteria; phylum Acidobacteriota; class Terriglobia; order Bryobacterales; family Bryobacteraceae; genus DASQZT01. Next base: position 66,158 of record DASQZT010000231.1, read on the forward strand.
CAGCGCGCGCTCCTCCGGCGTGGAAGCGACTTGCACGCAACTGCCGTTGCCGGGTATGAAATCGATCATGTCCCACGGCGGCGCGAGCCGCTCGTCTTCCAGCAGTTCGAGGCGGCCGTCCATGCCCGCGAACTCCCTCTCCAGCTCGATTGTGGCATTTAGCCGGTAGCCCGGCGGAACCGGCGCGCCGCCGCCCCGCGCCTCGCCGACGGGCCTCGTCAGCCGCGGCGCCAAGTAGCGCCCGCTCCTGTCCTGGAAAAACAGCGCGCGCGTGAACGCGTCCACCCGCCACCGGTCCAGGCCGCCGCACTCCGAGCACCCTCCCTCCCACCGCGCCGGACATTTGCGCTCCGAGAGCGGACCGCGGACCTCGATGGTATACCCGCGGTTGACGTAAGTTGGCTCGCCCAGCGCGAGACACCTCTCGTCCAAGTCGTAATATTGGTGGCTCTGCCCCAGCCATCCCTTCAACAGGCCAATCGCTTCCGCGGGCGCGATGGGTCCGCTCGGAGCCTGGCCGCTCGCGGCGACGCCCCAGGTGAGCAGGTACGCCAGCGCCGGCTCTGCGGCGCGCCATCGAGTCCGCGGCTTCACAACGGAACCCCTCTGGCATAGTCTAGCAGCCTGTGGTTAGATTCGGGCTGTGGCCCGAATTTCCTCTACACCGGGCTCTTGACGCAGTTCCCCCAGATCCTCAAAACCTACGACATCACCGCCGCGCAGATGCGGAAGGAAGCCTCCCGGCGCGGGTGCCAGATCGTAGCAGGTGCGCGGTTGTAGTTTCCGTTTCCGGCGCTGACCCGCTCGCCGCGCGCTCGCCGGTGTGCGGATTCCCCATCGCCAGGTTCTTCCTGCCGGATCGTTGGAGTTCTCGAAAAACGTGCGGCGCGCAGCATGGGGCGATACCATCAAAAGACCCCAGACCAAGGGGAACCATCTGAATATGATCCTGCCTTCGTATAGCTCTATCACTTCGCGGAGGGCGGCGAGACGGGCCGCTTTATGACGACCGAACTGCTCTACGGTCTCGACGACAAACCGCCCTTTCGAGAAACGATTTTCGTGGCGCTGCAGCACGTGTTCGCCGTTTTCGTGGGAATCATCACTCCGCCTCTGATCATCTGCAACGCTCTGAAGCTGGATCGCTCCGACACGGTTTTCCTGGTCAGCATGTCGCTGTTCGTTTCCGGATTGGCCACCCTGATCCAATCCCGGACGATTGGACCTGTGGGGTCGGGGCTGCTCAGCATCCAGGGCACCAGCTTCGTATTTCTCGGCCCCATCATTACCGCCGCCGGTTTAAGAATCTCCGCGGGAGCGGCGGCCACGGACGCGCTCGGGATGATCTTCGGCCTGTGCCTGGCCGGCTCGTTTGTCGCCATCGCCATCAGCCAGTTCATCCGGCTCGCCAGCCGGGTCATCACCCCATTGGTCACCGGCACGGTGGTCACGCTGATCGGATTGACGTTGATCGAAGTCGGGATCACCAGCATGGGCGGCGGCTTCGACGCCCGGCGCGATGGTTCCTTCGGCAGCCCGCACAACCTGCTTTTGTCGGGGATCGTGGTCGTGGTGATCGTCATTCTGAACAGCAGTTCCATCCCGCAACTGAGAATGACGTCGGTGGTGATTGGCCTGGGTGTGGGCTACCTGGCGGCCTTCGCCATGGGCAAGGTGGACCTCAGGGGACTCGGCCAACTCCCCATCGTGACCGCGCCCGTGCCCCTGCATTACGGCCTGGGCTTCAACCCCGGCGCTTTCATCCCGTTCGCGTTTCTGTACGTCATTACGGTGATCGAATCGATTGGCGACCTGACCGCCACCTCGTCCCTGACGAACCAGCCGATCACCGGCGACGTGTACTTCCGCCGGCTCCGCTCCGGCATTCTGGCGGACGGAATCAACTCGCTGTTGGCGGCTTTGTTCAATTCTTTTCCCAGCACGACCTTCGCACAGAATAACGGTGTGATCCAGCTCACCGGTGTCGGGAGCCGCCATGTGGGCACGTTCATCGCGGCGATTCTCATGCTGCTGGGCCTGTTTCCGGTGGTAGGCGGGCTGGTGCAGGCGCTGCCCCAGGCTGTGCTTGGCGGCGCGACGATCATTATGTTTGGCACGGTCGCCGTGGCGGGCATCCGGATCCTGTCCGGCATCAACATGAACCGCAGGTCGTCGATCATCGTGGCGGTTTCGCTCGGGCTGGGCCTCGGCGTCACGTTTGTGCCGGACATCCTCCGCTCCCTGCCGGAGTTGCTTCGGAACACGCTGTCCTCCGGAATCGCGACCGGCGGCATGTGCGCCCTGCTTCTGAACGCGGTCCTGCCGGGCGAGAGGAGCTAGGATCAATCCATCCGGAGCATCCGGTCCCGGTGGTAGGCAAGAAAATCGGCATCCGGAGCGAACCCGGTTGCCCCAATCGCCCGTGGAGAGGCCGTCGGGGTTTCCGGTGTGGCGATGGGACAAAGGGCGTAGAATAGAGGTAATTATGGATAAACAGCGCTTTATTACCGCTGCGGCGGTTGCCGCCGTTCTCGCCCTTGCGGCTTGTTCGGAAAGTCCCCAGCCGGCGGCGACCGAGACTAAAGCGGTGGCTGAAGCGAAGAAGGAGCCTCCCAAGCCACCTGAACCCGTGGCCGCGCAGACGGCATTCTACGCGATGTATAAGCCGGCGAGGACCTGGGCTACCGACCTGCTGCCGCTCAGCCTTACCAGCAATGAACTGCCCAGCTTGAAGAATGAAGACGGGAAAGCTGCGATGTGGACCGCGGTGTTTGTTTCGCCATCGCGGCGCGAGGCCCGCACATTCTTCTACTCGGTGGTGGACGAGGGACAAACGGTGGCGAAAGGAGTCACCGTGGGCGGCTCGCAACCCTGGACCGGACCAACACCCAAGAGCAGGCCATTTCAGACCACCGAATTCGTCGTAAATTCCGATGCCGCTTACAAGACGGCATTCGCCAAGGCAGAGGCTTGGGTGAAGAAGCATCCGGACACGACGGCTGCGATGTACCTGGGCAGCACGGCGAAGTTCCCGTCGCCGGTGTGGCTGGTGATCTGGGGAACGACGAAGTCGGGTTACGCGGTTTACGTGGATGCCACGACGGGGATTGCGAATCCGAAGTAGTGGCCGCGTACCGCGAACCCGTCAGTACTTCCATCCCAGCAGGTTCCAGTGATGGAGCCAGAGAGCGGCCCCTAGCGTTGCGAGGCACACCAGCGTGAGCGAGACCCGGCCGGCTGCGCGCCACCACTTCCGCTGCCATGCGGAGACTGTGAAGACCACCAGGCCGATCGACAGAACCAGCCCCAGCATCCACATCGTGAGCCCGGCGCGCATTGCCGGCGGCGCCGCAAACACGATCTCATCCGGATCCCGCAAACCGGTCCAGACCATCGCGGCTCCCGCCAGAAACGTCACGCTCGCCAGCCAGGCGGTGAGGCGCGCCAGCTTCGATCCGGCTGGGTTGGCCTGGTGGCGCTGTCGCACGGCGGCAATGGGCAACCCGATCAGAGCGCAGGCCAGGATCGCTCCGCAAATGCCAATCCAGGTGAATTGCAGGCCGCGGCTGTTCCACCAAGGCTGCTTTTGGATCGCGGCCACGCAAATCGGGGAGCTGCACGCGTCCACCACTTGCCCGTGCTCGTCCTGGCGGAAGACCAGCTCGCGTTTGCCGTCCACCTCGGCGAAGACCAAGGGTTCCACCTGCCGCCAGCGTTTGTTCTGGTTGGTGACGAGATAGCCGTCGGAGTCGACGTTAACCGGCACCGCGGCGGCCAGCTTTGCGAACTTGGTCACGTCGCTCTCGGATACCCGCGCGGTGGAATAGGTCCCGGAGAACCGCTCCAGGCTCGCCCTTTCCTTAGGGGGCGGAGGCTCTTGAGCCAGCGGCCTGGGAAAGTAGTGGTCCAAGAACACACTCGAAAACTGGTCGCGTGCCGGCGCCCCGCTATCCGTGTTGTAAGCCACAAAAATGCCCAGGTGCCGGGCCGGGAGCATTGCCGTCAGGCTGTGAAACCAGATCGTATCGCCGCCATGGCCCAGGATCGTTTCTCCGTTCCAGTTCATTTCCATAAACCCGTGGAGCATTCCATTGATCCGCGGAGAAAATGAGGTCAGCTTTTCGCGCATCGCACGGGCGGTTTCCGGCCGCACGATCCGGGCTGCGCCCAACGCGCCGTCATTGAGATGCGCCATCATGAATCGTCCCATGTCTTCGCCGCTGATGCTCATGGCGCCGCACGGCGCCCACGGCACGTATTCGAAGGTCTCCTCCTTCAGGCGGTCGCCGGTCCACCGGTAGCCCTTCGAGAGGTTTGGCGCAATATCCTTCGGAACCGGTTGCGTGAGCGTGGCGTACTTCATCCCCAGCGGATCCAGGATTCGCGTCCGTACGTATTCTTCATAAGGCGCCCCCGCCACCTGCTCCACGATGAGCGCTGCCAGTGACGTGCCATAGTTCGAATACGCCGTTACCTTCCCGGGCGGGAAGATTCGCCGCGGCATGTCGGTCTTCATCAGATCGCCGAGTGGCCGCAACCTGTCCGGAGTCTTGGCAAACAAGCCGATAATCTTATCCTCGAATCCGGCGGTGTGCGTCATCAGGTGTTCGAGGGTGACCGGTTCTGCGAACGTGGGCGGGATCTGCATGCCTCTGAGGTATTTGTTGACGTCGGCGTGCAGGGCGAGTTTGCCTTCCTCGACCAGTTGCATGACCGACGTCCACACGAACATTTTGGAATTCGAGGCCACTCGAAACAGGGTGTGTTTCGGGTCCACCGGCTGTCGTGCCGCAAAGTCGGCGTATCCGTAGCCCTTCTCGAAGGAGACCTGCCCATCGCGGACAATGACCACCACGGCGCCGGCAAAATGGGTAGCCGTCTTCTGCGCTTCCATCAGTCCATCGACGAAGCCTTCCACCTCCCGGGCCTCCCATTCCCTGGCCGGTTGAGCGCTGGCCGCGGACACCGCCAACAGAACAAGCGCGAGACGAATCATGCGGTCCTCCAATCACCCTAGTTTAGGTGAGGCGCTTATAAATTGTCCCTCGATCACCGCGGCTGGCGGATTTGGCAGTTTTTCGATTCCAAATGATCCACCGCCGACTCCTGCATGATTGGTCACCCGGAAAATCTCTCGCCAACCCTTCTATGCGAACATCTCCTCGCAAAAGCAAGGCGGCCGAAGCTCCGAAGCGCGACCCCTGACGGTGGTTTTCAATTGGGCAGCGGTGCTGAAACGGCGATCGGCTGTAACTAATTGCCGGTTGATAGCATCCTATCGGCAGGACGCGCTTAATGACATCCGCCGAATTAGTTGATTGCAAGGGCCTGCCGCCCGGTTCCCTGCTCGAAGTGGAGACCAAGAACCGGCATTATCGGATCGAGTGCCTCGGCGGCAGCGCCGTCCGTATTTCCGGACATCCCGAGTACTGTCCCACTCCCGTGCCGGGCCGCGTACTCGAGTCCGGCCTTATCGAGCGCGGAAAATACCTCCAGTTTCTGTTGGAGGACCGGCGCCCCGTCACCACGTCGCGAGTCGTGAGAGTCCGCGTGCAACGCCCCAGCGTTGTTCCACCGGCGGCATCCTCGATCCACTAGAACTTGCGCCCCCCCGCTATTGCTCGGGTGCTGGCTCCTTAGTCCGGGTTCCGGGCGGATCGTCGACTTGTCCCGCCAGCTTCCTGTGAACGCCGAATCCATTCCCAGCCAACTTTTTGATCCGCTAAACTGAGTTGAACTCCTTCAAATGCCCTTCTCTGCCGGAACAAAACTCGGCCCCTACGATATCCTCGCCCCCATCGGCGCCGGTGGCATGGGAGAGGTGTACAAAGCCCGCGACACGCGCCTCGATCGTATTGTCGCCATCAAGATTCTACCCGCCGGCAAGACCGGCGACTCCCAAAGGGCCCGCTTCTTCCAGGAGGCGCGCGCTGCCTCGGCCTTGAACCATCCGCATATTGTCGCGATTTATGATATCGGCCGCGAGGGCGACCACGACTATATCGTAATGGAATACGTCGCGGGCAAGACGATCGGCCAATCGATTCCGCGAAAAGGCATGCGCCTGGATGAAGCCTTGCGCGTGGCCGCCCAGATTGCCGACGCTCTGGCGGCCGCCCACGCCGCGGGGATTGTCCACCGCGACCTCAAGCCGGGCAACGTCATGATCGCTGCCAATGGCTCGGTGAAGGTCCTCGATTTCGGTCTTGCCAAACTGGCCGGACCGCCCGGAGACAATGACACAGACACCCGGACCATGGTGGCCGAAGAACCCCGGACAGCCGATGGCATGATTGTGGGCACGGCCGGCTACATGTCCCCCGAACAGGCGCAAGGCCAGCCGGTGGATTCCCGCTCGGATATCTTCTCGTTCGGCGCCCTGTTCTACGAGATGCTCACCGGCATCCGCGCCTTCCGGGGCGATTCCACCCTCTCTACGCTGACCGCCGTCCTGCACGGCGATCCGCGTCCCGTGCGGCATTTGGCGGAGGGCACGCCATCCGATGTGGAGCGGGTGGTGAACCGCTGCCTGCGAAAGGACCCGGCCAAGCGGTTTCAGAACACCGGCGACCTGAAGGTGGCGCTGGAAGAGTTGCAGCAGGAATCGGATTCCGGCGCCCTGGCGCCCTCCGCCGATCCCGCTTCGCCCGCGCGCGGCCGCAAGCCCGTCTGGATTGCGGTCGCGTTCCTGGTATTGTCGGCCGCGGGCGCCGGATGGTGGCTTCACAAACCCGCGGCCGAAGGACCGCAAGACGTCGTGGCGGTCAGCCCGCTCACCAGCTTTCCCGGCTTGCAAAGCCACCCGTCGTTTTCGCCCGACGGCAATCAGGTGGCTTTCGTATGGCGGAAGGAAGGAGACAGGGAGCAGCACGTTTATGTCAAGCTGGTAGGGCCCGGAAACCCCATTCGCATCACCATGACGGCCCCGTACAATGCCTGTCCGGAATGGTCGCCCGATGGCGCCTCCATCGCCTTCATCAGCGCCAGCACGCCGCAAAAATACGCCTTGGCGACGGCGCCCGCGTTGGGCGGCCCCGAGCGCGTAGTCGCGGAATACCAGAACATCGGCTGCCCGTCGTGGTCGCCCGACGGCCAATGGCTGGTTTTTTCGCGTGGCTCCGGAACCGCCGGTTCCATCGGAACAGAGGGGCCCAACGGCATTTGGGCGGTCTCCGTCGCCACCGGCGCCGCGCACAAAGTGACCTCGCCATCCGGAACGGATGCGTTCGGGGACGCAGTGCCCACCCTTTCGCCGGACGGCCGCACGCTGGCATTCGCCCGGCTCCGCAGCGCCAATGGGCGCATCTACCTGTTGTCGCTCTCGACGGACATGCAGCCGCAAGGAGATCCGCAGCCCATTACCCCGGAGGACCAGCGTCTGCGCCGGATTGCCTGGATGCCGGACGGCGCTGAACTGGTCTATTCGGCTGGGAGCTCACTGCCAACTTCAGGCCTTTGGCGTGTACGAGCCAGCGGCGGCCAGCCGCGGCGCGTGACCGGAATCGATGTCGGCATCGATCCGGCCGTTTCACGGCCGCGTGGCCCGGGCCTGTGGTCCCGCCTGGCTTTCGCGCGTGCGACCGACGATAGCAACGTTTGGCGCCTCCCCATGCAATCGGGCAAGCCCGGAGCGCCCGAAGAGGTGGTGGCGTCGTCGCGGCGCGACTTCGAGCCGCGTTATTCGCCGGATGGCTCCAGGATCGCGTTCACCAGCGACCGTTCGGGTTACTCGGAAGTTTGGGCGTCCAACGCGGACGGATCGGCGCCGGTGCAGTTGTCCAACATGCGCGCCATCACCACCGGCTGCGGGCGTTGGTCGCCGGACGGACGGCAGATCGCTCTTTGCTCGAACGCCAGCGGAACCTCGCAGCTCTATCTCGTGGACCCCAACGGCGGAGCGCCGCGGCGGCTCACCTATTCCCAAAGCCATGACACCGCTCCAAGCTGGTCGCGCGACGGCAAGTGGATTTACTTCGCATCGACCCGGAGCGGCAGGTTTGAAGTTTGGAAGATAGCGCCGGAACCCCATGCCACGCCGATACAGCTTTCGACTCACGGCGGCTACGCGGCGCTGGAGTCGTGGGACGGTAAGACGCTGTACTTCGCCAAAACAAGCCAGAGCGGCCAGATCGTCGGTATTCCGCCGTCCGGCGGCGAAGAAACCCCGCTGCCGGTAACCGTCGATACGTGGGGAGACTGGGATGTTACGCCCGAGGGAATCGTATTCATCCCGTCTGGCGCGAGGCGGGTTTGCCTTTACAGCTTCGTCACGAAGCAGACGCGTACGCTGGCCGAGTTGCACCGCGCCCCCGATTTCGGGTTGACGGTCTCGCCGAAGGACGGTTCGATTCTCTATACGACGGTCGACCACGCTTCGAGCGAGCTGGAGCTGGTGGAACGCTTCCGGTAATCGGCATGTCACGGGAGTATGCTGTATGCATGGCGGACCAACCATGAAAAAGTCGGCGCGGGTCACTCTCACGGTTGTGGCTGCTGTCGGCTGGGCCGCGCGGGCCCAACAGGCGCCCAATCCCTGCGAGCCGGCCAACTTCAACGGGAAGGCGTGCCAGGCGGCCGTGAAAAATCACGGTTATTGCAGCGGCGGAGCCTGGGTGCCGCAACAGTATCAGAAATATCCCTACTATTACGGCCTCTATCAGGCTTACGCATCGGCTGCCGGAGTCGTGACCGCCGCACCGGTGGAGGCGTGCCGCCGTCCCAGCCGCCTCTTTGGGCGCCACGGCGGCTTCGGTGCTATTGGAGCCGCCGTTCACGGCCACTCCGGCTCCTAGTTGCGTCGGGGTTCCATGCGACGCATCGTTTCAACGCCGCGTCCCGGCTGGCAGCAGCGTGTAGAGGAGGCCGGGCTGGTGTGGAACACCGGCGAGCAGCCGTGCTGGAACGAGTCGGCCTTCTACCAGTTCACCGCCGAAGAAGTGGCATCGCTCGAAGCCGTCACCAACGAATTGGAAACCATGATGGCGCGGTCGGTCGAGCACATCATCGAGAACAAGCTCTACGCCAGAATGAATGTGCCGCCCATTGCAGTGCCGCTGATTGAAACCTCGTGGCATGCCGAGCCGCCATCGCTCTACGGCCGCTTTGACCTGGCCTACGATGGCGCCCATCCGCCCAAGCTGCTGGAGTATAACGCCGACACGCCCACCTGTCTGCTGGAGGCCGCGGTCGTGCAGTGGTACTGGCTCCAGGAAACCTTCCCGCGGCTCGATCAATTCAACTCGCTGCACGAGCGTCTGATTGCGCTGTGGAAGGATCTGGCGCCCAGCCTGCCGGGCGGCCGCATCGACCTGTGCTCGTTAGACGACCTGGAAGACGGCATAACCGTCACCTACCTCCAGGACACCGCGCAGCAGGCGGGGCTATTGGCTTCGTGTTTTGCCATCGACGAGATCGGCTGGGACGGGAGCGCCTTCGTGGGACCGGAGGAACGCCCGCTGGGCGCGGTCTTCAAACTGTACCCCTGGGAGTGGATGGTCCGCGAAGAGTTCAGCCGGTTTCTGTCATCCGCGCCCACCCTATGGATCGAGCCGCCCTGGAAGATGCTGCTCTCGAATAAAGGAATCCTACCGGTGTTGTGGGAGCTTTACCCCGGCCACCCCAATCTGCTCGAGGCGCGCTTCGATGGGCCGGGGTCGCTGACGTACTGGGTGCGCAAGCCGCTCCTCGGCCGCGAGGGCGCCAACATCACCATGCACCGGCCGGGAAGCGACCTCCAGACCGATGGCGAGTATGGCTCGGAAGGCTTCGTCTATCAGAACCTGGCACAGATACAAAGCTTCGACGGCAAATACCCGGTGGTGGGCAGTTGGCTGATCGGGCACGAGCCGGGAAACGCCGCGGCCGGCATCGGCATTCGGGAATCGGATACGCCCATCACCACCAACTTCAGCCCGTTCGTCCCGCACCTGTTTGACTGATCGCTTCTCGCACGCTGACTCCACATCCCCGGGACGGCTTGGCGATATCCGCAATATCGGAAGGCTTTGTCATTTCCATACCTTGGTTAGCCAACCGTTCAGCTTCAGCCACTCCTCTACCCGGTCCAGGTAGTGATCCGCGCCGCCGCCCTTCTTTCCGAAGCCGTGCTGGCCGGTCTGGAATACGTGAAGCTCGGCCGGCCGCCCCGCTTTTCTCCAGGCGCCAAACAGGTCGATCGACCCCTGGTATCCGACTGTCTGGTCGTCCGCCGCTACCGCGATGAACAGCGGCGGGGCTCCTTCCGGCGGCGGATTGGAATTCGCGCCGGCGGCGTAGACCGGGGCCGCGAAATCCGGCCGTCCATCGGCGGGTCCATACACCGTCGAGAGAACCACTGCGCCTCCGGCCGAGTAACCAATAATGCCGATCCGATTGGGGAGCACGCCAAATTCGGCGGCATGCTGCCGGAGCAGCCGCACCGCTTGTTGTCCATCCGCGCCGGCCATCTCGCGCACATTCTGGCCCGCCTGCGGACCGGTGGTGGCTAGCCCTCTCCCGGCCGCCCCAGGTGGCGCGTTTGGGTCGACATAGGTCGTGCGGTACTTCAAGACAAACGCGTCCACACCCATCTGGTTGAGCCGTTTGGCGACATCCACTCCTTCATATGACATCATCAGCGTCCGGAAACCACCGCCCGGCGCGACAATCATCGCGGTTCCCGCTGCGGTAGCCTTCTCCGCCGGATAATAGAGCAGTACCGGTCGAACGATATTCTGCGCCTGCGGCCTGTCCGCCGTGCCGGCGGATCTCTCAGGATAGTTCCAATTCTCCGAACCGGGAGCGGCACCGGGATAAAGCGGGATTTCACGAGCCGGTGGGGCCAGTTGAGCCCAGCCGGTGGCCGCCACTCCAGCCAGAATACAGATCTTTGGAAGGTTCACCCTAAGCATTAGAAACCTCTTTCTCCGAAAGTGCTATGTTACATCACAAGCTCGCCTCATCGCCCGCCTGGGCTGCAGGAGGCCACGACCAGGGAAACGTGCAACGGGAAATCGGGCCAGCTTAGGACGCACCACGATATACAATCGGTGCTGACCGGAATCCGAAATGGAATTCCCGGAGAGGAGCTCTGATATGCGACATCTTTACCGGCTGCTCATGCCGGCCCTACTTGCGTTCACCGCGACCGCCGCGGAGCCGTCGCTCGATCCCGCGACGCTCAAGCTAATCCCCGCACGCATGCAGGAGTTCGTCGATCGCGGCGAGATTTCCGGTGTGGTCACCCTCGTGGCGCGCAATGGCCAGATCGCCGCGCTCGACGCGGTCGGCTTCGCTGACATCGAAAGCAGGAAGCCGATGCGAACCGACGCCATCGTGCAGATCATGTCGCAGACCAAGACCGTAACCGGCGTGGCGGCAATGATTCTGGTGGATGAAGGCAAGCTGAACCTGACCCGGCCGGTTCAGGATTATCTGCCTGAGTTCAGGGGCGTCCAGGTGGCAGAGACCCGGCCGGACGGAAGCCTCAACGTCCATCCGCCGCAGCATCCGCCCGCCGTGTGGGAGTTGATGTGCCACATTTCCGGTCTCGCCTTCCTTCCGGCGAGCGGTGAGTACGCGCGCATCAACTTCACTATGGACCACACCCTGGCCGAAGCGGTGCGTGCCTACGCCGGCGAGAAGCTCATCGCGGAGCCGGGGACGAAGCACATCTACAGCAACATGGGAATCGCCACGCTCGGCCGCATCGTCGAGGTCGTCTCCGGCCAGAAGTACGAAGATTTCGTGCAGAGCCGCATTCTGGCGCCGCTCGGCATGAAAGACTCCTTCTTCTTCCCGCCCGAAGACAAGAAGAGCCGTATCGCCATGGTCTACGCGCCGGGCCAAAAGAAGCTGGCCCTGGCGCGCGACAAGGCTCAAGGCGGTGATCCCGCCACGTATCGGTCCGGCGCAAAGTACCCTGGACCGGAGCTGGCCCTGTTCTCCACCGCAGCGGACCTTTACAGCTTCTATCAGATGCTGGCCAACCGGGGGGCGTTCGGCGGCAAGCGCATCCTTTCGCCGCAGGCCGTGGAAGCGATGGCGCACGACTATACCCCTGACCATCGCGGCTACGGTCTCACCATGAGTGTGGCCGAGAGCACCCCGTCGCTGTTGAACCTGGTCAACCCGGGGACGTTTGGGCACGGAGGCGCATTCGGCACCAGCGGAACCGTGGACCCGAAGAATGGGCTCGTAACCGTTTTCCTGCCGCAGATGGTGGGCGGGCCTACCAAGCTCGCGCAGGACGTCTTCACGCAACTCGCCGAAGCCTCGGTGCGATAAGTCCGGCGACGCCTGCGCCAATGTGCAAGGATATCGGCCCCGAAGTCATGCCCACATCCAGACTCACGAACGACATCATCACCGCTGCCCTGGAAGGATTTGAGGCGCGAAAGAGAACCATCGACAGAAAGATTGCCGAACTTCGGCAGATGCTTGAAGGTCCTACACAATCAAGGCACGTTGGGCGCGGGTCAGGGCGAGAGCTGTGCAAGCTGCGAAGGGTCGTACTGCCAAGCCGAAGAAGGCTGTCGCGAAGAAGGCCGCAGCAAAGAGGCCTGGTCAGCGGAAATTGTGCTTTTGCCGGACGACACCAACGGTTTGCACTGAGGGAGCACGGTTTTCCTAAAGTGTTGCCAGCGAAGTCCTACTTTTTGGCCTTCTGAACGGGGTGCGGAGTGGTTGGACCTGACAGTTCTCACAGGTTTCACCCAAGTTCTTGGGCAAAGGGCCGGCACAGCCAGGGGCCGAAGTGGAAACCCGCGTGCACTTCCCGCCTGCGATCCGAAACGTGGGCGCCAGGCCCTGGACGTGACGCTAAAAATGGATCCGAACCTGCAAGAGGCGCAGGCGGCCCGCCGGGCCTTCGGAATCGGTCCGAACCAGGAGACGCTTTTACCAGGCGAAAGAGGAGGACAGTCAACATGTCGGGAGTTCAGACAGCCACTGCAACGGCCGCGCAGATTCTGGCGGAGAAGATCCAGTCCCGCCGGGCGCGCGTCGGCATCGTCGGGCTGGGATATGTGGGGTTGCCGCTCGCGGTGGAGTTCGCCAAGGCCGGCTTTTCGGTTACCGGCATCGATGTCAGCGAACAGAAATCCAGGCGGGTGAACGCCGGCGACTCCTATGTAGGGGATATTTCTAGCGCCACCCTCGGACCACTGGTCGATGCGGGCAAACTGCGAGCCACCTCCGATTTCGACGACATGTGCGAACTCGACACCATCAACATCTGTGTGCCCACGCCCCTGCGCAAGACCAAGGACCCGGACATGAGCTTCATCGTGTCCGCGTGCCAGGAGATCGCCAGTCGATTTCACGCGGGCATGCTCATCATTCTGGAATCGACGACCTATCCGGGCACCACGGACGAGTTGGTGCTGCCCATGCTGACGAAAACGGGCCTGGAGGTGGGGCGCGATTTCTTCCTGTGCTTCTCGCCGGAACGGGTGGACCCCGGCAATCCCAGTTTCCAGACGGTCAACATCCCCAAAGTGGTGGGCGGCTGCACGCCGGCGTGCACGGAAATGGGCAGGCTGTTCTATTCGCAGGCACTGGAGCGGGTGGTGCCGGTGAGTTCCACGCAAGTAGCCGAGATGGTCAAGCTGCTGGAGAATACCTTCCGCATGATCAACATCGGGCTGGCGAACGAAATGGCGCTGATGTGCGGCCGGATGGGCATCAACGTGTGGGAAGTAATCGACGCCGCAGCCACCAAGCCCTTCGGATTCATGCCGTTCTATCCCGGCCCGGGACTG
>DASQZT010000232.1:0-71951 GCA_035638575.1 Bryobacteraceae bacterium
AAATCGATATCCTGATGCCGCAACCGAAGCCCGCCAAGTCCGAAGTTCAAGCGCGGGTCGGAACTTCGGCCGCGGGGCAGGGCGGGTAACCGCCTGGAGGGGTCGCGGAACCTGCGGGGAATGCTGCTCGATATCGCCAGGCTGCCGACGGCCGAAAACTCGGCCATTCATCTCCACCCCACCGACAACATCGCAGTGGCCCGTGTCTTCCTTTCCGCCGGCGCCGAACTGAACGTCGAAGGCGTGCGCCTGTTCACCCGCGACGCCATTCCCCCCGGCCACAAGGTGGCGCTCGTCGCCATCGCTCCGGGCGAAGTGCTGCGGCGCTACGGGCAGATCATCGGACGCGCCAAAGTCGCCATCGAGCCGGGCCAGCACGTCCACACTCACAACCTCCTCTTCGAAGAACCGCTCCTCGATTACGAATTCCCCACCGGCGAGATCCCGCTGCCGCGGGTGCGCCAGGATGGGCCGTCGTTTCTCGGCTACCTCCGCGAAGACGGCCGCGCCGGCACGCGCAACTACATCGCCGTGGTCGCCGCCAGCAACTGCGCCTCCCACACCGCCGAAACCGTCGCCCGGAGCTTCGAGGGTGCAACGCTTCCGCCCGACGTCGACGGCGTGGTGGCATTTCCGCACGGCGACGGCTGCGGGCACAATACCGGTCCCGATCTCGATCAGCTCCGCCGCACCCTCGGCGGCGTCCTGGTACATCCTAATGTTTCCGCCGCGGTCATCCTGGGACTCGGCTGCGAGAGCAACCAGATCGATCACTACCTCGGGCCGGGCGCGCCTTCCACCAGCCGGCTCGCCGGACTGACGCTGCAATCGAGCGGCGGCACCACGAGCACCGTGGAGGCCGCGCGCCGCCAGATCGCGCGCTTCATCGAGCAGGCCGCCGCCGAGCGCCGCACCGAAATTCCCGCTTCGCGAATCGTCCTGGGGCTCAACTGCGGCGGCTCCGATTCCTTCTCCGGGATCACCGCCAATCCCGCCCTGGGCTTCTGCTCCGACCTGCTGGCCGGGCTGGGCGGCGCGCCCGTGCTCGCCGAGACTCCGGAAATCTTCGGCGCCGAGCACCTGCTCGTCCGGCGCGCGCGCAATCGACAGGTGGCGGAGAAGCTGCTGGGATGCATCGAGCAATACCGCCAATACCTCCGCCGCTTCGAGGGCAGCTTCGACGACAATCCCAGCCCCGGCAACAAGGCCGGCGGCCTGACCAGCATCCTAGAGAAATCGCTCGGCGCGGTGGCCAAGGGCGGCACGGCGACCCTCACCGAGGTCTACGATTTCGCCGAGCGCATCACCGGCGCGGGCTTCTCCTTCATGAATACGCCCGGCTACGATCCGGTCTCGCTCACCGGCCTCGCGGCGGGCGGCTGCAACCTCATCGCTTTCACCACCGGCCGCGGCAGCGCCATCGGCTTCCCCACCATCCCGGTCGTCAAGATCTCGACCAACAGCGACACCTTCCGCCGCATGACGTCCAATATGGACATCAACGCCGGCGCCATTGCCGATGGCGACAAGTCCATCCCGCAGGTCGGGCGCGAGATTTTCGATTTCATGATCGAGGTGGCTTCCGGCCGCCGCACCTGCGCCGAGCGCCTGGGCCACAAGGAGTTCGTCCCCTGGCGCATCGGCCCCGTGATGTGACCTTCCAGTACAATAGGTAGTGCATGTCCAGACCGCTGTTTGTCGCGCTGGCGGCCGCGCTTCTGTTTGCCGCCGTGGGGCCATCCCAGAATCCGCCGAAAAAATCGGCCCTCGATAAGGCCGCGTTTGAGGCGTACGTCCGGCACCTCTTCGTCATCGATTCCCGCGTCGCCGTCCAGGTGGCCGACCCCAAGCCTTCCACGGAACTCACCGGCTTCCTGGATGTGGCGGTCACCGTCACCGCGGGGAACCAGACGCAGTCCCTGAAATTCCTGGTCTCCAAGGACGGCCAGAAAATCCTCCAGGCCAATATTTTCGACATCAACAACAACCCCTTCAAGAAGGAACTGGACAAGTTGAAAACCGAGTTCGAGCCGAGCCTGGGAACCCCCGGTGCGCCGGTGGTCCTGGTGGATTTCAGCGACTTCGAATGTCCCTACTGCAAGGAAGAGGGCGCCATGCTGCGGCAGAACCTGCTCACCGCCTATCCCAAGCAGGTGCGCCTGTACTTCAAGACGTTCCCCCTCGAGCAGATCCACCCGTGGGCCAAAGCGGGCGCCATCGCCAGCCGCTGCGTCTATCGCCAGCAGGCCGCCGATTTCTGGACCTTCCACGACTGGATCTTCGCCCACCAGAACGACATCACAGCCGAAAACCTCAAGAACCAGGTGCTGGAATGGGCCAAAAGCCAGAAGGACATCGACGCCCTGCAACTCACCCAGTGCATGGACACCAAGGCCACCGAAGCCGAGGTCCAGAAGGATCTGGATGAGGGCAAGGCTCTCGAAGTCGGCGGAACCCCGACGCTCTTTGTGAACGGCCGCCGCCTGGGCACCGTCGATTGGCCCACCCTGCGCAGCATCATCGACTACGAGATCGAATACCAGAAGACCGCCAAGAACGCCGGCGAGGACTGCGGCTGCGAGCTTAAGCTCAATCTGCCGGGCGCGCCGCAACAGAAAACCATACCGATCACGCCGCCTTCAAAGAAATGACGACCAGAATCAACCCAGGCAAGCGCGCCTGCGCCGCCATACTCCTGTTTGCCGCGGCCGCCGCCGCCCAGACCATCAGCCCCACCCTCTACCTGGACGACGTCAAGTTCCTGGCGTCCGAGCAGATGCGCGGCCGCGCCACGGGCTCGCCCGAGCTCGAGAAAGCCGCCGCCTTCATCTCGCGCAAGTTCCGCGAGTTCGGCCTCCAGCCTGCCGATGGGAAGAGTTACTACCAGGCGTTCCGGGTCACCACTTCCGCGAAGCTGGGCAACTCCAGCCACTTCCGCTTGACCTCCCAGGGCCATGTCACGGCGCTGCGTTTCCCCGAGGAGTTCGTGCCGCTACACTTTTCGTCCGCCGCCAGGCTCAACGCCGCCGTGGTTTTCGCGGGCTACGGCATCACCGCGCCCGAATACCACTACGACGACTACGCCGGCCTCGACGTCAAAGGCAAAATCGTCCTGGTGCTGCGCCACGAACCCCAGGAGTTTGACGAACACAGCGTCTTCGACGGCAAGAACTACACCCAGCACTCGCTGCTGCCCAGCAAGGCCAGCAACGCCAAAATGCACGGCGCCGCCGCCGTGATCCTGGTCAACGACGCGGTCCATCATCCCGGCGAGCCCGACGAGCTCCAGAAGTTCTCCGATAGCGGCGGGCCGTCCGATGCCGGCATCGCCTTCGTGCAGGTCAAAGAGCAGACCGTCGAGGGCTGGTTCGCCGCCGCGGGTAAGAATCTGTCCACCGTCGAGGCGGATATCGACCGCACCGCCGCGCCCGAATCCTTCGCCTTCCCCGACTCCCTGCGCGTCGATGCCCAACTCGACGTGGAGCGCGAGATCAAGACCGTCCACAACGTCGCCGGATATCTGCCGGGCGCGACCGGCGAGTACGTCGTCATCGGCGCGCATTACGACCACCTGGGGCTGGGCGGGCAGTATTCGCTGGCCCCCAGCATGACCGGCACCGTTCACCCCGGCGCCGACGACAATGCTTCCGGCACCGCCGGCGTCATCGAGCTGGCGCGCTGGTTCTCCTCGCAGCCGAAACAGAAACGGGGCATCCTGTTCCTGACCTTCGCCGGCGAAGAGCTCGGCCTGCTCGGTTCGGCTTACTATGTGGAGCACCCCGAGCTTCCCCTGGCCAACGCCGTGGCCATGATCAACATGGACATGATCGGCCGCGTGCGCGAAAGCAAAGTGTACATCGGAGGCGTGGCCACCGGATCGACCTTCCGCGCGATGCTCGACCGCATCGCGCCCCAGCATCACCTGAACCTCGACTACTCCGACACTTCCGGCTACGGCTCCAGCGATCACACCTCCTTCACCATCGGGAAGGTGCCGGTGCTGTTCTTCTTTTCCGGACTTCACGCCGACTATCACAAACCCAGCGACACCTGGGACAAGATCGACGCGCCGGATGCCGCCAAACTGCTGGAGATGGTGGCCGACGTGGCCGGGGATCTGCGCCAAAGCCCCGAGCGTCCGCAATACATCCGGGTGGCCCCGCCGCCCCAGGGACCGGTGACGTCTTCCTCTTCCGGCTCGGGCTACGGCCCCTGGTTCGGTTCCGTTCCGGATTTCGGCGAAGGGGTCAAGGGCGTGAAGTTCGCCGATGTGCGCGAGGGCTCGCCCGCCGCCAAAGCCGGCTTCCTGGCCGGCGACGTGATGGTGGAGTTCGACGGCAAGCCCATTCAGAACCTGTACGACTTCACCTACGCTTTGCAGGCCAAGAAACCCGGCGACGAAGTAAAGGTCAAAGTCCTGCGCGGCGGCAAGCCCGTGGAGGCCACCGTCCTGCTCACCAAGCGCCAGTAGGATAAGCTGGGACTCCGTCCCTCTTTGGCGGCGCGGCGCATCCTGCCAAAGGCGCCTCCCCCGGCAGTCCATCGCTGCTCCGGCACTTGGCATCCTGCCTTATCATGAAGTTGAAAGTTCGTGGCGCAGCCCGCGCCATCCCCGCCGGGTCAAGCGTCACTCGCGCCACTACGGAGGAAAAAATGTCCACCGCCGACCCATCTGCCGCCGCAGTGGGATTCGATTTCGAACGACTCTTGGCTCCCGTTTCCGAAGAGAATCCGGTGGGCGCGGACCTGCGCCAGGTGACGGTCGATGGCAAATCGATGTTGCTGGCGGATATCGAAGATAAGCGCAAGTTGATTATCGGCGGCAAGAATGAAATCCTGGAGCCGCAAGAGGGCCGGGTGGATGCGGCTGCAGTCGCGTCTGCGCTGGCCCAGCAGCGCAAGAAGGAATGGCGCGAAGTGGAAAAAATGCTGATCGACGCGTTCGCCAAAGGCAAGGAGCTTGGAGCGGCTGTTTCTCTTGCCCAGGCGGCCGTGATCAGCCGCGGGTGGGCGGCCCTTGGACCGTCCCTTCGATTTATTCGCGTCATTCAGGAGCGCTTCTCCGATTCCCTTTACCCCATGCCGGAAACCGATGAGCGGGGCAAGGACTTCACCAACCGCCTGGTCCTGCTCGAGCGGCTCGACCACGAGAATTTTCTGCCGTTGGCGATCGGACAGCTTCCCATCACGGATCCTCGCACGGGAGGGGAATTTTCCTGGGCGGACCACCGGCAGTTGCAGATCCTGCGGCAGAGCCGGCCGGCCAAGAATGAGGACCCCGAAGCGCGGCGCCAGATGATCGAAGAACGAGCCAGGGCATTCGAGGACGCCGTCGCCAAATCCACCCCGGCGTATTACCGGTCGCTGCTGAACACGATGCAGAATGCCTCCGCGGAACTGGAGGCTCTTCGGAGCTTTGTGGAGCGGTATTACGCCGGCGCGCCCGAGGACGAGCGGCCGACGTTCCGGCGGACAGCGGAAGCCCTCGAAGAATGCCGGAGTCTCGCCGCCCAGTGCCTGAGAAAGACGGGCGGCGAGCAGGCTTCGGCTGCACCCGATTCGGCCGCACCCGATTCCGGGGAGACCGCTGCGACTGGTGAGATCCCGGCCGCCGCGGGCACCCGGGTGGCCGCCGCCGCATCCGACCGCGATGTGGTTCAGCTGTTGGAAGCGGCTCTTGCGTACTTGCGTTTGCACCAGCGCCACAATCCCGCGGCATTCCTGGTGGAAGAGGCGATACGTTGGACGAAAATGCCCATAGGTTCCTGGTATCTCGAAGCCAGTGAGGACACGAGCATGTCCGGCTTCATTTCCAAGCTGATGCGCCGCGGCGGATCGGCCGGGTCTCCGTAACACGGGAGTGGGTGGCGGCGCGCCGGTGATCCGGATTAAGATCCGCGGCGGCGCCGTGCCTGACCGAGCCGCTTGCACCCGCCACTGGCTGTCTGGTATAAACGCTAATCGCCCCCGTGTTGGGATTGGCCGGCCGAGAATGCCCGACAAGAAAAAGACCGCAGCCCCCAAGGGCGCCGAAAGGCGAACGACCAAACCACCGGCCTCGACCCCATCCAAGCCGTCCGAACCGGCGCGCGCCGCGGCGCACCCGCCCGAATCCGCCGTCGCGGTGGCGCTGCCGCCGAATCCCCAGAACCAGCTCAAAAACTTCGAAGCCGCGGTGAAACTGTTCCACGCGCGCAAGTTCCGGGAAGCGCGCGACCTGTTCCTCACCGCCACGCATGGGCCGGAACGCGACGTGGCGCAACGGGCGCGCCTGCACATCGCCATGTGCGAGCGGCGGCTGGAGAAGCCCCCGGTGGCCCTGGGCTCGGCCGAAGATTGCTACAACTATGGCGTGGCTCTGATCAACACCCGCAGCCTGGCCGAAGCGCGCGCGCATCTCCAGCGCGGCCTCGAAATGGCGCCCGACGCCGATCATATCCATTACGCCCTGGCCCTGGCGCACGCCCTCGGCGGCGATTCCGCCAGGGCCTTTGACAGTCTCAAACGGGCCATCGAACTGGAGCCGCGCAATCGGCTCATCGCCCGCCAGGATGCGGACTTCGCTCCCATCGCCAATCAGCCGCCGTTGGACGCGCTACTCTATCCCGAGAAGAAGGGCTGGTAGCGGAAGCTGCAAGATTCTTCCCCACTCCGCGTGGTTGCCATGGGGGGCGGCACCGGGTTGTCCGCGTTGCTCGAGGGCCTGAAACGGTACACCAAGGCCGAAGACCCGGCCACCACCGTGGACATCACCGCGATTGTCACGGTCACCGACGACGGCGGCAGCTCGGGACGCCTGCGCCGCGAATTCGACGTCCTGCCGCCCGGCGATATCCGCAACTGCATGGTGGCCCTCAGCGAGGATTCGGCCCTGCTTTCGCGCCTCTTTCAATACCGCTTCCAGGCCGGCCGCGGGCTGAAGGGCCACAGCTTCGGCAACCTCTTCCTGATGGCCCTCACGCAGATCATGGGCGATTTCCCGGAAGCCGTCCGCGCGTCGTCCGAGGTGCTCAACATCGCCGGACGCATCTACCCCGCCACCGCCGACAACGTGGCTCTGGAAGCCAGGCTGGCCAACGGCACCCGCGTGGTGGGCGAAACCCTCATCAGCCGCAGCCAGCACAAAATCTCGCGCATCCGCCTGGTCCCGCGCACGGCCCGGCCTTTGGACGCCGCGTTGACCGCCATTGCCGAGGCGGATGTCATCACCCTCGGTCCGGGCTCTCTGTTCACCAGCGTGATTCCCAACCTGCTGGTGGAAGGGATTCCCGCGGCCATCCGCCGGTCGTCCGCCGTAAAGGCATACTTCGTGAACCTGATGTGGCAGCCCGGCGAAACCACCGAGTTCCGCGCTTCCGATCACGTGCGCGCCATCCATCGGCACGCCGGCGCCAATCTCCTGGATTACGCCGTGGTCAACATCCGGCCCATCACGTCCGCGGTCAAGAAACGGTACGCCCGTCAGGCGGCGCTGCCGGTCGAAAGCGACATCGATGCCATTTTCAAGATGGGCTTGAAGGTGATGGCGGGAAAGCTGGCCCAGCTCACCGACAAGGTGCGTCACGAACCCGCGGCCACCGCCGCCGTGGTGTTGAAACTGGCCCAGGAAGGCCGGCGTCGGAATCAGGGCGTGGAAAGCGCGCCTTAGCAGCATCCGCCGCCCTTCACCCGCTCATTCCCGACAGCGCCTCCTCGTCGAACCCCAGAACGATGCGGTTGCCACTAACCAGAATCGGGCGCTTGATCAGGTTGGGGTTCTCCGACATCAGACGCAGCGCCTCGGCGCGCGGGGGCGGGTGGTCCTTCATGCCGCGCTCGGCAGGAGGTTCAGGTGGGCTCGAGATAAAGCTTCATGAGAGCCAGTTTAAACTGGAACGCCCCCTCCGGCGGCCACGTCTCGAACTCTGTTGGAGGTCTCCATGAAGGTCCTCGTTTGCGTACTCACCATCTGCCTGGCGCCGGTAGTGGCCCAGGACAACCGGGCGCACTACTCCACCCGCACCGCGAGTTTCAACATGGGCGTCACCGCGGACAGCATGTTGCGGGAGGATCCGCCGGCGGCACCCGCGAGCCCGTACGCGGCCCTCATCCACCTGAAGGGCAACGTCGAGATCAGGACCTGCTGCGTGGAGCTGCCCCCCGGGACGAAGGGGTCCAAGAAAATCGTCACCCGGCAGTACATGATCATGCACGCCGATGCAGCCGATTTCCGCGAGGACACCGGCGAAATCGAGGCGCACGGCAACGTTCGGGTGCGCTTCGAGAACGCCAAATAGCGGCGCTGCGGCCCCTACAGCCAGTTCAGATCGGTGTACCGCTCCCCGGTGAGGTGCAGGAAGAGCGGCTCCAGCGCATCGAACTGCTTCCCGTCGTAAGCGATCGCGCCATCGTTCGCCAGCACCGTGATATCGCCCTGCCAGACCAGCTTGCCGGGCTTGGTGATGATGGCCACCTGGTCGCACAGGCGTTCCACGGTTTCGAGCACGTGGCTGGTGATGAACACCGTGCGGCCCTGCTCGGTGAACCGCCGCAGCCACTGCTTGAGCAGCGCCACGCCCGCCGGGTCGATGCTCTCGAACGGCTCGTCGAGAAACAGGACCTCGGGCGAGTGAATCACCGCGGCGGCGAAGGCCACGCGTTTGCGCATGCCCGTGCTGTACTCCGCCAGGGTTTTCCGCGCCTCGGCAAGCTCCAGCGCGTCCAGCAGCTCGGTGACGCGTTTGCGCGCGGTCGCCTCGTCCAGGCCGAACATGCGGGCGATGAAGGCCAGGAACTCGTGGGCGTACAGCGGCTCGAACAGGCCCAGGGTTTCGGGCATCACGCCCATGCGGCGCTTGAGCGCGGAGTTCTCGCAGTCGAAACGCTGGCCCAGGATTTCGACGCTGCCGCCGTTGGGGTCCAGCAGGCCCGTGAGGCAGCCGATGGTGGTGCTCTTGCCCGATCCGTTGGGGCCCAGAAAGCCGAACATGGAGCCCCGCGGCACGTCCAGCGAAAGGTTTTCCACCGCCGTCACGGCGCCGTATTTCTTCACCAGGCGGGAAATGCGAATGGCGTAATCCACCGTTATCCTCTTCCTTCGATGATCGCCAGCATGCGCTCGCGCCGCGCCTGGAACAGGGCGCCCGCGCTGCGCAGCGAGAAGCTGTAGAAGGCCGCGCCGGCCAGCACCAGCGGGACCACCATCCACCAGTTTTGCGACTCCAAAGCGCCCGGCCAGAACTTCACCAGCACGCGCGGAAAGGCGATCAGGGCGATCACTCCGCCGATGACCACGATGTTCCCCACGAGCGAAAGATCGTTGCCGAAGCTGGAGTAAAAGTTGCTTTTGCGCGTGCCGTAGAGCGACGACCACAGCGCGACGCCGTGCATGAAAAACAGGGCGAACACCGCGCCGCCGAACAGCATCATCAGCTTGAAAACATCCAGGGGCACCGGTGAGAACAGGGCCACGGCGAGCGTGGCCACGGGAATGAGCGCCGCGCTCAGAATCAGAAAGGCGTAGCTGCCGGCTCGCAGAATGTCCGTGGCGCCGGCAGGCAGGAGGAGATAGCGCCGGAAACCCCCGCCCAGGTAGCCAAACTGGTTGACCGCGAACTGCATGGTGCCGACGCAGCCGACGAGCGTGAACGCCCCCAGGACGTTCGCAAACTGGCCTTTCGGCCCCGCCACCCTGGCCTGCGTCACCACGATAAACGCGATGATGGGGAGAGCCAGCGGATAGATCGTGCGGAAACGGTTGTTGCGCGAATAGAAGCGCAGCCACTGCGCCACCAGCGGGCCGTCGCGCGGGCCGAACAGCACGCCCAGCCGGTCCCACGGGCTCTCAAAAGACAACGTGGTGGCCTGCGCGATTCTTTTCTGCGGCGGCCGCCGCTCGAGCGCCACCACAGCGGCGCACAGACCCGCCAGCCACACCGCCAGAATCGTCATGCCGTAGAGTCCGTCCATGCCGTGGCGCGTCATGGCCGCGGCGGCGCCGGCGGGAGGAGTGAACTCCAGCGCGTGCACCACCGGGTCCCACGCGTGCGGATTCTTTTTGGCGCCGGGCGCCACCAGTGTCGGCAGCAGGCCCATGCACAGGACCAGGCCCAGCAGCACCGCCGATCCGCCCTTCCGCCCGACGAGCCTTTCCACCAGCATCGCCACCACTCGCGCCAGCAGATAGTTCGAAACGTACAACAGCAGGACCGCCGCCACCGCGATCCAGAAGTTGGCCGCGCCCACCACGTACAGACCCACCGCCAGCCCCAGTTCCAACGCCACGATCAGGTACCAGAACGGGTCCAGGATTCCGAGGAAGTGGCGCGCGAACCGCCGCTCCCCCGCCTTGAGCGGGTAGCGGCGCAGCTCGCTGTCGGCAAACGCGGAGTTCACGCCGAAGCCGAGCACCACCGTCGCCAGCAGCGCCTGGACGTACAGCCCGCCCAGCACCGCGGCCGTGATCAGGTAGGCTTTGCCCGTGCGCACGCCGGCGATGGCTGCGCCGACGCCGCCGGCCGCGAACACCGAGATGAGCATCACCAGCAGAATGTAGCCGGCAAAAAAAAGCGCGATCCTGCCGTTGCGCGTGCGCGTCTTGGCCCAGATGAGCTTGTAGCGCAGCTTCACGAGCGCGCCGATCAATTGCCAATCCATGCGAATTCGTCCTTGCTTCCGGCGGCGGTTCGAACCTCAGGGCGCCGGGCGGGCCGGGATCACCTCGGCGTTGAGGTAGGGGCGCAACGGCTCCGGGATGACCACGCTGCCGTCCTTCTGCTGGTAGTTTTCCACGATGGCCACCCACGTCCGCCCCACCGCCAGGCCGCTGCCGTTCAGCGTGTGGGCGAACTCCGATTTCTTGCCGGCCTTGTAGCGGATGCCGGCGCGGCGCGCCTGGAAGGCCTCGAAGTTGGAGCAGGAGGAGATTTCCTTGTAACCATTCTGGCCAGGCAGCCAAACTTCCAGGTCGTATGTTTTGGCGGCGCTGAATCCCGTGTCGCCAGTCGACAGGACCACCGTTCGATAGGGCAGGCCCAGGCGTCGCAGAATGTCCTCCGCGTCGGCGGTCAGCTTTTCCAGCTCTTCATAACTCTCCTCCGGGCGGGTGAATTTCACCAGCTCCACTTTCTGAAACTGGTGCACCCGGATAATGCCGCGGACATCGCGCCCGTAGGATCCGGCTTCGCTGCGGAAACACGGCGTGTAGGCGCACAGGCGGATGGGCAGGGCGTCCGCCTCCAGGGTTTCGTCCCGGTAGATGTTGGTGACCGGCACTTCGGCGGTGGGGATCAGCCAGAAGTCGTGCCCCTCGCACTTGAACAGGTCTTCCTTGAACTTGGGCAGTTGGCCGGTGCCGAACAGGCTCTGGGAATTCACCAGGAAGGGCGGCAGCACCTCGGTGTAGCCATGCTCCCTGGTATGGACGTCCAGCATGAAATTGATGAGCGCGCGTTCCAGCCTGGCGCCGAGCCCCCAGTACAAGGCGAACCGCGCGCCGGTGATCTTGGCGGCGCGTTCCAGGTCCAGAATGCCCAGCTCGGGCCCCAGGTCCCAGTGGGCTTTGGGCTCGAAATCGAAGCTGCGCGGCTGGCCCCATCGGCGCACCTCGACGTTGTCGGCCTCCGACTTCCCGACGGGCACGGATTCGTGCGGCAGGTTGGGGATCCCTGCCAGCAGCTCGCGAAACTCCTCGTCGAGGCGCTTGCCCTGCTCGTCCAGCGCGGCGATCTCGTCGCCGATGGCGCGCATCTGCTTCTGGCGCTCGGTGGTGTCCGCGCCCTCCCGCCTCAGCCTGGCGATCTCCGCGCTCTCGGCGTTGCGCCGCGCCTTCAACTGCTCGGTCTCGGAGATGGCCCTGCGCCGGCGCGAATCCAGCTCCCGAAACTGGTCCAGGGAGGGCATGGGGCCGCGCGTGGCCAGCCGTTGCGCAAATCGGTCGAAGTTGTTGCGGAAGCTGGAGAGATCGTGCATGTCTCTCCATGCTAGCAAGCCCGTGGAGGGTTATTCCTCTTCTTCGTCCGCGGGGACGGGTTCAAGATCTTCGGCCTCGAAGATCTGACGGCAGTCGAGGCACTCGACGTAGTCCACTCCATCTCTCCTGGCAATAATCTGGGTGCGGTTGTGAACGCAAGCGGTCTGCATAACCAACGCTTTGATGAGATTTATTCTATCCGGGTGCGGCGGCTTGTCAAGTCCCCCATGTTGGGGAGGGCGCCAACCGGTCCCACACCGCGTGGCGGTGGGTGCTGTTTCCCCGGTGCGCCGGCCTTGACTTCCCCGCCCCGCAAACGGTATGGTAACCCCACGCGGAGGCGAAACACATGAAGCTCACCGGCCTCGCCGCGGCTGTTTGCGGCATGCTCTGGGGACAGGCAGCCGCGCCCAATCCGGGACGGCCCACCGACCGTCCGGCGCCGGAACTGGTGGCCAAACTGAAGACCGGACCGCCCCTTCCCTACTCGATGGACGCCAACTGGCCGCAGATGCCCAAGGGCTACAACTTCGGCGAGTGCTCGGGTGTGGACGTCGACAAGCAGGGCAACGTGTGGGTGTTCAACCGCGGCCACTGGCCGGTCATCGAATTCGACCGCCACGGCAAATTCCTCCAGGCTTGGAGCCAGGAGACGTTCCCCGTCAAGTCGGCCCACGGTCTGCGGGTCGCCCCGGATGGCAATCTCTGGTGCGTGGACGTGGATGGCCACGTGATTTTCAAGGTCAGCCCGGAAGGCCGCATTCTGATGATCCTGGGCAACCGCCAGGGCGTTCCGGGAAACAACGACGCCCAGGACGCCTTCAACCGCCCGACCAACGTGGCCTTCCGCGCCAACGGGAACCTCTACGTCTCGGACGGGTATGTGAACTCGCGCGTGATCGAGTTCACGCCCGATGGCTACTTCGTGCGCCAATGGGGCAAGAAGGGCACCGGCGACGGCGAGTTCAACCTGGTCCACGATGTGCAAGTGGACTCCCGCGGGCGCGTGTACGTGGCCGACCGCACCAACGAGCGCGTCCAGGTGTTCGACGAGAACGGCCGGTTCCTCGCCCGCTGGAATGACATCGGCGCACCCTGGGGACTGTACTACGCTCCCAAGGAACAAGCCATTTACATGTGCGACGGCCGGTATGACCGCATCCTGAAGCTCAACCTCGAGGGCCAGGTGCTGGGCGTCCTCAGTGCCTACGGCAAGGCCCCCGGCAAGGTGGATTACGCTCACAGCATCTCGGTCGACCCGGAAGACGGCGCCATTTACACGGTGGAAATCAAGACCTGGCGCGTGCAGAAGTGGGTGCGAAAGTAGGTTAATCTTGAAATAGCTCGAATCCATCGGGCGGGAGAAGTCAATTGAACATCGACGCACGGCTCGAAGCGCTCACTCAGAGCGTGGAACTCCTCGCCGCGATGCACCAGGACCTGGAGAAGAAGTGGGACGCGCGAATGAGCAGGATGCTGGACATCATGGAAGGTCTCAGCGAGACAACCAAACGCATGGAGCGCATGATCGCCATCCACGACGAGCGGCTCAGCGGCCACGACAAGCGGTTCGACAACCTGGAACAGTAGGCCGCCGCACGCCATCGGGCAGGAAGGCGAAGCAGGAGCAAGGAGCATGACGACTGAAGAAAAACTGGACCGCGTCGCCGCGAACTTGGAGCGCTTGGCCGGCATAGTGGACCCGTTGGCCGGCACCGTTGTGGCACACGATAACCGGATCGGGGCCCTCCTCACGCTCGCCGAGAAGCATGACAAGGCGATCGCCAATCTGGAAAAGCAGTGGCAGGCCTACATCGCCACGCTCCCTCGCCAGTGATCGGCATGGGGCCGTTCAGGCTCCCCCGCCCCCATTGTGATATGCTTCCGGCATGGCCAAGCCCACCCGACGAACGTTTATGTCAACCGCCGCCGCTGTACCGGCGGTCGCGGCCAACCGCAAGGCCGTCGTGATTCCCCCCGTCCTTCTCAGCGACACCCAGACGCCGCAGGACGTGCTGCGGATCGTTACCATGTTCCAGTTCGAGCCCGCGGAGATCCAGCGGATCAAAGCGGCCTCCACCAAAGCACCGGTCGAACTGGCGGTCTGCAAATCGCGCGAGGAATTCGACCAGAAGGTCAAGGACGCCGAAGTGATCTACGGTGACGTCCGCGCCGACACGCTCCAGGCGGCCAAGAAACTGCAATGGGTGCAGTCCGGCGAAGCGGGAATGGAAAATCAGGATCCCGCCATGCGCAACAGCCCCGTGGTCCTGACCAATTACCAGCGCGTCTTCGCGCCCGGCATCTCCGAGACCGCCATGGGCCTGCTCCTGTCGCTCACCCGCGGCCTCGCCAAGTATTACATGCCGCAGTTCTACAAGCAGCGCACCATGCAGCGCGTGGGCACCGCCAAGTCGGAGGATCACACCGAGCTGGTCGGGCGCACCATGGGAATCGTCGGCATGGGCGGCATCGGCAGCGCCCTCGCGCGGCGCGCGCATTACGGCTTCGACATGCGGATTGTGGCCACCGATGCCAAGCCGGTGCCCAAGCCGGATTACGTCGCCGAACTGCACGATCCCGGCTGGTTCCCGGAGATGTACCCGCAGGTGGACGTCCTGGTGGGCGCAGCGCCGCTGACGCCGCACACCGAGCGCATGTTCAACGAAAAGGTCTTCCGCGGCATGAAGAAGACCGCGCATTTTCTCGCCTTGTCCCGCGGCAAGCTCTTCGACGATATGGCGCTGGTGCAGGCGCTCAAGGAAGGCTGGATCGCGGGCGCGGGCCTGGACGTCTTTCCCGTCGAGCCGCCGCCCTCCAGTCACCCTATCTTCGATTGCCCCAACGTGGTCATGTCGGCGCACACCTCGGGATGGAGCCCCGACCGCCAGGTCCGTCTCATCGACCTGTTCGCCGAAAACGTGCGCCGTTACACCGAGGGCCTGCCGTTGCTCAACGTCGTCGATAAACAGGCCGGGTATTGAATTCGGCCCTTCCCGCGTCCCGCGTTACAATTCGGGTAATGCCGTTTCCCGCGCAACGTCTTCGTCGTCTCCGCGCCAGCGAGTCGCTGCGCGGCCTGGTTCGTGAAACCCACCTGCATCCGGAGCAATTCATCCTGCCACTGTTTGTTTGCCCGGGAGAGGGGGTGCGCCGCGAGATCGGCGCCATGCCCGGCAATTATCAGATGTCCATCGATGAGCTGGTGACCGAGTGCGCCGAGGTCCAGGCGCTGGGAATCGGCGGCATCATCCTCTTCGGGCTTCCGGAAATCAAGGACGAAATGGCCTCCGGGGCCTACGATGACAACGGCATCGTGCAGCGGGCCATCCGCGCCCTCCGCCGCGAAACGCCGGGCCTGCTGATCGCCACCGACGTCTGCAATTGCGAATACACCAGCCACGGCCATTGCGGGTACGTCAAGGATGGCGACGTGGACAACGACACCACGCTCCAATGGCTGGCGAAGGCGGCGCTTTCGCACGCGCGCGCCGGCGCCGATATCGTGGCGCCCTCCGACATGATGGACGGCCGCGTGTGGGCCATCCGGCAGGCCCTCGACGCCAACGGCTACGAGAAGACTCCCATCCTTTCCTATGCGGCCAAGTTCGCGTCGGTATTCTACGGACCCTTTCGCGAGGCGGCCGATTCGGCCCCGCAGTTCGGCGACCGGCGGAGCTACCAGATGGATCCGGCCAACGGCCGCGAGGCCATGCTGGAGATCGAGCTCGACCTCCAGGAAGGCGCCGACATCATCATGGTCAAGCCGGCCCTGCCGTACCTGGACCTGATCTGGCGGGCGCGGCAACGCTTCGACGTTCCCATCGCCGCCTACCAGGTGAGCGGCGAGTACTCCATGATCATGGCCGCCGCACGCAACGGCTGGCTGGACCACGACCGCGCCATGATCGAAAGCCTGACCTCCATCCGGCGCGCCGGCGCGAGCGTCATTCTGACCTACTTTGCCAAACCCGCCGCCCGCCTGCTGGCGTGAGCCCCTACAAATTCACACGCGTGAACCGGTTCCGCCCGCCGCAAATGGGGCACAGATAGCGGTCCCACACGCCGGGAATCGGGCCCACCGCTCCGACCTTCCGCAGGTAGTCTTCCGAAATGCCGCTGCCGCAGCGGACGCACACGTTGATCCACGGCTCCAGGACCTTCGGCAGATCGATATTCCCGAAGTAGAACGACCAGCCGTACACGCTCAGCCGCGAGCCAAAGGTGCGGTCCAACAGGCGTAGAAACCAGGTCAGGGCCGCCAGGAAATCCTCGTTGCCATTGGCGAACAGCGCGATCTTCCTCGGCGGGCGCGCCTTGAAATTGCGGGCGTTCAGAAAGCTGAGCGAGGTGTACAGAGTGCGTGTGGCGCGGTGCGGCAAGCCCGTGATTCGCTCGATCCGGCGGATGACTTCCTTCTCCGAATCGAACGCGTTGACGTGCCCGCCGCCCTTGGCCATCCATCGGTAGAGGCGATCCGTGAAAGTCGATACATCCGGCACCGCGACGTAGAGAACGCCGCCGGATTGCATAATCCGGGCGATCTCGCGTAGCGTCTCGTCCAGCGCGGGGAAATGTTCGAGGCTGTGATTGCCGATCACGAGATCGAAGGCGCGCGGCCGGAAGGGCATCCGCGCGGCGTCGGCGGAGACGTATGCGCCCGGGGCTCGCACGGCGGGAATCTCCACGTCGAGCCGGATCACTCCGATATCGTCGCGCGTCGTTTGAAAACTCCCGGAGCCGGAGCCGAGGTCCAGCACGCGGGCGCCCCGCGGCAGACCCTGGATCAGTTCGAGCATGGATTCGTTTCACAGAATACCCTGAAATCAGAGGGAGCTGTGTTTTCGTTGAAGGCCGGGCTGTTGTACTCCGTCGCACATCCGGTGAAAAAACCGGGCGCGTGCCTAATGCGCGTGGTCGTGCGCGCCGCCAACTCGGAGCACGTGGGTTCGGCCAGCCAGTTTATCGAGGGGCCGGACGTGAGCAAGGGGCGCCTGACGCTCTCGTCGATCATCCTGCGCGAGCGCGATCCGACGGCCTGCGCTCCGGCTGCCAATCATCCGCAAGGGCAGGTGGCGGACGCCAATCCCCAGGGCAGCGATTCTCCACTAGGGCTCCACCCTGGATTACGGCTACATCATCATGAACGCCCGGTCCGAAGCGGGCCATCCCGTGGAGTTGGAAGCGCAAACACGGCTGTTCCATGGCGGGCGCCAGATCTATGCCGGTAAACCGCAGCCGCTCACGGCAGAGGGGCAAGTGGATCCGAAACGCCTGGCCGCCGGCGGCAGCATGAAGCTGGACCCGGATCGCAACGGGGACTACGTACTACAGGTAATCGTGACCGGCAAACTGGCCCAACAAAAGTACCAGACCGCAAGTCAAGCCATGGATTTTGAGATCCAGTAGTCCGTACTGGGCGTCCCGTCACCGCACCAATGCCTTTTTCGGGCCGGATTTCGGGGAAACCCGGCCCGGTTTCATCGGGATGCAAACGCTTCACGATTCTGTATCTTTTTCTGTTTCCCCCGCGTCTAATATTTCAAGAACAGGTATTCCGGACCCGAATGGTGGGTCTGCCAGAGGGGGACTCCGAAATTAAACTTGCTAAAAGGGACGGGAACCATTTAAGATAACGGAGTAACGTTACTCCGAATTCGCGGAGGAGATTCAATGATTTATTCTCGTTCGGCCGAATATGCGATCCGCGCTTTTGTACACTTGGCGCAGGTGCCTGAAGGCAAGTACGCCATGGTGAAGAATATCGCGGAGCAAGAAGACATTCCCGCTCACTTTTTGGCGAAGATCCTGCAGCAGCTTGCGCGCAAGGGTCTGCTTCGCTCCAGCAAAGGTCCCACCGGCGGATTCGCTCTGCGCGTGGAACCGGGCGAAATCAGGTTGCTCGACATTGTCGAAGCCCTGGACGGCCTGGCGCCGTATCAGCAGTGCGCCAGCGGTCTTTCCGAATGCTCGGACGACATGCCGTGCTCCATGCACGATAGCTGGATTGCGCTCCGTTCGCGTATTATGGATTATTTGGGGCGGAATTCGATCGCCGACCTGGCGAAGGCGCTGGAACAGAAAAAGAAGGCTCTGGCCTTGACCAAACAGCGAAAATCCAGGCGCGCGGTCTCCGCCAAACGAGCCTAGCTCGAATCTGAATAATCCGGAGGTACCGATGGAAAGCTCGGTGCTGGTCCCCATGGTGGTCGAACAGACCTCCAGAGGCGAACGTGCGTACGACATCTATTCCCGGCTTCTCAAAGAGAACATCATCTTCCTGGGAACCCCCATTGACGATCAGGTCGCCAATCTGATCATTGCCCAGCTCCTTTTCCTGGAGGCCGAGGATCCGGAAAAGGACATTTCCATTTACATCAACTCGCCCGGCGGCTCCATAACGGCCGGCTTGGCGATCCTGGACACCATGGCGTTCATCCGTCCGGACATCGTCACCATCTGCGTCGGGCAGGCGGCCTCTATGGCGGCCGTGCTGCTGGCCCGGGGAACCAGGGGCAAGCGCTTCAGCCTGCCGAATTCGCGCATCATGATCCACCAGCCCTCCATGCAGGGGCTTGCCGGACAGGCGGCCGATATCGACATCTATGCCCGCGAAATCCTGCGCATGCGCGAGATCCTGAACGGCATGCTGGCCGACGCCACCGGCCAGTCCATCGACCGCGTCGCCAAGGACGTGGACCGCGACTACATCATGGAGCCGGATCAGGCCGTGCAGTACGGCATGATCGACCGCGTGATTACCAGCCGGGATCTGGCGCCGGTTGCGGTGAAAGGTTGACATTGGCCCGGGCGCTCGCCGGCCTCGCCTTTCTCGCCAGCCTCGCCAGCGCCCAGCCACAACCCCCGACCCTGTGGTATGACCACCCCGCCAAACTGTGGGTGGAGGCCCTGCCGGTGGGCAACGGCCGCATGGGCGCGATGGTCTTCGGCGGCGTGGCGCACGAGCGCATCCAGTTCAACGAGCAGACCGTCTGGACCGGCGAGCCCCACGACTACTCGCACCCCGGCGCCAGCCGGTCGCTGGCCACGATCCGCCAACTCCTGTTCGACGGCAAGCAGAAGGAGGCCGAAGACCTCGCCATGCAGGAGTTCATGAGCGTGCCGCTCCACCAGAGGGCGTACCAGCCCTTCGGCGACATCCTGCTCGACATGCCGTCCGTCCGGGAATCCGAAACCTCCGGCTACCGGCGCGATCTCGACCTGGACTCGGCGGTATCTTCGGTCCAGTACGTCTACCAGGGCGTCACATATCGCCGCGAGGTGTTCGCCAGTTTCCCCGCCAAAGTCGTGGTAGTACGGCTGACCGCCGGCAAGCCTGCCAGCGTGTCGTTCGAGACCACCCTGAAGAGCGCGCACGAAGAATCGGCGGTAACCGCGTCCGGCAGTACCGTGACGATGAGCGGCGGGGTCAAAGACGGCGCCATCCGGTTCGAGGCGCGGCTGCAGGTGAACATCGAAGGCGGCAAGCGGGAGACGCGCGATGGCAGAATCGTCGTGACCGGCGCCAATGCCGCCACCCTGATTCTCTCCGGCGCCACCAATTTCAAGAACTACCGCGATGTCACCGCCGACCCGAAAGCCCGCAACGACGCCACCATGGCCGCCCTTCGCGGCAAGGGCTTCGATGCCTTGCGCGCCGCGCACGTCGCCGATCACCAGAGGCTCTTCCGGCGCGTGTCGCTCGATCTCGGCGCGCCCGCCCCGCCCTTTCCTACCGATGAGCGCATCCGGCGCTTCGCCGGCGGCAGCGACCCGCAACTGGTGGCGCTGGTCTTCCAGTTCGGCCGCTACCTGATGATCGCCTCCAGCCGGCCGGGCGGGCAGCCCGCCAACCTGCAAGGACTGTGGAACGAGTCGAACAACCCGCCCTGGGACAGCAAGTACACCGACAATATCAACACCGAAATGAACTACTGGCCCGTCGAGGAGACCAATCTCCCGGAATGCCAGTTGCCCCTGTTCGACGCCCTGAAGGACTTGGCGGTGGCGGGCGCGACAACCGCCAAAGAGCACTACAATGCCACCGGCTGGGTGTTGCACCACAATTTCGACTTGTGGCGCGGCACGGCGCCCATTAACGCTTCCAACCACGGCATCTGGCAATCGGGCGGCGCATGGCTCTCCACCCACCTTTGGGAGCACTACCTGTTCACCGGCGACCGGCAGTTCCTGAAGAACTCGGCTTGGCCGCTCATGAAAGGCGCGGCTCAGTTCTTCATCGATTCGATGATCATGGATCCCAAGACCGGGTTCCTGATCACCGGGCCGAGCAATTCTCCGGAGCAGGGCGGGCTGGTCATGGGGCCTTCCATGGATCGCCAGATCGTGCGCACGCTGTTCGGCGAAGTGCTCGCCGCCAGCCAGGTTCTGGACCTGGACCCCTCCCTCCGCGAGAGACTCGCCACCATGCGTAGCCTGATCGCGCCCGACAAAATCGGCCGGTACGGCCAGTTGCAGGAGTGGCTGGAAGACAAGGACGACCCGAAGAACCAGCACCGGCATGTCTCGCACCTGTGGGCCGTTTACCCGGGTTCGGAGATCACCCCGTACGGCACCCCGGACCTTTTCCGCGCCGCCCGGCAGTCGCTGATCTTCCGCGGCGATGCGGCTACGGGCTGGTCGATGGGCTGGAAGATCAACTTGTGGGCGCGGTTCCATGATGGCGATCACGCCTACACGATTTTGCAGAACCTCATCCAGCCGGCGTCCGACAAGCCGGCGCATGCCGGCCTGTTCGCCAACCTGTTCGATGCCCACCCGCCGTTCCAGATCGACGGCAATTTCGGCGCAACCGCGGGGATCACCGAGATGCTGTTGCAAAGCCAGGATCCCCACGGCACTTCGACCAGCCTCACGCCCGCTCAGACCGGGGAAGCGGCCTTCATTCACCTGCTGCCGGCGCTGCCGTCGGCTTTCCCCGCTGGGCAGGTGACGGGACTGCGGGCGCGCGGCGGCGTAGGAGTGGCCATCGCCTGGCAGGGCGGCAAGTTGGTGAAGGCGACTTTGACAGCGGATGAGTCCAAGCCGGTAAGGGTGCGATACGGCGGCCGGGAGGTCGAGATTTCGGCCAAGGCCGGCCAGGCTTACGAAGTGGGGCCCGATCTCGAGCCGGCGGCTCGCCCCCGGTGAAGGGCGATGCGCGCCGTCAGCCGATGCCCCAAACCAGCAGCACGCCAAAGGCGCAGGCGTGGATTAGTTCGCTGAGGCCGAGCGCATGAATGGCCAGCGGTTTCCCTCTGGCGCCGAACCATGCAAAGCCGCGGCATAACACGGGAACGAAAGCCATCCCGGCCTGCCAACGGAGCAGATGACCGGCACAGGCGGCCACCAGAAGCATCATGAGTATTCCCTGCCCGATCAGGAACCCACGGCCGGCTGCCAGTTTCTCGTGCGGCTTCATGGCCCGCGCCGCGTGGATCCGAAGCTGCACGTAGTGGATCTGGTTGACGGCAAAAAGCAGGTTGGCGATCCAAAGAGACCAGGCGGCCGGATCGAGGTGGCCGGTAACGGCGGAATACGCCGCCGGAGCAGCAAAAGTCAGCCCCGCGGCGCCGGCCATCTGGGCGGCCAAACGGCCACGCCTCCAGGCCTGTTTGACCAGGGCGCGAGCCGCGAAGGCAACTGCCGCCACGGATCCGATCCACCAGAGATCCGGATTTCTCCCGCCCCGGAACAGCCAGATCAGCGCGGCCAGGGAGACGGCCGCTAAGGTGAAAACCGCGTTGCGGACGAGCCGAAGCTCGGCATCGGTGCGCGCGCGGACCGGGGTGGTCCCGATCCAAGTTTCCAGCGGTGTCCGCAAACTGAATACCGCCAGGGCGGCGATGCAAAAAGGAAGAAGCGGCCAGGCGCTCCCGCCGGCCAGAAGCCCCACCGATGCGCCGGTTGCCACTGGCACCAGCAGCATTCCCCACGCGCCGTGTTCGCGCGGGAAAACCAGCGACCGGCGGCGAGCATCCATGGCTCCATCATCGCGCGCGCCGCCGTCCCCGCCACGGGGTGGACCTTAACCAGTGGTCCGGACCCGACCCTGAATGCGGGATTTCCAGATTTTCCGCCCCTTCTATTTCGGATAGAATTGTCTTATAATTCGGTTGGGCTAGCGAGTCCCGGGAGGCCAGCGTGAAGATCCTCAAGCTCCGCAAGGAGAAGCTCGATCTTTTTGCATCGGTTGTCCAGCAATTCGGCGAGCTGCACGCGCCGGTCGAGCAGGATGGCAAATACGTTTTCAAGCGGCTAACCCGCTGGTCGGAGGCCCGGCTCGAATACGACCGGACTATCCTCCCACCCAAGAAGTACTTCCTTCCACCGCGCGAGACGCTGTTCCGCTACCGGCCCGGCGAGGGATTCCTGCCGTCGACCGACGGATTGAGCCAACGCATCATCCTCTTCGGCGTCCATGCCTGCGACGTCTACGCCATCAACATATTGGATAAGGTGTTCGCGGGGAAGTACAGGGATCCGTACTACCAGGCGCGGCGCAAGAACATCGCCATCATCGGCATCGACTGCACGCCCGACAAGCAATGCTTCTGCCGCTCCATGCGGGCGGATTTCGTGGATCACGGCTTCGATCTCTTCCTCTACGATGCCGGCGACTACTACCAGGCGTTGGTGGGGACCGCTCTCGGTGACGACATGGTGCTGGCCACCGGCAGCTTGTTCGAGGCGGTGGATGCCAGTGACATAGACGACTACAAGAGGCGCTCCTGGAACAAACGCCGCGCCTTCCAGCTCGAAGTGGAGATCCGCGACCTTCCCGAAATCTTCGAGATGGAATACCAGAGCGAGATGTGGGAGGAATTGGGCGAGAAGTGCCTCTCGTGCGGCAGTTGCAGTATGGTCTGCCCCACGTGTTACTGCTACGACGTGGCGGACGATGTGGAGCTCGGATCGCGAGCCGGCAAGCGGACGCGCTCTTGGGATTCGTGCCTTTTCTCAAACCACGCGCAGGTGGCCAGCGGCGAGAATTTCCGCGGGCCGCGCGCCAGCCGCATCAAGTTTCGCTTTTATCACAAGCAGCGTGGCTTCGTGGCCGAGTACGGCCGACCGAGCTGCGTCGGCTGCGGACGATGTATCAGCGCCTGCCCGGTCAGCATCGATGTTGTGCAGGTGATCGACCGGCTACGGAGGGTTCAAGATGTTGCTAGCCGATGAAGTCGCACCCCACCATCCCATCCTGAGCGACAACCCCTACCAGCCGCACATGGCCCGGATTGTGCGCATCTACAAGATGGTGGAGAACAACCATCTCTTCACCCTCCGCTTTCTGGAGGACCACCTGGCCCATACGTTCCGGCACAAGCCCGGCCAGTTCATCATGCTGAGCGTTCCGGGCGCCGGAGAGATGCCCATCTCGATTTCCTCGTCGCCATCGCGTCCCGAAGTCCTCGAGCTGTGCGTGCGGCGAGTCGGACGCGTCACCCACGCGCTGTATCGGTTGCAGACAAACGACGTGGTGGGCGTGCGCGGCCCCTACGGCAACGGCTATCCCATAGAGGAAATGCTGGGCAACGACATGCTGCTGGCGGCGGGAGGGCTCGGAATGGCACCCTTGCGGTCGCTGCTTTGGTACGCGCTCGATCACCGCGACAAGTTCAACAATATCACCCTGATGTACGGCGCCAAGCGAAGCGAGGACATGCTGTTCCGCGAGGAACTCCTGGCTCTGGTGGACCGCACCGACATGAACTGCCTGCTGACTGTGGACTCGGACCCGTCGGGCGCCTGGAAGAACCACGTGGGACTGCTGCCCACCCTGTTCGACCACGCCAAAATCGAACCGCAGCGCACCTATGCCGCCGTCTGCGGGCCGCCGGTGGTTTACAAATTCATTCTGCAGAGGCTGCTCGAAATCGGCTTCCCCAAGAACCGGATCCTGATGTCGCTGGAACGCCGCATGAAGTGCGGCATCGGCAAGTGCGGCCATTGCAGCATCGGCTACAAGTACACGTGCCTGCAGGGCCCCATCTTCACGTACTGGGACGCGATCAACCTGCCGGAGATGATCTGATGAGCAAACCTACAGTGGGAATCTTCGGACTCACGGGCTGTGCCGGAGATCAGCTCGTAATCCTGAACTGCGAGGACCGGCTCCTGGACATCGTGGCCCTGATCGATGTTCGGGACTTCCTCATGGCGTCCTCGGAGAATGATACGGCGTGCCCGCTGGATGTCGCCCTGGTCGAAGGCGCGGTGGTCAGCAACCGCGACGCCGAGAGGCTCCAGGCGATTCGCCAACGGGCCAAGACGCTGGTGGCGCTCGGCACCTGCGCGGTGTGGGGCGGAGTGGCGGCCATGGATCGCGGCGCCGATCGCCGCAAGCTGCTGGAGGAGGTCTACGGCGAGACCGGGCTGAGCTACGATTCCGTGCCCGCCCAGGCCCTCCACGAGATCGTGAAGGTGGATCTCAACATTACCGGCTGCCCCATCGAGAAGGATCATTTTCTCGCGGCCATCGCCAACCTGCTGAATGGAGACGCCCCGGTCTACCCCGAGTATCCGGTTTGCACCGAGTGCCGCATGCTCGAAAACAACTGCCTCCTCATCGAGCGCGGCGAGCTCTGCTGCGGGCCCATCACCGCCGCCGGCTGCAAGGCGCGGTGTCCGGATTTGCGGGTCCCGTGCGTGGGTTGCCGCGGTCCGTTGGCTGACGCCAATCCATCGTCCCTGCTGGCCATGCTGGCCGAGAAGGGCTTTGACCGGCAGGCTATCGCCAACCGGCTGCGGACATTCGCGCCCGAGGGAGTGGCACAATGAGCACCATCGTGATCGAGCACCTGGCCCGCGTGGAAGGCCACGGAGGCATCACCGTCGAGCTGGAAGGCGACAAGGTCGGCAGCGTGCGCTTCGACGTGTTCGAAGGCGCGCGGCTGCTGGAGCCACTGCTCCGCGGCAAGCGCTACGACGAGGTGGCCCCGACCATCTCCCGCATCTGCGCCATCTGTTCCTCGGCCCATACCCTGACTTCCCTGAAGGCCACCGAAAACGCCTTCGAGGTGCGGGTGAGTCCCCAGACGGAGTTGCTCCGCGAGCTTCTGTACCGGGGCGAGAGCATCGAAAGCCATGCGCTGCACCTCTTCCTGCTGGCCTTGCCGGACTACCTGAATTATCCGAGCGCCATCGCGGTGGCCGCGGACAAGCCCGCCGAAGTGTTGCTCGGATTGCGGCTCAAGAAGCTTGGCAACCTGATCCAGGAGACCATCGGCGGGCGCGCCATCCATCCGGTCAACGCCGTGCCCGGAGGGTTCGGCAAGGCGCCGAGCATCGACCAGTTGATCGAATTGCGCAGCGTTTTGATGCAGGGCGTGGCGGACTCCGACGCGGCCATCGACCTGATGGCGTCGCTTCCCGGCGCGGACTTCTGCCACGCCGACACCACCTACGCCGCATTGCGCTCGCCGGCCCTCGACACCTACTACGGCGGCGATGAGGTGATGGTGGTCTCCAACGGAAGCCGCGCCATCGTCCACGCCGCCGACTATAAGACGCTGACCAACGAGAAGGCCGTGCCGCACTCCCACGCCAGGCACAGCACCTTCGGTGGAAAGCCGTTCATGGTCGGCTCGCTGGCGCGCCTTACCATCAACCCCGGCCGTCTCACCGGACGCCTGGCGGTAGCCATGAAGCGGCTCAAGCTTCAGTTGCCCGCCGACAACCCCATGGACAACAACAAGGCGCAAGCCCTGGAGTTGATCAACGACGTGGAGCGCGCGCTGGAAATCATCGAGCAACTGTTGCGCGCCGGCGTGAAGGACGAGCGGCCGGTGCCCGTGCATCCTCGCGCCGCATCCGGCACGGCCATCACCGAGGCGCCGCGCGGGCTGCTCATCCACAGCTACACCTACGACGCCGAGGGCCGGATCACTTCGGCGGACGTAATCACGCCCACAGCCCTGAATGCCGCCAACCTCGAGATGCACATTCGCGTGGCCGTGGAGCAATGCGCGGACCGCGAGGAGGCCGTGATTTCCAAGCGGCTCCAGATGATTGCGCGCGCCTACGATCCCTGCATCTCCTGTTCGGTGCACCTCGTGCGCCGGCGATGAAGCCCCTGCTCCTGATCGGTCTCGGCAACCCGCTGATGGGCGACGACGGCATCGGATGTCACGTCGCGGGGCGGTTGGCCGGCGACCCGAGGCTGCCCGAAAGAGTGGAGGTGATTTCGGGCGGCACGGACCTGCTGCGATACGCCGGCCTGATGGAGGGCCGAAGCCGCGTGTTCATCGCCGACGCCATTCACGACGATGCGGAGCCGGGCGCCGTCTCGGTATTTGAGGACGCCCTTCCCGGGCTCGGCGAGCGCCAGGAACACGCCCACCACCTTTCCGCCGTCCAGGCGATCGGACTTCTGCGGATCCTCATGCCCGTCCGATTTACGCTGCTGGCGATTTCCATCTCGTCCGCGGCGATGGAACGCGGCCTCTCGCCCGCGCTCGATGCCCAAACGCCGGCGATCGTGGACCGCGTGCTTGATATCATGACCGCATACGACGCGTTGCCATAAGCTAAGCGACGCGGCCGCAGCCGGGAAACCGGCGAGGAGTCTGCCGTGCCTTTCCTTGGTGCTTCGAGATGTTTCCTCCCGTTCCTCGGCGTGGCCCTGTGGGCCGCTGACGCTCCACCCGGACCGCTGCGCGCCGGCGCCGCGCGCATCGACATCACTCCTGTTCAGGATGCCGCGCTCCCGATGGCCGGCTTCGCCAACCGCAGCGAGGGATTCAAAGCCATTCACGACAGGATCTACGTGCGCGCCATCGTGCTCGACGACGGAACTTCGCAGGCAGCCCTGGTCGCCTGGGAGCTGCTCTTCGTCCCCACCCCCGTGTGGGCGGAGGTCTCGCAGAAAATCGCCGCCGAGGCGGGGATCCCTCCGGAGCGCCTCATCCTGGCGGCGGTTCACGATCACGGGGCGCCCACGCTCCGCGGCGGCGGCGGTCCGTCATCGCCCGGAACCGCCGCTTACACCGAGCAGGTGGAAGCCGCGGCCGTCCGTGCGGTGCTCCAGGCCAAGGCCGCTCTTCAGCCCGCGCGGTTCGGCATCGGAACCGGGAAGGCCTACATCAACGTCAATCGCCGGGAGTTGACGAACGACCGAGGCTGGTGGCTCGGCTACAATCCGGAAGGACCATCCGACAAGACGGTCGCCGTGCTCGAGTTCGAAGACATGTCCGGCAAGCCCATCGCGCTCTGGATCAACTATCCGGTTCACGGGGTCGTGATGGGGCCGCAAAATTACCAGGTTACGGGCGATGTGCCCGGCGCCACATCGCGATTCGTGGAGCAGTATTATCAGGGCAAGATCGCCACACGGTCGGATGGCGGCCCCGAGCTGCGGCTCCGGCCCGAACAGAAGGTTGGCGGCGACGGGCCGGTAGCGGTCTGGACCAGCGGCGCGGCCGGAGACCAGAATCCCGTCTCGATGGCCAGCGGTGAGGACTTCACCATGGTCGACTCCCTCGGCAAGATCCTGGGCGAGGAAGTGGTTCGCGTGGCGAGCGGCATTAGAACTGTTCCGCAAGCCCGCATCCGGGGCGCGCAGCACGTGGTCACGTGTCCCGGACGCCGGGTCGAGCAGGGTCCGCTCCCGCGCAAAGAATACAAGTTCCAGGATGCCGACCCGGTGAGCATTCGCCTCGGCCTCCTGATGATCAACGATATTGCCCTGGCAGGCGTCTCCGGCGAGGCCCTGACCGGCATCTATCAACACCTGAAGACGGACTCGCCATTCAGCCACACCGTCATGGTGACCCACGCCAACGGATCCAGCGGCTACATCCCCAACGACGCCGCATTCGACCAGATCAGTTACGAGATCACCACTTCGCACCTCAAGCCCGGCTGTGCCGAGAACGCCATCGTCAACGGCTTTCTCGACATGATGGGCCAAC
Organism: Bryobacteraceae bacterium; assembly: GCA_035638575.1. Lineage (GTDB taxonomy): Bacteria > Acidobacteriota > Terriglobia > Bryobacterales > Bryobacteraceae > DASQZT01. The sequence continues at coordinate 27,862 of DASQZT010000232.1, forward strand.
ACTAGCCGAGCCGCTTCGACGCTACACGCTGATGCTGGCCTTCGCCAGGATGCCGCCATCGCACACCAGGTGCGATCCCGTGACGTAGGCGGATTCCTCGGAGAGCAGCCACACCACGGCCCGCGCCGGGTCCTCCGGCTGCGCCAGGCGTCCGAGAGGGATCTCCAGGTTCAATTGCCCGCGCATGCGGGCGATCTCGTCCGGCGCGACGTTCTGCCACATGGTTTGGGTTTCCGTGGCGCCCGGCACCACGGCGTTGACGCGAATGCCGTACCGCGCGTAGTCGATGGCCATGCAGCGCACCAGCGAAGAGATGCCGCCCTTGGTCGCGCTGTAAACCCCGGAAGCGCCCGCGGCCAAAGCTACGAATCCGGTGGGCGACGACGTACAGACAATCGAGCCCGGCGCCTTGGCCGCGAGCATGTGGCGCAAGCCGTGTTTGCAGGTGAGAAAGACGCCGGTAAGATTCGTGTCGATGACCCGCCGCCACGTTTCCATCGGCAGTTCGTGGATCAGTCCGCCGATGTCGATCCCGGCATTGGCGAAGATGCCGTAGGGCGCGCCGAACCGGCCGCACGCCTCGGCGAAAGCCCGCTCCACTTCGCCTTCGTCGCTCACGTCGCACCTCACGCCGAGCGCGCCAGCCGCGCCTCGCGCCAGCGCTTCGGCGGCAGTCCGGCTCGCGGCCTCCGCGTTCTTGTCCAGCACGGCAATGTTGTCGCCGCGTTCCGCACACAGCAGCGCGGCGCCCCGGCCGATGCCCGCTCCTCCGCCGGTGATGACGATCGTGCGCGCGCTCATTTCTTCAGTGGGACCGCATGCTCCCGGACATAGCTGTCGATGCCGCTCGAAGCGCCCGGCCCGATGTAGTGGAAGACTTCGGCGTACTCCACGCCGTACCGCTTGCCCAGCTCGCGGTTGTGAGCCATGCCGAACTCCTTGATGTAATTACGGTCGGCGGTGACATCGTCGTCGCCCAGCAAGGGCAGGCGCCGGCCCTTCTTCGCCAGGTCCGCCCGCAGGCGCGATCCGAGGTGGCCGCCCGGCCCTTTCGCCACGTTGGCCCGGTTGACCTCCACCTTCTTATCGATCTGGGCGCTGATATCCACCACGCGCGTGATCTCCGGACGCCGCGCGAAATAATACTTGTCGCGTACCGCTTTGGTCTCCAGCCCGGCCGCCAGCTGCTCCGGATAATCGTGCGGCCTGCCGGCCATCCAGCACGCCGCTTCCACGCATCGCGCCAGGGTGTAGTGATCGGGATTCTCCTCGTCGTGCGCCCACGGATCCCAACAGACGACCGTATCGGCCTTCACCAGGCGAATGATGAAAATCAAGCGGCAGATCAACTCGTTTTGCGAGACGTCGGCCATCCGGTGGTTGTTGTAGTTCAGCTCGAAGGTGCGCTTGCAGCCCAGGACGCGCGCCACTTCCGCATTGTCGTGCTCGTTGCCCGACACGTTGTCGCCGATGGTTCCCGGCGTGCCCAGTCCGGGCTCGTCGCCCATGTCGTCGTTGGACGCCCGGACCAGGTACCCGGTGTAACCTTCCTCGATCAATTTGGCCACCGTGCCCGATGCGAACAGGGGGATGTCGTCGGAATGCGCCTGCAAGGCCAGCAGCACCTTGCCCCTGTGCGGCTGTCCGCCGGCGGGGCGCTCCAGGAAAACGCCGCCGGGCTCCTGTTGCGGAGCCTGTTGTTGCGCACGCGCCAAACGGGCGAGCGCCGTTCCGGCCGCCAGGCTGCCGAAGAAATTGCGTCTCAGCATGGCCCTGATTATACTCAAGACCGAACGCCATGAAAATCGTCGGAATTCGATCGGCAGGTTTACGGCACGGCACGCCCGAAGGCGGATGGTCCAACGAGATCCAGCCCGAGGACTGCGTCCATACGCTCATCGCCGTCTCCACGGATGATGGCATCACCGGTTGGGGATCGTCTTTTACCAACGACCTCCTGGTGCGCGGCGCGCTGCACGTGCTCGAGCCGCTGTACCTGGGCGAAAACCCGCTGGAGCCCTCGCGCGTCAGTGAGAAGCTGCACGCCAACACCTTCTGGATGGGGCGCGGCGGATCCATCACCCATGCCATCAGCGGCATCGATATCGCCATGTGGGACATACTCGGCAAGGCCACCGGCCAGCCCGCCGGCCGCCTGCTGGGGGGACGTTACCGCGAGCGCGTCCGCCCGTATGCCTCGATCCTCATGCGCGACCCGCCTGCCCTTGCCGAGCATCTGCTTTCGATCCGGGCCCAGGGATTTCGCGCCTTCAAGATCGGCTGGGGTCCGTTCGGACGCCACAACCATGCCCTCGACGAGCAGATTGTCCGCGCGGCGCGCGAGGCGGTGGGGCCGTCGTCGCTCCTGATGGTCGACGCGGGCGCCAGCGACGCGTTCTGGCCTCAGGACTACAAGTGGGCCATCCGCACCGCCCACATGCTCGCGCAGTACGACGTGTACTGGTTCGAGGAGCCCTTGTTGCCCGACAACCTCCAGGACTACAAGCTGCTGCGAAACAATTCGCTGGTGCCGATCGCCGGCGGCGAGGTCCTCACCCGCAGGCAGTCCTTCACTCCGTGGCTCCAGGAGCGGGCCTTCGATATCGTGCAACCCGACGCCACGAAAGTCGGAGGCATCAGCGAAGAGCGCCGGATCGCCTGCATGGCGGAGGACAACGGCGTGCGCTTCATCCCTCACGGATGGAACACGGCGTTGGGGCTGGCCTCCGACCTCCAGTTGGCCTCCGCGATCCGTGGCACCGAGCTGGTGGAATACCTCACCGGCTCCCCCTTCATCGACGATCTTGTGGAGACCCCCTGGAAGCTGGATTCCGACGGCATGCTGGCCGTGCCGGATGGCCCCGGCTTGGGGGTGTCTCTCAACATGGATGCGGTGGAGAAGCACACCGGCGAGCGGCTGTGGCAAGCCCGATGACCGCATGAGCGCGCACGCCCGAAGCCCGTCGCCCGAGGTTCTGCCGCGAAGGCTCGGCGCGCTGGATGCGACCGTGATCGTAATCGGCATCGTGATCGGCTCCGGGATTTTTGTCCTTCCCAACCTGATCGCCAGGGACCTTCCCTCGGGCGCCGCCATCCTGGCGGTCTGGATCGTCTCCGGAGTGCTCTCCTTTTTCGGCGCGCTGGCCTACGCCGAACTGGGGGCCATGATGCCCGCTACCGGAGGCCAGTACGTGTACCTGCGCGAGGCTTACGGCCCGATGTGCGCATTCGTGTGCGGCTGGACTTTCATGCTGGCGGTTCTGGCCGGCGGCAGCGCGTGGCTCGCGGTGACCTTTTCCATCTACCTCGGCCATTTCGTGCCGCTGGCGCCCGCCACGGCCAAGGCGGTGTCCGTCGCGCTCATCGCCGTGCTCTCGGCGGTCAATTACGTGGGCGTCAAAGAAGGCCTTTGGGTGCAGCGCACCTTCACGTTCCTCAAGATCGTGGGGCTGCTCGTTCTCATCGGCGCCGCGTTCCTGAGCCCGCGCTCCGCGGATACCGCGCCGGCGCCTCCGCCGTTTTCCCTGGCGCATTTCGGCATGGCCATGTCGGCCTGCCTGATGGCCTACAACGGGTGGAGCTATGTCAGCTTTGTCGCAGGCGAAGTGCGCGAGCCCGCCCGGAACCTGTTGCGCTCGCTGATTATTGGAATGACCGTGGTGGCTGCGCTCTATTGCTTCGCCAATGCGGCTTACCTCAGAGTGATGACCGTCCCGCAGATCGCGCTGACCGCGCGCGTGGGCGCCGATGTAGCCGGCCGGACCATGGGTCCCTGGGGCGCGGCGTTCGTATCGCTCACCGTTCTGCTTTCGATCATCGGCGCGGTGAACGGGTGCATTCTGACGGCCGCCCGCATCCCGTTCGCCCAAGCCCGCGACGGGCTCTTCTTCGCGCGCTTCGGACAGGTTCATCCGCGCTTTCAGACTCCGGCTTTCGCCATCCTGCTCGGAGGCGTGTGGACCGCCGTCCTGGTGCTGACCGGCTCGTATGAGACGCTGTATTCGTACTCGATTCTCGCCGCGTGGATCTTCTATACGATGAGTGTCGCCGCCGTATTCGTGCTCCGCCGCAAGCTGCCCGATGCCGACCGGCCTTACAGAATGTGGGGATATCCATTTACTCTATGGGCATTCGTAATCGTGTCGGTCTGGTTCATGCTGAATGCGATTACGGCGCAGCCGCGGCCGTCGCTGATGGCATTTGTGATCGTCAGCGTCGGAGTCGCAGCCTATGGCCTGTGGCGCAAACTCACGCGACGGATTTGCGTCGCTCTCCTGCTGGTCGCCGGGAGTGTCCGGCCATGCTCAATTCTCGTTTCGCCACCTCCCTTGTGGAAGAAAAACCCGCAATCCTCGGCCTCGCTCTTCCGCTTTGTCATGGACGATCGCGTTGGATACATCGATGCCGCGGGCCGCATTGCTATTCCCGCGCGGTATGACAATCAGTGGGGTCAGGACGATTTCAGCGATGGGCTGGTGCGCGTCGAGTCAGATGGGCATGTCTCATACGTTGACGACAAGGGACACACTCGCCTCAGCGTGGTTTACGAAATGCAACTGGGCTCCTTCTCGGAAGGACTCGTCTCGTATTACGTGCTGGAGCCGGTGGCCGATGCCAGGACGGCCGACGGATGTTGCCGCCATCTCTACGGCTACCTCGGTCAAAGTGGGACGCCGGTTATCCAGGCTCAATTCGGGGAAACGGCGCCATTCTCCGAGGGCTTGGCCGCCGTGCGCGAAGAAGCGCCGGCCTCTCAGCTTCGCCGCGCCGGGTACATCGACAAGACGGGGCGATGGGTCAATACCGGCTCAGTTCGCCATGGGTGGGCCATTTCGGGATGGCCTGGCTGTAGTTGTGCGGGACGGAAAGTGTCAGTATGGCCTCGAGTGGCCGCACGCCGCGCCGGCCGTCCCCACGCGCACCAGTTGCGGCGACAACCCTGATATCAAGGCGCGCTGTAAGTTTGGCGTTATCGACAAGTCGGGCGATTTCGTGGTCCGGCCGAAATACGACTTCATTGGTGACTACTCGGAAGGCCTCGCTGCATTTAAAGTGCATGAAGGCTGGGGTTTCCTCGACAGGGCAGGCCGGACTGCAATCGAACCTGGCTTCGATGAAGCCCTGGGATTTTCCGAAGGCGCAGCGGCGGTGCGGGTTCGGAAGAAGTGGGGCTATATTTCCCGCTCGGGCGATTGGCTCGTGAAACCGCGCTACGAGGCCGCCGGCCAGTTCTCGGGCGATCGCGCTCCGGTGTTGCTGAAGTCGGCCTGGGGCTTCATCGATAAGTCGGGCGCCCTCGTGATTCCGTGCCAATTCCCGGAAGCCACGCCGTTTGCCAAAGGTCTCGCTCATGTCCGCGTTGGGCGCGATGAATACGCCTGGATCCGTCCCGACGGAGAAATCGTGTTCCGCTATATCGACAAGCGCCGGGTCCAGTAGGCACAGCCGCGCACCGATACCGGCGCTACAGCGGGCTCGGTTGCTTTTGCGGCAACCATTTGCAGAGAGCCCCGTGGAGTTCGTCCAGCTTCACGGGCTTCGAGATGTAATCGTCCATGCCTGCGTCCAGGCACCGTTCGCGAGAGCCCGCCATGGCGTCGGCCGTCATGGCGATAATCGCGACTTGCCGCTCGGAGCCTTCCCGGCGCCGAATCTCGGCCGTGGCTTCGTAACCGTCCATCTCCGGCATCTGGCAGTCCATGAAGACCAGGTCGTAAGGCAGCAGTTCGAGCATGTCCACCGCCTCGCGGCCGCTTGCCGCCACATCCGCGCGCAGGCCGAGCCTGTCCAGCATCAGGCGGGCCACCTTCTGGTTGACCACATTGTCTTCCACCACCAGAATCCGCATGCCACTTCCCGCGAACTTCCCGGCGAGACCCGGTTTCCCATCCGGCGGGTTCTGCCTGGGCGGGACGCCGCCGGAAAGCTCCGTCTCCAGCCGCCTGGCCCAGGCGCTTGCCAGGGCGTTGAACAGTTGGGACTGCCGCACGGGGTTGCCGAGACACGCGTCGATGACCCCGCTCAGAGCCCGGTTCACTTCCTGGCACGGCCCGAAGGAGGTCAACATGGCGATCACCGCGCCGCGCAGGGCCGCATCGGAGTGAATCTCCGTGGCGAGGGTGATGGCGTCCATTTCGGGCGTCAGACCGCCGAGAAGGACGAAGTGATAGGGGTCCCCGCTTCGCTGGGCCGCGCGCATGGCTTCGAACGCCGGCCCGCCGGCCGCAACCGTTTCGCCGCGCAGTCCCCAACCGGCAACCTGTGCCTCGAGCACGCGCCGATGGACTTCGCGACTCTCTACGATCAGCGCCCGCAAGCCGCCGATGTCAGCCGCGGTAGGCGGCGCCGAGTGCGGTTCGGCATCCAGCGAAAGAGGCAGGTTGAACCAGAAGGTGGAGCCTACGCCCGGGCGGCTCTCGACTCCAATCGAACCTCCCATGAGGTTGACGAGCTGTTTGGAAATCGCCAGGCCCAATCCCGTGCCGCCGTGTTTCCGGGTGGTGGACCCGTCCACCTGGCTGAACTTCTCGAAAAGCAATCCGATCTTCTCCGGGGCGATCCCCACGCCCGTATCCCGCACCGAGATCCGGACCTGCGCGGTTCCCGCGTCCTGCCCCGCGCACTCCACGGAGACCAGGACATGGCCGCTGGATGTGAACTTGATGGCATTCCCGACCAGGTTGGTTACCACCTGGCGGATCCGCGCGGCATCGCCGATGAAGTATCGTGGCGCCGTCGGAGGATATTCGAGGAGCAGGTCGATCTTCTTATCGCCGGCCCGAGACGCCAGCATCTCGTGGACTTCTTCGATGACTTCGCACAGGTCGAACGCACACGACTCGATCTCCAGCTTGCCGGCCTCGATCTTGGAATAATCGAGGATGTCGTTAATCAGCGCGAGCAGAGCTTCACCGGACCGGCGCACGGTATCGGCGTAGTCCTGCTGCTGGGGCGTCAGCTCCGTGTCGAGCAGCAGCCCCGTCATGCCGATCACTCCGTTCATTGGCGTGCGGATCTCGTGGCTCATGTTCGCCAGGAACTCGGTCTTGTAGCGGCTGGCCTGCTCGGCCCGCTCGGTGGCGGCGGCCAGATCGTGGGTCCGTTCCGCTACCGCTCGTTCGAGGTCCGCGCGAATGGTGCGCTGACGAATCTCCCGCTGGCGCCACCAGAGCCAGACGAGCCCAACGAGCACGAGAAACAGACCGGCTTGACACGGCCAGGAACGGAACCAGGGCGGACGGATCCGAAACTGGAGGAGCCCGGAGCGGCCCCACACCCCCGGCGCGGCTTCGCCCTGGACCTCGAACCGGTAGGACCCTGGGGGCAGCTCGGCGAAACGGACCTCACGTGTTTGCGTGTCCATCCAGGAGCTGGAGCCGGTTCCGATCCGGTAGCGGAATGTTGTCGTCTGCCTCTGATAGGACAGGATGGTGAAGCGAAGCGCCAAAGAGCGGGTCGCGGAATCGAAATCCGTATTGCGGGCCGGCTGATCGTTGCGGAGCACCGAGGTAATCAGCGTCGCCGGCAAACCGGATTCCGGCCGGGCAGCCGGTTGAAACCGGGCGAGGCCGGCGCTGGTTCCCACCCAGACGGCGCCATCGGCCTCCGGCAGGTACGCATGCGCGTTGCAGTCGTTCCAAACCAAGCCGTCCGACGTATCGTAGCGGATCCACCGATTGCCGTCGAGAACGGCGACGCCGTTGTCGGTGCCCAGCCAGTGCCGGCCGCGCGCGTCGAAGAATTGCGAGTAGACCACGTTGCCCGGAAGGCCATCGTCCGCTGTGTAGTGACGCGGTTGGACGTTGCCGCCGTCGACTTCGATCCGGGTGATCCCCAAAGGCGAGAAATAGGCGATCCACAGCGCCCCATCCGGGCCGATGGTGATCGACTGAACAAAATTGTCCTTCAGCCCATCGGCTACGGTAAGCAGACGGCGCGCCGCTCCCTGCTGGATGTAGAGTCCCTTTTTGCCGGCTACGAACAGGCCCCGAGAGGTGCATATGACTTCGGTGATGGCCGCGCCATCCAGTGGCAGGGGCACGGGCTCGAGCCGCGCTCGGCCGGGCAACAGCCGCAGGAGGCCGTCCCTCCCGGCAACCCAGATCGTGCCGGTGTCATCGCGGCTGAGTTGCGTGATGGAGAATCGCGGCAAAGGTTGCGACGGGCGGTAGACCCGCTTCTCGCGCGTGCGGGGATTGTAGCGCACCAGACCGTCCGCCCCGGGCTGGAAGGTTCCGACCCAAAGCGAGCCGTCCTGCTCCGCGGCCAGCCCATACACCGTCAGGTCGCCTACCGCATCGGTCCGCTGAAACCGCCAGCGGCCGCCAACCGGAAGGCCATGGAACAAGCCGCGGCTGGTGCCGATCCACAGGTCGCCGGCGGCATCGCGGACGATGCGCCAGATTCCCGGGTTGGTGAGCCCCTCTTCCTCGGCGAAGCTCTGCCATTGATCGCGTCCGAGCCAGCGAGCCAGCCCGTGGCCGCTGTAGCCGATCCAAACCGAACCCTCGCGGTCCTGGAGGGCGGAGAGCACTTCAGTGCGCCGCAGGCCGCTTTCCGGGCCGTAATTCCGGCAATCGTCCCCACCGCAAATCATCAGCCCGCCGTAGTGTGGGATCAGGACCTGCCCGAGACGGTTGGACACCAGGAGCGAGCCTCGCGAGGAGTCCAACGCTGGGAGGTTGCGGACGGCATGAAAGGCCTGGCCGGCCGGGTCGCGCACCAGCACCGTATCGTTGGAGCGAATCCACACCCGCCCGGCAGTATCCTCCGCGATACTCCGCCAGGGCCCGCCGGTCACGCCGCGATCGCCGGCCCACACCTGTTCCCGCTCGTCCCGGAGGGAGCAGAGCAGAGTCCCGCAGCCGAACCAGACAGTCCGATCCGCTGCCACCAGTACGCTGTAGGACGGCACGGACGAAACGGGACGGGGTGGCCCGCGGCCGGCGAGGGGCATGGAGCGAAGGCCGAACGGCGTGGCCACATACAGGTTTGTGTCGTCGCTGGCGATGGCCTGCCCGCTTTCGAGCGAGACATCTTCAAAACCGGGAACCGAAACCAGGCGGTCCCCGTTCCAACGGAATAAGCCGGCGCCCGATCCCGTCCAGAACTGGCCATCCGAAGAGCTGTGCATGGAGTAGGTATAGCCGGTCTTGGCCCCGGAGAACGCGCTGAACGGCCGGAAGCGGTCGCCATCGTAGCGGAAAATGCCGCCTTCGGTGCTGATCCACAGGAAGCCCTGGCGATCCTGGTGCAGGGCGAGAATGGTGGGATTGGTCAAGCCCAGGTCCGCTCCATACATCTGGAATGTCCAGTGTTGGGCCTCTGCCGGCATGGCGCAAAGCAGCCAACCCAGCCAGGTGGTAGAAATCCGGGCGATCCGAGCCATTCAAGGCTCTTATCGGCGGGAAGCGGCCGGAACTGCATGGACCCCCGGATGGCGCAGTGCGGAACTCAGGCCCGCTTGTTCTTCCTCGCGTACCGCATCGCCCACGACCTGCGCCACCGGCGGGGGAACAGGCCGCTGAGCAGAACCAACAGTTTGTAGATGGCGCCCGGGACGACGAACAGCTTGCCCTGCGCCAGCCCCTCGAGCGACGCGTCCACTACATCGCCGGCCCGCATCCATAGCCTCGCCGGGATCCGGCGGCGATCCAACTTCATTTTGTCTTGGAATTCCGTAAGCGTGAACCCGGGACACAACGCTTGCACCTTCACCGCCGAGCCGGCCATCTTCAACTCCATGTACAGCCCTTCGGTGAACGTGGTCATCCACGCTTTCGTGGCGCAATAACTGACCGCGCCCGGACTCTGCCAGAAACCGGCCACCGACGATACATTGATGATGCCGCCCTTGCCCCGCGCCACCATGCCGCGGAGCGCCGCGTGGGTCAGCCGCATGGAGGCCATGACGTGGAGGCGGTGCATCAGGTCCTGGCCATCCACCGGGATCTCGAAGAACCGCCCCATCGTGCCGAACCCGGCGTTATTGACGAGCAGGTCGAGGTCGGGCGCCGCGGCGATGCGCTGTTCCACGAGCTTCAGCCCGGCCTCGTCCGTCAGGTCCGCCGCAAGGGTCTCGGCGCCGCCCAATTCCCGCGCCAGATCTTCCAGGCGATCGAGCCGCCGCGCCACCAGGATCAAGGCGTAGCCGTCGCGCGCCAGCCGCCTGGCGAACGCCGCTCCGATGCCGCTCGAAGCGCCGGTGACGAGGGCGAGCGGTTTGCTATTCATGGCGGTCATAGATCACGCGGCCGTCGAACACCGTCATCGCCACCTTGACCTTGGCGATTTCGGCGGGGTCGATGGTCAGGATGTCGGACGAAAGCACGGCCATGTCGGCGAGCTTGCCCGGTTCGATTGAGCCCTTGATTTTCTCCTCGAAGCTCGCGTATGCCGATCCCCAGGTGTACGCGCGGATGGCTTCGGCCACCGTGATCTCTGCTCGGGAACCCAGCCGCCGGGGTGTTTGCCATCGAGCGTCCGCCGCGTGACGGCGGCGTAGATGCCCAGGATGGGCTCCATGGGCGCCACGAACCAGTCGGACCCGAACGCCAAGGTCGCGCCCGCATCCAGGAGAGAGCGGAAGGCGTAGGTGCCCTTCGCCCGCGCCGGACCGATGCGCGCCTCGGCCCAGCGGCCGTCGTCGATGGCGTGATACGGCTGCATGGAGGCGACCACGTGGAGCCTGGCGAATCGCGGGATGTCGTCCGCGCGCAGGTGCTGGGCATGCTCGATGCGGAAGCGGCGGTCGCGAGCGCCGTTGCGAGTGGCCACCTCTTCGTACATGTTGAGGATGAGGTGATTCGCCTTGTCGCCGATGGCGTGGATGGCGACTTGCAGCCCGGCGCGGTCGGCTTCGGCGATGTGCTGGTACATCCTGCTTTCGGGAATCATCTCGTCGTTGGCGAGGCCGCTCGTGTTCGGCGCGTCGGTGTAGGGCTCGAAAAAGAGAGCCGTCGTGGAGCCCAGGGGACCGTCGGCGAAGCCCTTCAAGCCGCCGATGTGCAGCAGCGGGTTTCCGAAGCCGGCGAGCACGCCCACGTCGGCGAGCCGCTTCCAGGCTGCCAGCGGCTGGTGTCCGGAGATCCGCACGGTCAGCTCCCTGCCGGCGAGCAGCCGCTGGTAAGCGCGCAGGACCGCGGGCGAAGCGGACATGTCCTGCACGCTGGTGACGCCGTTCGCCGCGGCGTAACGCATGGCGGCGCGGAGGGCATCGGCGATCTGCTCTTCGGTCTCGGCGGGAATCCCGCGCTCCACGGCATTCATCGCGGCGTCCTTGAGAACGCCCGCCGGCTCGCCGCTCAGGTCGCGCACGATGGCGCCGCCGGGCGGGTCGGGCGTGCTGCGCGTGATGCCCGCGAGCTTCAGCGCGATGGTGTTGGCCAGGCACATGTGGCCGTCGAGCCGGTTGACAAACACAGGATGATTGCCCGCTGCTTCATCGATCAACTGCCGCGTGGGCAGGCGCGGCGGCGTCCAGTTTTCATGGTCCCAATCGCCGCCGAGGATCCACGCCCCCTCAGGGGCTCGGGCAGCGAACTGCCGGATGCGCTCGCGAAATTCGGCTTCGGTTTTCGCGTCGCGCAACTGCACGCCGGCCAGGTGATCGCCGCCCGTGAGGAAGTGTACGTGGGCGTCGTTGAAGCCGGGCACCACCAGCTTGCCCTTCAGGTCGATGACGGTGGTCCTGGGCCCGGCCCATTTGCGGACCTCTTCGGACGAGCCGACGGCCACGATGCGGCTCCCGGCCGAGGCCACTGCTTCGGCCTGCGGCAGGTCGCCGCCGACGGTCCAGATCTTGCCGTTGACCAGAATGAGATCGGCGTACGACTGCGCCGCGAGAGTGGATGCCAGGGCCATAACGAGAACCGAAAACTTCATCGTTCTTCATGGTACCGGCTTCCGGTATACTCGTCACGTGCGCTGGCAGTTCCTGATCCTCGTGTGCGCGGCGGCCCTTCGGGCGCCGGCCCAGCAATATGATGTCGTGATCTCGCGGGGGCGCGCGATCGATCCCGCGAGCGGGCTCGACGCGGTGCGCGACGTGGGCATCCGGGGAAACAAGATCGCGGCGGTGTCCGCGGCTCCGCTGACGGGACGGAGCGTGGTGGACGCACGCGGCATGGTGGTCACGGCCGGCTTCATCGACCCGCACCAGCACGGGCAGACGCCGGAGAATTACGCCTTCAAGGCGCGCGACGGGGTCACCACGGCGCTCGAAATGGAAGTGGGCGTGTCGCCGGTGGATGCCTGGTACCGCGAGCGCGAAGGGAAATCGCTGATCAACGTCGGCGCTTCCGTGGGCCACATTCCCGCCCGCATGGCGGTGATGCACGACAGCGGGACATTCCTGCCGCACGACCGGGCCATCGATTCCGTCGCGGCCCCGCAGCAACTGGAGGCGATTCTCTCGCTGCTCGGGCGCGGGCTCGACGACGGCGCGCTGGGCATCGGCATGGGGATCGCGTACGTGACCGGCGCAACGCGCGAGGAAATCTTTCGCGTGTTCCAACTGGCGTCGGCGCGGCGCGTCACGATCTTCGTGCACCTTCGCAGCGCGGGACCGGTGGAACCGGGCGGCATAGACGCGCTGGAGGAGGTCATGGCCGACGCCGCGGCGGCCGGCGCATCGCTGCACGTGGTTCACATCACCAGCACCGAATTGCGCGAGACGCCGCTGGCGCTCGAGATGCTCCGCGGCGCGCGCAAGCGGAATCTCGACTTCAGCACGGAAGCCTATCCCTACACGGCCGGAATGACCGACATCGGCTCCGCCATCTTTTCGGAAGGGTGGCAACAGCGCACGGGCGCGACTTACCAGGACCTGCAGTGGGCCGCCACCGGCGAGCGGCTTTCCGCCGAATCGTTCGCGCGCTACCGCCGGCAGGGCGGCATGGTGGCGATCCACGACATCCCCGAAGAAGTGGTGCGGGCGGCTCTCGCCGATCCCGACGTGATGATCGGGAGCGACGGCATTCTGAGCGAGGGCAAAGGCCATCCGCGGGCCGCCGGAACCTGCGCCCGCGTGCTGGGGAAGTACGTGCGCGAGGAGCACGTGTTGCCGCTGATGGATGCGCTCCGCAAGATGACTATCATGCCCGCCCAGCGCCTGGGCCTGCGGACCAAGGGCCGGCTCGAACCGGGCGCGGACGCGGACATCACGGTGTTCGATCCACTCCGTGTGATCGATCGCGCCACCTTCGACCGGCCCGCTCAGTACTCGGAAGGCATTCCGCACGTCATGGTGAACGGCGTGTGGGTGGTCAAGAACGGGCAGGTGCAGGAAGGCGTTTATCCGGGACAGGGGCTGCGCCGCGGCCGGTGATGCCTCCGGCCGCATAGTGGTGACCGCGTCCGCCAGCATTTCTTACTTGACATTCCGCGGGACTTACGGGTATCATCCCGCTAAGCTATACTAACTGCAACAGGTCGCCACGCTGCGTGCCCTGATTATTGCGCGGGGGCTCCGAGTCAGCAGCCTCTCTATTTGGCGTCGCAAGTTCCCGGCGCTTCCTCCAACCTTTAACTAACTGAATTTCACACCGGAGTGATCACACTCCAGGAGGTTTCAACCGATGGCGCTTACACCGAAACTCACAGAATCTTTACTGGAACGAGGATTTTCGCGCCGGCAAATCGGCCGGATTTCCATGGGGGCTGCCGCATCCATTCCGTTCTTCAGTGAATTTGCGCTGGCACAGCAGGCCGAACAGCAGACGGCGGCCCTCGCCGCGCGCCGTGGAGGCAGAGGCGGCGGCGGACGCGGAGTCTTCGATCCGGAAGTGGTCCGAATCACGTCCAACGAGAATCCGATGGGCCCCTGCAAAGAAGGCCTGGAGGCTCTCTACAAAGTGGCGCCCATGGGCTGGCGCTATTCACCCCAGGGCGAGAACCTGGAGTTCAACTCGCTGCTTGCCAGCACCGAAAATGTTCCGCAAGACCATGTGATCCCGTTTCCGGGTTCGAGCATTCCCCTGGCGAACTGCGCGGCCGCATTCACTTCGCCGGCCAGAAGCTGGGTGATGGGCAGTCCGGGCTACGGCAGTGGCGCAAGCCGCTTCATTGGCGCGAAAACCATCAGAGTGCCGCTGCGGAAGGACTACTCGCACGACGTGGAAGCCATGATCCAGGCCGACCCGAATGCGGGCGCCTTCTACATCTGCAACCCCAACAATCCCACCGGCACCCTCACGCCGCGGAAAGACCTGGAGTACATTCTGGCGAACAAACCGAAGGACGCCGTCCTGGTCATTGACGAGGCGTACGTCCATTTTGCCGGCCCCGAGAACATGTCTACCGACCTGGTGAAAGCGGACAAGGATGTCGTGGTGCTCCGGACCTTTTCGAAAATCTACGGCATGGCGGGCCTTCGCGCCGGTGCGGCTTACGGACGCCCCGACCTGATCGCCAAGGTCCGCGAGTACGGCGGCGGCGGATTCATGCCGGTGACGGCGACGGCGTGCGCCGCGGCGAGCATGAAGGTTGGTCCGAGCCTGATGAAGGAGCGGCTACTGATCAACAAGAGAAATCGCGATCTCGCCTTCGAACACCTCGAGAAAGTGGGCGTGACCTACATCCCGTCTGGCACGAACTTCTTCATGATGCAAGTGAAGGGTATGACCGGACAACACGTCGGCGTGGCCATGGCCTCGCACAAAGTCCAGATCGGCCGCGTGTGGCAGGAGTGGCCCGAAATGGTTCGCGTGACGGTCGGCACCTACGAGGAGATGGGGAAATTCAACGCCGCGCTCGACCTGGTGCTCAAGGAAGGGCCTCCGGCGCCAACACAGGGCTAAGCCCTTCACAAGACTTGTTGCCGCCTTTCGCAAGTGGGAGCCGGCCACTTACGGCAACAGATGAACGGTCGCGCGTCCGACTGACGCGCTGGGTGTCCAGTGTGGGAAGACAAGTCCGGGCGCTCGGTGCGCATCGGAAGCGTGAAGAAGTCTGGGCTCAATCGTTCCAGGGCTGGTTGAGAGGACGAGTCACAGACCAGCACGACGCCGTAGTTCCGGTCGCCAAAGCGACGGTCGTCGAGGAAGCGACCGGTTCCAGGCAGGCGTTAAAGTAAGTCACGGATTTCCCCGCTCTCGACGGAAGCAGACATTATCGCCCGGCCGGCGCCTTGCGCCAGTTCATCGCGGCCCTCCGGTCCACAGACGCGGCAGCAAGGGCGATCCGCCGACTGTCGAAAACCACGCGGTGCTGCCGGCCGCGAGGCCTACGTTCCGCTCAGGTGGCCTATTAAGATAGTAGCGGAGACCACAATTTGAAGAAGCTGCTGCTTTTGCTCCTGGCCGTTGCGGCGGCGGCGATCGTTTGGGGCATCATCCGGAAAAATGAGCCGGCCAAAGTGAGCTTCACCAGGGTGAAGCGGCAGCCGCTGGTGAGCACTCTCCCCACCAATGGAAAAGTGGAGCCGTTCGAATGGCAGGCGGTGCGCGCCGAGACGGCCGGATTGGTCAGCCGCGTGGCGGTGCGCGATGGGCAGACCGTGGAGAAGGGCGCGGAACTGGCGGCCCTGACCGATCCGGCGTGGCAGGCCGACATCGATGCCGCCGAGTCCAAAGTCGCGGAAGCGCGCGCGAATCTCTCCGCGCTCGAAGCGGGCGGCAAGCCGGCGGAGCTGACCGACATCGAAAACAATCTGTCCCGCGCGCAACTGGATTTCGAGCAGCAGACGCGCGAGCACGAGACGCTCCTGCGACTGGAGCAGAAGCAGGCGGCCACGGCGGCCGAGGTGCGGGCGGTCGAGGACAAGATGCGGCAGACCCGCCTGGTCATCGAGGGGCTCGACAAGCGGCGGGCGTCGCTGGTGGCCGCGACCGACGTTGCGGCGGCAAAGGCCCGGCTCCAGGATGCGGAAGTGGCGCTTCGCCTGGCCCGGCAGCGCGCGGCGCAGAGCGCGGTGCGGTCGCCTCTGGCCGGCGAGCTGTACGGGCTGGCCGTACGGCCTGGGACCTATGTGAATCCGGGGGACCTGGTGGCCAACGTCGGACGCATGGACCGTTTGCGGGTTCGGGTGTACGTGGACGAGCCGGAGCTGGGCCGCGTGGCGGAAGGCCAGCCGGTGACCATCACGTGGCAAGCGCTGGCGGGCCGCAAGTGGCAAGGGAAGGTGGAGCGGAAGCCGTCGTCCATCGAGGCGCTGGGCTCGCGCCAGGTGGGCCAGGTGGTCTGCATCATCGAGAATCCAGGCCGTGAGCTGATTCCCGGCACCAATGTGGACGCGGAGATCCGGACGGCGGTGGTGGACAACGCCCTGGTGATTCCGCGGGAGACGCTGCGCCACGATGCGGGCGGCGACTACGTTCTGACGCTGGGCGGCGAGACGGTGGAGCGCCGCGCGGTGAAGACCGGCAACTCGAGCGTCACGCTGGTGCAGGTGACCGAAGGCCTGGCGGACGGCGATTGTGTGGCGCTGCCGTCGGATACGCCGGTGAAGGCGGGCGACCGGGTGAAGGCGATGGTGGAGGGGCGATAGGGAACTGGTGCTCAGGCAAACAGTAGACGACCCTTGGGTTCAGGAATCGGCCGTCCAAGTTCGCGCGCGGTTTCCAGCCATTCGGCGATTACAGTTTCAGCGTTGGCAAGGGCCTCCTGCCGCGTGGGGCCATCGGCCACGCAGCCGGCCAACTCAGGCACTTCGGCGATGAACGCCTGATCTTCATCGCTCCAATAGAGGATGATCTCGTATTTGGTCATTCGGCCCCCTCCGCCAGTTTATAACGAGTGAGGCTGGAGGTTGAGAATCTCGGCGACATCTTCCCGTGTGAAAATGTGGTGGCTGCCCTTGATTCGCTCAGCGAACCCCAGCCGCGAAAGAAGAGTGCAAAGTTCACTAAAGCGTATGTTCCCATCCGAGGAGCCGCGCAACACTCGCAGGAGAACTGATTCGGCCACACTTGATTATGCGCACAGCGCGATCCACGATCGCGCCGGCGCGGACGCCGCGCGCCGGGCCCGCCAGCCCCGCCCATCGTCCCCCACCGCGGTTACAATACAGATTCATGTCCAACGAGGGGAACCCAGGGATTGCCTCGGACCAGGCGAAATATGTCTGGTACCGGGAGCTGACCGGATATCACTGGTTCGTGGTGATCGTGGCCAGCGTCGGGTGGATGTTCGACACCATGGCGCAGCAACTGTTCAACCTGGCGCGGAAGCCCGCCATCACCGAACTGCTGGGGGGCCACGCGAGCAACGCGGTGGTCAGCGAGCAGGCCGGGTACGCTACCGCCATTTTCATGATCGGCTGGGCCATGGGGGGCGTGCTGTTCGGCATCCTCGGCGACCGCATCGGGCGCGTCAAGACCATGATGCTGACCATCCTCTCCTACTCGCTCTTTACCGGCGCCAGCGTGCTCTCCACCGGAGTATGGGACTTCAACGCGTACCGCTTCCTGTGCGGCTTCGGCGTGGGCGGACAGTTCGCCGTGGGAGTGGCGCTGGTGGCCGAGATCGTCCCCGCGCGCGCCCGGCCGTACGCCCTCGGGTTGGTGCAGGCTACCTCGGCGATCGGCAATATGCTGGCCGCGCTGGCCGGCATCTTTCTGGGCCAGCTCGAGCAGGCCGGCACCATCGGCGCGGCGTGGCGCTGGGAGTTTGTCGTCGGCGCGCTGCCCGCGCCACTGGCAATTGTGGTCTTCCGTAAGCTCAAGGAGCCCGATCAGTGGCTCAAGGCGCGCGCGGACAAAAAGAAGATGGGGTCGTTTGCCGAGCTGTTCTCCGATCCGCGGTGGCGCCGCAATTCGATCGTCGGCATGCTGCTGGCGTTCTCCGGCGTGGTCGGGCTGTGGGGCATCGGCTTCTTCAGCTACGACCTCTTCCGTCCGGTCCTGGAAAGGACCTTCAGCGCGCAGGGCATCGCCGGGGCGGCGCTCGCCGGCAAGGTCACCACGTGGCTCGGGCTCACCTCCCTGTTCCAGAACCTCGGCGCCTTTTTCGGGGTGTACGCGTTTACCTACCTGACCCATTACAGCGGCCGCAAGAAGGCGTTTGCCGTCAGCTTCGTGGCGGCGATGGCGATGACCGCCTACACGTTCTGGAACCTGAACGCCCTCACCGATGTTTTCTGGATGGTCCCGCTGATGGGGTTCACGCAGCTTTCGCTGTTCGGCGGGTACGCCATCTATCTGCCGGAGTTGTTCCCCACGCGGCTGCGCAGCACCGGCACGAGCTTCTGCTACAACGTCGGACGCCTGGTGGCGGCGGCCGGCCCCCTGAGCCTGGGGCTGCTGACCAGCCGCGTGTACCACGGTCCCAACGCCATGCGGTACGCGGGCGTCACCATGTGCCTGGTGTTTCTGGTGGGAATGGCGGCGCTGCCGTTCGCGCCCGAAACCAAGGGCAAGCCGCTGCCGGAGTAGGGCCGGCGCGAATCGGGCGCGCGTCACTCGCAGAGATCGTACGCGTGGTACAGCCAGCCTACCAGCTCGTCGTCGATGTCCAGGCTGGTGGCGAGCTTCAGATCCAGGTGCCAGCGGTTCCTGGACACCTGCTCCGCCTTGGAGATCCTGAGGCTCTGGAGCGGCTGGTCGGCCTTGATGGTGAGCAGCAGGTACTGCTTGCGGGGGTGCACGCCGGCGAATGCCGAGCCGCGCACCAGGTGGATGGAGGTCTTCTTGACCTCTTCGCGAAAGGGCCCAAACGGCTTCACCGCGGCCAGCAGTTCCTGGTACAACTGGAGCGCGACGGGGCCCGCCATCGCGAGGGCGTCGCTCTGTGCGGCCATGTCTATCCTCCCTCCGGGATCGAGTCCCGTATTCTACCACTTCGAGTTCAACCGATCGCGCACTGCTAAACTGGCAATGAGAATGGCTGCCAATGCCGCTACGGGGCTCACCCTCGCCGAATTGACGGAACACCGCGCGGTGCGGGAGTGCCTCCAGTGGTTCACGCGGGAGAAGCAGTGGATCAACGAAATCCACCTGCAGCTTTGCCGCGTGCCGGCCCCCACCTTCCTGGAGCAGGACCGCGCCGCGTGGTTTCTGGAGCAGTTCCGATCGCTCGGATGGGAGGCGTCCATCGACCGCGTGGGCAACGTGGTCGCGGCCGGCGGGCGCCCCCCTTACGTGGCGCTGACCGCGCATCTCGATACCGTGATCGCGCCCCGCAACAAGGACGAGATCGCGGTGGATGCGGACGGCCGTTTTCGCGGGCCGGGCGTTTCCGATAACGGCGCGGGTCTCGCGGCGCTCCTGGCCGTGGCGCGCGCATGGAAGCTGTCCAAGGACCTCCCGGATTTTCCGCTGGGGCTTCTGCTGGTGGCCAATGTCGGCGAGGAGGGCGAGGGGAACCTGATGGGCATGCGGCACCTCTGCAAGCAGTCGCACCTGGCGCGCAAGGTCGACTCGTTCGTGGTGGTGGACGGCGCCAATATCGACCACATCACCACGCGCGCGCTGGGCAGCCGGCGCTTCGAGGTCACGTTCACCGGCCCGGGCGGACATAGCTGGAGCGACTACGGGGTGGGCAATCCGGTGCACGCCCTGTGCCGGGCCGTGGCGCTGTTCTCGGAAACGCGGATCGACGGCGCGCCCAAGTCGGCCATCAACGTGGGGCTGATCGAGGGCGGCTCGAGCGTCAATGCCATCGCCCAGTCGGCGCGCGCCAAAGTGGACATCCGCTCGGAGAGCAACGAGAAGCTGGATGAGCTGGTGGAGGCGCTTTCGAGCGCGGCGGACCGCGCGCGCGACGCCGAAAACCAGCGCTCCAACGGCGGCAAGGTGTCGGTGAAGCTGAAGGAAATCGGGTCGCGCCCGGCGGCCGCGCTCTCCGAAGCCGCCCCCATTCTCCAGTACGTGCGGGCCGTGGACGCCCACCTGGGCATTCGCTCGCACCTGGACACATCGTCCACCGACGCCAACGTACCGCTGTCGCTGGGAATTCCGGCGGTGGCCATCGGGGCGGGCGGTGTGGGCGGCGGCGCCCACACCTCGCAGGAATGGTTCCGGCCGGAGGGGCGCGATCTCGGGCTGAAGCGCATCTTCCTCACCGTGCTGCTGCTCCTGCGCAATTCCGTGGCCGGATCGGCGAAGTGAGCCGCCTGAAGGCGGAAGCGGCGCTCGCGGCGAACACCGTAATCTGGGGCGCCACCTTCGTATTGGTGAAGGCCGCACTGGGCGGCGTCTCCCCGGTCCTCTTCCTGGCGCTGCGTTTCACCCTGGCGGCGGCAGCCCTGGCGGTATTGTTCCGGGGTTCCTGGAGGCGGCGGTTTACCTGGAGGGCGGCGCGGGCGGGCGTGCTGGCCGGCACATTTCTCTTTTCCGGTTATCTGCTGCAGACCTTGGGGTTAAGACTCACCACGGCGCCCAAATCGGCGTTTCTGACGGGGCTGACGTCTGTAATGGTACCTTTGCTCGGGTCGCTCGTCTATAGGACCAGGCCCCAGATTTCCGAGCTGGCCGGGGTGCTGGTAGCCACGGCCGGGCTCGCGCTGATGTCCCTCCCCGAGGGGATCGGCGCGATCACCAAGGGCGATCTGCTGACCGTGCTTTGCGCCGTCGCGTTCGCCCTATACATCGTAACCTTGGGCCACTTTTCCGAGCAGATGAGCTTCGAGATCCTGTCGGTCACTCAGGTCGCCGCCGCCGCCGCGCTGGCCCTGTCACTCCTTG
This sequence comes from Bryobacteraceae bacterium, assembly GCA_035638575.1. Lineage (GTDB taxonomy): Bacteria > Acidobacteriota > Terriglobia > Bryobacterales > Bryobacteraceae > DASQZT01. The sequence goes on from DASQZT010000232.1 coordinate 48,483, forward strand.
CATGGGTGGAAAAGCCCCGGCTGGAGTGGCAACCGGCCGTGGTCTACGCGATACTGATAACAGGGTTACTGGCCACTGCTTTGGCATTTACCATCCAGGCGTGGGCCATGCAGTACACCACTTCGACCAGAACGGCCCTGATCTTCATGCTGGAGCCGGTGGTCGCCTGGATAACGTCGTACTGGATTGCGGGTGAGGGCCTTTCGGGGCGCGCCGCGGTGGGCGCGGCACTCATCCTGGGCGGAGTACTGTTGGTGGAACTGAAACCTTTGCAGTTCCGTTTACATCGATCAATATAGGGGTTGCATGCGGGACGAGATTCCGTCGTGCGGCCAGCCATGAGGAGCAAGAAGGAACCCATGAGTTACTTTGACAAGTTGCGCACCCAGAAGCTGCTTTCGTTCTCGTTGATCCTGTTTACGCTGTCGATCGGTATCGTGATCGGTACGCTGGTCAGTTCGGGCGTCAAAGCAGCGAAGGACGGACAGTCGGTGGCTCCCGGAGCGACACAACTCGTCATTCCGAACCCCGTCGAATTGTCCAATACGTTTACCCAGATCGCCAAGCAGGTGGAGCCTTCGGTGGTGAACATCTCGACTACGTACCTGCCGAAGGCGCCGGCGCGCAGCCGCAATCAACCGAACCAGCGGCGCTTCCAGCAGACCGTCCCGCCGGACGACGAAGACCAGGGCGGCGGCGGGATGGACGAGTTCCTGTATCGCTTCTTCGGGAACCCGTTCGGCGGCAACGGCATGCCTGACATGCCGCAGCGCAAGGGAAGCGCGCTGGGCTCGGGTGTAGTGGTGGACAAGGCCGGCTACATCCTGACCAATAATCATGTAGTGGACAAGGCCGACAAGATCGAGGTCAAGTTCCACGGCGATTCCAGCCTGTACGAGGCCAAAGTGGTGGGTACCGACCCGCTGACCGACCTCGCCGTGATCCACGTGGAAGGCAAAAAGGACCTGACGCCCGCCAGGATCGGCAACTCCGACGCCGTCCAGGTGGGCGACTGGTGCGTCGCCATCGGTTCTCCGTTCGGCTTCCAGGAGACCGTGACGGCCGGCATCATCAGCGCCAAGGAGCGCGAGGTGGATCCCACCGCGCAGTACCAGCACTTCCTGCAGACCGATGCGGCCATCAACCCCGGCAACAGCGGCGGGCCGCTGCTGAACATCCGCGGTGAGGTGGTCGGCATCAACACCGCGATCGCGTCCCGCTCGGGCGGTTACCAGGGCATCGGGTTCGCGCTGCCCATCAACACCGCGGCCGGGGTTTACAACGAGATCATCAAGACCGGCAAGGTGACCCGCGGTTCCATCGGCATCACCTTCTCGGCGGATCCGGACCAGGCGCGCGATCTGCTGAAGGCCTTCGGCAAGATCAACGAGGGCGTGTTCGTGCAGAGCGTAGCCGCGGGCGGGCCGTCGGAGAAAGCGGGGATCAAGGAGCAGGACATCATCACCGCCATCAACGGCAAGCCGGTGAAAGACGGCAACGACCTGGTGAAGGTGGTCAGCACCACTCCGGTGGGCACTCCGGTGACCCTGAGCGTGCTGAGGGACGGCAAACACCAGGACTTCAAGGTGGTGATCGGCAATCTGGCGCAGATCTTCCCGGACCGTTTCGGCGGCGCCGAGGAGCAGTCCACGGTGAAGCCGGAAGGCGCCACCGTGACATTCGGCATGTCGATCGTCAACCTGTCGCCGAGCCGGCGCGACACTCTGAACCTGAGCCAGGCGGGCGGCGTCCTGGTGACCGAAATCGAGCCGGACTCCTTCGCCGAGGAGATCGGGCTGCAGCCCAACGACGTCGTGACCATGATCAACAATCAGCAGGTCTCGTCGACCGACGACGTCAAGAGTATCCAGGCCACCCTGAAGCCGGGCGAGGCAGTGGGACTTCGCGTATTGCGGCGCAACCAGAAACGCGAGTGGGAGGCCCACTTCCTGGCGGGCACATTGCCCACGCAGCACTAAACTCCAGGACATCCCCACGATGCGGTGAGGACGGCGGCCGGTCCACTCGGCCGCCGTTTTTGTTTTGGGCTACACTGAAAGGTCGGAAATGCGGAAACTCTTCCATTGGGCGATCCTGTCGGCGATGCTGTTTCTAACGTACAGCGCCGGGGCTGTCGTTCCGGCGAAGAAGAAGGCGCCCGCGAAGAAGACCGCCGACGCTTCGACTGCGAAATCCACGGCGAGCCGCCGTGGGAAGACGACGACGGCGTCCCGGCGCCCATCCACAACCTGGCGCAACCGCCAGTTGCAGCCGGCTCCGGAGCGATACAAGGAGATCCAGCAGGCGCTGGCGGCGAAGGGATATCTGCAGAGGGAAGACGCGACCGGCCAATGGACGCCGGCCTCCAGCGAGGCGTTGAAGAAATTCCAGACCGACCAGAATCTGGAGGGCAGCGGCAAGATCAATTCGCTTTCGCTGATCGCCCTGGGCCTGGGGCCCAAGCGCGAGGCCACGGCGAACCCCGCCACCGGCCCGGGTCAGGAGCCGCCTCCGGTTCCGAGCCGCGACCGTTAAGGGAGCGGTTCCCTACACGTCGCCGAATTCGGTCTTCCACACGGCTTCGCCGTTGCGGTACATCGCCGTGCGGCCCAGAATCCCGAACAGCGTGCTGATACACGATCGCTCCGCCACGTTCTCCACCTTGCCGGTCTCGATGCGCGTCAGGAAGGCCTCGATGCCGTCGAAGGTGATGTCGCGCGGCGAAGGGATGGTGTCGATGTCCCTGGCGGCTTTGTGGTGGATCATGCGCAAGCGCGACGTTTCCATCACGCCTTTCGTGCCGGTGAACTCCTCGCCGACTTTGCTGTAACCGGCCGGCGTGATCTGGTTGGCCTCGAAGTTCACGTGGATGCCGTTGGGGAACTCGAAGGTCAGGCTCGTGTGATCGTAGATTTCCATGGTTGTGCGCACCTTGCGCCCGCCCATGCCCGTCACCCGGATGGGCCGGGCGGCCAGGAACCAGTGCAGCACGTCGAAATTGTGGCAGTCCTGCTCGACGATGAAATCGCCCGAGTAGTCCTTGTAGCAAAACCAGTTGCGCAGTTTCTCGATCTTGGGATCGTCGTAGGGGACGCGGTGGAAGGGGTCGGCGGCGATCCAAAAGGCGCGCGCATTCACCACTTCGCCGATCAGGCCTTGCTGGATCCTCTTGTACGCCTCCAGGTAGACGGGGCCGTAGCGCTGCTGGAACCCCACCGCCAGATCCTTCTTCGGATCGGCCTTGCGGCCTGCGGCCATGGATCGCTTGACGCCCGCGAGATCGACGCCCATGGGCTTCTCGCAGTAGATGTGCTTGCGCGACTGGACGGCCGCTTCCAGCATGCGGGGATGCTCGAAGGGCGGGCTGGCAATGACCACGGCGTCCACGTCGGAGGCCAGCAGCTTTTCAAAATCGGTATAGGTCGCGGGATTCTGGAGTTTGATCTGCGCCGTGGCGTTCTCGATGCGGTCGGGGAACAGGTCGCAGAGCGCCGTGACGCGGGCGCGCGAGTCGCCATTGAAGATGCCGGCGTCATAAGTGCCGCGGCCGCCCGAGCCGATAAGCCCCACGGTGATCTTGGAATTCGCTTGCGAGCCCCGCACGGCCTGCGGCGCCACGATGGAGAAGGCAGCCGCCTTCCACATGAGTTCTCGACGGGAAACAGGATTCAAGGCTTCTAACCTCCAAATAGAATGATATAGGGGATTGGCGGCGTTTGCTATACTGCCGGACGAAGGGAGGGCTCGATGGCGATTTCATTTCGACTGATGGCGCTGTGTCCGTTGGCCCTGGCGGCGTTTGCGGCGGGAGAATCGAGCGCGGTTTCCGGCGCGGCCAATCGCGTGGAACAGGCGGCCGCGAAGACGCCCGCCCCCCTGGCCATGGAATTCCGGATGACGGCGGCGCAGGCCTTGCAGGCGCGCTATCCGGAGCTGGCCCGAGAATTCGTGGACGCCGCGCTGGCGCAGTTGCGCGCCGGAGTGAAGCCGGACGCCGAAGTGGTTCGCGCCTTGGCCGAGGTCGCGCCCGCGGAGGCGGTTTCCCTTGTGCCCAAGCTGGGCCCGGACAGCACGCTGGCCTTGATCGCGGCTCTCGGTCCGGCCGGACACGTGGCCGAAGCGGGCCGGTTGTTCCAGGATATGGCCGCGCGGGTCTCCTTCGACGCGATGGAGCCCGCCGATGTGTGGCCGCTGCTGAACCTGGCGCACTTCGCGCCCACGACGGCGGCGGACTTCTACGAGCGCGTGCTTCAGGCGGCCTCCGCGCCGGATTACGGCCGGAAAGCCAGGAGCAGCGTCACCGCGACTTTTCGGGTGGGCTCCGCGAACATTGCCACGGACAATTCCCGCGACGCCTTGCTCGTCTCGGCCGGCGTGCGGCTGCGCGCGCTCGAGCCGGAGCGCGCTGCGAAATTCCAATCGGTGCTCGGCCGCTGGGACTTGGCCGGTCCGCTGAGCATCCGAAGCGTCCGGCTGATCCGCGACGGTGCGGCCTCCCCGAGCGCGAATCCTCCCGAGGTAAATTCCATCCAGCAGCGCATCGGGAAGATGCGAGGGCTGCCGACCGACGCCGACCGGGCGAAGCTGGCGATCGAGGTGGCCAAAGATATCCGCGCACTGCCGCCGGGGCCCGCCAAGCTGAGTCTGGCCAACAGCATCTGCAATCTCGCGACCGAAGGCGACCTCGGCAAAGAGGCGCTGGCAGCGGTCGCCGCCGCCTTGGAACAGGCGATGCGCGAGACCCCCGCCGATGCGGGCGCTTACTTCGAGCTGGCCAGCCTGGTGCGCTACGAGCACGTCCCCGCGCCGCCGTCGGACCCATCGCTGGATGCCGCCGATGCTGTCCTGGCGCTTCGGCAACAGATGGTGCAGGGCAACGATTTCACGCTGCCGGGCCTCGACGGCAAGCAGTACACGCTCCGGGCGCTGCGCGGCCGCGTGGTGCTGGTGAACTTCTGGGCCACCTGGTGCCCGCCGTGCCGCAAAGAGATGCCGGACATGGAGAAGCTCTATCGCGCGTTCGAAAAGAAGGGATTCACCGTGCTGGCCATTTCCGACGAAGCGCGGGAAACCGTGGCCGGCTACCTGCAAAAGCAGGACTACACGTTCCCCATTCTGCTCGACCCGGGCGGCACGGCGCACGCAGCATTTGGCGTGTCGGGAATTCCCAAGAGCTTCCTGTTCGACCGCGAGGGAAATCTCGCGGCCGAGGCGATGGACATGCGGACGGAGCGCCAGTTTCTCGAGATGCTGAAGAGCGCCGGGCTGGAGTAGCCCCGCTCAGTGAGCCAGATCGCCGCGCGGCTTGCCCTGCGTGATCTCGTCGTAAGCGTCCTTGATCTGCGTCTTCAGACTGCCCGCCGCCACCCACGTCTGCACCGAAGCCGGCATCTGGATCGAGGCCTGCAGCTCCTCCACTTTCTTGCCCTGTTCGATGCCCGCCTTCACCGCCTTGTGCAGTTCGGTCATGAACTCGGCCTGTCCGGTGATTAGCTCGCGGCCGCCCGGAAGGCCGTGGCCGGGTAGCACGTGCTTCACCTTCAGCTTCTCCACGGCGTGCAGGACCGTGGGCCAGTTGCCGATGTTCGCGTCCATGGTGGCGTTGTGCGGCCCGTTCACCACCGCGTCGCCCGAGCAGAGCACCTGCTCCTTGGGCAGATAAACGAAGCCGTCGCCGCGCGTGTGGGCCCAGCCGTAGTTGTGGAACTCCACCTTTCGCGAGCCGTCGTTCAGCACATACGACGCCTCGTTGATGTCCTGCTTGGGAGGCTCGGGGCCGTCGCGCTTCAGCTCCGCCACGTCCGCGCGGGTCTTGGCGGCGGCCTGCCAGCGCGCGGGCTCGAGGCGCTTCAGTTCCTCGGCCACACCTTTGAAGGCCAGGGTCGTGGCGCCCGCCTGGGTCCAGACAGGATTGCCGTACAGGTGATCGCCGTGGTGGTGCGTGTCGAAAACGTACTTCACCGGCTTCGATGACAGCCGTTTGGCGTCCGCCATCGCGCCGCGCGCGCCGCTGGGAAAATTGGCGTCCACCACGATGAGGTAGTCCTTCATCTCGATGATGACGTTGTTGCAGTGCCCCTGGTCCATATCGCCTTCGCGGAACCACACTCCGGGGACGATCAGCCGGACCGTCTCGGGATTGGCGTCCGACCGTGAAACGAACAGGGCGATGGCGCCGAACGAGACGAACACGAGTAACAGCAGGGCGCGAAGCCGGTTCATGGTGCGACCCCCCTCTGGATTACTGTACACCCGTTTACCGCGGCGGGTAACCCTTGAGCGAGTCTTCGATCTTGGCTTTGTCACCCACCACCACGAACGTCATCTTGGCCGGGCTGAGGTAGGTCTCGGCCATCCGCTGCACGTCCTGCCGCGTCACCGCGTTCACTTTCTGGATGTAGGTTTTCAGGTAGTCGTCCGGCAGCCCGTGCAGGTCCACCAGCGAGAGCTGTCCGATGATTCCCTGGTTGGACGAGTTCTGGAGCACGAAAAATCCGCCCATCAGGTTCTGAATGCCCTTCAATTCCTTGGCATCGGGCGGCTCTTTGCGCAGCCGGTCGATCTCGAAAAGAATCTCGTGGATGGAATCCCCGGTGAACTTCGTGGTGACGTCCGCCGACTCCTCCCAGTAGGACGTGCGGTAACGCGCGGCCACCTGGCTGCGCGGCGAATAGGTATAACCCTTCTGTTCGCGAATGTTGTTGGTGATGCGCGAGGTGAATGCGCCGCCAAGCAGGGAATTCGTCACCGCCAGCGGAACGTAATCCTTGTCGCCGGGACCGATCGGCATCGCCAGGCCGATCGCCAGCGTGGACTGCACGGCCTCCGGGCGATCGATCAGCACCAGGCGTCCGGCAGCCACGGGGCTGGGCGGAGTCCGCTTGACCGCCGGGCCGGCGGTCCAATCCTGAAATGCCGCCTCGATAGTCCTCTTCACCGCCGGATCGAAGCGCCCCACGATGTACAGATGGGTCCGCTGCGCCCCGGCGTTCTCGGCGTAGAACTTCCGCGCGTCGGCGATGGAGAAGCCCTTGAGCTGGCTCTCCGTTGGAAACAGCCGGCCGTACGGATGGCCGGGGTACAGGTTGGCGGCGAAGGACTGGCCGGCCTGGGCCTGCGGGGTGGAGAGTTGCACCGTGAGCTGCCGCAGCAGGTTGCCGCGCACGCGCTCCAGTTCGCTCTCGGGCAGCTTGGGATGCCGCAGCACGTCCGCCACCAGCTTCACCGCGTCCGCCGTGAATTCGCTGAGCACATCGAGGTTCACGGAGGACTCGTCGTTTCCGGCGCTGACGTCCAGTTGGCCGCCCATGCGGGCCGCCTCGTTGGCCAACTCCGCCGCGGTCCTGGTCTGGGTGCCCTCTTTCATCAGCTCGGTGGTGAGGTTCGAAAGCCAGACCTGGCCGGCGCTCTCGTTGAAGTGTCCGAAAGCCATCCGGGCGCCCACGCTCACGATCGGAACCGAGCCGTATTGCGCCAGCGTCACCTTCATCCCGTTTTTCAGGGTGTAAGTTTCGACCGGCGGAAGAGCAAATGGCTTGGGAGTGCCGAGCGGCGGAGGAGCCTCTTTTTCCTGCGCGGCCATCGAGCACACCGCGAGAACGCCGAGCGCCACGATCTTCATTGCGCGCCCCCTTTCGCCGCCGCGGGCTTTGGCGCCGCCGCGCCGGCTTCCAGCACCAGCACCGTCCGGTTGCCAGGCCGCAGATACTCGCTGGCGGTCTTTTGGACCAGCTCCGGCGTCACCTTCCGCAGGTTGTCCTCCAGCTTGTTGATATATGCCGGATTGTCGTCGAACAGGGCGAAAGAGGCCATCAGGTTGGCCCTGCCGAATCCCCCGAATTGCGTCAGCGACTGGTAATACTGCGACCGGAATTTCACCAGCGCGCGATCCAACACGTCCTTCGACGGCGGCTTCTGCCGCAGCCCTTCGATGACCGCGCTCGCCGCCTCCAGGATCTGGTCGGGCTTCACGCTGGCATCGTGAATCAGGTCGGCCATCCACAGCATCGGCCCCTGGTAGTCGTACTGGTTGCCCAGCAGGTTGATGCCGCCGTCCACCGAATCGGTGAATCCGCGCTTCTTCACCAGCTCCTGCGTCAGCAGGCTGTCGTCGCCCTCGACCAGCATCTGGTCGATCAGCACCATGGCGTCGTGCTCCGGGGTCATGCGCTCCGGCATGTGGTAGGCGATTGCCAGCGCGGGCTTTTCGGCCAGCTTGTCGATCTTGGTGAAGCGCTTCTCGGCCTCCTGGCGCGGCTCCGTGAGATCCGGCCTGGGCGGCAGCTTCGAAGCGCGAATCCCCCCGAAGTATTTCTCGATCCACCGCTTGGCCTGGTCCTCGTCGAAGTCTCCCACTAGCACGAGCGCCGCGTTGTTCGGCGCGTAGAACGTCTGCGAAAACTCCCGCGCGTCGCTCAGCGTCGCGGCTTCGATGTCCCCCAGGTCCCCGTAAAAGTTGTGCGCGTTATACCAGTTCTGGTTGGCGTACTGCGGCATGTCGAGCCAAGGGAAGCTTCCATAAGGGCGGTTCAAGACGTTGACCTTGACCTCGTTGCCCACGACTCCCTGCTGGTTCTTGAGGGTCTCCTCGGTGAGCGTCAGGTTCTTCATGCGGTCGGCTTCCCCCCACAGCATGATCTCCAGCGCGTGCGACGGCACAACCTCGAAGTAGTTGGTGAAATCGAATCGCGTGCTGCCGTTGGAGAGGCCGCCGTTGCCCTCGATCAGCTTGTCGAATTCCCCTTTGCCGAGGTTTTTCGAGCCTTCGAACATCAGGTGCTCGAACAGGTGCGCGAATCCCGTGCGGTTGCGCGGCTCGATGCGGAACCCGATGTTGTAGTAGACCGCGATCACCACGGTGGGCGCGGTCGTGTCCTTCGAAAGCGCCACCTTCAACCCGTTGGACAGTTTGTAGTAGCTGATGGGAACCGTGAATTTGGCGGCCGGTTGGGCGCTCGCGGATAACGCTATCCCCGCGCCCAAAGCTGCGATACAGGCCAGACTGCGCGCCATGTGTGGCAAGCGAATACCTCCAGATGAGTGACGGATGACCTGCTCGGAGGTCTCGGAACATCCTACCATTGGTGGGGCCGGCCGAGGGCCCGCGCCCGGGCGCCCCTCGCCTGCCTGTTAAACTGAAATATCCACCAGGAGAGGAGTTTCAATGGCAGTACAAACCCGCCGGCAGGCGGCCGTGGTCGACGTCGGAGGTGTGAAGGTCGGCGGCAATCATCCCATTGTCGTCCAGTCCATGACCAACACCGACACCGTCGACGTCCCTTCCACCGTGAACCAGGTGATGGCCCTGGCGCGCGCCGGCTCGGAGCTGGTGCGCGTTACCGTCAACACCGAGCAGGCTGCCGCGGCGGTCCCCAAAATCGTCGAAACGCTGGATAAGTTCGGCGTGCGCGTGCCCATCATCGGCGACTTTCACTATAACGGCCACATCCTCCTCAAGAAGTATCCGGAATGCGCCCGCGCGCTGGCCAAGTACCGCATCAACCCCGGCAATGTGAACATCGGCCGCAAGACCGACGACAATTTCCGCGCCATGATCGAGGTGGCCATCGAAAACGGCCGGCCCGTGCGCATCGGGGTCAACTGGGGCTCGCTCGATTCCGCCCTGCTCACCCGCATGATGGACGAGAACTCGCGCCTGCCCGAACCCAAGGATGCTCGCGAAGTTACGCTGGATGCCATCGTGGTCAGTGCCATCGAGTCGGCCAAGGCCGCCGAGCGCCACGGACTGGCGCATGACAAGATCATCCTCAGCGCCAAGGTGAGCGGCGTGCAGGACCTCATCGATGTTTACCGGTCGCTGGCTGGAGCGTGCGATTACGCGCTGCACCTGGGGCTTACCGAGGCCGGCATGGGCAACAAGGGCGTCGTGGCCACCACCGCCGCGCTGGCGCCCCTGCTGCAGGAAGGCATCGGCGACACCATCCGCGCCTCGCTCACCCCCATGCCCAACGGCGACCGCACGGAAGAAGTGATCGTTTCGCAGCAGATCCTGCAATCGCTCGGCATCCGCAGTTTCACTCCGCAAGTCACCGCCTGCCCGGGATGCGGGCGCACCACCAGCACCTTCTTCCAGGAAATGGCCGACGAGATCCAGACCTATCTCCGCGAACAAATGCCGCAGTGGAAGCCCACCCATCCGGGCGTGGAAGCCATGAAGGTGGCCGTGATGGGATGCGTGGTGAACGGCCCCGGCGAATCCAAGCATTCCAACATCGGGATATCCCTCCCCGGCACGTTCGAGGAGCCCAAGGCGCCGGTTTACGTGGACGGCCGCCTGCTGACCACATTAAAAGGCAACCGAATTGTCGCGGAATTCATCCAAATCCTAGACGATTACGTATCGACGCACTACGCCGGGTAATGCCATCTCACATTCGCGGCGTCTCACGCGTTACAGCTAAATATTGCTTGGTATAATCGACCTACACACTCAATTCGAAAGGATTCTGGATGCCTCACGCGAAGCTGGCACAAATTCACGTGGAAACTGCGGACGAAGGGGCGCCCGAAGTTTCACCAGTTAGTTTCAAAATGTTCAACCGCATCGTCGACTGGATCACCAACGAGCGCCTGCAATTGATCAACGTCACCGACCGCATCAACGAAGTCGTTCGCAAGAGCGGAATCCGCGACGGCATGGTGCATCTCCAGTCTCTCCACACCACCACCGCGGTTTTCATCAATGAGTGGCAGGACGCGCTCCTGCACGACGTCCGCACATTCCTGGAAGATCTCATCCGGCGCGAAAGCTATTTCCGCCACAACGACCCGACTTACTCCGACTGCGAGCGCAAGAACGCCGATTCGCACCTACGCGGAATGGTCATGGGCCAGAGCCTGTGCTTGCAAGTGCGCAATTCCGCCGTTCTGCTGGGCACCTGGCAGAGCATCATCCTGGCGGAGTTCGACGGCCCGCGCAGCCGCTCCATGTCGATCCAGGTCTCCGGCGTATAGCGCCGCCCGCATGCCCAAGCGCTTCACTCTCGCCGAAGCTCAGCAACTCATCCCCGAAGTCGAGCGCGTGGTCCGTGATGCGGTGGCGTTGAAATCCGAGTACGGCCAAGCCGAGCGCGCCCTTCAGTCCTTCACGGAACGCATCATGCTCATGGGCGGAATGCTGGTCGACCTCGCCCGCGCCTACGAAGTCCGCACGCGCCGCGATGAAGTGGCCGCGCAACTGCGCAACTCCATCGAACAGTTGCAGGGGCTGGGCTGCGTGGTGAAGGATCTGGACATCGGGCTGGTCGACTTCCCGACCCTCTTCCGCGGCGAAGAGGTTTATCTGTGCTGGAAACTCGGCGAGCACGACATCGGGTTCTGGCATGGCGTGGACGAGGGATTCCGCGGCCGCAAGGCCATCGACCAGGATTTTCGCGAGCACCACCGCGGCGAACGTGAGCAGTAAACAGGAAACCGAAATCAAGCTGGCGGTTCCGGATGCCGGCTCCGCGCGGCGCCTGTTGCGCGCCGCGGGCTTCCGTGTCCTCCACCGCAGGGTCTTCGAAGCCAACACGGTCTTCGACACGCCCGAACTGGCGTTGCGGAAGCGCGTGTCGCTGCTCCGCGTCCGCGAGGCCGGCCGCACCGTCACCCTGACCTACAAGGGGCCGCCGGCCGTGTCCCGCCACAAGAGCCGGGAAGAGCTGGAAATCGAAATCCCCTCTGCCCCGACCATCTCCGCCATCCTGGAGCGCCTAGGCTTCCACGTCACGTTTCGCTACGAGAAATACCGCACCGAATTCCACCAGCCGGGCCGCCGCGGCATCGCCATGTTGGACGAAACCCCGATCGGTGTTTTCCTCGAGCTGGAGGGGACCCCGCGGTGGATCGACCGGTCCGCGCGCAAGCTAGGCTTCGACGACAGCGTCTACATCACCGCCAGCTACGGGCGCCTGTATCTGGAGTGGTGCGCCGGGCGCGGCGTGAAGCCATCGAACATGGTGTGGGGCCTGGACCGCTAAGCCCCGCCCCCAAAACAGATCAATGCCTCCCGAATGTCCGTAATTGGGACCGCTGCGTCCGGCGCCGGACGCGCGAATACGGCTCGACGTGCGATATCGGCCCAAGACGCCGCACTTGGCTATGGCCCTCTGCGTGCACATATCACGTTCCTGGCGCATGCGCATCCACATTCATCTCCGCCGGCTGCTGCGATCGCGGGTCTTCCTGGTCACGGCAGTCCTGGTCCTGGGTCTGGGCCTCGGCGTCAACCTGACGCTGTTCAACACGGTCTACGCGCTGCTCTGGCGCCCGCTGGGCTTCCCTCAATCCGATCGCCTGGTGACCCTGTATGGGCGGAGCGCCGGCGGCGACCTCAATCACTGGATCACGGGGCAGGATGCCTGGACTCTGCGCCAGCAGGCGGGCGTAATCGCGGAAGCGGGCCTGGCGAAAAGCGGTGGCCAGGTGACGCTCCTCAACGGCGCCGATTCTTTCGATATGGCCGCCGCGTCGGTCGATTCCGGGTACTTCAAGGCGCTCGGCGTCCGGCCCGTCGCGGGACGGTTTTTCGGCGAGGAAGAGGATCTCGGCGCCAACCCCGAGCAGCGGGCGGTCCTGACGGAATCCGCCTGGAGAGCCCACTTCGGATCCGATCCCTCGGTGGTGAACGGCGTGTTTCCCCGTCAGGATGGCGCCAATCGGCGCCCGCTGCGGATTGTCGGAATCGTGCCCGGCTCGGCCACCCTGCCCTTTGCGCCGGAAGCCGAAATCCTGCTGCCGCTCCCCTCGGCCGGCGACACTGTGCGCCTGAATTACGGCGATGCGTTGTACCGTTCCGTGGCGCGCCTCCAACCGGCCGTGCGGCTTCCCCAAGCCTCGGCCGCCATCGATGCGGCATTCCAGGCTGGCGAGCGCGGCTCGAGCTTCGGCGTGTGGGGACGGCGCTGGGTGGAACCGTTGCGCGCGGCCCTGGCCCCCGTCGACCGCCCCACGATGCTGCAACTCTACGGTTCCGCGTGCCTGCTCCTGGTGCTGACCTGCGCCAACCTGGCAAGCCTCTTTGTGGTGCGCGCCATGACGAGGACTCATGAGACCAGCGTGCACCTGGCCCTGGGCGCAAGCCGGTGGCGCTTGCTGCGCGCCAATTTCCAGGAAGCCCTGCTGGTCTGCGCGGCCGGGACCGCTCTCGCCTTCCTGGTGGAAAGCTGGGCCCGGCCCCTGATCCCCCTGGGCATTCCGGAACTGAAACGCATCGGCCCGGAGTTGCTGTCCACCGGCCCTGTGCTGCTCGTGTTCGGATTCCTGATGTGCCTGGGCGTCTCGCTGGTGGTGTCCATAACGTCCGGCCTGTGGATCCAAAAGGTCGGCCTTGCCGAAGCCCTCTCCCAGGGCGTGCGCAGCGGATTATCCGGCGCGGGACGATTTCGCGCCGCGTTGGCTGCCGCCCAGGTGGCCATCGTGCTGACCCTGCTCACGCTGGCGGGGCTGGTGGGACGCAGTTTCCTCTCGGCCATGCGCGCCGACCCCGGTCTCGATCCGCAAGGCGTAATCACATTCCGCGCGTCCCTTCCCGGCTCTCAGCGGAATTCCCTTCCCGCCATCGCCGATCTCCAGCGTCAGATCGCATCCGTTCCCGGCGTGAAAAGCGTCGCCTTCGCCGCCGAGTTGCCGGTCGGTTCGCCCGCGTTCTCCACCGTCACCGCCGCTCACGGGGGCGACCTCGTGCCGGGCGATCCCATGATTCAGTACCGCCTAGCCGGTCTCTCCTATTTCGAAACCCTGGGCGCCCGCATGGCCGGCGGCCGCACCTTCACAGCGGAGGAAATCGAGCAGGGCCGGCCCGCCGTCGTTCTCAATCAGGCGGCAACCCGGCTCCTGTTTCCCGGTGAAGAGCCCGTTGGACGCACGGTGCATTCGGGCTTCGGCGGCCGCATCAGCGTGGTGGTGGGCGTGGTGAAGGATATCCGCACCGAGGCCCTCGACAAGCCGCCGGTTCCCATGGTCTATATGGCTTATCTGCCCGTTGCGGGCCTGCGATTCATGGTGCGGACCGACAGCGCCTTCAGCGCGTTCATCCCCATGCTGAAGTCCCGCGTGCTCGCCTGGAATTCGGCGGCAGTGCTGCAACAGTTCAAGCCCCTGCGGGACATCGTGGACGAAACCGTTCGCGACCGCATCATCCGAAGCGTGCTGGTCGGCGGCTTTGCCCTGTTAGGCCTGATCGTGAGTTCGGTCGGCCTCTATGGCACGCTGGCGGCGCACGTGCATCAGCGCCGGCGGGAAATCGGCGTCAGGATCGCGATGGGGGCAACCGTCCGCGTCGTGGTGGCCGGCATCCTGGCTGAGGGGATGCGGATCGTGGCTTTCGGATCCCTGGCCGGCGTGGCAGGTTCAGCGGTAGCCGCGCGGCTGATCGAGCGGCAGTTGTACGGCGTAAGCCCGCTCGACCCGATCGCTTTTGCGTTGGCCCTGATCCTCTTGTCGAGCACCGCCCTGGCCGCCTGCCTGATCCCGGCCTTCAAGGCCGCGCACCTCGATCCCATCCAGACGCTGAACGTGCAGTAAACGCACCTTGCTAATCGCCGAAGCTCCCCACTTCCTCGCGCTCATCGACCGGCTTTGCGGGCGCCGGCCGAATGCCGCCGATCTGCACCAAGGGCGGCGCCGGCTCTTCCTTCAGCACGTGCTGCCGGTACAGTTTCGCCATCCGCTCGTTCTCCTGCTGGTCCTTCAGCCGGGCGTCGCGCGCGCGGATCTTCTCTTCCCGCGCGTTTTTGGCAATCCCCAGCCGGTCGAGATCGTGCTGCTCCTCGGTGGTGATGATGTTCTCGCGCAGCACCATCGAATGCTCCCGGTTCGCGAGCGGCACGGCCTTTCCGCCCGCGAAGATCTCGTGCTTCCCGTGCTCCTCGTACCACTTGGTGAGCGTCGCCGTCATGTGCATCTTCTCGATGATCTGCCGCCACCCGACCCCCGTATTGTACGCGCAGAAGGAAATTTCGCCCTCCTGCGTGGCATACGGGATGATGCATTGCTCCGTGCGCCGGAAATCGTAGTTGAACAGGTCCTGGAACCACATGCCCGCGATGAACAGGAAGTTCCAGCGGTCGCGCCGGCGCCGCTCGATATCTTCCATCGTGCGGTCCTTGCCCACGTTGCCGTAGCTCTTGCCCGTCGCCCCGAATGTCTTATCGAACTTCTTCAGCAGGTCCGACAGCTTGAACTGCGAGGGCGCCTGGAACGGATCGTAATTGCGCGCCACCGCCAGCGCCATGCCCACGATCGAAAGCCACTTGCCGCGCGCCGCGTCGTTTACCCGCGCCACATCGCGCGCCAGTTGGTCGGCATCCAGAAAGGCCGTCACCGGAGCCGATTCCTTGGTCTCCTTGTCTACCATCACCGCCATCCCCACTCCGCAGTTCGGGTGGCACCCGCAGCTCAACTGTCCCCAGGTGGCCTCCGGCCCGTGCACCATGTCGCTCCAGTCCGAAAAGGTAGACATGAACGAGATGGGGAACCAGTCGCGCGCCGGCTCGCCCAGCCCCGTCTGGTTCTTCACGTCGTGCGCCAGGTGCGAAAGCGTGTACCGCTGCGCCGCGCGCCGCTCGTCGGTGATCTCCTCGTCGCGCCCCGTGAACGACACCGGCTGGTAGGAGAGAAACGGAATCTTCTTCGGATTGTCCAGCGCGAACTGGATGATGCGACCGACCTGCTCGTTGTTGATCCCGTTCACGATGGTGATTACCGGGATGATGTCCACCCCGTTGGAATACAGGTTTTCGATGGCCCGCAGCTTCACGTCGAACAGGTTGCCGACTTTGCGATGCTGGTTGGCGGCGTTGCCGATGCCGTCGAATTGCAGGTACACGTAGCGCAGCCCCGCCTCCGCCGCCTTCCGGCAAAACTCCGGGCTCTTGGCGAACTCGATTCCGTTGGTGGCAGCCTGCACCGACGTGTAGCCCACCTCGCGCGCGTACCGCACCGCATCGAGGAAGTACGGCGAAAGCGTCGGCTCGCCGCCCGAGAACTGCACCGACATCTGCCGCTTGGGCTTGATCGTGATGGCGTTGTCCAGAAGCGTCTTGATGTCTTCCCAGCTCAGCTCGTGAACGAACCCCACCTGGTTGGCATCCATAAAACACGGATCGCACATCATGTTGCAGCGGTTCGTCAGGTCCACCGTCAGCACCGACCCGCGCCCGTGCGTGATCGTGCTCGACCCGTGGTGGTGCAGGCGCTCGTCGTTGTGCGCGCGAATGTCGCGCCCCGGGAAGACCTTCTCCAGGTGCCGGAAGAACTCCGTGTCGATGGCCATCACGTCTTCGAAGTGCCCGTGGACGGGGCAGTCCTTCACCATCAGGATCTTGCCGTCGCGCTCGATGACCTGCGCCTTGATCTCGCCGGGACGCTCGGTGTACAGCGCCTCGATCGGCAGCTTGCCGTCCAGAATCTGCTTGCGGATCTCGGGCACGCAGCGCGGGCAGAGGGAATCGGTCTCGCGCGGCCATCCCAGCGGCGGCTTCATCTTCTCCCAGCTCTTCAGCAGCGGCTTGTCCGACCACTTGGGTACGAAACCGGGATTCTGGCTGATTTGATTGAGCTTATCGAATACGACCCAGGCCGCACCTGCGGCATATGTGAATACCTTTTCGGCGTATTTAATAGGCTTGCGCATGTCTTCTTCCCTCCCGCGCACACACCCGCCCTGAGCAACGGGGCGTGCAGCTTTCCAAAGTATAGGGAACACCCCCGTGAGGAGGCTATCAGTTGTCATTAAACTGCTGAAATCACGGGTTGAACGGCACTCACATCCCGGTGCGCGGCGCGCCCACGCACGCCACCGGCTGCCCCTCGGTAATCGGCGGCGTTGCAACAACATACAGCACAACCCCGTCGAACGGAGCCGTCACCCGGGCCACTTCCGTCCCGAAGAAGTCGGTGATGCGCGCCAGCGGGGCGCCTTTGGCGACCTTCTGGTCCCGCTCCACCAGCGGATAGAGGATCCCGGTGGCGGGGCTCGATAGCACCTCCACCGGATCGAGGTGTATCGGCCTCGCCACCGGCGGCGGCCCATCCTCCACCATCCGCAGCTCTCGCATCACCCCGCGGATCCCCGCCACGATGCGCTCCACCGATTCCGCGTCGCAGCTTCCCAGGAACCCGCTCTCGATGGTCATCGCCGGTTTCCCGCGCGTGATCGCCGTGTTGGAGCAATACACCGACCGCGCCGGATCGCGGGGCCGCCCGCGGTCCACCACGATGTGGTCGATGCCGAACGCCGGTGCCAGCCGCGCGATGCGTTCGTCCAGTTCCGCCTCCCCGGTCACGGTCTGGTACACATATGGCCGCAGCGATTCGTTCCCGTCACCGCAGTGCAGATCGAGAACGCAATCCGCCTTTTCGATCACCTCCCTGGTAATGGCGAACGCGATGCGCTCGGAAACCGTCCCATCCGCCCGCCCCGGATACATGCGGTTCAGGTTCTTGCCGTCCACCGGGCTGAAGTACACCGTGCGTCCCAGGAACGACGGCATGTTGGCCACGTGGACCATGATAACGGTGCCGCTCAGCCGTTCCGCATCGATCCGCCCGCGCACTTTTTGCAGCGCCAGGATGGGCGGATACTCGTACCCGTGATTCCCCGCGATGAGCGCCAGCACCGGCCCCTCGCGCGCCCCGCGAATGGTGGTGACCGGAATGTGCGTCCCGGCGTCCACCCCGGCCGGGATCTCGATGATGCGCGATTCCATCCTCTAATCGTGGCACAGGCCGCTCTTGACGGTCTACCGCTACGAATGAGAGGCGGCGTTTCCGTGGGACAATAAACCTAATGCTGTTTCGTGGCACTTTGGCGATGGGCGCCTTGGTCCTGGGATTGTCGAGCGGGTTCGCGGCGGACGCCGTCAACGAGGCGAGCGTCGAGCCCGATCGGAACCTCGTGCGCGATCCCGGCCTCGAACGGTCACTCGAGGGCGTCATCGACGGCCTCCAATTGGACCGCTTCATCAAGGGAAAACACCTGGCGGTTTCCCTCGTAGACATCACCGATATCCAGCATCCCCGCTACTCCGGGCTGAACGACCGCGAAATGATGTACGCCGCAAGCCTGCCCAAGATCTGCGCGCTGGTGGCCGGATTCGAGCTGATCCAGCACGGCAAGCTGCGCTACACGCAGGCGGTCAAGGATATGTTCACGCGGATGGTCCGGTACTCCAGCAACACGGATGCATCCCGCGCCATTCACACGGTCGGCTTCGACTACATCAGCGAGGTGCTGACCAGCGCGAAGTACCGTCTTTACGACCCCGCGCAGAACGGCGGGCTGTGGCTGGGAAAGGCCTACGGGGGTCTCAACGACCGCTGGAAGCCGGACCCGCTGCATCACCTCTCGCACGGCGCAACCACCTTGCAGGTCGCGCGGTTCTTCCTGATGCTCCAGGAAGGGCGGCTGGTGAGTCCCGAGTACAGCGCGGAGATGAAAGAGATCCTCTCCAAGCCCGGAATCAACCACAAGTTCGTGAAAGGCCTCCAGGGCCGGGACTGCGAGATCTACCGCAAGTCGGGCACCTGGCAGACCTATCATGCCGACGGCGCGCTGGTGGAGCACGGGGGCAAGACTTACATCGCCGTCGCCCTGATGGAAGACGCGCGCGGCGCCGAGATCTTTCCGCAGCTCATCCAAAAACTCGACGACGTGATCACCCGGAACTGAGTTCACCGGCGGGGACCCTGGATCAGCTTCTCGATCTCGCCGGCGATGGTTTCGTGCTCGACCGCCGAATTCACGCGCAGCACGTTCGACATCAGCGCGATCAGGTAGCGCTTCTCGCCCGACTCCACCACGGCCACCGAGTTCATGAGGTTGGTGACGTTGCCGGCGTACTGCTTGCAGGGGAAACCGGGCTCCGGGCGGCATTCGAACAGGGAACCGGATTTGAAGAAGACCGCGGCCTTCGCCAGCGCCGGCGAAGCGGCGTACCGGTAGCGGGGGCGCACGAAGTAGAGCAGCTTCTTGATCTCGAGGCTGGACCACTCGTCCACGATCTTGCCCTGCTCCATCTTGACCAGCCAGCGAAGCAGCTCGTTCGGACAGGCGTAACTGGCGGACCCGGGAATGGCCCGGGACGCGTTGCGGGTGAAGAACGTCCCGAGGCGCATGCGGGTGGTGTCGAGGCCGGAGGCGGCCATCGGTTCATCGAGGACCGCCAGCGACAGCTTGGAGAGCTCGGCTTTCGGCGTGTCCTTGAGGAAGGCATCCTGCTGGGCCTTGGTTGACGGATAAGCGGCGCCGAAATGCCGGATCATCATGACCTGTTTCCATACCGTCGAGCCGGCGGCATTGGAACTCTGCGACAGCATGTGATCGGCCCACTCCCACAAACGGAAGCGGTCGCCGAGGGCGATCGTACGGTTCACCACGGCAGGATCGCCCTCGTTATAGATAGGCACGGTCTTGCCGTCGGTGAATACGAACGAGTCGGCCTCGATCATGGTCTCGCGCAGGACTTTCTGACGGTCCGGAATCGCCGGCCAGTTTGCGGCCAGCGCGGCGAACAGGCCGGTCACCACGCAGAGCTTGCCGACGCTCCCGGGGATCTTCTTCTCGTCTCCGCGCAACGATGCGTAGAGCGGCTTCTGCGGGTCGGAGATGTCCAGGAGCGACACGGCGTAGGAAGGGTCGTGCGCGGCGAAGATCCGTTCGATGCCGGCCTGCAAATAGGGATCGTGCGCGAGGCCGGGCGTGATGTCGAATGCCGGGTTGGCGGCCTTCAGGCGCAGCAGGATCTGATCGCTGGTCAGCAGGGCGCCCGGCGGCAGGCGGACGACGGCGCTCTTGATTTTTCCTTCGTGGATCAGCCGGTAACCGATCAGGCGGCGAATGCCGGTGGCGGCCGCGCCATCGAGCGGGTACGTGCGCATGGAGGGCGCGGTCAGCAGGAGCAGGGCGGCCAGCGCGACTCGCAGGGCGATCGGGCGGGTGAGCATTCTACGGCCTGTCGTCCAGCCGCACCGGGCCGGAGGGCTCCTGCGCGGCGTCCAGCCGGCTCAAGGCGTTCAACGTCTGTTCCTCCTGATAGCGGGCCAGCGGGCGGATCTGAAACAGGCGCAACTGCCCTTTCTCGAAACCGAACTCGATGTCCCAAGGCAGCACCTCGCCGCGCGCGGTGTGCGCCGGCGGGTACTTCCGCTTCACCTCCGCCACCATCTCGCGAAGCTGGCGGATCTCGTCGGGCATGAGCACCGTGTCGCTGCCGCTCACCGGCACGTTTTGAAAATCGCCGGCGGGCTGCAACATTTTCCGGTACGTGCCGCGCGCCTGCTCGAGCAGCCTCACCGCGCCGTCCGGTTTCAAGAGCAGCGATTCGGCCACGCCGCCATCCACCACGGCACTGACGCCTTCGCTGATGTTGACCGTGATGTCGTCCTCGCCGGTCTCGCGGTTCACCGTGGCGATCACGCCGGATTTATCGCTGGGCACGGACCGCAACAGCAAGACCGAAGGATACACGTGCTCGCTGGTTACCAGAATGCGGCTGCGCCAATCCCAAGCGCGCTGCTCGAACGGCGAAGCCCACACGTCCTTCAAGGATTGCGTGATATGGCGGAAGCCGATCTGGTTCGGCACGGTCAGGTTCAGGCCCGCTCCGGTGAATTCCGGCAGGTCTTCCGCGTTGGTGTCGCTGCGCACGAAGACCCCATAGGAGCCGTCGGGGCCGAAGGTCTCGGCCATCCGCGCCGCCAGCTCCTTCTCGAATGCCGGCAGCAGCGGCATGGTCTGGATGATCTTGCGAATGCGCGCCAGCTCGGGATAGATGAAGGCGTTCACGTCGGCCACGGGCGCGCCCGAATCGCGCATCCGCTCGGCGCGCCGGTACATCTGGGCAATCTGCTCATCGAGCGGCGGCCCGTTTCCGATGGAACGGTGAATGTGCTCGTAGTAGATTCCGAAGGGGACAACCAGGCCGGGCGCGACGTTCGCCGGAAAGAAATGTGTCAGTTGTCCCAGGTTGGCGGCCTTCGGCCCGGACTTTGCGCCGGAATCCTGCGCGGTCAACTCGGTCAACGGGATCAGGCGGGTGTCCGAGAGGCGGAGTTTGACGGTGTCGAGGGCCACGCGCGCCTTGACGGCGGCACTGCGCGCCCAGAGATCGATTTCCTCGGGCGCCATTTTGTCCTTCTCTTTGAGGACCACTACGCCGCCGCGGGTCACGGCGAAGAACAGCTCGCGATCGCGCTTCTCCCGAAACGCCGGGAGAAGGGTGGAGGGAATGGTCGCATTCGGTATGCCCAGGTTGGCCGCCAGTATTTGCGAGTGGGACAGGGCATTGCCGCTGTCCAGAGTCAGAATCCCGGCCATGGGCTCGAGATCGGACAGAGTTTGCGGGATCACGTAAATCCGCCCGGGATCGACGGTCTGGCTGTCGTCGGCGGAGTCGATGATGCCGAGCCGCCCGATGGCAACACCCGGATTGAGCCCTACGATGCCGCGGTTCGACGGGTCGCCGAAAATGGAATGCCGGATTCCGGCCGCGCGGTTTGCATCCGCGGTGAGGATTTCCAGGCGCGCCGTGAGGGGCAACGCGACCGAGCCTCGCAGCAGGTGATCCACCAGCCCGCCGGCCAGCGGCTCGATCCCCTGGTAATGCTGCGAGACGGGCCCGAAGTCCCTGGCGGCAGTGGCGCGGCACCAGCCGGCGCTTCGCTCCAGGTAGCGGATGGACTGCAAGTAGCGCTCGGCCGGCGCTTCGCCGCCACGGTCGAGCGTCTCCACCTCCGCGCGCAGGGCGTCCAATTCCCGCAGGGACAGCAAGCCTGCCCCAGTGGCGTAGCGCACATATTCCAGAAGCCCGGCCAACTGCTGCCGCCGCGAGGCTTGCGCGGCCGGCTTCTGGCCTGAACGGAATGCCTGCTCGAGCACCAGGGCGTTGAGATCGAGCAGGTCGAGCTTCATTTTGGCGTCGCCGGGCGAGGTCTCGAGCCGCAGGATCTCGAGCGAGAGCGAAGAGCCGTTGTTCGTTTCTTTACCCTGACGGATGGAGTCGAAGTACTCGGTCATGAGCGCGGCGACCGGGGTCTTCGCCAGCTTCTTCTCGAAGAGGGCGAAACGCGCTTCCGGTCCGTTGGCGTACTGCTGGCGCAACAGGCCGGCCAGCTCGAGCAGCTCGGGATCATCGGACTTGCGGTCGGCGGCGAACTGCTCGACCGCGGCCAGATCCTCGGGACCCGGCTGCGAGTGGATCTTGGCGCGGATGCTCTGAAACCTCGGATCGCGGTTGGCGATGGAACCGGCCAAGGCGCGGGTCTTCAAGACGGCGCTGTCGGGAATCCCGTGCGGAATGGTGGCGACGAGCTGGTTGACGAGAAAATAGTTGCGCGAGACCCACTCCGGATTCCCGAGCAGCTCCATGAGGAGATGCCGGCCAGCCTTTTCTTCGTCTTCCACCTGCCGTGCGCCCCGGTAGGAGCTGCCCCGCCGGTAGATCCAACCGCGGTCGACCTGCGCCAGGTAATTCTCCAGCACCAGTTCGCGGGGCAGCCAGTGGTCGCGAGCGCCATCGAAGAACGTGGCGAAATCGAGGCTGGCGAGCACCGTGCCTACGTCGAGGTTCCATTTGGACAGCATGCGCGCCGCGGGGCTCAAGTCGGCGTGCTCGATTCCGCCTCCGCGCGATTTGCAGGGCAAGCCCGCGGGCGGCTGCAGTGTTCCGTCCTTACAGAACCAGTGGATCTGGAAATACGGCCCCTTGGGATTCGTTTTGAATTCCGCGAGTGTCTTGCGGGCCTGTTGGGCCTGGTTGGAGTCGAGCGGTGGAATCAAGCCGTCGGCCGCCATGGGCGCCACCATGGCAAGGCACACCCAGCAGAGTTTACAAGTGAGCTTCATCTGGTGAATCCCCTCCAGACGATTCTACGATGCGAAGGCGGCGCGTGGGCCGGCCGGTGGGCGATGCGGGGAAGCGGAGCGAGCGGAGGCGGCGCGTGGGCAGGCCGCTGGCAAAGGCGGGGGCGCGGGCCGACCGCAGGCGGCGCGTGATGGCGGGCGGCTCGACGCGGGAGGGCCGGAGAGTCTCGCGGGGGCACGGCGCGGGCGATGGCATCTCTTCGAGAGTGTGGCGTGAAGTTTTTTGTTGGCCTAAGCTGTTTGGTTTCTTTTGGTTGCGGGAATCGCGCGGAATTTTGTGACGCCTCTGGAGGGTCCTTTTCGCAGATGCGACATAAAATGACGACACGACGTCCGGCTTTTTGGTGTGGTTTCAACTCGGCCCCTTCTGTCCAGATTTTACCTGACGAGACCTGCGCGGGAGGCTGGCCAGAAGCAGCGTTTCGGCTGCAAGCTGTTGTCCACGGGAGAGTTAAGTTTTTTTGAAAGTGCTGTGAACGCCCCAGGGCCGATTCCCGCAGCGGGGGATGAAACGGGCCCGAACAGGCGTATGATTATGCCGTCGCGAACGTGACAGGAGGTCGGCGTCAGTCTGGAGCTTTCTGCCCGCCTGTGAACGTGACCCG
>DASQZT010000233.1:0-79671 GCA_035638575.1 Bryobacteraceae bacterium
GTCACGTTCACAGGCGGGCAGAAAGCTCCAGACTGACGCCGACCTCCTGTCACGTTCGCGACGGCATAATCATACGCCTGTTCGGGCCCGTTTCATCCCCCGCTGCGGGAATCGGCCCTGGGGCGTTCACAGATTTTCAAAGTTTATTTCCCCTGTATTTTCAGAGCCGATTAGCCGAAATGGTCCTGCTGCCGCCTGTCGCCGTGCCAGACTGGAATCGAGAACAACGCTTTGGGGCGCTATGGACCAGGATACCTTCACCCACGGAACTCGATCTCTGAAGCCCCGAACCCGGGAGATGCAACTTGCAAAAAAGACCCTCAGATGCGTCACCAATAGCCCGGTCGATCCCCGCAACTGGAAGAAACAGAATGACTTGAACCGAAGCGATTTTTCGGCCCCACGTTCGGACCGATTCGTCACCCGATGCGTCACCCCCTCACCAGCGCGGCAGCGTGCGGCGCCAGTTCGGGTCCACGTGCTTGCGCATCTCGGCTTCGTCGTCGCGCTTGCGGTACGGGATCTTGTCGTAGCGCTCGCGGCCGCGGGCAAGCTGATCGTAATCCAGTTCCACACCCAGGCCCGGTCTCTCGGGAATTCTCACGCACCCGTTGACGATCGGAATCCGCCCGCCCGCGGCGATCTCGTCTTCGGCCGACTGCCACGGGTAGTGCGTGTCGCAGGCGTACGTCAGATTCGGGCAGGCCGCGGCCACGTGCGCCATGGCCATCAGGCTGACGCCCAGGTGCGAGTTGGAGTGCATCGAAAGCCCCATGCCCAGCACGCCGGTCATGTGCGCCAGGTGCTGCACGCTCCGCATGCCGCCCCAGTAGTGCGGATCCGAAAGCACGATCTGGACGGCATCCAGCTCCTTGGCCCGCGGCACGTCGGCGAAGCAGGTGACCGCCACGTTGCTTGCCTCGGGCGTCGCATTGCCTTCCGCCAGCAGGCGGCGCCGCACCTCGCCCATCCCTTCCAGCGTGGCGCAGGGGTCTTCCAGGTAGCCGCCGCCCGACAGTTCCTCCTTCAGCGCGCGCCCGACCCGCACGGAAGTATCCACGCTCCAGGCGCAGTTGGGGTCGATCCGCAAGGGATACGGCGCGCCGAACTCCTCGCGCAGCGCGCGGATGGTGGCAATCTCGATCTCGGGCTCCAGCACGCCGCCCTTGAGCTTGATCTCGCGGAACCCATACTGCGCGATCATCTGCCGGCATTCGCGGACCGTGGATTGCGGATCGAGCACCTCGCCCCAGGGGTCCGCGCCGCCGTGCTTATAGAAAAGGTACGCGGAGAAACTCACTTCGTCGCGCACGCGCCCGCCGATGACGTCGCACACCGGCTTTCCGAAGGCCTTGCCGATCAGGTCGAGACAGGCGATCTCGATGGCGGCAAACGTCCGGGCGTGGCGGTCGAGCGGGTTCTCGCCAGGCACCAGGTAGGTCTGGCTGCGGCCACCGGGAGCGGCCGCCGCTTCCCTGCCGGCTTCGGCCTGCAGGTCGCGGTTCAGGCCCGCAAGTTGGAAGGGATCCATGCCGATGACCCGCGGCCGCGCCGCTTCAAGCCCTGCCCTCGGCCCATCGCCGCCGTAGGTTTCGGCGATGCCGGTCAGGCCCGAATCGGTCTTCAGCTCCACCACCGTGCGCAACGCGAAGGGCGCATGTCGGCCGTAGGAGCTGCGCAACGGGGGATCGGAGATCGCGATGGAGTGAAGTTCGAGGCCGCTGATCAACATGGAGGAGCGGGCATGACCTGCCCCACGGGCACTCTACTTGCGCGAGCCCCGCTGCGGATTCCTCAACGCCGTCTGGCGCATCTTGTGCTTCTTCCGCTTGGGCTTGCTGATCACGAAGGTGCCGCTGCCGAGATACTCGGCCTTATACGTTTTATCGTCCGCCAAAATTACTCCTCGCAAGGTGAGATCGATCTCTCATTGTACCGCGCTATCCTGGGAAGGACAGATGGGGCCGCCGCGGACTACACCCGAAATCGAGACGGTCCTCCCGCTCCCCCTTCCCGTCCCGCGCGGCGTTCCGCATACCTTCCGGGCGCTGCGCCATCGCAATTTCCGGCTCTTCATCAGCGGGCAGATCATCTCGCTGGTCGGCACCTGGATGCAGAACGTCGCCCAAAGCTGGCTGGTCTACCGGCTGACGCATTCGGAGCTGCTGCTCGGCACGGCGTGGTTCTGCTCGCAGATCGCGGTGTTCGCGCTGGGCCCGCTGGGCGGCCTGGCGGCGGACCGCTTCTCGCGGCAGAAGCTCGTCATCCTCACGCAAACGCTCTCCATGTTGCAGGCCTTCGTGCTCGCCGCCCTGACGCTCTCGGGCCGCGTCCAGGTATGGCACATTCTGACGCTGGCCTGCGTGCTGGGCACCATCAACGCCTTCGACATGCCGGGCCGCCAGGCGCTGGTCATCCACATGACCAGTAAGGACGACCTGATCAACGCCATCTCGCTGAATTCGGCCGTGTTCAACATGGCGCGCGTGGTGGGGCCGGGCGTCGCGGGGCTGCTGGTTGCCGCCGTCGGCGAGGGGGTGTGCTTCCTGCTGAACGGCGTGAGCTTCCTGGCCGTCATCTTCTGCCTCTGGGCGATGCGGCTTCCAGCCTTCGAGCGCAGGACGATGGATTCGCCGTGGAACCACCTGGTGGATGGCTTCCGCTACGCCTGGAACCACGGCGCCGTGCGGCGGGTGCTGGCGGTGATGGCCGCCGCGACGCTTTCCGGAATGCCGGTGCTGGTCCTGATCCCGTTCTTCGCCGACGCGATTTTTCGCCACGGCTCCCGCGGGCTGGGCTTCTTGATGGGCGCGATGGGGATCGGCGCGGTAACCGGCACGCTGGTGCTGGCGCGGCGCACTAAGGTCAGCGAGTTGCCCAAGGTGATGGTTTACTCGGGCCTGGCCGTCGGAGCGGCGTACCTGGCGTTTGCCCTTTCGCGGTCGTTCTATTTTTCGCTCGCCGTGATGCCCGTGATCGGATACTTCGTGATGCGGCAGATGGCCTCGGCCAACACTACCATCCAGACCCTGATCCCCGACGAATACCGCGGCCGCATCATGGCCCTGTATGCCATGACTGTGGTCGGCCTGGGCCCGTTCGGCAGCCTGGCGGCCGGGGCGCTCGCGGGGCGCATGGGCGCGCGGACCACCGTGGCTGTGGGCGGCGTCCTGGCCATGGCGGCCTCGGCAGCGTTCGGCTGGAGCTTGAGGAGGCATTCCATTGCGGCGTGATCTCTGGCTGCTGCTGGTCTCGGCTGGTCTGGCAGCGGCCCAAAGCGACCCTCGCGCGAAGCAGCTCTGCGGCGAGGCCAACCGGATCGCGCGCGAACTCACCCAGATCTCCGGGATGGAGCTGAAGCACCCGGTTCCTTGCGATTTCATCACCAAGGACCAGATCAACCGCTTCCTGAAGGACCGGGTGAAAGACGTCGCCAGCCCCGAGGAGATCCGCGCCGAGGAACTCACCCTGAAAAAGTTCGGCCTGGTGCCCCAGGATTTCGACTTGGCCAAGAACACCGTGGACCTGCTGACGGAACAGGCGGCGGCCTTCTACGATTACAACAAGAAGAAACTCTTCATCACCGAAACGACGCCTTCCGATACCCAGGAGCCGGTCCTGGCGCACGAGCTTTCGCACGCTCTCGCCGACCAGAGTTTCAACCTCGCCAGGTTCATCAAGCAGGGCCGCAAGAGCGATGACGGCGCGACGGCGCGGCTGGCGGTGATGGAAGGGCAGGCCACCTGGCTGATGTCGGAGTACCTGGCGCGCAAGAACGGGCAGTCCCTGAAGGATTCGCCCGCGCTGGTGGGGATGATGAGCAGCCTCAGCGATAGCGGCGCGGGCCAGTACCCGGTCTTTGACAGCTCGCCGCTGTACCTGCGCATGACCCTGGTGTTTCCCTACACCAAGGGGATGCTGTTCCAGAATGCTTTGTTCCAGCGCGACGGCCTGGCGTCGTTCGGCGAGGTGTTCCGCAAGCCGCCGCTCTCCACCCAGCAGATTCTTCATCCCGAGAAGTACTTCGACAACGTGAAGCCCACCGAGCCGGACCTGCCCGACACACACCTGCCGCGCGGCTACAAGGGCCTGGTGGGAGGCTCGCTCGGCGAGCTGGAGCATGGCATCCTGCTCGAGCAGTACTCCGGCAGGGAGACCGCCGCCGAGATCGCGCCGCACTGGCGCGGCACCACCTTCGAGTTGCGGGAGAACAAAAAAGCGGGGCGCGTGGTGCTGCTGTACGCCGTGGAATGGGACAGCGAAGACAGCGCCAGGAAGTATCTATCGGCCTACCGCGCGATTCTGGCCAAGAAGTGGAGGCTCATGCGTGTGGATTCGGAAACGGCCGACAGCGTCACGGGCACGGGCGACGATGGCGCCTTCGAACTGCGCCGCACGGGGGCTATCGTGACCAGCGTCGAAGGGTTGGAAAGCGCGGCAAAGTGACCGGTCAAAACCAGCCTTTCCCGGCGATCGCCGCCAGCGATGTTTGCAGGCGAAACCGGGCATGGCTGGGACGCTCGACACCGCAACGGCGTAAGTCAAACGGCCGAAGCTCTCCGGGGCGATTCATCCCCCCGTAATAAGAGAACGCCGCCCGGTAGCCGTTTTGCCGGAGCGCGTCGATGGTCTCGGCCGAGAACGCGTTGCGTCCTCCGTCGGGATACGAGAGCACGTCGATCGGGCATCTGAACTCCCGTTCCAGGATCTGGCGGGATTGGCGCAGTTCTTCGCACTGCCGCGCGGGCGGAAGCTTGCTCAAGATCTCGTGGTTGTGGGTATGCGAGCCGAATGCCATGCCGGCCCGATGCATCTCCCGCGCTTCTTCCCAATTCAGGAAGCGGCGCTCACTTTCCGGCGGCGGCGCCGGGCTCTGGCACGCGTTCTGAAGATCTTCGAGAAAGCGGTCCGGCTGTGTTGTGGCCGGGCTTTTGTAGAGCCGCAGAATCTTCATCAGCGAGTTAGGTACACCTTCGGTTTCCAGGTCGAATCTCGCCGGCTCCGGGTACTCCAGGCAAATGACCTTCTTTCGGCTTTGCCTGACGATATAGGCAATTACATCCCAAAAAGGCAGATGACAAGTTCCGACAAACGCCGTGGGCAGGAAGAACAAGCCCGGCACGCCATGCGAGCGCAGGACCGGAAATGCTGAGGTGTAGTTGTCCAGATAGCCGTCGTCAAAGGTGATCAGCACGCTGGTGCGGAGCGGAGATTCGCCGTTCGCCATGGCCACGGCCTCATCCAGCCCTGCCATATGAAAGCGGCGTTTCAAGAAGCCGACCTGCTCGTCAAACTCCTCGGCCGTCGCCGAGAACACGCCGGGATCGTACAGCGTGTCCCCTGAGTTGCCGATGCGGTGATAGTTCAGGATCATCAACACCCTGCGCTTGGGCATCCGCGCGAGCACGGAGGTGAAGCCCGTGCGAGCACTGAGGCGCGCAAGGAATTCGCGCTTTCCGGCCGGCATTCGCCCAATTCTAACAAAGGGGGCCACAGGGCGAACATCTGCACAAATAGTGGGGCGGGCAATCCTGCCTGCAGCCGGCTTTCAGCCGGCCTTGCCGAGCACAAAGGTTCGTTCATTGCCCGAAGGAGCCGCCTAAAAGGCGGCTGCGGGCAAGATTGCCCGCCCCACGATTTCCGCAGGATTCGCACCATGGGAAAACTAAATGGCATTGAGCTAAAGCATGCCCCACCCGGGTATCATGATGAAGGGCGGTTTAGCGGGGCGGGTATCGTCTTTGGACAACCAACCGGCGAGCGGGGTCAACAGCTCTCAGACAGTCGCGCGCAATTCCTTCTGGTACGGGCTGGAATTGCTCTTTGGCGTCGTCGGCGCCTTCTTCACTTCGGTGGTGGTCGCCAACGTGATCGGGCCGGAGCGTCTCGCGACTTTCAGCTACGTCTTCTGGCTGACTAACATCACGACGGCCGCCGGGTCGTTCGGCATGCCCGTCACCATCAAGAAGTACATGGCGGAGTACCTGAGCCGGGGCGAGCCCGATGTGGCGCACGCGATCTACAACGCGGCGCTCAAAGTGCAACTGGCGATCGCGGCCGCAATCACGGTGGCGGCTCTGGTCCTGGTTTTGGGCTGGGGCGACAAAGGCTCCCGCGTAATCTCCGTTCTTCTGGTCATGAGCATTGCGCCGCGCATGATCGGCCTGGTGGCGTCCAACGCGAACAACGCGGCGGAGGCGCTGCGGCGAAACACGGTGCCCTCACTCATCGGCGCCGCGTTCAACATCGTGTTCACGCTGTTCAGCCTGTGGGTCGGCTGGGGCCTGGTGGGGGTCGCCACCGGTTACGCGGGGGGCGCCACGCTGGAGGCGGTGCTGAAGCTCATCGGCGTGCGCAAGATGCTGAGTCCCATACCGGTGGGGAAGATCTCGCCGGAATTGAAGAAGCGGATGTACGCGTATTCCGGGCAAGGACTCGCCCTGCTGGTGCTGAACATGGTGGTGTGGGACAAGTCGGACATCGCGGTGCTGAGGTTCATGAACCACGACCCCCGGCAGATCACGTTCTTTTCGATCGCTTTCAACATTTCCGAGCGGCTGCTGATGATCCCGACGGCGTTTGGCGGCTCGCTGAACGTAACCATCATGGCGCAATACGGGCGCGGCGAAGAGCGGCTGCGGAATCTCACGATCACCGGCGCCAAGTATGCTTTTCTGCTGGCGGTGCCCTTGCTTGTGGGAGTGGCCTCGATCAGCGGGCCGCTGGTTTCGCTGCTGTACAACGAAAAATATCAGGCGATGATCCCGGTGCTCGAGATCGCCGCCGGGCTGGCGATCTCGAAAGCCATGATGTACCCGCCGTCGGCGCTGCTCCAGGCCACCGAAAACCAGGGGTTTCTCATCTGGGTGGGTTGTGTTTGCGGGGCTCTCGACATCGGGCTGGACTTCCTGCTGACGCCGGCGCACGGAGCCGCCGGCGCGGCGCTGGCCAACGGACTGGCACAGACCGCCGCGACGATCGCCATCTGGATGCGGGTGCGGCACGTGTTTCACACGGACTTGCGGCTGGCGGAATTCGGCAGGATCGCGCTTTCGGGAGCGGCGATGGCGGCGGTGGTGGTGCCGGTCGGACGCCTGATCCCCGGGCACGCGGGATTGGCCGCGGCGATACTCTGCGGGGCGCTGGTGTGGTGCGGAATGCTGCGGATCACCGGCGCGCTCGATAAGGCGGACCGCGAACGGTTCGGCCACCTGTCGCGCACCCTGCCCGGCTCCATGCAGCCGCTGTTCACACGGCTGGTCGGGTGGCTGGCGGCCTAGCCGGTGTAGCCGGTGTAGCCGTTTGTAGCCCGGTACTCTTGCACTACCTGGTTGGGGATGTTAATTTCAAGGGGACCGCACCGCGGAGACGCCACGTGAGAACCATCAGTGACAAAGAGTTGTGCCACGACCGGTTAGGCGATCGGTTTCAGGAAGCGCTTTCGCAGTACGATACGGAGCGCCGCCTCGAAATCCTCGTGGACCGATTCCTGCCACCCGACCGGCTGAGCGGGCGGGAGGCCCTGGAAGTCGGCGCCGGGCTTGGTTTTTTCAGCCGCCGCATGCAGGACCGCGGAGCGGTGGTGACGGCCAGCGATATCGGGGAAGGCCTGTTGAGCAGGATCAAGGAATCCGTCGGCTGCCGCTGCGAGCAGGTCGATGCGCTTTCGCTCGCGCAGCACTTCGGGAAGGACCGCTTCGACGTGGTGCTCTCGTCGGAGTGCATCGAGCACACGCCCGAC
This sequence comes from Bryobacteraceae bacterium, assembly GCA_035638575.1. Classification (GTDB taxonomy): domain Bacteria; phylum Acidobacteriota; class Terriglobia; order Bryobacterales; family Bryobacteraceae; genus DASQZT01. The sequence goes on from DASQZT010000233.1 coordinate 7,742, forward strand.
CCGCTGGAGGCTGTCCGCCAGATGGCCGCGGTACTGAAACCGGGAGGCTGGCTGTCGCTCAGCACGCCGAATGTCGTGTGGTACCCGCTGGTGCGCGCGGCGACGCTGCTGAAGCTGCGGCCATTCGACGGGCTGGAGAATTTCAGCACCTTCGGGACTCTGCGCAAGACGCTGAAAGCTTCGGGGGTGGATGTGGTGGAGGAGTACGGGCTCCACCTGTTTCCGTTTCAGGTGCCTCTTCACGGGCTGTCACGGTGGTGCGACGGTCATTTTCAGCCGCTCCGAAAATGCATGATCAACGTCTGCGTCCTGGGCAGGAAGGCATGTTGACGACGCTGGACGTCAAGTCCCAGGAGCACGGCAAGCTGGCACGACCCCGTCTTCTCGCCGCGGCCGCCTGCCTGCTGCTGCTGGCGCAAGCCGTCATCCTTTTCCAGACGCGCTGGGTGGAAGACGAAAGCTGGTACTCCGATTCCGGCGGCACATTCGCCCGGGAGGGCCGTTTGCGGCTCTCCAGCTTTCCGGAGCGAGACTATTTCTCGCAGGTGGATACGCGGCCTCCGGCCATGCCACTGTCGCTGGCTCTATCGTTCCGCCTGTTCGGTATGGACGTCTGGCAGGCGCGGCTGTTCTCGCTGGCCTCGTCGGTGGCGGCCGTGTTTCTGGTATTTCTCCTGGGCGCGGAGCTGGTCAATGCCTGGGTCGGGGTAGCGGCGGCCTTCCTGCTGGCGGCGGACAATTTTGTTTTCTCGGCCGCACGAACGGCGCGCCCCGAAGCTTTTATCCTGGTCCTGTTCACCGCCGCGCTGTACTTCTATGTCCGAAGCAGAAGGCGCAATTCGATCCCGCTGGCGATGCTCAGCGGGCTGTCGGTTGGCCTGGCATTCAATTTCCACGTGAACGGGATCGGTGTCGCGGCGGCGCTGGGCGTGTTCATGCTCGTGGAGTTCGGCACAAGCGTCTGGCGGCAAGCGCGGGTTTGGGCGGTGGCCGGCGTCGCCGCCCTGATGCTGGTTCCTTTCGTGCTGTGGATCGGCACCGACCCGGTCCACTACGCGGCCTTCCAGGACCTCTACATCAAGCGCGCGACGGCGCCTTACGCCGTCAAGCTCGCCGCCGAGAAGCTGCGGTATGCCGACTTCATCGGCTTCGGCAGCCAGCGGGTAAACCTTCCGCTGCACATTCCCTACCGCATCCACATCGCGCTCGCGCTGGCGGCGGCGGCGGCGATCCTGCTGGCCGTGCGCCGGTGGCGCCCCCTGGGGCTTTGTCTTTGCGGAGCCGTGCTGGTCAACCTCTTGTGGTGGTCGTCGACCATCAACAAGACTCCGCGCTATTTCGCCGACCTGGCGCCGCTGTTCGCCCTTCTGCTGGCTTCCGCCGCGTACGAGCTGGCCGGGCGGCCCCGGTGGAGGCTCGCGGCGCTGGCCGCTCTCGCCCTGCTCATCGTCACGCAGGTTGCGGGAAACGTGGTGCTGCTGGCCAAGTACCGCAACGCCGATTATCCCGCCGTGGCCCGGGAACTGCGCCGCCTGATTCCCCCGGGCGCCTCGGCATACGGCGCCATCACCTTCTGGATGGCGCTCAACGACCGCGTGTACTATTCCTTCGACCGCGCTCCGTTCGATTATTCGATCTCCAAACTCCGGCCGGAATACCTGATCCTCAACGACCGCGTGATGGTCCACGGCGTCGGCTATGGCGAAAACGAGTACGAGGGCCTGCGCCGCGACTGGAACGCCTTCGCTCACGAACACGCCGTTCTGATGGGCACCGTCAACAACGGGTTTTACGGCGACCTGGAGATCTACCGCGTTCCGGAGTTCATCCCGAATCCCTCACGCTGATGCCCCGCCTTGATATCGTGATCCCGGTCTTCAATGAGGCGGAAGGACTCCCGGCCCTCCACTCGTCGTTGATGGCGGCGGTGGGCGGGCTGGCTTACGACCTGCGTGTTCTGTACGTCGATGACGGCTCGAGCGACGATACGCAAGCGGTCTTAGGAGCGCTTCGCTCATCCGACCACCGGGTTCAGTTCCTGGGGTTGAGCCGCAACTTCGGACACCAGGCGGCCCTGACCGCGGGCCTCGATCACGCCGACGCCGACGTCGTCGTCATGCTGGACGGCGACGGGCAGCATCCGCCGGAACTGATTCCGGAAATGCTGAAGCTGCACGAACTCGGCTACGATATCGTGCAAGCCCAGCGAATGGATTCGGCCAACTCGCTGAAAGTCTCCACGGGCCGCGGCTTTTACTGGCTGCTGAACCGCATCGGCGAGGTGAACCTGAGTCCCGGCGCGGCGGATTTCCGGCTGATCAGCCGCGAGGTGCTCTCGGCCTTGCGCAAGTTCAACGAGTACCACCGTTTTCTGCGGGGCCTGTTTTCCTGGGTGGGCTTCAAGAGCGTTCTCCTGCCCTATGCGCCCAAGACCCGGCTGGCCGGAACGAGCAAGTACTCGGTGGCCAAGATGCTCCGGCTGGCGGCCGACGGCCTGTTTTCTTTCTCGCTGGTCCCGCTGCGGCTGGCGTTCGTTCTGGGGCTCGTGTTTCTGGTGTTCGCGATCTGGGAAGTCGCCTACGTCCTGAGGTTCTTTCTGACCAACGAGGTCGATCGGCTGGTGCCCGGCTGGAGTTCCGTGATCATCATCCTGACGGTGAGCAGCGGCATCATCATGGTCCTGCTGGGCTTCATCGGAATCTATGTAGGCATGATTTTCCAGGAGGTGAAGCACCGTCCCGCATATCTGATCAAGGGCTCCCACTCGACTCTTAACGCGGACGTGCGCCGGCCGCTAGAATAGTTCAAGTCCGAACTCCATGGAGCCGTCGATCGATCCTACTACCACCGCGCGCCGCGAGGCCCCGTATCGCAGCCACGAAGTCACCAAGTGCCCGCTGTGCGGCCACTCCGGCACGGTTCTGCATCGGGGTATTACGGATCGCGCATACGGCGTTCCCGGCGAGTCGGACATCATGCGCTGCGCGCAATGCGGCACGGGGTGGCTGAATCCTGCGCCGGTTGCGGAGGATTTCGGACACTGTTACGTCGGCGCGTACTACACGCATGAACGGGAGCAGACGCCGAGCATGGGATCGTCGAAACGCGCCGCCTTTTTGCGTGGGGCGGTTTTGAGCGCAAGGAAGGGCTACGACCATCTGCAGGCGGGCGGAGCAGGCTCGATCCTCGGTTCCCTGCTGATGTATGTTCCGCCGGTGTGGCAGCGGGTTTCCTGGGGTTTGGACGAATTGCTGCTGAGTTATCGAAAGGGCGGCAGGCTTCTGGAAATCGGCTGCGGCAGCGGAAGCTACCTGGCGATCATGCGCATGCTGGGGTGGGACGTCTGCGGCCTGGACGTGGACCCGGCGGCGGCGGAGGAAGCGCGGGCCGCGGCGAATTGCCCGGTACACGTGGGCACGATCGAACAAGCACCGTTCCCGGAAGGATCGTTCGACGCCATCGCCAGCAGCCACGTGGTCGAACACGTGGACGATCCGAAATCGTTTGTAGCGGCGTCCGCGCGGCTGTTGACGAAGGGCGGCGTCATGGCCGTGCGCACGCCGAATTTTCAGAGCCTGGGGCACAAGCTGTTCAGCACGGACTGGTTTTCATTGGATCCGCCGCGGCATTTGTGCCTGTTCACTCCCGATTCGTTGCGGGACCTGTTTCGCGCGTCGGGCGCTTTCCGCGATATCCGTACGAAGACCGTGACCACCGGCAGCCGGTTAGCCATCCGGCGGCGGCAGGCGGTGAGGGCCACCGGCAACTTTCTCTCCGAGGTGAGGACCGATTGGCGCGAGCGGCTTGTGGAGCGCTTGTTCATCGCGGCGGAAGGGGCCGGCGATCGCATCTTCCACTGGGGCGAAGAGGTCGAGTGCACCGCGATCCGCAGTTGAAACGTTACGACGCGCGGGGCCGGCCAGATGCCTCCCTGGATGCCCTCCGCCGAGCCCGTATCGATCCGGCGGTAGCCCGTCGGATTGTCCGCGCGCCAGCGCCAGGCTGCTGAACTGCCGCTCGCTCAGCGAAGCCACACCGGTGGTGTCTCTCCACTTTCCTTCCGTGGTCTCGAGCAATCGGAGGCGCAGCAGGCGGCTGAGGCGCCAGAGAGTGGGGCGGAGGGATGCCTCATCCCGGAAGGGCTGGCGGCCGCGCTGCTACTCCAATTGGTCGTAGGCTCGTAGCGTCAGGAACTCGGGGAACTCCGCGCCGCAGATCATCTCTTCGAAAATGCGCGCGGCCTTGGCCAGCCGGGCTTGCGGCACAAACTCGCCGAGTTTCTCGACCGTGCCCTCCAGCATGCCGCTCACCAGGGCGCGCGTGACCGTACGCCCGTCATCCAACTTCGCCTCGTGGCGGATCCACTGCCAGATTTGCGCGCGGCAAATCTCGGCCGTCGCGGCGTCTTCCATCAGGTTGTAGATCGGCACGCAGCCGTTCCCGCCCAGCCACGTGGAGAGATATTGCAGCCCGACGTCCAGGTTGATCGAAAGGCCCGCTTCGGTGATCTTGCCGTCGGGAGTCAGCAGCAGATCGGCCGCGGTCGTGCTCGAAGACCTCATGCGATCGATCTGGTTGGGGAACGGCATGTAGGTGTCGAAGACGAAGGTGGCCAGTGGAACCAGCCCCGGGTGCGCCACCCAGGTGCCGTCGTGGCCGGCCCAGACTTCGCGGAGCTTGTCCTCGCGAACGCGCGACAACGCCGCCGCGTTGCCATCCTCATTGTTCTTGATGGGAATCTGCGCGGCCATCCCTCCCATGGCGTGGATGCCGCGGCGATGGCAGGTGGCCACCAGCAGGTCCACATACGAGGCCAGAAACTGGCGGGTCATGGTGACCTCGGAGCGGTTGGGCAACACGCACTCCGGATGGTTGCGGAATTTCTTGATGTAGCTGAAGATGTAGTCCCAGCGCCCACAGTTCAAGCCGGCGCTGTGCTCGCGCAGCTCCCAAAGGATTTCATCCATCTCGAAAGCCGCGAGGATGGTCTCGATCAGAACCGTGGCCCGAATGGTGCCGCGCGAAATTCCGAGGCTGTCCTGCGCCGCCACGAACACGTCGTTCCACAAGCGGGCTTCGTGCCGGCTCTCCAGCTTCGGCAGGTAGAAATACGGCCCCGTGCCGTTGCGGATCAGGGCCTGGGCATTGTGAAAAAAGAAGAGGCCGAAATCGAACAGCGAGGCCGAGATGGGCTCGCCGTTCACCAGGAAGTGTTTTTCCACCAGGTGCCAGCCGCGCGGCCGCACCATCAGCACGGCGGGCCTTTCGCAAACCTCGTAGTATTTGCCCTCCGGACTGGTGTAGGAGATGGCTCCGCTCACCGCGTCGCGCAGGTTGATCTGGCCTTGCAGAATGTTGTCCCAGGTGGGCGAGTTGGAGTCCTCGAAATCAGCCATGAACACCTTGGCGCCGGAGTTCAGCGCGTTGATGATCATCTTGCGGTCGGTGGGACCGGTGATCTCGACGCGGCGGTCCATCAGGTCGGCGGGGATGGGCGCCACTTTCCACCGCGCCTTGCGGATGTCGGCCGTTTCCGCGGGAAAATCGGGCTGCCGCCCGTTGTCGATTTCCGCCTGGCGAACGCGCCGCGTTTCCAGCAGTTGGCGGCGGCGGGATTCGAACAGGTTCGACAGCCTCACCAGGAATCGAACCGCTTGCGGTGAAAGAATGGGCTCCTGCGCCTCCGTCATGGGCGGCACAATGCTCACGGGTTGGTTTTGCGCTGCAATCACAGATAGCTTCCTCAGCCACAAATGCTACCGCCTTTCGGTAGATTTCACCCCTCGGCCGGTCCGGATCGGACGACTCGCCCGCCGCGCCCCACGACGTTTGCGCCGCGCCGGTGCTTTGCATCTACTGAGACAGTACCGCTTCGCAGAAGCTCGACCGCCAGGAAGCGGGCGCCGGGGAAAATCAGTGAATCAAAACGCCGAGCTACACAACTGGACGCACCATTCACGCTGGCAGGGCATCGTCCGGCCCTATGGTCCCGAGCAGGTGGAGCGGCTTCGGCCGTCCATCCGGATCGAATACACGCTGGCCAGACTGGGCGCCGAGCGGCTGTGGCACCTCCTGCACACCGAGCCTTACGTAAACAGCCTCGGCGCGCTCACCGCCAACCAGGCCATCGAACAGGTGCAGGCCGGGCTCAAGGCCATCTATTGCAGCGGGTGGCAGGTGGCGGGCGACGCCAACCTGGCCGGCCAAATGTATCCGGACCAGAGCCTCTATCCCGCCAACAGCGTGCCCGCGCTGGTTCGGTCGATCAACAACGGCCTGCTGCGCGCCGACCAGGTTTGCCGGTCCGAAGGCAAGAGCGGACCATACTGGCTGGCGCCCATCGTGGCGGATGCGGAAGCCGGGTTTGGCGGGCCGCTCAACGCGTTCGAGCTGATGAAGGCGATGATCGAAGCCGGAGCCGCCGCCGTGCATTTCGAAGACCAGCTCTCCTCCGCCAAGAAGTGCGGGCACCTGGGCGGCAAGGTAGTGGTGCCCATCCGCGAGTTCGTGCAGAAGCTGATCGCCGCGCGCCTGGCCGCCGACGTCCTGGACGTGCCCACGCTTCTGATCGCGCGCACCGACGCCGACGCCGCGCGGCTCCTGCTGAGCGACATCGATCCGCGCGACGAGCCGTTCCTCACCGGCTCAAAGACCGGGGAGGGCTTCTTCTATTACCGCGGCGGAGTCGAGGCGGCCATCGCGCGAGGCTTGGCCTATGCGCCTTATGCCGACGTGATCTGGTGCGAGACGTCAACGCCCGACCTGGAGCACGCGCGGCGCTTCGCCGAAGCCATCCACCGGCAGTACCCCGGCAAGCTGCTGGCCTACAACTGCTCGCCTTCGTTCCACTGGAAGAAGCTGCTCAAAGACTACCAGATCGCGGAGTTCCAGCGGCAGCTCGGACAGCTCGGCTACCAATACCAATTCGTTACGCTGGCGGGATTCCACTCTTTGAACGCGGGGATGTTCGAGCTGGCGCGCGATTACGTCCGGACGGGCATGACCGCGTACGCGCACCTGCAGGAGAGGGAGTTCGCCCTTTCCGAGAGCGACGGCTACTCGGCCATCCGCCACCAGCGCTTTGTCGGAACGGGCTACTTCGACGCCGTGCAGACCACCATCGCCGGCGGCCATTCGGCCACGGAAGCTCTGGCCGGCTCGACGGAAAACGAGCAATTCGTTTCGCCCGGGCATCTCCCCGTGAACGGAGCTGCCCGGGCGACGCACGACAACACGTAACGGTATTTACGAAAGAGGGGACAGCCGATTCTGTCCCCCCGGTTGTGCGAAGCCGTCCCTATGCCGGGACCGGCGTCGCCTTCGGAGCCGCTGCCCGCCTCCGCGCCATGGGCTTGCGCGCGGGCTGGTGATGCTCGTGATGCTCGTGATGCTCGTGTACCGGCTTCGACATGACGTCCAACAGCGCCTTTTGCGCGGTCACGAAGCCATCGACCGTCTGGCGCGTCAAATCGGCCAGGGTGGTCGCCGGCAGGGGATTGATCATTGCCATCGTCTTGCGCGCCGCCTTGACGTTGACCGTCATCTGTTGCGTGGCCACGTCCAGCAGTTTCTTCTGCGCATCGATGAACGCCTCGGCGCCCTGGCGCGCCAGTTCGGTCAACTCGGTCTTCTTGGCGACGACGTGTGCTTTGCCGTTCCCGGCCGTTTCGGTGGCGTGGGTGGTCTCCTCGGCCAGCACGTCCAGAATCTTCTTCTGGCCGCGCACGAAGGTATCCATTCCGTCCCGCGCAAGCTCGGCGAGGCCCTTGCCGTCAAACGGCTTCCCCGCCTTGGTGGAATCGATCCAGGTGTCGGTCTGTTTGGCCGCCATGGTCAGGAAATGCTGCTGCATTTCGATGAAGGTATCCACGCCGCGGCGCAGAAGATCGGTCATCGCGGCCACGGGCGCTCCGCCGGTAGCGCGCTCTTTGACGCCGGTCAGCAGAATCTCGTTCTCCTTCTGGGCGAGCTGGAGAAGCACTCTTTGGGCGGCGATGAAGCTGGATACCCCTTCGCCCGCCACTTCGGTCAGGGTGGTAACCGGCAGCGCAATCGCACTCGCCAACTGCTCCCGGACCCCGTTGATGGTTTTCGCGTTCTGCCGCATCACCAGATCCGCCAGGATCCGCTGCGTGGCGAAAAAGCTTTCGGTGCCTTGCCGCACCCACTCCGAAAGCAAGGAAATAGCCGAAGAATCCCGCTCCTTGGCGGGCTCGGCCTTGGCTTTGGCTGGCATATTCTATGACTCCTTAAATGCTGCATTGCAGCATCTAAGAAAACTATACCTCCAGTTCGTTTCTGTGTCAATATAGAAATGAAGAATATTGCGGCGCAGCAGGCGCGGTTGCCGGGGAGCGGCGCGAGAAGCCCAAGGGGGCGGGCGCGGCCATACGGAACAGCGCGGCGCAGCAGGCGAGGTGCTCGTGGAACAGGCCCGCGCAGTCATCAAGAAATACCCCAACCGCCGGCTATACGACACATCCTCGGGGCGTTACGTGAACCTGGAGGACCTGGCGGCCATGATCCGCAAAGGCACCGACCTCCAGGTGGTCGACGCCAAGACCGGTGAAGACCTGACGCGCGTGATCCTGACCCAGATCATCGTGGAAGATGCCCGGGACCGCCCCACGCTGCCGCTCGAGCTTCTGCGCCAGTTGATCCTCGCCTCCGACCGGGCGGGCCAGGAATTCATCATGTGGTATCTCAAGTCCGCCTTCGATGCCTACCAGAAGGTGCAGGATGCGGTGCAGACCCGGCTGAGCGACGTGCGCTCGGCGGCCCTGTCGCCGTTGAACCTGATGAAGAATCTTCTCACCGGCCCGCCAAACGCGCCCGCCGAGACCGAGCTGGAACAACTGCGGAGCCGCGTAGCCGAGCTGGAGGCGCGCCAGAAGAAGCCGCACGCGCGGCGCAAACGAGCATAAGACCATGGACCAGCTAGCCATCCTCGCGCCCCTGCTCGCCGCCGGCTCCACTACGGGCCGCATCGCCGCCGCCGAAGAGGCGCTCAAAACTTTCGGCCAGTCCTGGCGCGACCAGATCGGAGACTGGGTCACGCAGCTTGTGCCGGTCGAATTCCTCGTGCCGGAAGCCGCCCGGCGCTGGCGTCCCATCGTCCGCGACATCTTCCAATTCGTCTTCTCGCGCCTTTCGGACCGGCGCCTGGCAACCAAGCTGGTGGAGCAATACGAATTGCCCGCCGGCACGCCGCCCGAGACGCGCCTCCTGCGGCTGATTTCGCGAATGCCCGGCCTTCAGAAACTCGGCCAGGTGCTGGCGCGCAACCGCCGCCTGGATCCGTCGCTGCGCACCGCGCTGTCGCAACTCGAAAACGGCATGCGCGACGTCACCGCGGAAGAGATGCGCGCCATCATCGTCGAGCAGTTGGGGGAGCGGCTCGAAGCCTTGTCCGTGGAGATCGCGCCCTCGATCCTTTCGGAAGCCAGCGTCAGCGCCGTGTTGCGGTTCACCTGGAAGAATCCCGGCCGGGAGCGCGAGCGCGGCGTGTTCAAGGTGATCAAGCCTCACGTCCCCGAGTGCTTCGCCGAAGACATGACCCTGCTCCAGCGCGTGGGAGAATATCTCACGTCCGCGGACCGGGGCTACGATTTCGCGGTGCGCGACGTGACGGACATGATGGCGGAGGTCCGGACGATGCTGGAACACGAGCTGGATCTTCCCCGCGAGCAGGCCACTCTGACCGCGGCGCTCGCCATGTATCGCTCGAGCATCGGCATCCGCGTGCCGCGCCTCATCGAGCGGCTCTCGACCGCGCAGATCACGGCCATGAGCGAGGAGCGCGGCGTCAAGGTCACCGACGCGTGCCGCCGCTCGCCCATACGGCGCAGCCGCATCGCTTCGCAGTTGATCGAAGCGCTGGTGGCCGCCCCGCTTTTCTCGCGCGAGGATCCGTCGATGTTCCACGCGGACCCGCACGCGGGCAACCTCCTGTACGACGAGCCCAACCGCGAACTGGTGGTGCTGGACTGGGCGCTGGCGGAACACTTGAGCCTCGAGCTGCGGCGCCACCTGGCGATGCTCGCCCTGATGACGATCCTGCGCAACCCGGATGGAGTCGGCGATGCCGTCCTGGCGCTGAGCCGCGGCGCCGGCGCGCGGCGGAAACGGGAGCGGTTGATCCGCCGGCACGTGGAGGGCCTGTTCGCCGGCCTCCCGAAGAACGACTCGCCGGGCATCCTGGACGCCATGCGGCTGTTGGACGATATCGCGCTGGAAGGGGTGCGGTTTCCCCCCGCCCTGTTCATGTTCCGCAAGGTGCTGTTTACCCTGGATGGAGTTCTGCACGACATTGTCGATGCCGACGTCCGCGTGGATCACGTGATCGCGCGGGAGTTCGTGACCCGCTGGCTGGCCAGCTTCGGTTTCTTTCACACGCCGCTGAAGGCCGCCGATTTCGCCGCGGTGCAGTGGAACGCGCTGCTCTACCTCACGCCCTCGTGGATGCACAGATCTCCTGCGCCGACACCCAGCCGGAAGCCGAAATCGCCGCGCCGAGGGAAATCTCTGCGGCCAGCACTACGCCCGCAATGAAGTGGCTTTCAGTTCACGTCCGGAAGGAGAGTCGCGGCTCCAGCCTCATCAGCTTGATCACCTTATAAACCGCGACGTTGACGTTGTGCAACACAACCTTGACGGCTTTCGTGTCGGCGCTGGCGGCTAACTCCTCGATCGCCCCGAGCGCACGCACATCGATCCGCTCGACGCCGGAGAAATCCAGGACCACTTCTCCTCGGGCGCCGTCAAGATGCTGGATGGCCTCCTGCAACGCAGGAACCGCTCCCATTTCGTCACTTTTGAGCCAGACTGTATTCATCGGCATACGCAAAACCATCCTTCTCTGTTGGTTCTTTGGGCTGGCGCCGCCCGCGATACGCGCTCCACAACAAGTCGGCCAATTCGCTCACCAGGGGCATGCGGGGGTTGGTCGGCCGCCACGAAGGATCGTCGAAGGCTATCTCGGCCAACTCGGGCACCGCCCGCGCGAAGTCTTCCTGCGAGATCCCCAGATCGGCGATGGAACGCGGAATTGCCAGGCGGTCGAGCAACTGTTCGGTAGCCGCCACGAGGTGGTCCACCTTTTCTGCAATCGTGTTACCGCCCAGGCCAAGCAGGTCCGCTATCATGGCGTATTTCTTGTGCGCAACATAGGCTTTCTGGTGCGGCGAAGGCATGAACTTGGAGGGCACGGACGCGTTATACGCAATCACGTGCGGCAGCAGGAGCGCGTTGGCGCGACCGTGGGCCACCCCGAAGCGGGCGCCGAAGGCGTGCGCCAGCGCGTGATTCACCCCTACCGAAGCGTTGGAAAAGGCAAGCGCCGCAAGGCAGGCGGCATTGTGCATCATGCTGCGCGCCTCTTCATCGCCGGGATGCTCGTATGCGACGGGCAGAAACTTGAACGCCATGCGGATGGCTTGCATGGCATTGCAGTCGGTGTAGGGCGAAGAGTAAACCGAAACCGCGGCTTCCAGAGCGTGGGTCAAACAGTCAATGCCGGTATCGGCGGTCAGGCCTTTCGGCATGGACATGACGAACTGCGGATCGACGATGGCCACGTCCGGACTGAGCGAGTAATCCGCGAGGGTCACCTTACGCTTGCGCTGTTTATCGATCAGAACGGCAATGGGAGTGACTTCGCTCCCGGTTCCGCTGGTTGTGGAGATGGCAATCAGCCGCGCCCGGTTGGTCTTTTCCGTCGGGTATTCGGCTACGCGCTTGCGGATATCCAGGAACGGCGCACCCAGTTCCTCCAGGTTGGCCTCCGGAGACTCGTACAGGAGCCGCATGATTTTCGCGGCATCGATCACCGACCCGCCGCCTAGCGCGACGATCTGGTCGACTTTGTAGAAACGGAGTTCTTCCACTCCTTGCATGACGACCTTGACTTCGGGCTCCGCGTCGGGAATGACCAGGACATGAACGTGAGTCTGGGGCGGAATGTACCGCCGGACAATGTCCACGTGGCCGATTTGCTCCAAAACCGGGCTGGTCACCATGATGGTGGAACGGGACGGGAATTGGCCAAGATTCTCCACGGCGTTCCGGTTGAAGTAAATCTGGTTGGGAATGCGGTACCACATATGCTGTTGGGTCCTCCGGGCCACACGTTTGATATTGAGGTAGTGATACACATTCACGTTATCAGTGGTGCTGTTGCCGCCGCCGGTCCCGCACCCGAATGAAAACGTGGGAACCATGTCGTTGTAAACGCCGCCGATGGCGCCTACGGATCCCGGAGAATTCACAATGATGCGCCCCGCGTTGAGCGCTTCGCTGAACTTCCGGATCACTTCATCGTTGCGCGAGAAGACCACGGCGGTATGGCCAATCCCGCCGGCATGGTTCACGTCCACGCACACCTTGAGCGCCTCATCGACGGAGCGCGCCCGGTAGACCGCCAGCAACGGGAAGAGTTTCTCGACAGAGAGGGGATGCGCGCGGCCTACACCGTGGATGGGCGCGATCAGGAGCCTGGTGTTCGGCTTGACCGACAAACCGACCACGCTGGCGATGGTAGTGGCTTTCTGGCCAATCGCCATGGGCCTGGCGAAGCCGGTTTCGGGATCGATCACCGTTCGGCCCAGCAGCTCCGTTTCTTCCGCGCTGCAGATATGCGCGTCGAGGCCGGCAAATTTCTTGAGGACGAGGTCATAAATCTCATCATCGATCACCACCGTCTGCTCCGAGGCGCAAATCGTGCCATTATCGAAGGTTTTGGAAGTGAGGATGTCCACCACGGCCATGTCGAGGTCCGCCGTCTTTTCCAGATAGACGGGCGTGTTGCCGGCGCCCACACCGAGCGCCGGTTTGCCCGAGCTATAGGCCGCTTTGACAACGCCCGGCCCACCGGTTGCGTCGATCAGGGCGACGTGCTTGTGGTGCATGAGGTAGACATTGTCCGGCAGGGTGGGCGATTCCAGGCACGTGAAGACGCCTTCCGGCGCGCCGTGCTTCACGGCCGCCTCATACATGATGCGCATGGCCTCGCGGCAACAGCGCCAGGCTTTCGGATGGGGACTGAAGATCACCGCGTTCCGGGTCTTGATGGCCATGATGCATTTGAAGAGAACGGTCGCGGTCGGGTTGGTAATCGGCGTGAGCGAGAAGATGACCCCGATCGGCTCGGCTACCTCCACCAGGTTGCGTTCCGGAAACTCGCGAATCTGGCCCACTGTCCGTTTGTCCTTGACGTAGTTATAGACAAACTCGGTGGCCACCATGTTCTTCATGGCCTTGTCTTCCATCACCCCGAGCCTGGTTTCCTCAACTGCCAGGCGGGCCAGATGTTGGGCCTGCTCCATGCCAGCCGTGACCATCGGCTTGACAATGCGATCGACGTCCTCTTGCGTGTATTGGGTGAAGACAGCGGCGGCGGCTCTGGCTTGCGTGACCAGCCCTTCCAGGTAACCAATCCGGTCTTCACTGAGCGATGGCACATTCTCTGGCATGCGGTTCCTCCTTCTGATGGCTTTCCACGTCCGTAAGGACACTACGGGGCGGACCGAGCCGTTTGGCCACGATGCTCCCTGGACAACGGCAGTCTCCGACTGGCGCGATGTCTCAATTCATTTATGCGGCGCGACCGTGGCTCGCGCGGCGGCTGTCCCAACTCCCACCATCGGAAGCTGGCGCTTCGAGGCAGCTCCCGTAAGAATTTAGCAATAACAGATCTATTTTACCTGATACTATACTCCTACCACCCTGGTAGCATGTCAATATTTTCATAGACGATGGTCCGTAAGTGATAAATCTTGCTGGGAGTGCATTTGGTCTGAAGTTGTAAGAGATTGAAAATAAGCATCTTACAGCGGACCTCTTGCTCTCTGACCCACGGCGGGTGAGCCAGAGGTCGCGGCGCTCAGAATTCGCGAATTGAATCGGATACTGGCAGTTCGGGACACCTGCTTGGGGTCGCGGCCCATGGTAAACGCATCGCGCTCACATGGCGCAAAAGAGCAGCCGCCCGGCTAGAAATAACTTCCGTGTGCGCGTGATTCAGGAGCCATCGCGTTCACCCCGGTCAAAGTCCGAGATGTCCTGGCCATAGCCAGGGCCACCGGGTCACCGTCGATCCGGATGCCGCCGAGGCCCACCGGTTCCGCGTCGCTCAACCGGTTCTTGATCGCAAACCGGGCGCCGCCAACGGTGTTCTCGAGGCTCCCGATCATGCATAAGCTTCTTAATAGGGAATTGGGGAGGACAGCCCCACAATCGGGATTTCGGACACGCTTGACCTGAAACGCGCAAACTGAAACAATTGCAAGTGCGGCCATCCGTCAAGACCACGGCGTCTTCCGGGCGAAGGCCCCGGTCCAACGCCTCCGTGGAAAAGCCGCTTAATTCGGTCTCGGAGGTTAGATCTCATGCTCGCATCCATCCGCTCCTGGCAGACGGCGCTCCTCCTCGTATCCGCCGCGCTTCTTCTGACTGCGCCTCTTTACGGGCAGCAGACGTTTGTCACCCGCTATGACCTGTTCACCGGGTATACGTTCCTCGACAGCCCGCACATCGGCCTATCCGAAAACGGGTTTCACACGCAAATCGGCGTGAGGCCAAAGACCTGGGTCTCGATAGGGTTCGACTACAGCTATTCGAAAGGCGACTTGACCCTAACCCCCGACCTGCTGCCCGTCGCGTTGCAGCAGACATTGGGCGCCGAGCTTGCCGGACTGGTGGCGGCGAAAGTGATCCCGCCTACATATGCGCTGGTGGTGCCGGCCAGCTCGGTAACGCAGTCTTTCGCCGTGGGTCCGCAACTGGCATATCGCCATTTCTCGAAAGTGACCCTGTTCCTACGGCCAGACCTCGGGGCCGTGCACGAAACCGCGACGCCGAAGCCGACGCCCGGCGACCCCATCGCCGCCGCCATCGTTCAGCAATTGGCGCCGGCCGGCAAGAAGTCGGACTGGCAGGGATACTACGGCTTCGGCGGGGGCTTCGACATCCTCTTCTCCAAGCACGTGGCCTGGCGGGTGCAATCCGACCTGGTTTACGACCACCTGTTCAACGACCTGCTGAAGGACGGACGCTTCACGGTGCGCTTCTCGGTGGGCCCCTGCTTCAACTTCGGCCGCAACATCGTGGAATAACCGCTTCCTAACGGTCGCGGCTCGGTAACTCCATCGCTCTTTCAGGCACGTAGCTCATGGCCCGCTCCGTAAGGGCGCAGATGGTGAGGCTCGGATTGACCCCCAGGTTGGCGGCCAGCACCGAGCCGTCGCACACGTACATGTTCCGGTAGCCGAAGACGCGGTTCCGGCCGTCCACCACGCCTTGCTCCGGCGAACCCGCCATGGGGCACCCGCCCAGTATGTGCGCGGTTCCGGGCACATCGAAGAGAATCTCCGTCACCATGCTCATGGCCGTGCCGCCGGCCACTTCCGCGATCTTGTGCGCAAACTCGTTGGCCCGCGGAATGAACGTGGGAATCTTCTTGCCGCGGCTCATCAGCATCTTTTGGAACGGCCAGAACCACGGCCGGCCCAGCCGCATGTCGATGTGGCCGTCGAGCGACTGCATGCACAGCATGATGAGCGACTCCCGGGCCCACCCGAAAGGATGAAGACACCGCGCCGTCTTCCACGGGTGGCGCGCCAGCGAGCGGATGAGGTTCCACATCCAGAGCAGGATGCGATGCCACCCCGGCCGGCCCTCGGTCAACAGGGTCGCCAGCAGCCCCATGGCATCCGAGCCTTCCGGGTAACGCACCGCCTCGATGTGCGTGTCCTCGTCGATGTACATGCCCGAGCCGATGGCGATGCCCTTCGACAAATCCTCGCGGCTGTGCGGCACGCGCACGCCGATGAGCGATTCGGCGTTGGTGCGCACGCGATTGCCCAGTTGATCGCTGATGTGGGGGAGCGAGCCCTTCTGCTTCAGCCGGAACAGGAGATCCGTGGTCCCCAGCGCCGAGGCCGCGAACACCACGCCGCGGCACGTGAAGCGGCGCGGATTCTTGCGGAGCCAGGCCGTGGATTTCACGGTCCGCACTTCGTAGCCCTGGCTTCCATCGGGGGCGCCGTTCAAAGGCGCCACATCCACCACCCTGGTTTCCGCGAAAACGGTGGCGCCGTGTTTTTCCGCCAGGTACAGATAGTTTTTATCCAGCGTGTTTTTGGCGTTGTAGCGGCAACCCATCATGCAGCCGCCGCAGCCGATGCAGGTGGCGCGGTCCGGGCCTTCCCCGCCGAAATACGGGTCGGAGCACGTTTTGCCCGCTTCTTCGCCCTCCGGAGCCTCGAACACCGCCACGTTGGTGCGATAAAACGTGCCGCCCGCGCCGCAAGCAGTGGCGGCCCGTTCGAGGATGTGGTCCGACGGGCCCATCACCCGGTTCTCCGTGACGCCCAGCATGGTCCGGGCCGTGGCGTAGTGGCCCGGCATCTCGGCTTTCCACGGCGCCAGGCCCGCCCACGTTCCGTTGTCCCAAACCGACTCCTTGGGCATCAGCAGCGTGTTGGCGTAGGTGATCGATCCGCCGCCCACCGCGCAGCCATGCATGATCACCACGTGGCGGAACGGCGTCAGGTTGAAGAAGCCGCGCAGGCCAAGCTCCGGCCGCCAGATCCAGCGCCAGATGGTCCAGTTGGTCCGGGGCAGATTCTCGGCCGTCCAGCGGCGGCCCATTTCCATCACCGCGACGCGGTATCCTTTTTCGGCCAGCCGGTGCGCCGTAACGCTGCCCCCGAACCCGGAGCCGATCACGATAAAATCAAAATCCATGCGGCACCCTTTAATTCGTTCCGCACGCCGGCGGGCGGTACGCCGGCCCGCAGTCCGCCACTCCGGCAGGCGGCGCGGCGATATCCAGCCCCGGTTTCAGCACCGACTCCCGCATGGACGCCAGTGTCTTCCTCAGCGACTTCTCCGGATTGATTCCCATCATCGACCCCAGGGTGCGCATCACCGATCCGAACTCGCCGCTGAGCGTGATGCTCTCGGCCTCCACGTAAACGCCCTTCCCCGCCTCCGAGAAACGCCAGTAGGTATTCAGCGCCAGCAGGTAATTGTGCGATTTTCCGACTTCCTGCACCTTCGTCGAATAGGAGCGGCACCCCCAGCGGTGTGCGTCCAAGCGTTCCCACACCACATCGCTTTCGGTGTCGATCACGGCGGGTTCCTTCATCCGGCTCATGGCGCCGAAGTGGTCGTCACCGGTCCGGCACATCAGCCTGGAAGACGCGATGATCTCGGGGAAATACTGCGCGCGGTGGTCGTAATCCTGGAGCATCCGCACCAACCGGTCCATGGGGGCGCCGGGGATGAACACGGCGCCGATCCAGTCGTAGATCATGCCGCCGGTGGCCTTGTGCGGGTTCGGCCCGTTAGCCGTGATGGTCTGAATCTTCTCGCCGCGGACAAGCTGTTCGTTCAGGGCCGAATCGGATTCGGCCAGGACAAACGCCTTCCGCGCCGCCATCCGCGCCTCCGCGGACTGGACGTAGCATTCGAAATCGTGCATGGTTTGCGGCTTCACCTGCTGCGCGCGAAGCCCGGCCGGCATCGCCAAACAGCAAAGAACCGCCACTTCCAAACGCCGGGTCGTTTTCATACGCGGACATCCGATTCATTGTGGCACAGGAGGGGCGCCCCCGGGGTCCGCCCGGCCGGTTCTTTTTTGGCCGTGCCGCCGGGTGCTTGCCCAAACCCCCCGCCGCCGATTATTCTGGGCCTTTACCATGCAGAAGCTTGCCGCTGTAGAAGAGGCCAAATCGTTGTTCAACGAGGCCAAGGACTGGGGAGTCTGGCGATGGCTCCTGGAAAAGAAACGCGCCCGCTCCACGGCGGACGCCGCCTGGGAGGCGCTCGATGAATACGAAAAGAAGGTCAAGGACGCCTGGAGCGACGACCTGAAGAAGGCTTACCAGGAAGCCGAAGCCGAGGCGGCGCTCGATGGCAAAGCCAAGTCCAGGCACCGGTACGAAAAGGCCGCGGAAGAGGCCAGGGACGTCGACAGTAAAATCAAGCTGGCCACCAAGAAGTTGAAAGAAGCGGAGGTGGAGGCCTACAACGTTCACATGGAGGCCGAAGAGATCTTTGCCGAAGCCGACCGCCACCTGAGCACCAGCATGGCCTGCGAAGGCGCTCAAAGAGCGCTGGAAGCCTGGGACCTGCGCGAGAAAGTCATCCGCAAGGCCGAGGCGGTGGCGCGCCGTTAGCCGAGGCGGCGCTGAAAAGCGCATACCCCTTGCGCTTCGACAAGAGATCCTGTATGCTCCCATGTAGAAGCACAAGAGGAATACATGCCGATTGACCTTCCGCAAGGCACCTTGGATCTCTTGATCCTGCGGACCCTGGATCTCGGACCCCGGCATGGCTGGGGCATTTCCGAGCGCGTTCAACAGATTTCGAGCGATGTGCTGCGCATCCAGCAAGGATCGCTGTATCCCGCCCTCCACCGGCTGGAGCGCCGCGGCTGGATCAAGGCTCGCTGGGGGACATCCGAGAATAACCGGCGCGCCAAGTACTACGAACTCACCAACAGCGGGCGCCGGCAACTGAAAGTGGAACAGGATGACTGGAAGAAGCTGACGGCCGCCGTGGCCCAGGTGCTCGGGACGGCGTAGGAGGCGCGTGATGCTCAGCGATCTGTTCTTCCGCGTTCGCTCCCTCTTCCGGCGGAAAGCAGCCGAGGGGGAACTGGATGACGAACTGCGCTTTCACATGGAGCAGCAGCTTCAGAAGTATCTTCAGTCCGGCCTGCCGCGCGACCAGGCGCTGCGGCGCGTGCGGACGGAGTTCGGCGGACTCGACCAGGTGAAGGAAGAGTGCCGGGACGCGCGCGGGGTTCACGTTATGGAATCTCTGTTTCAGGATCTCCGGTACGGCCTGCGGACCTTGCGCAAGTCTCCAGGCTTCACTGCCGTCGCCCTGTTCACGCTGGCGCTGGGGATCGGCGCAAACACGGCGATATTCTCCGTGGTCTACGGCGTTCTGCTGCGCCCGCTGCCATACCGGGACCCATCGCGCCTGATGGTCCTCAACGAGACGACGCCGAGGGTTGGCACGGTCAGCGTTTCCTATCCGAATTTCCTCGACTGGCGCGCCGAGAGCCGCGCTCTTGCGGAGATGGCCGCCGTGTGCGGAGTGAGCTTCAATCTCGCGGGCATCAGCCAACCGGAGAACATCAGCGGCGAAGCCGTTTCGCCGAATTTCCTTTCGATGCTGGGCGTGCGGCCTTTCCTCGGGCGCGACTTCGATCCAAGCGAGGAAAAGGCGGGCGCGGCGCCGGTGGTGCTGCTGGGTTATCCGCTGTGGCAATCGCACTTCGGAGGCGACCGCAACGTCATCGGGCGCATGATCGCTTTGGATGGCCGCGGCTATACGATCATCGGCGTGCTGCCGCCGGGATTTCGCTCGGTGGACAAGACGGACGTTGTGGAGCCCATCGGCGTGTGGGCCACCGACAATTCCAGTGTCGCCGAAAGAGGCAATCGGGGCGACATGGTGGTGGCCGGACGGCTTCGGGCGGGTGTCGGCTTTGGGCAGGCCCGCGCGGAAATGGAAGGGATCGCGGCGCGGCTGGCACAGGCCTATCCGGCCACCAACGACCAGTTCGGCGTCGCGCTCCAGCCCATTCGAGAGGTATTCGTCAGCGACGTCCGTCCCGCGGTCCTCGTCCTTTTCGGCGCGGTGATGTTTGTGCTGCTCATCGCCTGCGCCAACGTAGTGAATCTCTTTCTCATGCGCGCCGCGGGCCGCACCAAAGAGATCGCGTTGCGCATCGCCATCGGCGCCAGCCGCGGCCGCATCGTCCGCCAGATGCTGGCGGAGAGTTTCGCACTGGCGTTTCTCGGCGGCCTTTTCGGCCTGGCGCTCGCGGCCGGGGGAATCGATGGGATCGCGCGGCTGATCCCGATGGACACGCTGGCGGGCGCGAGCGTGAATCTGAATGGCGCGGTGCTTCTGTTCGCCGCCGGCGTGGTTGTCTCGTCGGCCTTGATTTTCGGGCTCGCGCCCGCGATCCACTCGACCAAGGCGGATGTGCAGTCGGAGCTGAAGGAAGGCGGCCGAAGCTCGAGCGCGAGCACGGGGCAAAGCCGCTGGCGCAACGTTCTGGTGATCGCGGAGGTTTCGCTCGCGCTGATTCTCCTGGTCGGCGCGGGGCTGATGATGAAGAGCCTCTATCGCCTGCTTTCTGTGGATCCCGGTTTTCGGCCCGACCGTGTGCTCACCATGGAAATGAGTCTGCGCACGTCGCAATACGATAAAGATGCCGCCGTGCTGAACTTCTGGCAGCAGGTGCTGGACCGCGTCCGGGCGCTGCCCGGCGTGGAAGCCGCGGCGTTGGGAACCGGGATCCCGCTAACGGACAATCATTCGCGCACAGACATCACAGTGGAGGGCATGGCCCTGCCCAAGCCGGGGAGTTTTCCCCATCCGGATGTACACAGGGTCAGCCCGGAGTATGTGAGCACGCTCGGCGTTCGCCTGCTCGGCGGCCGCGCATTTACGGACGCGGACAGCGAGACTGCGCCGCGCGTCGCGATGATCAACGCCATGGCAGCCCAGCGCTTGTTTCCAGGCGGGAATCCCGTGGGCAAGCGCTTCATGTTTGGCCGTCCATCGGCGAAGCCGCCGAAATGGATCGCCATTGTGGGCGTGGTGGGCGATACGAAACTCTACGGGCTGGCCAATCCATCGCGCCTCGAAGTGTACCTTCCCTTGCGGCAATCGGCCCCGAGCGAGATGAACCTGGTGGTGAAATCGGGAATCGATCCCGCGGCGCTGACTTCCGCGATTCGCCATGCGATCGCTTCCATCGACAAAGACCAGCCCATTTTCGCCATTGCGACCATGAGAAAACTGGTGGGCGATTCGGTTTCGACACGGCGCATCACGCTCATCCTTCTGGGGCTTTTCAGCGGGCTGGCGCTGGTCCTGGCGGCCATCGGAATTTACGGCGTGATTTCCTACTCCGTGGCGCAGAGAACGCACGAAATCGGAATTCGCATGGCGCTGGGCGCGCAACGCGGGGATGTGCTGCGTCTGATTCTCGCGCAGGGAGTCAAGATCGCGGGCGCGGGCGCCGCCATCGGCATCGGCCTATCGCTCGGCCTGACCCGGCTGATGGCGAATCTCCTTTTTGCGGTTAGCGCCGCCGATCCGCCCACGTTCGCCGCGGTCGCCATCGTGCTCGTGGCCATCGCGATGCTGGCTTGTTACATCCCCGCCCGCCGCATCCTGCGGGTCGATCCGACGATCGCGTTGCGCTACGAATAGAGCGCCGGCGCGAATCGTACTTTACAGCACCAACCACCCGCTCGTGGCAGCGAATCCCGCATTTTCCTTGATTCCGCGCTGCCATATTCGGATAAACTATTCTTTTATTCCTGAATACCCACAGCACCCCGGCGGGGAACTGTGGGATGCTCGCAGAAACGCTGGATTCCGCGCCCTCGTCGAACGAATCCGCGTTTCGCGAATGACGACTTTCCGTTGCAGGAAGAGAGGCATCATGACAATCGGAAACAGCCGGTTTGACAGCGTCCGCATCAAATCGACCGGTTCGTATGTTCCGGCCAAGATTCTGACAAACGAAGAAATCGTCGGAGACCTGCCGACCACTCCGGAGTGGGTCGTGGAAACCCTGGGAATTCGCCAGCGGCATGTCGCGGACCCGGAGGAATTCACATCGGACCTGGCCGCCTGTGCCGGGCTGAACGCGATCGCTTCGGCGGGCCTGGAACCGAACGAAATCGACCTCATCATCCTGGCCACCTCGACACCCGACCGCAAGGTGCCCTCGTCGGCATGCATGGCGCAGGCCAAGATGGGCATTCGGAACGGATGCCCCGCGTTCGATGTGGCGGCGGTGTGTTCCGGGTTTCTCTACGGCATCACGATTGCCGGCCAATTCATCCAGAACGGGGTGTACGGCCGGGTGCTGGTCATCGGCGCCGACACCTACTCCAAAGTGACCAATTGGAAGCACCGCAACTGCGTGTTCTTCGGCGACGGCAGCGGCGCCGTGGTACTCGAGAAGTCCTCCCGGGTGAATGGGCTGTTCTCCAGCATTCTCTTCGCCGACGGCGAGGGAATGAACGATTTCACAATCTTCCCGGAGAACGCCTATTTCACCATGAACGGAAGGGCGGTTTTCGAGAAGGCCACAGCCGCGCTGCCCGAGTGCATTCAGCAGATTCTCTGCATGAACAAGCTGGGACTCAAAGATGTTTCGATGATCATCCCGCACCAGGCCTCCGCGCACGTGCTCAAGCGCGCCGCCCAGATACTCGACATCCCTTATTCACGAATCCAGACCAATCTGGAGAATCACGCGAACACCGCCGGCGCCACAATCCCGCTGCTGCTGGACCAGGTAAACCGCCGCGGACTTATCAACGAGAACGATCTGCTCCTGTTCGCTTCCATCGGCGCCGGGTGGACCTGGAGCGCAAGTTTATACCGGTGGTGAACTCGCGCAAACGTCGTCATTTCCCGTCAAACGGACTCGGGTAGTCGTCCGGCTGCGCGGCGAGTTTCGGCGTTTGCCACGAGGTAGCGCCAAGAATTCTGGCGGCTCTCCGCAGGTCGGGCGCCGGGACCCACAGCATGCCTCCGTAGCGGCCGGCGCCGGCGCAGAAGACCTGCGCCGAAATGATGTTGATGTTCGCCTGGGCCAATGCGTTCACGGCATCGGCCACCGCGCCCGGCCGATCTTCGCCCTGGATCAGAAAACCGGTCTTCTTCCTGCTCAGCACGAGCCCCGCGGTTTTGGCCGCCTTCCTGAAGGCGGCGCTATCTTCCGGGATGAGGTCCAATTGGGATTTGCGCGCCCGGTGCGGGAAAGCCGAGATGCCAAGCAGGTTAACCCCGGCAGCCCGCAGTGCAGCCAGGACTCGTGCCCCCTCTCCGGGCTTATCCGGCACAGTCAAATAAAAATAGTCGATTCGCCTGATTTGGTCCGGCACGCTCATCCTCCTTTGGCTCGTCTTGTCGAGGATGATAGCATGGCGACCCCCCGGCCTTCAGTGACTCAGCATTGCGAAGGCCCACAGTGTGTCACCGGCGGCGACCACCACGTACTGGGTGCCGTCCAGTTCGTAAGTGATCGGGCCGTTGCCCACGGACGCGCCGAGGTTGGCGTGCCACAACGGGTCCCCGGTGGCGGCGTCGAGGGCCACGAAATTGTTCGAGCCGTCACCGGTGAAGACCAGGTTGCCGGCGGTGCTCATTAATCCCGCGCGGCCACCGGACTCCCAGCGGTGGCTCCAGCGGATCTTGCCGGTCTGGTAGTCGATGGCCTGCACCATGGAGCCCAGGCTGCCGCCGCCGCGGTCGGTGCCTCCCCATCCCTGGGGATTCTCGTCCGTGTCGAAGATGTAGTAGACGCTGTAGGCGCGCGACGCGCCTACGTAGAAGAGGCCGGTTTGAGGGCTGAAGGTGGGAGGCGGCCAATTCGTCGCCCCGCCCTGATTGGGCGATACCAGGGCGCCCGCGATCTGCGGCATCTTGGCCGGATCGGGGATCGGGGTGCCGTTCTTGTCGATGCCCTTGGCCCAGTTGGTGGGCACGAACTGCGAGGTGACGAGGTTCTTGCCGTTGGTCCGGTCGAGCACGAAGAAATAGCCGTTGCGCGCCGCCAGGGCCAGGAGCTTGCGCGGCCGGCCGTTCATTTCTCCGTCGATGAGCACGGGCACCTCGGTGGCGTCCCAATCGTGGGTATCGTGCGGCGAGGCCTGGAAATACCACGCCATCTTGCCGGTGCCGGGGTCGAGCGCGACCACCGATCCGGTGAACAGGTTGGCGCCTTCGCGATTCTTATGCGCGATCACCGGCTGCGGGTTGCCCGTCGTCACGTAGATCAGGTTCAATTCCGGATCGTAAGTGGGCACCTGCCAGGTCATGCCCCCGCCGTGCTTCATGGCGTCTTCGTTGGGCCAGGTCTCGGAGCCGGGCTCGCCCATTTTCTGCGGGACGGTATACCAGCGCCATTGCAGTTCTCCGGTTTCGGGATCGTAGGAGCTGATGTATCCGGGCCGGTCCAGGTCGTCGCCGCTGACGCCCGCGATGACGTGATTCTTCACGATCAGCGGCGCCACCGATCCGAAATAGAACTGGTCGAGATCGCAGATGGTTTTGCGCCAGCGCTCCTTGCCGTCCTTGATGTTCAGCGAGACGAGATGGCAGTCCGGAGTCTCGAAATACAACCAGTTGCCGTATACCGCAACCCCGCGGTTGCCGATGTGGATGCCGCCCTTAGACTCCCAGGCGAAGTGCCACAGCTCCCGGCCGGTGCGCGCCTCCACCGCCCACACATGGTCGGGCGCGGAGAAGTACAGGACGCCCGCGATCTGGAGCGGCGTGGCCTTGATGCCGCCGACACCGGTCCGATAGAACCAGGCCATGGCCAGCGCCTTGACGTTCGACGAATTGATTTTGGTGAGGGTGCTGAATCGGCGTCCGGAGTAGTCGCCGTGATACATCGGCCAGGTATCGATGGGCTTTTCGAGGAGCTTCGCGGGTGTCAGCCCCGGTTGCGCCGGGAGCGCCGCGGAAACTAGCGCCAGGGACGCGAGAGTGCGGAGGAATCTCATTTGAGGGTCACCAGGTAAGCCACGATGTCGTGCATGTTCTTGTCGGTGTATCGCTCGAGCAGCTCATCGTGCGCGGCGTAGGGATCGTTCCTCACCACCTCGAGGGCCGGCGTACGCGTCCAGGAATGGAGATCGCCCGAGGCGTCGCGGACGACCACGTCGAAGTCATCGAACACCACGGGCACTCCGGTCACGGGTTGCCCGGAAGGCGGTGTCACGGTCAGAGTCATTTGCTTGCCCGCGGAAGCGGCCGGCGGACCGCCTCTTCCCCCACGGCCTCCGCGGCCACCCAAGGGGCGCGGGCTCAGAAACCTTCCCTGCAAAGTGGCCGGGTCGTACTTCGATCCGATACCGGCAAGGTCTCCCGATGGCGAATGGCAGGTGGCGCACTTGCCTTCGCCGTTGAAATACGCGGCCCCGGCCTCGGCGTCGCCGGTGACCACATCGTGCACCTGGAAGATCGGCGACCCGCGCAGCGTGTCGTACACCCGCTGGTGGATGAAATGCGAAAGCTCGGAGACCTGGACGGGGCTCAAGCCGGCGCTCAGGGCGCCGCTCTGCATGGGGTGGCCTTTCTTCAGGAACGGCCCGATCTGGCTGCCGTACCGGTCGTGCAACACCAGTTCGGAGCGGATCAGGTTGGGGCCGTTATCGGTGCCCCTGGCATACGTGCCGTGACAGTTGATGCATTCGGCGGCCCATACCTTGCGGCCGCGGTCGGCGGCAGCGTCGTCCACCACGTGCTTGTCATCGGGTCCGGCTCCGCCTCCCGTCTGCCTGAGAACCGGGGCGGCGCCGCGCCCGCCGCGCCCCGCGCCACGGGCGGGAGCACCGGCATCCGCGCCGCTCCCCGCATCCCTGCCGTACTCGGCCACCAGGTAGTTCAGGACGATGGTGAATTCCTCGTCCGTGCCCTGGGCCCCCAGGGAGAGCATCTTGTCGATGGACTCCTGCCATTGCGCCTTGGTACGCCGCACCGTAACGGCGCTTTCGGGCGTGTGGCAGACCCCGCAGACCTTCTGAAAGACCGCCTTGGACCTGGCCTGGTCCGGCGCCTGCGCGCCGCACACGATGGCCGCGGCGAAATACGCCAGGGCGGTCCCGAGGGCCTGTAGAACAGTTCGCTTCATCGGTATCGGCAAGCTCCTGCTAAGCGTCGCAAATCTCGATCGCTTTGTTGAGGGTGGGAATCGGGTCGTGCCCCTGCGCGGGAGAATACTCGTGCGAAATGAACCCGGTGTAGTTCAGCTCCGCGATCGCCTGGGCGATGAACCGGTAGTTCAGCTCCTGGGTCTCGTCGATGTCACGGCGTCCCGGATTGCCGCCGGTGTGAAAGTGCCCGATCCACTGGAAGTGGTCGCGGATGTTCCGGACGATATCGCCATCCATGATCTGGGCGTGATAGATGTCGAAGAGGATCTTCACGCGCGGGGAATTGACGCGCTTCATCACATCCACGCCCCAGGCGATGTGATCGAACATGTAATCCTTGTGGTTCACCTTGCTGTTCAGGTACTCCATGCAGATGGTGACGCCTTTGTCCTCGGCCTGGGCCTTGACTTTGTTCAGGAAAGCCACGCAGTTGGCGGCGCCTTCCTCGTCGGCCATGCCCTTGCGATTGCCCGAAAAGGTGATGATGTTGGGCACGCCGTTAGTGGCGGCTTCGTCGATGGCCGCGCGCAGCGCCTGCTCGATGCGCTCGTGATTTTCCTTGCGATTGAGGGCGTCGGGGATGGTTCCTCCCGGGCCCGGATACATGGAAGGAACGAGACCGTACTTCTTGAGCGTGGGCCAGTCCGCCGGCCCGATCAGGTCAAACCCCTTGATCCCCAGGCGGGCGGCCTCGCGGCAGCAATCCTCGAGACTCGCTCCCCGCGCGAAGACGCCGCGCGTCACACCTTGCTTGATCCGCCCCTTCCGCTGGACAGGGGTTTGCGCCAATGCCACAGGGGCCGCTGCGGCGGCCAACAAGAAATTCCGACGATGCATGTTGCCCTCTTTCGGCCGGCCATCCGGTCTCAGCCAGTATACAACCAGCGGCTGTCCTGGACCCCGGCCCGGGAGCCGGGGGAGGGTCATCGTGGATGGGGGTTGGCAACGGTGTAGGATGTGCGCGGCTCGGAAGGAGCGGAGAGCCGGGCCGCGCGTGGCCGCCTGGGGGGCCCGGCTGCGTCTTCACGACCATTAGGACGCGGCCGGGCCCCGATTCCTGGTTTCCGGGATCACGCGTTCTCGAGGTTCCAACTCGGCTTGCGCGTAGCCGGTTCGGGACTGAGTTGGCGCTGGATCGCCGTTTGCAGGCTGCGCATCATGCGCTGGGCCCGGGCCTGGCGATCATGCCTCAGCCGCACCTGCGAGAACACCACATAACCGATGGGAGCCAGCACCGCAACGAGGGCAAAATCTGCGAAGTTCATGTCCTCAATTGAAGCAGATAGGACTGTGGAGGCAAAGAACTAGGCGTAATGGGAGGGTAATGATGGTTTTGGTACCCTACCCCCTACTCCCCGGCATCGCCAAGCTGATCGGTCACTTCGATCTCCCGAAGCAGCGCCCGGGCCTCCGCCTCGCGATCGGTGGCGACCTGCACCTGGCACCACGGATTCAGGAAAGGGCCCACCACCCCGTAATGGCTGCCAATTTCTTCGCCCATTACGTAAAACGGGATACCCGCTTCCTCCAACATGCCCTTGGCCGAAGCGATTAACAGGGGATCGTTGGCCTCCAGAATCGTCACCAGGTCCAGATCGGGATCTCCGCGGGCGTTCGACTCCGGCGGTTTCCCGGGCGCCAGGGGGACCCGGCAATCCGGGCACTCACTGTATTCGGCACGATATTCGCTTCCGCATGCGGGGCAGTACACGTTGACCTCGGGTAGTACCGCAGGCATGATAGCAGGCTTCGGCGGCGGCGTTTGCCTCCCATTTGGCCCCTTCCCGCCGCCAACCGCTGCAAAAATCCGCATTTCAGGTCTTATTTCCTTGAAAATAAGTGTGTTCCCGGTCACACTGGAACAATACATGGGTATCAACATCGGTCTGGACATCGGCGCCATCAGTCTCAAACTGGCAGCCTTGGGCAAGCCCGGCGACCAGCCGATCCTGGAATCGCTCCAGGCCGCGCACCCCGAGTTCCATCTCGCCTCGCTCGACGACCGCCCGCTGCTGCTCTCCGATTACCGCCGCATCTCCGGCAGCCCCATCCAGTCCACCTACGATCTGCTCCAGGAGTTTTACGAAATCGTCCCCGCGGACCGCGTCGAGGGGATCCGCGTCACGGGTTCGGGCAGCCGCACCATTGCCAAGGTCCTGGGCCTGTTCTTCGAGAACGAGTTCAAGGCCATCGCCCGCATGATCGGCGTCTTCTACCCGCGTGCGCGCACGGTCTTCGAAATCGGCGGCGAAAGCTCCAAGTACATTCGCCTGGAGGGCGGCAGCATCCTGGACTACGACCGTTCCGGCGAATGCGCCGCCGGTACCGGCTCCTTTCTCGACCAGCAGGCGCTGCGCATGCAGTACTCCGTCGAGCAGGTGGGCGAGGTGGTGTGCACCGCCGCCTGCGCCGCGCGCATCGCCGGCCGCTGCTCGGTGTTCGCCAAGAGCGACATGATCCACGCGCAGCAGAAGGGTTACTCGCCGGCCGAAATCCTGCGCGGGCTGTGCGACGCCGTGGCACGCAACTTCAAAAGCTCCATCGTGCGGGGCCGCCCGGTCCAAGCTCCCGTCGCACTCATCGGCGCGGTCTCGCAGAATGCCGGAGTGACGGGGGCCCTGCGCGAAGCATTCTCGCTTTCCCCCGCCGACCTCTTCGTACCCGCCGAATACGCCTGGTGCGGCGCCATCGGCACCGCCATCTTGGAAGCCGAGGAAAAGCGCAAGCGGTCCATATTTGAAATCCACCGCCTTCGCCAGCACGATTCCGAAGAACAGGTGCAGGACACCATCCCGCTGGCCACGGACAACGTGGTGCAGTTGCGCGACCGCGTGGGCGTCTACGTGCCGCCTCCACGCGGCGAAGGTCGGGCGCTGCCCGACATCCCCGCTTACCTCGGCCTGGATATCGGCTCGGTCTCCACCAACGTGGCGGTCATCGACGAATTCGGGGCGGTGATCCACGATGTCTACCTGCGCACTTCCGGCCGTCCCATCGAAGCCGTGCAGCAGGGGCTGGCGGAGGTGCAGCGGATCTGGGGCGAGCGCCTCGACATCCGCGGCGCCGGCACTACCGGCTCGGGCCGCGAGCTGATCGCGGAGTTCGCGGGCGCCGACGTGGTCAACGACGAAATCACCGCGCACAAGACCGGCGCCATCCACATCAGCAGCACGCTCGGCGGCGAACCGGTGGACACCATCTTCGAGATCGGCGGGCAGGACTCCAAGTTCATCTCCATCGAGCGCGGGGTGGTGGTGGATTTCGCCATGAACGAGGCCTGCGCCGCGGGCACCGGCTCTTTCCTCGAAGAGCAGGCCGACAAGCTGGGCATCAGCATCAAAGGCGAATTCGCCAGCCTGGCGCTGGCGGCGCCGCACCCCACCCGCCTGGGCGAGCGCTGCACGGTCTTCATGGAGCGCGACGTCACCGGATGGCTGCACAAGGGCGAAACCGTGCCCAACCTGGTGGCGGGCCTGGCCTACTCCATCGCGCTCAACTACCTGAACCGCGTGGTGCGCGGCCGCAAGATCGGCAACGTAATTTATTTCCAGGGCGGCACGGCATACAACGACGCCGTAACCGCCGCCTTCGCCTCCCTGCTGGGCAAGAAGATCACGGTGCCCCCGTACAACGGCGTGATGGGCGCCATCGGGATGGCTCTCATTGCGCGCCAGTGGCACCAGGCGACCAGCGCCAAGACGCGTTTTCGCGGCTACGACCTGCACAAGCTCCAGCTCTCGTCGCGCGACTTCGTGTGCAAAGCCTGCTCCAACCTTTGCGACATGAAGGAGTTCGTCATCGAAGGCCAGAAAAGCTTCTGGGGCGACAAGTGCTCCGACAAGTTTCGCAAGCCTTCCGCCACCGGCCGCAAACCGGTGATCGACGACCTGTTCCAATACCGCGAGCAGTTACTCGAAGCGCTTCCCAATGCCGCCGGCATCCGGGCGGGACGGAAGCTTGCTCCACAGCGCTTCAAAGTGGGCCTGCCGCGCGCCATGTCGATGCTCGACCTGCTCCCGTTCTGGCGCCGCTACTTCTCCGAGCTGGGCATCGAGACGGTGCTCTCGCCGGTCACCGACCCGCGCATCTCCGCGGCCGGCATCGAACTGGCCGTGGCGCAGCCGTGCTACCCCATACAGGTGGCGCACGGCCACGTGCAATCGCTGATCGAAACCGGCGCCGACTACATCCTGCTCCCCAACATCGCCAATGCCGAGGGCGGAGACGACGCCTGCGCCTCGCATTACTGCCCGTGGAACCAGACACTCCCGTGGGTGTTGCGGTCGGTGCCCGCGCTCGAGCCGCACCAGCACCGGTTCCTGATCCCCACCCTGCATTTCCAGCTCGGCCCCGCGCAGGTGCAGAAGGCGCTGGCGGAGACCATGCGGCGCATCGGCGTCACCCGCCGGGCCAGCGACCGCGCGGTGGAGGCGGCTTACAAGGAACAGGGCCGATTCCAGGAGCGGTTGCTCGCAGCCGGCCGGCGGGCGCTCGAAGTCCTGCGTGAGACCGGCGAGCCGGGGTTGATCCTCGCCGGCCGCGGGTACAACATGTACGACCGCGGGGTCAACTGCGACATCCCGCGCAAGCTCCGCCACCGTTACGGCGCCAACGTCATCCCGCTCGATTTTCTGGTCACCGGAAAGGAGCCCATCCAGGACCTGCACTCCAACATGTTCTGGGCGTCGGGCCGCAAGATCCTGGAAGCCGCCCGGGTGGCCGCGCAGCACCCCAACCTGCACATGGTCTACATCACCAATTTCAAGTGCGGCCCCGATTCTTACATCAAGCACTTCGCCCGCGAAGCCGCCGGGGCGCCGCTGCTGGTCCTCCAGTTCGATGGCCACGGCAACGACGCCGGCTACATGACCCGCTGCGAAGCGTACCTCGACAGCAAAGGTATTCTGCGATGCTACCAATCGTCAACCAGCATCCACTAAGGGACAAGCGCATCTACATTCCGCCCATGGCGTACGGCAGCGCCCGCGCGTTCGCCTCGGCGTTCCGCGCCATCGGCCTGGATGCCGAGCCCACCCCGGCCTCGGACCACCGCACGCGCGAGCTGGGAGCGCGCTACACCTCGGGCGACGAATGCTACCCCGCCAAGGTCACCGTCGGCGATTTCATGAAGGTCCTCGAACGCCCCGAAACCGACCCCACCCGCGTGGCCTTTTTCATGCCGACGGCCGAGGGCCCCTGCCGGTTCGGCCAGTACGCGCCCTACCTGCGCCAGATCCTCAACGCCAACGGCTACCGCGACGTCGAGATCCTCTCTCCCACCAGCCAGAACGCCTACGAAGGACTCGGCTCGCTGGCGAAGCCTTTCGTCAGAACCGGCTGGCGCGCGCTGCTCTCGGCCGACCTTCTGGAAAAGCTGCTGCTGATGAACCGTCCATACGAGGCGGCGCTGGGCGATGCCGAAGCGGTCTACGAGGAATCGCTGGCGGACCTCTGCCGGACTCTCGAAGGAACTTCGGTCGAGCCCCGCGTACAACTCGCGGCCCTGCGCGACTCCATCATCCGCGGCCGCGACCGATTCCGCAAGCTGGGCGTGACGCGGCGCTCGCATCCCCTGATCGGAGTCGTGGGAGAGATCTTCTGCCGCCTGAACACCTTCTCGAACGAGAATCTGGTGCAGTGCCTGGAAGGGTACGGCGCCGAAGCCTGGCTCTCCGATATCGTCGAGTGGATCTGGTACACCAACTCGGAGCAGTTCCGGAAGCTCGAGCTGGAAGGCCACGTCCTCACCCTGGAAGCCTTTGGCGCCTGGCTGCGCCAGCGGGTTCAGAAGCGCGACGAGCACGTTCTGTGCGAGCCGCTGAAGGAAGACTTCCGGGGCCGCGAGGAACCGGACATCTACGAAATCCTGGAGTGCGCCCGTCCCTACCTGCCGCGCGAGGGCGCCTTCGGCGAGATGGTGCTGAACGTCGGAAAGGTGGTTTACCTGGCCAGGAAGGGCGCCGCCGGCATCATCGATATCAGCCCGTTCACCTGCATGAACGGCATCGTGTGCGAAGCCATCTACCCGCGGATCACCCGCGACCTTGGCGGGATCCCGATCCGCAACTTTTACTTCGACGGGACCCAGTCCGACCTGGACCGCGACTTGGGTGTGTACATGGAACTGGCGCGCAGCTACCAGAAGAAAGTTGCGTAGAACGCCGGGGGCGGGTTTACAGCTTCTTGAAAAGCTTGTCGAACGCGTTGCGCGCGTCCTCCGGATTGCGCGGCGCGGGAGGCCCCGAGTTTACCGGCGGCGCTGCCGACGGCCCCGCGGTGCCTTCGCGCGCTACCGTTACGCGCGGGGTGAATAGGGTGCAATCGTTCATCTTGTCCTTGACGGCGATGCGCACCGGAATCGGCTTGAGGCACTGAAACCGCGTCGAGGAATCGAAGTGGGAACATTGCTTGCAGCAGTGCAATGCGGCGTTGCATTTGGGACAGGTTCCGCTGAAGTCGGAACCTTCGGGAAGGGCCGTGGAGCAATTGAAACAGCGGGCGGCAGCCACGTGTTGGACCAGGCGTGGGAGGCGGGGCCCGGTCACGTCGATCGGAAGGCGTTGCCCCGGGAGCTTGGGCCGCTCTTCGCCGCGATGTCCGTTGGAATCGCGGTCGGAGTCCATGTACCCTCGTTGTCTATACTTGCGATCGCTGTCCATGGGGAAGAGTTACTCCAAAACTGCAGGACGAATGAACGTTCTAAACGAAATCTCCGAGCGCCCCAATTCCCGCGGGCCAACCGCGCACGAGGCGGTGGCAACGGCGGTGATCTGGGAAAAACCGAAGGAAGGCGCCAGCAAAAGCCAGGTTCGGGACCCGCCAATGCTTCAAATCCATATGTACCACGGATTGGGTCCCGTTTGCACCTACCTTTCTTTACTTTATTTCGGAGTACAGCTCAACCCACCGCACTCCACTTCAGCAGACTGGTGCACGGCCGCGTCAGCGGGTCCTCGAAATGATTGGGACTCACTCGCAGGGCGTAGCCCAGCCGTCCGGTCCTCTCCGGTACGATGTCCTTGCCAAATACCGCCACGGTGCCCTGCCGCTCGACCGCGGGCAGCACCATCACTTCCGTCTCTTCCAGGTGGCCGTCGCTGTCGACCAGGCCGATCACCACTTCCACCCGGACATCCTCGGGCGTCAACCCAGCCAGGTCGATTGCGGCGCGAACCATGACCGGCTTGCCGCTGATCACCGATCCGGGCGGCCCCGGGCCCGCCTCCACGAAACGTACGCGTTCCCACACCTCGCGAATTCGCGACGTCCAGCGCGCCTTCTCCCGGATCAGTGTGTAGTCCCCCTGCCGGCTCCGGACATGCTGGCCGTGCGCCGGCTCGTAAAGCTGGGTCATGTAGTCGTAGACCATCCGGCGGCAATCGAAGTTGTAACTGATATAACGAAGCGATTGCTTCACGTGGCGCATCCAGTCGCGCGGTGTCTCACGCCGCTCGTAGAACATCGGCACCACTTCGTTCTCCAGCAGGTAGTAAATGGCGCTCGCGTGCAGCGCATCCTGGTCTTCGGAATACGGCTCGCGCTCGCCGATGGCCCAGCCTCCGAGCGATTCGTAGGCTTCGTCGAACCACCCGTCCAGGATGCTCAGGTTGAGCACGCCGTTAATCGCCGCCTTCATCCCGCTTGTGCCGCAAGCCTCTTCCCCGCGGCGCGGGTTGTTCAGCCACAGATCCACGCCCTGGACCATCTCGCGGCCGACCTTCATTTCGTAGTCTTCCACGAAGACCACGTGCTTCCACAGGTCCGGATCGCGCGAAAACTGGACCACCTCGCGGATGTAGCTTTTGCCGGGCTGGTCTTTCGGATGCGCTTTGCCGGCGATCACCAGTTGCACCGGCATGTCCTTGTTCAGCAGGATGCGTTTGAGCCGCTCCACGTCGCGGAACAGCAGGGTGGCGCGCTTATAAGTGGCGAAACGCCGGGCGAAGCCGATGGTGAACGCGTTCGGATCGAGCACCTCGCTGGCCCGCCGCACCTCCGCGGCCGACGCCTGCCGCCGCACCGCCGCCGCGTGCTGGCGCACCCGCACGAAATTGACCAGGCGCCGCTTGCGCCGGCGGTGAACCTCCAGCAGTTCCTCGTCCGGTATGTCCTTCACCTGGTCCCAGATGCTCGGATCGTTGAAGCGGTCGCGCCAGTCCGGCGCCAGGTATTGGTCGTACAGCCCGGCCAGGTCGCCGTTGATCCAGCTCGGAAGGTGCACGCCGTTGGTGATCGACGTGATGGGCACCTCCCAAACCGGCAGCTGCGGCCACATGTCGTGAAACATCTCCTGGGAAACCTGGCGGTGCAGGCGGCTCACGGCGTTGCGGTACGACGACGTGTTCAGCGCCAGCACGGCCATGGAAAACCGTTCGTCGCGGTTGTGCGGGTTGCGGCGGCCCAGCCCCATCAACTGCTGGAAATCGATCCCGATCTCGGCGCAGTACTCCGAGAAGTAGTGGTACATCAGGCCCGGATCGAACAGGTCGATGCCCGCCGGAACCGGCGTGTGGGTGGTGAAAACGTTGCTCGTCCGCGCCGCTTCCAGCGCCTCTTCGAACGTCAGCCGGTTGTCCCGCATGAACAGCCGCGTCTGCTCCAGCGACAGAAACGCCGAGTGCCCCTCGTTCATGTGGAACACCGTCGGGTTCAGGTCCATCGCCTTCAGCGCCCGCATGCCTCCGATGCCCAGCACGATTTCCTGCCGGATGCGCGTGTCGTTGTCGCCGCCGTACAGCGAATCCGTGATATCGCGGTCCTGCGGCAGGAGGTTCTCCGGAATATTGGTATCCAGCAGGTACAGCGTGATCCGCCCGACCTCCATCCGCCAGACCTGAATGAACACGTTGCCGGTCGGCAGCTTGACCGTGACCTTCAGGTCATGCCCCTCGGCGTCCTTCACCGGCAGGAGCGGGAGCGTATAGAAGTCGTTGGTCGGATATCGTTCCTGTTGCCACCCGTCGGGATTCAGAACCTGGCGGAAGTACCCTTGTTGATAAAGCAAGCCCAGGCCAATGAGCGGAGAGTGCTGGTCACTGGACGACTTCAGGTGATCCCCTGAGAGGATTCCCAGGCCCCCGGAATAGATCGGCATGCACTCGGTCAGGCCGTATTCGGCGGAGAAATAGGCGATCAGCTTGCCATCCGCCGGCGGCGGACCCTTCCGCACCCGGGCATCGAAGGTCTCGCACGCCTGCCGGTAGAGTGTAAGATACCTGGGATCGTTCCCGGCCTTCTGCAGCGTAGCCTGGGGGACCCGCCCCAACATCAGTACCGGATTGTAACCGCATTCCCTCCACAGAGCCTGGTCCAGCCGCCGGAACACCATTCGAACCAGGGGCTCCCAACTCCATAACAGGTTATAAGCCATCTCCGACAGGCGAGACAGCGACTCCGGAAGAGCTGGACGGACCAGAAACTCACGGATGGGTTGAATACGAAAGGGCATTCAGCGGAGCTACCTTTCAAAATAACAGATCGGCTGGGGGAGCGTATCCCTGTACAGTACCATCTAGGGTACCATCCGGATGCATGGAGGGTGGGCCTGGCGTACTGCACGGCCGGCTGGAGGAGCCAGTTTTCCTGCACGCTTGGACGCCCGAATGCGTCACAATAACTGTAAGGGATTCATGCGTTTTCTGGGACTATTCGGGTTTCTGGCCCTAGCCACCGCCATGGCGGGCGAATCGGCCATTCTGGCCAGCGGCGCGCGGCTGCACGCCGACGGCCACGAAATCGAGGGGGCCCGCGTTCGGCTGTACAACGGCAATGGTTTCATCGAGATGGATACGGCTCTGGTAATGCTTTTCGAAGCCGACGACCCCCCGCCCGCCGCACCCGCTCCCGCGCCTGCGCCTCCCGCTCCGGCCGTTCAGCCGCCGCCATCGCCCCAGGATCTGGCCGATGTAGCCGCCGACCGGTACGGTCTCCCACGACGCCTGGTGCGCAGCGTGATGAGCGCCGAATCCGGTTTTCAGCCGGCGGCCGTCTCCCCCGAAGGCGCGATCGGCCTGATGCAGTTGATGCCTGGCACGGCCCGGGATCTGGGTGTCGACCCCCGGGACCCCGCGCAAAACGTTGACGGCGGGACCCGTTACCTCCGCGACCTGCTGGTTCGGTACGACGGCCTCCTCTGGCATGCCCTGGCCGCCTATAACGCCGGACCGGGCGCCGTTAACAAGTCGAAAGACGGCCTGCCCCCATACCGCGAAACGATCCGCTACGTGAACCGGATTGACAAGGCTTTCCGCCAGCCAGCCGCGCAGGCGGATTCGGACGGCACCCGGTAGTCCGGGACGAAGAAGACCACTCTCTCAGAAGCCGGGACAGAATTGGCGCTACTCCGCTCCTGTCGT
This sequence comes from Bryobacteraceae bacterium, assembly GCA_035638575.1. Classification (GTDB taxonomy): domain Bacteria; phylum Acidobacteriota; class Terriglobia; order Bryobacterales; family Bryobacteraceae; genus DASQZT01. The sequence continues at coordinate 43,809 of DASQZT010000233.1, forward strand.
GGCGCGGGCATTCCCGCCTGTGCTCCACGAAGGTGACATACTATTATGGACGCCATTTCGTAATGGGGAATAATTTCCAATACATTGAATTGCGGGTGCCGCCCAACCGTTTCCAAAACTGGGACCACTTCATCCGCACCGCCCCGGAATACTCCATCGGGCTCGAAGTGATCGACGACACGCCGGGCCACCGCGGGCACCACGTCCACTTCGACCACCATGCCGGCGTGATTCGCGAAGCCACCATGAGCGCCGCCATGCAGGCCTACATCGCGGTGCGCCAGGGCCGCCTCATGCAACGTTGGCTCCCCAAGCGATGTCCCATTCCCGTGTACGTCTGGAACGCCGACCAGGACGTGTGCCTTTCGGCTTTCATCCTGGAGTACCACGAGCTGCTGGAGCGCTTCCACAGCGACCCCCTGCTGCGCTGGATCGTTCAGTTCAACAACAAGATCGACGTCTGCGGCGGGCTGTATCCCATCGATCTCCCCGAGCTGGTCCGCAACCATTTCACCTGGGTCTTCGAGCCCTTCCGCCAGCAGCGCATGAAGGGCAAGGAACAGGGAGACGAAGCCCTGGTCACGGACACCATCCGCCATGTGTGCGACCGCCTGAAGGCCCTGCTGCAGGGAGAGGCCGGCGTGGCGCCGATCACCACCGAGCCGGAGATCCTCTACGTCTCGCCGCACGGCTTCGTGATTGCCGACGAGAAGGGCGATCCCAACTGCCGCCTGGTGCTGGCGTCCAAGGGATACACCAACCTGATCAGCCTGGTCTGCAAGCGCAAGAACGGAAGGTACACCTACAGCGTGATCAGCGGCACTCCGTACGATGAGGACCTTTTCCAGGTGAACAAGCTGATCGAGGCGTTCCAGGCGGCCGAAGATCAGCCCGATGCCCGAATCTGGGGCGGATCCAATCTCGCCGCCGGCTCCGACAGCGAGCTGGGCAGCAGCCTGCACTGGACCCGCCTGCGCGACATCGCCGAGCCCATCGTGGAGGAGGCGGCGCGGCGCATCGAGTACGCCGAGTGCCCCAAAGGGTAGGCGGACAGGACCCGAAGCGGCTCAGCTCTCCTTTTCCGCCAGCCACGTTTTCGCCACGATTTCCCTGGCGACCTCCGCGGTGTTGGCGTGGATGGTAATGGTGTCTTCCACGTTCTCGGCGTAGCCGCCCGCCAGCACGATCGCCACCGGGATGCGGTGCGTCAGCGCCGTCCGGATCACCAGGCGGTCGCGTTCCATCAGGCCGTCGAAGGTCAGCGAGAGGCCGCCCAACTGGTCCTGGTAATACGGGTCGGCGCCGGCGACGTAGAGCACCAGCTCCGGCTGGAACATCGAGAGGGCCGCGCGGTAGCCGTTGCCCAAACGTTGCAGGTATTCGGCATCCCCTATGCCGTCGGCCAGGTGAATGTCCAGGCTGGAGGGCGGCTTCTCGCTCGGGTAGTTGTTGAACTGGTGAATCGAGAGCGTGAAGACGGACGCGTCCCCGGCAAAAATCGCGGCCGTGCCGTTGCCGTGGTGGACATCGCAATCCACCACCATGGCGCGGCGGATCGCGCCGTCGCGCTGCAGGCGGCGGACCGCGATGGCGATATCGTTGATGGCGCAGAAGCCTTCGCCGTGATCCGGAAACGCGTGATGGAAGCCGCCGCCGATATTGAATCCGATGCCCGATTCGAGCGCCAGGCGCGCCGCCAGAATGGTGCCTCCCGCGGCCAGCAGGAACGCCTCCACCATGGGCGCCGAATAGGGAATCTCCAGGCGCAGGATGTCCTGATACGTGAGGGTGCCGCCGCGGAGTCTCACCACCCAGTCGGGGTCGTGCACCAACAGCAGATCTTCACTGGTGGCCGGCTGGGGCTCGACGAAATCGCCGTCCGCGGCGAAGCGCGTGCGGACCAGCCGGTCGTGCAGCCAGCGGTATTTTTTCGAAGGAAAGACGTGTTCGCCGAGGTGCAGGTCGTAACGCTCGGAGTACACCAGGCGGAAGGGCAGCATGCTTACGCGCGCTCCGACTGCAGCGCCGTCACCACGGCGACATTGTAGATGTCCTCGGCGGAGCACCCGCGCGACAGGTCGTTGGCGGGCTTGGCCAGGCCTTGCAGGAACGGTCCGATGGCCATGGCGCCGCCCAACCGCTCCACCAGCTTGTAGCCGATGTTGGCGCTGGCCAGGTCGGGAAAGATCAGGGTGTTGGCCCGCCCCGCGACCTTGGAGCCGGGCGCTTTGGACTTGCCCACCACGGCGGAGACCGCGGCATCGGCCTGCAGTTCGCCATCCACGTTCAGTTCCGGGGCGCGCGCCTGCACCACGCGCAGCGCCTCCACTACGCGGTCCACTTCGGGGTGCTTTCCGCTGCCCTTCGTGGAGAAGCTGAGCAGGGCCACGATGGGCTCGGTGTCGAGCAGAACGCGCGTGCTCTCGGCGGTGGCAATGGCGATGTCCGCCAGTTGCCCGGAGGTCGGGTCGATCACCACCGCGCAATCGGCGAAAGCGATCAGGCCGTGGTGCCCCAGCGAGCGGTCCGGAAGCGCCATGATGAAAACGCTGGAGACCAGGCGGGCCCGCGGATCGGGACCGACGGAGTGCAGCGCCGCGCGCACCGTTTCGGCCGTGCTGTTGACGGCGCCGCCCACGCTGCCGGCGGCGTCGCCCGCGGCCACCATGAGGGAAGCGAAGTACAGCGGGCGCCGGGCGATCTCCGCCGCCTCCATCTGCGTGATGCCCTTCGCGCGCCGCCGCTCGTAATACAGCGCCGCGTACCTGGCCAGTGCGGGCGAGTTCGCCGGCTCGACGAAGGTCACGCCTTCGGGGGCGCCCGCGGGTTTCGCGGCGATCAGAACCGGTTTCACCACGCCTTCGCGCGCCAGCCGCGCCGCCGCCTCCAGCACGCGCGGGTCGGAGCCTTCGGGGAATGCGATGGTCTTTTTGAGCTTGCGGGCCCGCTCGATGAGCCCCGACATGAACAGTCGTGCAGATTCAGGAGTATCCGCCATCTGATCGAGAATCTGAGTCTAGCAGGATGCGCGCGGCGCGTGGGAGCAATCCGCGAAAAGCCGGCGGAAGCTTTACGCCGCCCAGGTCGCGCCTGTCACTGGGGAAATCGGGCGGGCGGACGGAGTGCACTCCCGATGGGTGGCCACGATTTTTTCAATCAGTGGGAGACCGAACGACTCGAGCATTTCGAGAAACGCCCTGCTAAGATCCGGGCTCGTCTGGAGCCCGCAAAGAGCCTCGCGTAAGGCTGGATCGCCGGCGGCGGCTGTCTCGACCTCGTCGACGGACACCGCGCAGTACCCGAACACTCCGTCCGAATTCCACGATCCCATTCGCCATACTTCGGGTCCGAACTGCTTTTCGAGGCGCCGTAACTGGTCATCTGGAACGATAATCATAGCCGCGGAGTACAGCCGAAAGCCGGACCTTTCCGATAATTATTCACTTTTTATTTGAGCACTACCGTGGAAGATTCGACCGACATTTTTGTGGGGATCGCGCACCCCCATTTGTGGGGCTGTGGTTATATGACGAACGTTCACGAATTTGTAATTCCTATCGCTATTTACTCGTTAGCGCTATTTCTAATAATCCCTTCGATATCAATTGACAAGATCCGATTTTCGCCGTATGCTGTAGGAACACTGGTGCGGTTTCCCGTGAGAGCCTCACCCACGAATCCCGCGCCGCCCACGATTGGCGCCGGCTTAGGCGGACCGTAGACACGGCCTGCGAGACAAGGTCCCCAGACGCTTAATTATCTTGAGATATTTCCCGGGTATTCAGCCCACTATTTAACGGAAGTTTACCCGAGTCTCTAAACAATCTGGATGGAGTAGGTGGCCCGATCAAGGGAGTTCGGCCGTATGAGTTACCCGTTTGTGAAGAAGCCCCTCCAAATGGAGAAGAACGAGAGCGGGATGATTCCCGTTCTTTCGGTAAGTCCCGTCAAACAGGACCATACGCTCCTGCAAGGTATCCTCAATCGCCGGGAATCCAAGTGGGTGCTGAACAAAAGAGCCACGCTGCGGTCGGCTTTGACGACCCTGCGCCAGCGGCGATTCCCGATTGTCATCTGCGAATGCGACCTGTTGCCGGGTTCGTGGAAGGCCGTCCTCGAGCAACTCAGCCGGGATCCGGTGCATCCGTACCTGATTGTTACGTCCCGCCTTGCCGACGACCGATTGTGGGCCGAAGCCCTGAACCTGGGCGCCTACGACGTCCTGGCCAAGCCATTTGACAGCCAGGAAGTGTCGCGCGTGGTGGATTCCGCCTGGCATCACTGGAGGAACACGAACTTCGGTGGAACCGGCGCCGTGCCGGAACCCTTGCCCGCCGCCGCCGGCATGTGAGCCCGGCTTCGGTTGTCTTCGGGTTATGATGTGGTGGTCAAGGCCGCCATAAATGAAATCTTCCCCCGAAAGTCCGTCCGCCGGTTTTGCGGGCGCCCGCTTCTTCCCCTTACTCCTGGTTCTGTTTGCCGCGAGCGGCTGTTCGGCGCTCATCTACGAGACCGTCTGGTACCAGTTGCTGCAGTTGGCCATTGGGTCCACCGCGGTGTCCCTGGGATTCCTGCTGGCCACCTACATGGGAGGCTTGTGCCTCGGAAGCATCGGGCTGCCGCGGCTCCGGCTGGCGGGGCGGCATCCGCTGCGGATCTACGCGTACCTGGAGCTGGGCATCGCCCTGTGCGGCCTCCTGGTGCTGGCCGGGACGCCGCTGGTGAATCGCGTGTACGTCGCCGGCGCCGAGCACGGGCTGCCCAGCATGTTGCTGCGCGGGTTTATCTCGGGAGTGTTGCTGCTGCCGCCCACCGTCCTGATGGGCGCGTCGCTCCCGGCCATCGTGCGATGGATCAAATCCACGCCCGAAGGCGTTTCGTGGTGGGGATGGCTGTATGGCGGGAACACCGTGGGCGCGGTGTTCGGCTGCCTGTTCGCGGGCTTCTGGCTGCTGCGCCTGTACAATGTCACGGTGGCCACGTTTGCCGCGGCCGCGATCAACGTGGCGGTGGGGCTGATCAGCCTCGCGCTGGCGGCGCGCACACCCGCCGAGACCAGCGCCGGCACTCCGGAGGAGAGCGCCGCCGCGCCGGCCTCCACCGGCGAGGACGAGGAGACCGCCGGAAACTGGACGGTCTACCTCACCATCGGTTTGTCGGGCGCCACGGCGCTGGGCGCCGAAGTCGTCTGGACGCGGCTGCTGGGCATGCTGCTCGGTTCCACGGTGTACGTGTTCTCCATCATCCTGGCGGTGTTCCTGGTGGGCCTGGCGTTGGGCAGCACGCTGGCCTCGGGGATGTTGCGGGCCATTCGGCCGCGGCTGGCGCTGGGCTGGTGCCAGGTGGCTCTCGCGGTGGCCATCGCCTGGTCCTGCTTCATGATCGCCAGGTCGCTCCCCTACTGGCCCATCAATCCGCTCCTCACCATCAACCAGTGGCACATGTTCCAGCTCGATGTGGTGCGCTGCCTCTGGGCGATTCTCCCGCCGGCCGTCCTGTGGGGCGCGAGTTTTCCATTCGCCGTGGCGGCGGTGGCCGGGCGCGGGAAAGATCCCGGACAGGTGGTCGGCTCCGTGTATGCGGCCAATACCCTGGGCGCGATCGTGGGCGCGTTGCTGGTGAGCCTGGCGCTCGTCCCGTGGATCGGCACGCAGCAGACCGAGCGCGCCCTGCTGCTGGTTGCCGCGGCCAGCGGATTGCTCGTGCTGGTCCCGCACGTTCGCAAATACCCGTCCATGGCGGGAGCGGCCTGGATCGCGGCCTCCATGGTGCTGGCGTGCATGCTCGCCTGGAACCTCGATGCCGTGCCCGGCGACCTCATCGCCTACGGCCGGCGCATGGTGCTCAACACCGGACGCCACAAGCTCCTCTACACCGCCGAGGGCCGCAACTCCTCGGTGGCCATCACCCAGTGGGAGGATGGCGCCATCGAGGTGGATGTGAACGGCCATGTGGAGGCCACCACCGAGCCCTACGACATGAAGCTGCAGCGCATGGTGGGGCACTTGCCCGCGTTGATCCATCCCGCACCGAAGTCGGTGCTGGGCATCGGATTCGGCGCCGGGGTTTCGGCCGGCACGTTCACCCGCTACCCCACGATCGAGCACATCACGGTCTGCGAGATCGAGCCCATCATCCCGCCCACCTCCACGCGCTACTTCGCCCGCCAGGATTACGACGTCCTGCATAACCCCCGCACGCGGATCGTCTACGACGACGCGCGCCACTACCTCATGACCACCACCCAGAAGTACGACATCATCGCCTCCGATCCGCTGGACGTGTTTGCCAAAGGCACCGCCGCGCTGTACTCCCAGGAGTACTTCGAGGCGGTGAAACGGCATCTGAATCCGGGCGGCATTTTCACGCTCTACGTGCCCCTCTACGAGAGCGACGTGCGAACCGTGAAAAGCGAGCTGGCGACGTTCTTCGAGGCTTTCCCGCACGCTACGATCTGGAGCAACACGGTCAACGGCCAGGGTTACGACATGGTGTTCATGGGGCAGGCGGGCGAGATGTCCATCAACCTGGACGACGTCTACCAGCGCCTGGCGCGGCCCGATTACGCCCCGGTGGTGGAGTCGCTGCGCGAGATCGGAATCGCCTCCCCCAACGACTTGCTTTCGACCTATGCCGGCGGAAAGTCCGACCTGGGGCGATGGTGCGAAGGAGCCGATATCAACCACGATGGCGACCTGCGCCTGCAATACCTGGCGGGGTGGGGGATCAACTCCGATATGGCCGACCCCATTTACCGCGAGATGCTGACCTACCGCCGCGCTCCCGGGAATCTGTTCGCAGGCTCGCCCGAGCGCATAGGGGCGCTGCTGTCGGTGCTGGCGCAGTGAGGCCGATTAGCGGCCCCTGGCCCTCGCTGCCCAAATATCGGCAGAATGGCGGCGTTCCTGCCGGTCGTCCGCCGGGAATCGACTCCCTGCGGCCACTTGGGATAATGGCCCTCGGACTGCGAGAATAGTCGCATGGGCAAAGGGCGCATTTTCTTACTCCTGATCGTGCTGCTGCTGCTGGCCGGCGGCGCTCTCGCCGCCTACCTGCATTTCCAGGACCGTGTCTCGTCCGACGACGCCAACGTCGACGGCCACCTGACGGCCATCGCGCCGAAGATCGCCGGCAACGTGTTGGATGTGCTGGTACAGGACAACCAGTCGGTGAAGGCGGGGCAGGTCCTGGTGCGCATCGATCCGCGCGACTTCCAGGCGAGAGTGGATCAGGCCAAAGCCGCGGTGATGCAGGCCGAAAGCGGTTTGAGTTCGGCGCAGACGGTGGTGCCGTGGACCAACGAGACCACGCAATCGGGAAGCTCGGCCGCGGAGGCGTCGTATGCCAACGCACAGGCCGAGCTGGAACGCGCGCGCGCCGCCTACGAGCAGGCCACCGGCGCCGACCTCGCTTTCGCCGAGGCCAATGTGCGCGCGCGGCAGGCCAGCCACGAGCGCGCGCAGGCCGACCTGGCGCGCATGCGGCCGCTGGCCGAAAAGGAGGAGATCTCCAAACAGCAGTTCGATGCCTACGTGGCGGCCGCCCGCGTGGCCGAAAGCGAGTGGCAGGCCGCGCAGGATAAACTGGCATCCGCGCGCCAGGAGTCTTCCATCCGCAAAGCGTCGCTGGACGCCGCGCAGTCGCACATCGCCCAGGCCAAGGCGCAGGTGGAGATGTCGCAGGCCAATCGGAAGCAGGTGGCCATCCGCACCGCCGACGTGGGCGGCGCGACCGCGGCGGTGGCGGCCGCGCGGGCCAACCTCGCCGCCGCGGAGCTGCTGCTCGGCTACACGGACATCATGGCGCCCGCCGATGGCATTGTGACGCGCAAGAGCGTGGAGGTGGGCCAGATCGTCGCGCCCGGTCAGGGCCTCATGACCCTGATTCCGCTGAACGATGTGTGGGTCACGGCCAATTTCAAGGAGACGCAGCTGGCCAACGTCCATGCGGGCCAGCGGGCCGAGATCACCGTCGACATGTACAGCAAAAAGGTGAGTGGGCGCGTGGATTCGATCGCCGGCGCCACCGGCTCGCGCATGAGCCTGCTGCCGCCCGAGAACGCCACCGGGAACTTCGTCAAGGTGGTGCAGCGCATCCCCGTGAAGGTGCTGGTGGATCCGCAGTCGGCCCTGGTGCTGCGCCCCGGAATGAACGTGGACGTCACCATCTTCACGCAGTAGGCGTTACCGGCCGCCCCCTCGGCCGCGATCCCCCACGCCTTACAATGGATCGAGGCCAGCCCCGTGGAGAACAAAGAAATCGCGCGCGTCCTTCAGGAAACGGCCGATTTGATGGAAATCGCCGCCGAGGACTCCTTCCGCATCCGCAGTTACCGCAACGGCGCCACCGCCGTCGAAGGGTATCCCGAGCGCATCTCCGACATCCTCAAGGACCCCGCCCGCAAAGTCACCGATATCCCGGGCATCGGCAAGGGCCTGGCCGTCGTGCTGGCCGAAATCGTGGAGCGTCGCTCGTGCGAGCGGCGCGACCTGCTCCTCCAGAAATTCCCGCCTACGACCCTCGAGTTTCTCAAGATCCAGGGGCTCGGTCCCAAGAGCATCGCCCTGATCCTCGAACACTACCGCATCAGCACCATGGACGAGTTGGAGCGCCTCTGCCAGGAACAGAAGCTGCGCGTGCTGCCCCGCATGGGCGCCAAGCTGGAAGAGAAGGTGCTGCGCTCCATCGCCCAGTACCGCCAGCGCAGCGGCCGCTACCTGCTGAGCTACGCGGAAGGCATGGCGGCGGAGTTGATCGAGACCCTGCGGCAGGTGCCCGGAGTAGACGCCATCACGCCCGCCGGAAGCCTGCGCCGCGGCCGCGAGACGGTCGGCGATCTCGACCTCCTGGTCACCGGGCCCGGCGCCACCGCGGTGCTCCCGCATTTCCTCTCCTACCCGCGCGTGGAAGAGGTCCTCGGCCGCGGCGAGAACAAGGCCAGCGCCCGCGTGGGACGCGAAGGGCTGCAGGTCGACGTGCGCGCGCTGTCTCCCGATACCTTCGGCGCCGCCATGCAGTATTTTACGGGCAGCAAGGACCACAACGTCGCCATCCGCACGCGCGCCGTCAAAATGGGGCTCAAGCTCAGCGAGTACGGGCTGTTCCGGGTGGAAGGCGAGGCCAGAGTCGCGGGCGAAACCGAAGAGGGCGTGTACCAGGCGCTGGGCCTCCCCTGGATTCCGCCCGAGCTGCGCGAAAACTGCGGCGAAATCGAAGCGGCCGAAGAGGGGCGCCTGCCCGAGCTGGTCGAGCCCAAGGACATCCGCGGCGACCTGCACATGCACACCACCGAGACCGATGGCCGCGCGACGCTCGAGGAGATGGCCGAAGCCGGGCGACGCCTCGGCTATGAGTACATCGCCATCACCGACCATTCCAAGGCGCTCGCCATGGCCAACGGGCTCGATGAAAAGCGCGCCGTGGCGTTCGCGAAGCAAGTGCGCGAGATCAATCGCGACGGGTTGGGCATCCGGATCTTCTCCGGCCTGGAGTGCGACATCCTCAAGGACGGTGCGCTCGACCTGGAAGACGACGCGCTCGCCGAGCTGGACTTCGTCATCGGCAGCGTCCACAGTCACATGAACCAGGAGGCCGATGAGATGACCGCCCGCCTGCTGCGCGCGCTCGACTGCCCGCACTTGCGCATGCTCGGCCATCCCACCGGGCGGATCCTGCTGCATCGCGACCCGTTCCCCTTCGATTTCGACCGCGTGGTGGCGGAGGCCGTTCGCCGCGGCGTGTGGCTCGAGATCAACGCCAGCCCCGAGCGGCTCGACCTGCACGGCCCGCTGATCCGCAGCGCCAGGGCGAAAGGCGCGCGCTTTGCGATTTCCACCGACGCGCACCATCCCAAGCATCTGGAGAGCATGCGGTACGGCGTGGTGACCGCGCGCCGCGGCTGGCTGGGGCCGGCCGACGTCATGAATACGCTGGCCGTGGAGGCCTTCGCCGCCGCGCTCCGAAAGAGACCATGAAAATCACTTCTTCCCGCGAAGTCTACAAGTGCAACCTGTTCCGGGTGACCGAGGACAAGGCCAAAGACCGCAAGACCGGGTTCGAGATCCATCGCTCGGTAGTGCGCCACGCCGGTTCGGCGGTGATGATGGCGGTGGATGAGAAGAAGCGCGTGCTGCTGGTGCGGCAGTACCGTCTGCCCGCCGGGAAGGACCTGTGGGAGCTGCCGGCGGGCCGCCTGGACGCCGGCGAGAAGCCGCTCCAGGCCGCCCGGCGCGAGCTGATTGAGGAGACCGGCTATCGCGCGCGCAAGTGGACCCGGCTGGCGTCGTTCTTCGTCAGTCCCGGTTACGTGCAGGAGCGCATGACCATCTACCTGGCCGAGGATCTCACCGCGGGCGAAGCTACCCCGATGGACGACGAGCGGATCCAAACGCGGTGGTTCCCGCGCAAGGAATTGGCCGATATGATCCGCAAAGGCAAGATCGAGGACGCCAAGACCATGCTCGGCTTCTTCCTGTTCCACCAGTTGCGGGGACGGTAGGGGGCGCGAGGGCGCGTCCATTGTCTGGCGTCATCGACACGCTGTTGGCGACTGATGCGGAGGCACTTGGACCCCCGTCCCCTGCGGCGACTCGCCAGCCGAGGTGTCGTAGCACCCAAAATTTCGGTTCCAGACTGATAAAGCCCATAACGGGATAATCGGGTACTGTTAATATTGAAATGTGTTGATCCAGGAGACGGTGGCGCGCTTGCCGGCTCTTGGTCGGGCCGGGTTATAGAACCAGGCCCGGGATTCGGGACTGGTTATGAACGGGCCCGCATTGGGATTCAGCGTTGGCTGGCTTCCTTTGGTGTGTTCTCTGGAGGCATGATGTTTCGATCAGAGATTCTTCGTTCAGTACCCCTGCTGTGCCTGGCTGTCCTCATCATCCCGACCGGGCGTGCGCAGTTCCTCCAGCAGGGAGGCAAATTAGTAGGCACTGGCGCCGTCGGCGCCAATCAGGGCGCCTCTGTCGCCGTATCGCAAGACGGGAATACGGCAATCGTGGGCGGACCTTACGACAACGATGCCTTCGGAGCGCTGTGGATCTTCACTCGCAACAACGGCATCTGGAGCCAACAGGGCGGGAAACTGGTGGGTAGCGGGGGTGTTAAGGACAATTCCGACCTCTTGGAACAAGGCAATTCCGTGGCAATCTCCGCGGATGGAAACACAGCCATTTGGGGTGCGCCGTATGACAACAACGACTTGGGAGCGGCCTGGGTGTTTACACGGAGCAATGGAGTCTGGAGTCAACAAGGCAGCAAGCTGGTGGGCACTGGTGGCGGCACTTCTTCGCGGCAAGGGACTTCCGTAGCTCTGTCTGCTGACGGCAATACGGCGATTGTGGGTGGATCAGGGGATGGCTCGGTGTGGACCTTCGCACGCAACAACGGCGTCTGGAGTCAAAGGGGCCAGAAACTGACCGAGCAGTCCGACTGTTTTGGTTCCGCTGCAGCGCTCTCCGCAGATGGTAATACCGCCCTTGTGGGAGCGTATTGCGACGGTTCTGTAGGAGCAGCGTGGGTCTTCACGCAAGTCAACGGTGGATGGAGCCAGGGTACCAAACTGGTCGGCTCCGGAGCGGTAGGCGATGCGTTCGAGGGCCTGTCCGTGGCGCTGTCGTCTGACGGGAATACAGCGATGGTCGGCGGCTACTACGATAACAACTTAGCTGGGGCGGCGTGGGTCTTCACGCGCAGCAACGGAGTGTGGATCCAGCAAGGCAACAAATTGGGCGTCAGCGATGCCCTCGGCACGTCGCAAATATACTTCGGTTACTCCGTTGCGCTATCCGGCGACGGAAACACGGCGATCGTGGGTGCCCCTGTCGACAACAACTACACCGGAGCAGCGAGGGTATTCACGCGAAGCAACGGCGTGTGGCAGCAGCAGTCGAAACTGGTCGGCGCCGCTGGGGGACAGGCTGGATCGTCCGTAGCGCTCTCGACCGACGGCAGTACAGCCATCGTGGGGGGCCCCGGCTTCCCGGCGGGGGTGTGGGCATTCTATCAGCCGGTGGCCACACATTTCTCGGTTTTGGCCCCGCCCTCGGTCGCCTCGGGGGTCCCGTTTACCTTGCTGGTCTCGGCTCTCGATGCAAACACCAACTTGGTCTCCGGCTACCTGGGCACGGTGCATTTCACAAGCAGCGATGGCGCCGCGGCTCTGCCTGCGAACGCAACGCTGATCAATGGAACTGGGACCTTGTCAGCCACGCTGAATACTGTGGGCAACCAAACCATCACGGCGACTGACACGGTCACGGCATCGATCACGGGCGTCTCGGGGGCGATCGCGGTCGGCGGAACGTCGACAGTGGCTACAATGAGTTCCCCGACGCCGTTTACGACACTTACCAGCTCCAGCGTGACGTTTTTCTGGAACGCCGCGACGAACGCGGCCCAGTATTGGCTGAACGTGGGCAACGGACCGCTCACGGGGGAGTACACCACCGGGGCGCTCACCACGACCTCCAAGACAGTCAGCGGGCTGCCTTGCGATGGCCGGACGCTGTACGTCTCGCTGTATACGATGTTCAACGGCGCGGCCGATTACACCCGGCCTCCGCAGCAGTACACGTATACGGCGTGCACCAGTGGCGGATCGACAGTGGCTACGATTAGTTTCCCGACGCCGTCCACGATACTCCCCGGCACCAGCGTGACGTTTTTCTGGAACGCCGTGTCGAATGCGGCCCAGTATTGGCTAGACGTTGGCAATGGACCGCTCACGGGGGAGTACACCACGGGAGCGCTCACCACGGCCGCTAAAATCGTTAGCGGGCTGCCTTGCGATGGCCGGACACTGTACGTCTCGTTGTATACGATGTTCAACGGCGCGGCCGATTACACCCGGCCTCCGCAGCAGTACACGTATACGGCGTGCAGTACTGGCTCGACAGTGGCTACGATGAGTTCTCCGGCGCCGGGCACGACACTCACCAGCACCAGCGTGATCTTCTTCTGGAACGCCGGGACGAACGCGGCCCTGTATTGGCTGAACGTGGGCAACGGACCGCTCACGGGGGAGTACACCACCGGAGCGCTCACCGCCACGTCTAAAGCCGTCAGCGGGCTGCCTTGCGACGGCCGGACGCTGTATGTCTCGCTGTACACGATGTTCAACGGCGCGGCCGATTACGTCAGGCCGCCGCAGCAGTACACCTATACGGCGTGCAGCGGTGGCCCACCAGTGGCTACCATGAGTTCTCCCACTCCGAATACCACGTTGACCGGCACGAGCGTCACGTTCTTCTGGAACGCTGCGACGAATGCGGCCCAGTATTGGCTGAACGTGGGCAACGGACCGCTCACTGGGGAGTTCACCACCGGAGCGGTCACTACAACCTCTAAAACCGTCAGCGGGCTGCCTTGCGATGGCCGGAGGCTGTATGTCTCGCTGTATACGATGTTCAACGGTGCGGCCGATTACACCCGGCCGCCGCAACAGTACACCTATACGGCGTGCAGCGCCGGCTCGGCCGTGGCTACGATGAGTTTTCCGACGCCGGGCACGACACTCACCGGCAGCAGCGTGACGTTCTCCTGGAACGCCGGGACGAACGCGGTTGAGTATTGGCTGGACGTGGGTAACGCACCGCTCACCGGGAACTACACCACCGGAGCGGTCACTGCCACCTCGAAAACGGTCAGCGGGCTGCCTTGCGACGGCCGGACGCTGTACGTCTCGCTGTATACGATGTTCAACGGCGCTGCGGATTACACCAGGCCGCCACAGCAGTACACCTATACGGCCTTCAGTAGCGCATTTTGCGGTACAGCACCGTGACCCCCTTGGTGCAGTGACCTGTAGCACTCGCATTAGCCGGTTTCAAGAACACTGCCTAGACGCATTCCCAGATCTCCAATAATTTCAGCATCTTAGCGCCTCCCCGCCGAAATCCGCCCTCGCCCGAAAGTCCAGTCACAAATTTTCCAAAAATATTTCCCCCGTGTTTCCAGAGTCGATTAGCCGAAATCGCCCTGGAGCCGCCTGCTCCCGTGCCAGAATCGAATCGAGGGTATATGATCGCTCCGACGAAGACCTCCCAACTGGCCGGCGCCCGGAGGCCGGTCCCCCCGCCACTCCCGGAATCCCCGCAAAACCGCAAATGCATTTGCGGAAAACAGCCCCAAAACGGGCCCAACTCCTTTATTTCCGTCGAACCCACCGCAAATGCATATGCGTTTTCAGAGACGGCCACGCAAATCCCGGCCCGCCCCTCCCCTCCCCCACGCTATACTCGTTTCCCAGCATGCCTGATCCCATCCAGATCTTCGTCACCGGTGGAACTTTCGACAAGGAGTACAACGAGCTCACCGGCGAGCTCTTCTTCCAGAACACCCACATCCCCGACATGCTGCGTCTTGGCCGGTGCCTCCTCGACGTCGACATCGAAACCCTCATGATGATCGACAGCCTCCACATGACCGATGCCGCCCGGCAGCTCATCGTCGACCGCTGCGCCGGCTCCTCCCGTTCCCGCATCGTCATTACCCATGGCACCGACACCCTCGACCAGACCGCCGCCGCCCTGGGCAACGCCATTCCCGGCAAAACCGTCGTCTTGACCGGCGCCCTCGTGCCCTATACCTTCGGTAGCTCCGACGGCATGTTCAACCTCGGGACCGCGCTCGCTTTCGTCCAGACCCTCGAGCCCGGAGTGTACGTCGCCATGAACGGCCGGTGCTTTCCCTGGCACTCCGTGCGCAAGAACCGGGAACTGGGCATTTTCGAGCCTTTACCCCCCGATTCGAAATCTTAGTGCGTTACTGTCAAGGATTTTAATTCGTTTTGGTGCAATTACATACAAGAGAATCTTGTCACTCTCCCCTGGAGTGTGCTAATAATGGTTACCGGAACCCAGCACCAGTCAAGGCGGTATCGGGTCCCCCTGTCAACCCAGGTTCGGCGGAGGGCGGGGCTTGTTGCCGATGGGTTCAACCGTTAGTTCGTCAACTCAATATTTCATCAATTGGAGGTTGTTGTTCCATGAAAATTCGTCCGCTTTACGACCGGATCGTGGTCAAACGGATTGAGCAGAAAGAGCAGATGCAAGGCGGCCTGTTCATCCCCGACTCGGCAAAGGAAAAGCCCCAGGAGGGCGAAGTGATGGCCGTTGGCAAAGGCAAGCGCCTCGAAGACGGCAAGGTCGTCTCGCTCGACGTTCAGGTCGGCGATCGAATTCTATTCGGCAAGTATTCCGGCAGCGACATCAAGCTGGATGACAATGAGTACCTGATCATGCGCGAGGATGAAGTTCTCGGAATTCTCGACGCGGCGCCCCAGGTGGCCAAGAAAGCATCGTAAGGAGTCGATACAATGGCGAAACAGATCATTTATGCAGAGAATTGCCGGCAGGCGATTTTGCGCGGCGTCAACCAGCTCGCCGATGCCGTAAAGGTAACGCTCGGCCCCAAAGGGCGGAACGTGGTCCTCGAGAAAAAGTTCGGCGGCCCCACCATCACCAAGGACGGTGTCACGGTCGCGAAGGAAATCGAGCTGAAGGACCCGCTCGAAAACATGGGCGCCCAGATGGTGCGCGAGGTCGCATCCAAGACCTCCGACGTGGCTGGCGACGGCACAACCACCGCCACCATCCTGGCCCAGGCGATCTACCGCGAAGGCGTTAAGGCGGTTGCCGCCGGCGCCAACCCGATGGCCCTCAAGCGCGGCATCGAGCGCGCCGTCGAAGTGGCGGTTGAGGAAGTCAAGAAACTCTCCAAGCCGGTTTCCGGCGACATGATCGCGCAGGTCGGCACCATCTCCGCCAACAGCGACGCGACCATTGGCAACATCATTGCCGACGCCATGAAGAAGGTCGGCAAGGATGGCGTGATCACGGTCGAAGAGTCTAAGACCATGGTTACCGAGCTGGACACCGTGGAAGGCATGCAGTTCGACCGCGGCTACCTCTCGCCCTACTTCGTCACCGACGCCGAGCGCATGGAAGCCGTTGTCGAGGATCCCTACATCCTGATCCACGAGAAGAAAATCAGCAACATGAAGGACCTGCTGCCGCTGCTCGAGCAGATCGCGCGCTCCGGCAAGCCGCTCCTGATCATCGCCGAGGAAGTGGAAGGCGAAGCCCTCGCCACCCTGGTGGTGAACAAGCTGCGCGGCACCCTGAATGCCTGCGCGGTCAAGGCCCCGGGCTTCGGCGACCGCCGCAAGGCCATGCTGGAGGACATCGGAATCCTCACCGGCGGCAAGGCCATCATGGAAGAGACCGGCATCAAGCTGGAAGGCGTCCGGCTCGACGACCTCGGCCGTGCCAAGCGCGTCACGGTGGATAAGGATAACACCACCATCGTCGACGGCGCCGGCGCCCCCAAGGCCATCGAAGGCCGCATCAAGCAGCTCCGCGGCCAGATCGAAGAGACCACCTCCGACTACGACCGCGAGAAGCTCCAGGAGCGCCTGGCGAAGTTGGCCGGCGGCGTGGCGATCATCAGAGTCGGGGCGGCCACCGAGACCGAAATGAAGGAAAAGAAGGCTCGTGTGGAAGACGCGCTGCATGCCACGCGCGCGGCTGTTGAGGAAGGCATTGTTCCTGGCGGCGGCGTGTCTCTGCTGCGCGCGTCCAACACTCTGAAGACCCTGAAGTTGGAGGGCGACGAGCAGATCGGCGTCGATATCGTGAGGCGCGCCTGCGAAGAGCCACTACGCCAGATCGTGGTCAATTCGGGCACCGAGGGCGCCATCGTCGTTGGGAAGATTCGCGAGAATACCAACCCCAATTTCGGCTTCAACGCCCAGACCGACAACTATGAAGACCTGGTGGCCTCGGGAGTGATCGACCCCACCAAGGTGACCCGTACGGCGCTCCAGAACGCGGCCTCCATCGCTTCACTCATGCTCACCACCGAAGCCATGGTCGCCGAGATTCCGGAGAAGAAGCCGGCCCCCGGCGGCCCCGGCGGCGGACACGGGCCCGAGATGGACTACTAAGCACCATCCCGCAATCGCTGCATTTCGAGCCGCGCCTCCCGGAGCATCGGGGGGCGCGGTTTTGTTTTGCTCCCGCGCCTACACGTCGCAAACCGTCACGGCCTCGGGCAGCCCTTCGTCCGGGTCCCGCGTGGGGATGAACTCCTGCCCTACGTAGCCTTCGTACCCGATCTCCACCAGCGCCCGCATCACCGCCGGATAGTAGATTTCCTGGCGATCGTCCAGCTCGCCGCGCCCCGGATTCCCCGCGATGTGCACGTGCCCGATCTGGTCGCGGTACTGGCGCAGCCGCCGGATCACGTCGCCGTTCATGATGGCCACGTGGTAAACGTCGAACAGCAGCTTGGCATTCGGCGATCCCACCTGCCGGATGATCTCCGCGCAGTAGTCCATATCGTCGCCCTGATATCCTGGGTGGCCCTTCATGGGGTTCGAGGAGTCGCGCGTGTTGAGTTGCTCCAGGCATACCGTCACGCCCTTCGCCGCGCCGTGCCGCGCCAGTTCCCGCAGGCCCTTCACGGTGTTCTCCGCTCCCTCGTCCCGCGGGATCTCTCCGCTCGACGGATCCTCCGCGTCCCTCCACCGGTAGCCGGTAAACGCGATGACGTTGGGTATGCCGGCCTCGGCGCATTGATCGATCGCCTGCCGCGTGTGCGCGATCACCTCCTCGTGATAGCGCGGATTGTTGAGCCCCTTCGCAAAAACCGGATCGGGCATCCCGTTCATCGCGATGGCATTCTGCAATCCGTATTGGCGCACCACCCCCCACAACTCGGGCGGCACGAGTTCCACGCTCCGGCAGCCCAGGCGGCGCGCCGTCTCGCAAATGCGGTCGATATCCCACTTCCATTCCGTTCCGTTCAGGCACCAGTACACCAGCGACTGTTTGATGCGGCCGTTCTTGACCACGGGAACCACCTCCGTAAACGTGCGGTCGAGTATTATTAAAGCAAATATCATGACAATATTCCGCGTTTCGTTGTTCGCGTTCGCGGCAATCGCGATCGTGGCAGTGGCCGGCTGGAGCACCAGCCGCCCCGACGACATAATCTTCGACCGCATGATGATCGACCCCGGCGCGAGTGAAACCGCCGCGGTGGCCGACATCAATGGCGACGGCAAACCCGACATCGTCTCCGGCGAGTATTGGTACGAAGGGCCCAAGTGGATCAAGCACAAGTTCCGCGAGATCAACTTCACCAACAACTACGTCGATGACTTCAGCGACCTCCCGCTCGACGTGAACGGCGATGGCCGCATCGACATCGTGAGCTGCGCCTGGTTCGGCCGCCGCCTCTGGTGGAGCGAGAACCCCGGCAAGTCCGCCGGACTCTGGAAGGACCACCCCATCGAGACGCGGTTCCCCGTGGAGTTCGCCTTCCTGGTGGATCTCGTCAACGACGGCAAGCCGCACGAGATCCTCCCCGAATTCGGCGACGCCAAAGCGCCCCTGACCTGGTACGAGGCGCGCGGCGGCGAGTTCGTGCCGCACGTCGTGGCCGACCACTCCTTCGGCCACGGCATCGGCGCGGGCGATGTGAACGGCGACGGCCGCACCGATATCGTGACACCCTCCGGATGGTTCGAAGCCCCCGCCGACCCGCGCACCGGCGCGTGGAAATTCCACCCCGATTTCCAGCTCGGCGAGACCGGCTTCATTCACGTTCTCGACGTCAATGGCGACGGCCGTCCCGACCTGGTCACCTCCCTGGCCCACAACTACGGCGTGTTCTGGATGGAGCAGACCGCGCAGGGAACCTGGACCAAGCACGTCATCGACGATAGCTGGTCGCAGCCCCACTCCCTCGTCATAGCCGACCTCAACGGCGACGGCCGCCCCGACCTGGTAACCGGCAAGCGCTACATGGCCCACAATGGCCGCGACCCCGGCGAGCGGGAGCCGTTGGGAATCTACTGGTACGAGTCCTTCAAGACTCCCTCGGGCTCGATCGAGTGGGTCAAGCACCTGATCGATTACGGCTCGCGCGCCGGCGGCGGGATGCAGGTGACGGTCGCCAGGCTGGAGCCCGGCCCGCACCCCGACGTGCTCGTCGGCGGCAAGTCCGGCCTGTTCCTTTTCAAGCCGCGGTAGTACTCCCGATTCCGAGCCGCGCGCGTCGGCAAGCGGTCTACGCGTGCCGCCTCTCCCGCAGCGCCGCCGTCGCCGCGCCCGTGAGCACGCAGTCCTCGGCGGGGATGCGGAGTTGGATCGGGACGCAAGCAGCGGCAAGCTCGACTTCCTGATTGCGGAAGCGCAAGAAGACCGCAAACAAGGGCGGCTTAAGGACTGGCCAGATCCGGAATGAGATCCCAGGCGACTCCTCGTAAATCGCATCCCATGGCCGGCAGCCCGGTCCTTCCCGTCAGCGTTGCTCAAGGTCTTTGCCGCCTCTCCCGCAGCGCCGCCGTCGCCGCGCGGTGGCACTTGAGGCACAGCGTCCGCATGTTGGAGAGGTCGCATTCGCCGCCCCCTTCCACGACCGGCACGATGTGGTCGGCATCCCAAAGCTGCCGCCGCAAGCCCCACTCCTTTTCGAAGCGCTTGCGCGAGGCGTAATCCAGCTTGCGCTTGTCCCTCCGCAGCCCTTCGGTGTCGATGCCGCATCCCGCGCACACGCCCCGGTCTCTTGCGAACACCTGCGCGCGCAGGTAGCCCGGGTCGGTGCGCAGCTTCCAATCATGCACGCAGGCGGCGCTGCAGAAGGTGAGTCGGCCCTGGGGGACCGCGGCGCCGCACCAGCGGCACAGCCCCCGCTTCCGCTTCACCCAGCCGCCGGCCTTGGCGCGGCTGGTGCTCACACGCGGAGCTCGTAACCGAGCCCGCGCATGCCCTCGATGATGCGGGCGCGGATCTCGCCGATCTCTTCGGAGGAAAGCGTGCGCTCCGGCGAACCCACCGTCAGGCGGAACGAGACGCTCTTCCGCCCTTCCTCGAGCGGCGGGCCGCTGTACTGCCGCACGAACTGAATGGATTCGAGCAGCGGGCCGGCGAACGAGGTGATGTCCGCTTCGAGCTTCGCGGCGTACTCCCGAAGTCCGGCGATCACCGACAAATCGAAGGCGCTCGAAGGATAGCGGCGGATCGGCGTGTACCTGGCTTCAACCGCGGCGAGGCGGCGGACCCGATCGAGGTCCAGATCGAGTATCGCCGCGCGGCCCGTCTCCACCAGGCGGGGATGCAGTTCGAACAGCCGGCCCACCGGTTCGTTCTTCCAGTGGATATTGGCGGCGCGCGCGGGATGCTCGAAAGGCCGCGCCTCGGCCGGGCAGGTTTCCGACCCGGGCATCAGGGACTCCGCCGCGTGTTTGAGCGCGAAGAGCGACGCGGAGCCGCCGGAGTGCCGGTCGTAAATCGCCGCCACCAGGTGCGGCGCCTCGCCGGGCAGGCCGGTCTCGCGCGGATGAATCTCCAGGCCGATTTCAAACAGCCGGAACGCGTCTTTGTGCTTGCTGTTTTCCGTGATGTTCTTCCACACGCCCGGCAGCAGCGACAGCCGCATCAGCGCCTGGTCGGAGGCAATCGGGTTGGTGACGCGCACGTGCGCGGCCGGATCCATGCCGAAAGCCGCGGCCGCCTCCTGGCTGATGAACGAGTAGTTGTAGACCTCCGTGAAGCCCTCGTCGGCGAAGAGGTTCCGCACCTCATGCTGGAACTTGCGCTCGGGATTGCCCGGCGGCGCCGTGGCCGGCGCCAGCGGCGCCCGCGGCGTTATGGAGTCGTAGCCCACCATGCGGCCGACTTCCTCCACCAGGTCGTCCTTCAGCGAAATGTCCTTGGTAGCGCGCCAGGAAGGAACCGAAACCGAGAAGACGCCCGGCCGCGCTTCCGCGACGCCGAATTCGAGCCGCTCCAGAATGCGGCGCGTTTCGGCCGGCTCGATCGAGCGGCCCAGCTTGCGCTCCAGCCATTCCAGCGGGAGTTGGATGGGGGGCGGCGCCGGAATGTCCTTCTTCGGGTCGGCCACGCCGCCCGCGATCCGGATGCCGGGCGAGACCTCCCGCAGAATCTCGATGGCGCGGGCAATGCCGCGCACCGTGTTGGCCGGGTCCTGCGCTTTTTCAAAACGCATGGAGGCGTCGGTTCGCAGCTTGATGGCCGCGGAAGTCTTGCGCACCGAAGCCGCCTGGAAGTTGGCGCTCTCCAGGACCACGCGCGTCGTCTGATCGCCGATCGCGCTGCCCTCCCCGCCGATCACGCCCGCCAGCGCGATGGCGCCCGCCGAATCGGCGATCACCAGGTTCGACGGGGCCAGCGTGTACTCCTCGCCGTTCAGCGCGCGAAACTGCTCGCCGGCTCTGGCGGGTCGGATGAAGATGGCGCCGCCGCGCAGCTTGTCGGCGTCGAAGGCGTGCATGGGCTGCGCCAGTTCGGCCATCACGAAATTCGTCATGTCGACGACGTTGTTGATGGGGTTCAGCCCGATGGCTGTGAGCCGGCATTGCAGCCAGTACGGCGAGGGCCGCACCGTGACGTTCTCGAAAACCAGGGCGCTGTACCGCGGGCACAAATCGAGATCTTCGATCTCCACGCCGACGGCCGCGGGCCCTTGCGGAAGGAGGTCCGGCCGCACCGGGTCCTTCAGCTTGTGGCCGAGTATGGCGGCCACTTCGCGCGCCATTCCGAGGTGGCCCCACAGATCCGGCCGATGCGTGATCGACTTGTTGTCGATCTCGATGACGCTGTCGGCCAGGCAGCCGGCGATGGGTGCGCCGACCTGCGAGTCCAGCTCGATGATGCCCGCGTGGTCGCGGTTGATGCCCAGCTCCGCGGGGCTGGCCAGCATGCCGTCGCTTTCCACGCCCTGAATCACCTTCTTGCCGATCGGCGCGTACGCGGTGATGATCCCGGGCCGGCAGTTGGGCGCGCCGCACACCACGGTTTTCGTGCCGTAGCGGCCGGCATCCACCACGGCTTTCACGTTGTGGCCGCCGGGGATCGGCTCCACCGACACCACCCGCGCGGCGCAGGCCCGTTCCAGCAGCGCCCCCACCGTCTCGATGCCTTCGCACTCGGCGGTCTTCATGGTGATGAGCTTCTCCAGAGGCCCGGGCGCGTAGTCCAGGCCGTCCACCAACTCGCGAATCCAGTTATACGAGAATTTCAAAACTGCTCCAGGAACCGCAGATCGCCGCCCTGCAAAAGGCGGATGTCGTCGATGCCGTACCGCATCATGGCCAGCCGCGTGAGCCCCAGCCCGAAGGCGAAACCGTTCCACTCCTCGGGATCGATGCCGCTCATGCGCAGGACGTTGGGATTCACCAGGCCGCAGGGCAGCAGCTCCACCCAGCCGCCCTGCTTGCAGACCGCGCAGCCGGCGCCGCCGCAGATGAGGCACTGGATATCCAGCTCGAAGCCCGGCTCGACGAACGGAAAATAGCCGGGCCGCAGCCGCACCGTGACGTCGCGTTTGAAAATGGCGGCGAGCAGGGTCTTCATGAAATACAGCAGGTGGGCCACCGAAACGTCGCGGTCCACCATCATGCCTTCGAGCTGGTAGAAGGTGTGCTCGTGCGACGCGTCCACGCTTTCGTTGCGAAAGGCGCGGCCCGGGGCGATCATGCGCAGCGGCGTGCCCAGCCGTTCCATTCCGCGCACCTGGACGGGCGAGGTGTGGGTGCGCAGCAGGTTCCCCCCATCCAGCCAGAAGGTGTCCTGCATGTCGCGCGCCGGATGCTCCCGCGGGATGTTGAGCGCGTCGAAATTGTGGTATTCGGTTTCCACTTCCGGACCGTCCAGCACGGCGAAGCCGAGCGAGCTGAACAGTTCTTCCAGTTCCCGCTGGATGCGCGTGATGGGATGCAGGTGGCCGCGCGGGGGCCCCGGCGCGGGAAGCGTCAGGTCGATCCATTCGGCGTCGAGGCGGGCGCGCAGGGCGGCTTCGGCGAACTGGCGCTTCTTCGATTCGAGCGCCTCTTCGAGTTTCTGCCGCGCGCCGTTGAGGACTTTGCCGATGCGCGCGCGGTCCTCGGGCGCCAGTTTCCCCAACTCCTTGCTGAACTGGTTGAGCCCGCTCTTGCGCCCGAGCGCCTCTACGCGCGCGGCCTCCAGGTCGTCGGGAGAGTTCGCCGCCGCGACCCGCGCGAGGGAGCGAGCCTCGAACTCCTGTATGGATTCGTCGAGCATGGGTGTGGAGATCTCTATTGTAACAATCGGAGGCAGGGGCATTTCCGCCGGCCCGGCGAATGTCTTCGCTGAGGTTTCCGAAGAGGCGGTGGCTTCGGAGGCTGCCCGCTGGTTATTGGTACCGATCCGTCAAGCGTCCCAGATCTGGGACTTCGCGGCCGGCGGCTGCAATTCGACCGGTAGGGCGTTTTCCGGCAATGTGATCTCCACGCCCAAGTTGTCGCGTCTCGGTCGGTCTGTTGCAGAAGGTCTTGCGGGAGCCTGCCTGACCAAGCCTTTTACACCGCGGAACCCCGCCGGTTATTTCTTTCCCGGACCCGGTGGCAGAATCCCGCTTGTTCCCCCGCCCCCGGTGCGAGTACCTGGGCCGCTGGTGCTGGTGGTGACGGGGCTGGTGGTGGTGGTGACTGTGACGAACGTTGTCTTCGTCGCGACAGTTCCCGATGCTCCCGTCGGGGCTGTCGCCGAATCCGGTCCGATCAGCTTCTGCGAAATGACGTGAAGAATCGCATTCATCTCTTGCTCGAACAGGTCCACGTAGTTCGTAGGCGTGTCGAAGATATTATCCCAAACCAAGTTGTGCCCAGTGGTATTCCGCAATTTCCCTGTGGTGCCGAAGGCGGCCTCTACCGAGGAGTCCTTAATCGCGGCATGGATGTCCGCAAGCGTATCGGCCGAAATGTCGACGGAACATTTTTTGCCGAAATCATTCGTGAACACCGGCATCTTCAGGATGTCGCCGAGCGTATAGTACTTTTTGCCAGCAGGCTTGGGATAGCAGTGTTTCAGCAGCGATTCGAAAATTAGGCCGCCCGCGAGCAGATGGACTGTGAACGGTTGGTTCGACCCTGCAGTGGATCCTTGGCGAAGGAGTAGTTCTTGCTCGTGGTCTCGAAACTCCAGAAGGAATACGTATAGGGCGGAGATGATCGATCGCTGGGTGGCGTCGGGATCGATAAGGAACTTCTTCGTGAACCTCCGCCACGAGTCCATCGTCAGGGCGGGCTTGTTGGAGACCTTGTTGAACCTGTCGAGCTGTTGCTCAAGAAGTTTCTTCACCTCGTCTTCGGTTCTCGCGAACCAGCCATGGCCTCGGTCCACATCTAACATCAGGAATCTCGGGCCGGGATTGTCGAGCCAGCCTGTGGGGTTACTTGTATCCTTGTGCTTGCGGAAGTCCTCGCCGATGCCGGTGTCCATGTAGAACATCGCCTTCTCGTAGTTCCGCATGTCGAAGGCGAGCCACGACAGGAACCCGAATGGGGTGCCCTTGTGCATTTTCCGGTATTTCTCGGCGTCGGTCTTCATCAACTGAAGTAGCAGCTCCTCATAGTCGTTGAACCGCTCGTACGGGCGGTCGGGATAAGGCGCGGTGTTCCCGGGCGCGAAGGTCCCGAAGAAATCATCCCCGTCTCTCGGGTCCTCGAATTTGCCAGCCTTGAAGTGTTCCAAGGCATCTTGGACGGGCCTGTCATGAAAAAAATACATGTCTACGATCTTAAGTCAATTCATATTCGACCGAAGAAACAAAAAGCCGCCCATCGGGGACCCGTCCTCGGAGCGTTTCGGCGTTCCGACTTGGTTGAAAAGTCCCCAACCCTCTGAAGTGCACCCGTCGCCGTCGGGTGTGCCTGCATTCCAACATCCTCAACGAGCGCCATACGGCCGGCGGCCTTGCCGCAATCATGCCTATGAATGAACTTGTGGCTGCGGATTACTTTCTGTTCCTACTCGCTGAACTTCCACCCGAACAGCCGCCGGATTGCCGACATCACTGGCGGCCATGGAGTGCGATTTGTCTAAGGGAACACCGATGCTCGTTCGCTGCGGCCGAACAGAAGCCGGCACATTTGACAAGAGGCGAACATCCGGGCGGACGCCGGCAGGGGCCACCGCAGCCCATAGTCGAAGATAAAGAACGCTATGTCCGGCTTATCGCCGGCCAATCATCGCCAGGCCGGCCTCGAAACGACGCAGACAACCGTTCCGGACCCGTTGCAGCTCACTTCGATCCGTTCTCCGCCGGCCACGCGGTAGAGCGGAAGGGGAGAACCTGTCAGGACGATTTGTCCGCGCTCGAGAATCCGTCCGAACCCTGCGAGATGCCTGGCGAGCCGCACCACACTGCCGAACGGGCCTTCCGGCAAGGCCCTCCCGTCGGCGGCGCCCAGGGTAACCCCGTTTCTGGAGACCTGGATCGAAGCGTCCGACAGTTCCGAGGGACGGCTCAACGGCGCCTCCGACGGCGGCAGGACCACGCCGGCATGGATGGCATTGTTTCCGATCAGTTCCTGCGCGTTGTGGGGCGTGTTCCGGAACACGTAGTTGTGAAGCTCGATCACCGCGAAGCCCGATGAGATCGCCTCGTCCGGATGGCTTCGGAGCCAATCCGCGTCCGGGATGTCCCTGGCGATTCGCACTGCCAACTCTCCCTCGATCGCCAGGCCGTCATAGTCGTCGGGGTTCAGTACGACTCCCGAGCTGTGGATCTCCGTCCCGAACACCAGCCCGAATACCGGACGGTCGAGCCCTAGTTGTGCCTGCACCACCGGACTGATGCAGCCAACCTTATAACCGGCGACCGGCTCGCCTCGCTCGACTCGAAGACGCGCCACCTCCATCTGCAGCGCATAGGCGTCGTCAACCGTCATCGGGATAGAGTAACCGGCGAAGAGGCCGCCGGGCTGATGACGGTCGTAGTCCCTCAGTTGCCGCTTCGCCAGTTGCTCGATGTCCATCGGCGGCTCCGCCTTCCTGCGGGCTTCAAGGTTTCCCGCCCATCAGTTTCAGAATCGAATCCGCGGTCTTCGTCCACAAGTCCTTTCTACACCCAGAACAGCGCCGGGTGATCGTGCCCCGTGGCATGCGTCACGATCCGGTCGTAGACGCGCGCCCCGGAATCGCCGTTGGTGAAGACGAAGACCGCGTCCCCCGACGCCGGCTCGGCCACTACGAAGTTCTTGTAGCCGCCGTTGTCGCCCCACTGCCACACGTACTCGCGGCCGCGGGCGCGCTCGATCCCCCATCCCAACCCCCAGCCGAGCAGCGGCCGGATGCGGATCTGTTCCTTGTGTATGTCCGGGTTCCGGATCGCCGCCGCGAGAAACCTGGCGTAATCCGGCGCCGTCGTCACCATGCTCGCCGCCGCGTTGGGAATCATGTTGTTGGGCGTCGGCGGGTCACCCGCCTCGCGCGTGGCGGCTTGGTAATCGGCATACTTCCACGCGGTCACGGACTGCCCCTTTCGCTTCGCGATTTCGTGAAGGCGCCGGGGAGTTTTGTCCCAGTTCTTCCTCGGTTCTCCCCGGCGGTCGTAAGGCAGCGCGAAGCGGTCCGCCAGTTCCGGTTTCCACATCATGGAGCTGGAATTCATGCCGAGCGGCTGGAACACCATGCGGTCCATGATTTCGCAGAAACCCTGGCCGGTCACCTGCTCCAGAATGCGCTGCAGGTAAAAGAAGCCTTCCCCGGAGTATTGGAATTTCGACCCTGGCTCGAATTCCGGAACCAGTTGCGCGCCCGCCTCGGAACGCCAGTTTGGAAACCCCGAGCTGTGGCTCAGGACGTGGCGCAGCGTCACGCGCCGCGCGCTCTCGTTCGCCAGATCGTCGACATAGGAGACCAGCGTCCGGTCGAAATCGAGCTTCCCGGCTTCGCGCAGCGCAAAGGCCGCATAGGCCGTCGCCTGCTTGCTCAGGCTGGCGGCCTGGAAGACGGTCTCCCGCGTGACCGGGTCTTTGGTTTCCACGTTCCGCACGCCCAGAGCGCGGACCCATGCCGGGCTTCCGTTTCGAACCGTTCCCATCACCGCGCCGGGAACCGGCGCGACGCCCATCATCTCGAGGATCTCGGCTTCGAGCGATGGCGGCGGCCCCTGCTTCCAGCCCGCGGCGATCATGGGCGAAGAAAGGACGCCCGCAAGAAACTGCCGTCGTTGCATGGGGATATGACGGCGCCGGCCCCTGAGGGTTAGGCCGCCCCAGGCCGCTGCCGCAGCATGCGCGGCGATTTGCTAAACTCAGTAAAGTTATGGCAATTCCCAATGTCAAGCGGTTCCGGCCCTTCTGCCCGACCTGCAACGAGAGTTTCACCATCATGGCGGTCCTGCCCAAGGATTCGGACGTGAACAAGTACCTGGCGGACGCCGTGGCGCGCCACGATCACAAGGCGTTCCAGGAAGCCAAGGTGCTGCACTTCAAGGTCCGCGTCGGCCAGCAGAAGCAGAAGAAGGCGAAGTAGTTTTCGCTGTCCGCCTAAAACCGCGCCTGCAGCGTACGCATCGCCCGTAGCGCTTCCTTGGCGACTTCCGGGTCGGCATCGTGGCTCAGCTTCTCCAGTTCCGGGATGCTGGCCTTGTCTCCGCTGCGCCCCAGCACTGCCGCCAGGCCGGTCTTCTCGTCCCTGGTCCCCGTCTGGAGCGGCCCATACAGCATCTTGCGCACCTGGGCATCCCGCGCCAGTTCCACCAGGAAGGGCAATGCCTCGCCCTTGTAAGCCGCCGAATTCAGGTTGTTGATCAGGTATTGGAGCGGGCTGAACTCGCTCATCTCGGTCTTCCCCAGCATCACCTGGCCGAACGCCAGCGAGAGTCTCGGCGAAGCCTTCCCCTCGTCCTGCCACGCCTTCTCGAGCATCGGCAAATCGCCGGGGTCGCGCAGGCGCCCGAAACCTTCCGCCGCGGCGGCCCGCATCTTGTCGTCCTTGTCGCCCAGGTATTGCTGGTAGAGCGGCCGGCTCTTGGCCGAAGGCAGCATGGCAATGGCGGTCAGCGCCGCGCGCTTCACCTTGGCGTCGCGCGCTCGGTTGAGCGCGTCCGTCAGGTCCGCCACCGCATCTTTGTTTTGCAGCAGGCCCGTGGTCTCGATCGCCGCCACCTGCACCTTGCTGTCGAGATCGTGCAGCAGAAACGCGATGCGCGGGCCCGCCGACTGGTCGCGGATCTTCTGCAAAGCCACCAGCGATTCGTAGATTACGCCGGTGTTCTTGGAGTGCGTGGCTTCGATCAGGTCGGCCACCGCCGCCTGCCCGCGCAGGATGCCGAGGGCGCGCGCCGCATTCGCCCGCGACTCCATGCTCGCGCCGCCGCGGGCCAGCGCGCCCAGCGCCGATATCACCTCCGGCCGCACCGTCACGTACGGATCGATCACCTGGTCGTTGGTGTCCGTGAACTTGCCCTTGATCCCCGTCCCGACCCGTTGCAGCGAAGCGCTGAATCCCGTTCGCACGTAGCCCGGCAGATAGAAGTTCACCAGGCCGTCGGTGGCCCGGATCTGCACTTCCGCATCGTTGTCGCCGGCCGCCTGAACCAGCGGATCCAGGCTGCGCTGCGTGCCGATTTCGATGATCTGCTTCACCGCCTCGACGCGAACGTCGACGCCAGGATTCTTAAGCAGTTCCTGAAGCCGGGGGATGGCCGCGGTGCCGCTCTTGGCGATTTCCCGCACGTCCTTGGGACGCACGGTCTGGGACGCCAAAAGCGCCGCCGTGGCAAGAATGAGAAAGGCTGCTCGATAGGCGCGCATACTTCTATGCTATCGCTCCCGGTGCTGTTCCCGGGCCACGGCCGGGTCAGCTCGCCTGCGCCCAGCGCCTGTGTTCCTTCAGGATGCACCGGTCCATCGCCACGAAAAGCCCCGCCGCCTCCCCGCGGCGCGCGGCCTCGTCATGGATGACGCCCTCCTGCATCCAGACGGCCTTCGCGCCCTTCCGGATGGCGGCTTCGACGATCTCGGGCACGAACTCCGAGCGCCGGAAGATATCGACTATGTCGACCGCCTCCGGCACCGAATCCAGATCCGGATAGCACCGCTCGCCCAAAACTTCCGTCTCCAGCGGATTCACCGGAATGATCCGGTATCCCGATCGTTTCAGGTACTCCGCCACGCCGTAGCTGGGGCGATAGCGCTTGCTCGAAAGCCCGACCACCGCAATGGTCCGCGCCGAGCGGAGTGTTTCAGCGATTCGGCTCATGTCGTTGCACTGGTCCCGGCGGTGGGCTCGCCTGTGTTTTTCCCCTTACCGCGCGCTTCAGCTTCTGTACTTCCTCATCTGCAAGATACCGGAACTGGCCAGGCTTGAGCGGCCCCAACTCCAGGGGTCCGATGCGCACTCGCTTTAGCTTTTCGACCAGGCGGCCTGAATGTTTAAACATCAGCCGGATCTGGTTGTTGCGCCCTTCGTACAGTTTAACCTCGTACCACGGGTTCTCCGCCGCGCGCACCAGCCTCAGGCCCGCCGGCAGGGTGCGCCGGCCGGAAATCGGAAGGCCGTCCCGGAACTGCTGCTCCTGTTCCGCCGCCAGCGACCCGTTGACTTTCAC
This sequence comes from Bryobacteraceae bacterium, assembly GCA_035638575.1. Classification (GTDB taxonomy): domain Bacteria; phylum Acidobacteriota; class Terriglobia; order Bryobacterales; family Bryobacteraceae; genus DASQZT01. The sequence continues at coordinate 73,203 of DASQZT010000233.1, forward strand.
CAGATAGGTCTTCGGCAGGTGCGTCGAAGCGGACGTGATCGCGTTGGCCAGGTCGCCGTCGTTGGTGAGCAGCAACAGGCCTTCGCTGTGATAATCCAGGCGTCCCACCGGGTATACCCGCTCCTTCACTCCGTGGAGCAATTCCATCACCGTCGTTCGGTTTTGCGGATCGCTGACCGTGGTCACGGTGCTGCCAGGTTTGTTCAGCGCGATGTAGACCAGGCGCTTCGGTGCGCGGATCAAGCGCCCGTCCACCTTGATGTGGTCGCGCTCCAGGTCGGCCTTGGAGCCGAGTTCGGTGACCACCGCCCCGTTCACCGTAACGCGGCCCTCCAGCATGATCTGCTCCGCATGCCGCCGCGAAGCCACCCCCGCGTGCGACAGGATCTTCTGCAGCCGCTCCTCAGCCATCGAGTTCTTCCGGGGATGGCTCGGGTGGCGCCCCCTCGGCCTCCTGTTCCGCTGATGGTGCAACGCCCCCGGCGTCCGCCTGCCCCGCGGGCGCCGGCGCCTCGGGCGCGACCTCGCTATCCGCCATCGCCATGCGGCGGATCTCCTCGAACTCCTTGAGCGACGGCAGTTCGCTCAAGTCCTTGAGACCGAACTGGATCAGGAAATCCCGCGTGGTCTTATACAGTATCGGCTTGCCGATGACCGCCTTCCGCCCGGCCACCGCAATCAGTTTCCGGTCCAGCAGCGTCTTCAGCACGCCGGCGCCCTGGACGCCGCGGATCTCCATGATTTCAGGCGCCGTAACCGGCTGCTTGTAGGCAATCACGGCCAGCGTCTCCAGCGCCGGCAGGGAGAGCTTGAGCGGCGCCTTCAGGCTCTTCACAAACGCGCGAACCGCCTCGTGATGCTCCGGCTTGGTGGCCATCTTGTAGCCGCCGGCCACCTCTCGAATGGTCACGCCGTGTTCCGGCTTGTCCAGTTCCGCGATCAGGCCGTCGAGCGTAGCCTGCACGCGATCCGGCGCCTGCTCCAGCGCGCCGGCAACCTGGGCCACCGTGACCGGCTCTTCCGCTACGTAAATGATGGCCTCGATCATGGCCCGAAGGCGCGTGTCCTCGACCGCCACCGGGGGGGTTTCCGGTGGGGCCAGCAGTTCGTCTACCGGGACGGGATCCCGGGGTGTTTCGGGTTCATCCATTGCGGTTAGATGTAGTCTTTCTCAATAGCGGCGATAGGCTGGTCGGAGGCGAACACGGTGTCGAAGTTGGCATGCCGCCGGAGCGCGATCTCGCCGAATAAGTCCTTTTGCGTCACCACCACGGCCTGCATCCGGACCATTTCCAGCACGGCCAGGAAAAGCGCGATCATGGCCCGCCGCGAGCGTTGCCGCTCGAAAATCCGCAGGATGAACACCGGCTCGTCTTCGCCCAAGACCCGAAACTGCTCCTTCAGGTCGCGGATCATATCGGCGACCGTGATGTCGCCCGACTCCACTTCGTAAACCGGCCGGTTCTTGGCCCTGTCGAGCAGTTCCCCGAAGGCCTTCACCAGGTCGAAAAGCGTGATCGCCATGCCGGGGTCGTCATTTTCCGATGCGAACGTCTTGATCTGGGGGTTCGACCACACGTTCTCTTCGATCATGCGCTTCTGCTGGAGCATTTCCGCGGCATTCTTGAAGCGCTCGTGCTCCAGAAGCCGTTCCACCAGTTCCTGCCGGAGATCCTCGGCCGCTTCCCCTTCGGCTTCCAGGGCGGGGTCTTGAGGCAGCAGCATCCGCGACTTGATGTGGATCAGGGTGGCGGCCATGTAAACGAATTCGGCGCCCAGATCGATATCCATTTCCCTGGCCTTGTCCATGTACTCCAGATACTGGGAAGTGATGGTGGCGATGGGGATATCCTTGATCTCGATCTGCTGTTTCCGGATCAGGTCCAGCAGCAGATCGAGCGGCCCGTCGTAGTGCTCCAGGTGGAAATTCAGCGGCGATGACACTGCTTTTCACGATAACACGGGCCGGGCGCGTGGCTGGCCCGTCCAGCCGTTCCCAAACGTTTGAAAAAAACCTTGCGCTGATTCTAAAACACTTATCCTTTCTGGATGCCAGGGACCGCCTGTCGCTCTGTTATTGTGGAAGTCGGATGACAAGCTGGTTATCTCCGCGGCCGCCGGCGCCGTTCGGCCAAAAGATGCGTCTCCCTTGTGGGGCAGGTTGGCAACCTGCGGCGGGTTGTCAACCCGCCCAGCGAGCGAAGCTCGCCTGTTCGGACGTTCCTGCCGACCGAAGGCGCTTTAGCGCCGCCGTCGCCCGTAGGCTATCTTTATTATTCCCTGAGGGGGTCCCCCGAGTGCCAAAATATATTTGGCGTTTTGGGTGTCTGGTTACCTTTCAGAATTTGGTATCGTCTTTCCTTTGAAACCAATTCTGGCAGGTAACGGGGCCCTCTGGGCTGGAAGGTTTATCATGTCTACTATTTCGAGCAGCGCACCCGCGCCGAGCCCGGGTGGTGCGGAGGTCAAGCGGCCGGCAGTGGTCCCGCCGAAGGAACCCGAAAAGCGGCGTCACATGGCGCTGTGGGGTATCATCCTGGTTGTCGTATTGCTCGGCGGCGGTATTGCTTACTATCTAAAGACCAAATCGGATGCGAAGTTGGCTGGCGGCCAGGCTGCCATTGCCGTGCCGACTATGGCCGTGTCGCTCGGTAACGTGGCCGCCACGGTCCGGGTCAGTGGCACGGTTTCGGCGAAGAATTTTACCGCGTTGCTGGCGCCCCGCATCATGGGCAGCCGCAATGACACCAACCGCGGCGGCGACGCCAGCTTCGGTGGGCGCGTCGCTGCCGGCAGCGCCGGCGTTGGCGGGGGCGGCCCGCAGGGCGACTTCTCGCTGGTTTTGCTGCGCCTTGCCAAGGCCGGCACGCAGGTCAAGGCCGGCGACGTGGTGGCCGAGTTCGATCCGCAGTTGCAGCAGCAGCGGCTGGACGACTACAAGGATTCGGTCATCCAGCAGGAGAACATGGTCAAGAAGATGATGGCCAACCTGGCCTCCGTCAAGGAGGCCCACGACCAGCAGGTCCGGAGCGCGAAGGCGACCTGGGATGAAGCCATCCTCGACCTGCAGACCGCGCCCATCCGTTCTCAAATCGACGCCGAGAAATACAAGCTCTCGGTGGAGCAAGGGGAGCTGCAGTACAAGGAACTGGCGGCCGAGACGGCGTATGTGGAAGAATCGCAGCGCGCGCAGATCCGCGCCAACGAGCTGAACCGCGAACAATCCAAGCTGGAGTTGCAGCGCGCCGAAATCAATGTGCAGAAAATGTCGATCAAATCGCCCATGGGCGGGATCGCCGTGATGCAGAGCATCGTACGCAACGGCGAGTTCGGGCAGATCCGGGAAGGCGACCAGGTCAACGCCGGCCAGCCCTTCCTGTCGATTGTGGACCCCACATCCATGGTGCTCAACGCCACCGTCAACCAGGTGGATGCCGAGCGGCTCCGGCTGGGCATGAAGTCCACCGTCCGGCTGGATGCTTACCCGGACGTCGAACTGCCGGGGACGCTCATCGGCATTGGCGCCATGTCCAAAACCAGCACCTTCCGCGCCAGTTACGTGGGTGAAATCCCCATCCTCCTGAAGATCGATAAGATCGACGCGCGCCTGATTCCGGATCTCACGGGCAGCGCCGAAATCGTTTTGAATTCCGAGACCAATACGCTGGTGGCGCCGCGCTCGGCGGTTTTCCAGGAAAGCGACGGCTCCTACGTATTCGTTCAAGGTCCGGAAGGCTGGATCAAGAAAAAAGTGGACGTCGGCCTTGCGAGCTACACGGATGTGTCCGTCCGTTCCGGTTTGCAAAAAGGGGACATGATCGCCCTGCAGCGGCCCATGTAAGCCTCCGGCGGCGTTTTCCTGCCGGCGACATCCAGAGACGTAACAACAGCAACGGGGAATTTCCATGGCATCCAAGGACCAAAGACCAAAGCAGCGGCTGGGAAAGTCGAACCCCAGAAGGGTCAAGATGATCACCTGGGCGATTGGGCTGCTGGTGTGCGGCGGCGGGCTGTTTGCCGCCTACCGGTACACCGGCACGACGGAAGTCGAAATCGCCGTGGCGCGCGCCCGGCGCGCCGATTTCGTCATCAGCGTGCGCACGCGCGGCGATATCCGCAGCGCCCGTTCCACCATCCTCAAGGCTCCCCAGGTGCCCCAACTGCGCATCGTCCATCTGGCGGACAACGGACGCCCGGTCAAGAAGGGCGATGTCATCGTGGAATTCGATGCCGTGCAGCAGGAGCAGACGGTCATCATGCGAACCGTCAATGTCCAGGGGGCGGATGGCGACATCACCCAGTTGATTGCCACCCAGAAGATGGACGACGAAGCCGACGCCATGAGCAAGATGACGTCCGAGTACGGCCTCGAGAGCGCCAAGCTGGACGCCAGCAAGGCGGAAGTCCTCTCGGCCATCGATGGCGAAAAGAACCGCATTAACGTGGGAGTCTCCGAAGGCAGCCTCCAGCAGGTCAAGGCCTCCATCAACGCCCGCACCGTGGGCCACGAGGCGGACTTGAGCCGCCTCACCCAGCGCCGCGACAAGGCCGCCCGCGACCTCACCCTGGCGCAAAGCTACCTGACCATGATGCAGCTTGTCGCCCCGGCCGACGGCATCGTGGCCATCATGCCGAATTTCCGCTCGCAGGGCACCTTCGGCCAGTCCACCCCGCCGTTCAAAGAGGGCGACAACGTGTGGACCGGCGCGGAAATCGCCGAGATGCCGGACCTCCAGGACATGTATGTGGACCTCAAACTGGAAGAAGTGGATCGCGGAAAGCTCCAGTTGGGCCAGAACGTAAAGGTGCGCGTGGACGCCATCCCCGACAAGGAGTTTACCGCCCAGGTCGATTACATCAGCCCCATCGCCAGCCTGGTCTACAAAGGCGGTTCCACCCCGGAGAAGACCTTCCCGGCGCGCGCCACCCTGAAGAACCTGGACGACCGCTTGCGGCCGGGCATGAGCAGCACAGCGGAAATCATCATCGAGCGGGAGCCCAACATGCTGCTTATCCCGGTGCGCTCCAGCTTTGACAAGGATGGCAAGCCGGCGGCGTACGTCCAGATTGGAAAGAACTTCGTGGTGCGCCAGATTCAGGTCGGAAAGCGGAACGACGACGACATCGTCGTCACCGGCGGCCTGAAAGAGGGTGAGATCGTGACGCTCGAGGACCCCATCGAGGCGGCCAAGCGAGCCAAGAAGAAGTTGTAGGAGCGCGGGAGTGGGTTCGGCCCGCTTCCGAGAGCAGAGACGGTTTCCATGAAAAAGGTACTTTATCGTTTGATCGGGCTGGCGATCCTGGTGGCCGGAGGATGGTACGGCTACCGGTTCTACAAGCAGATTCCCGGGCGGCAGGAGAGCATCCCGACCACCAAAGTGCAGCGCGGCGACGTGGTCATCCGCGCCTTTACCCGCGGCGAGTTGCACGCCGTGCGGTCGGTCACGGTCATGGCGCCCAATCTCAACGGCACGGTGCAGGTGACCTCCCTGGCTCCCGTGGGCTCTTTGGCTCACGAGAAGGACCTGATCGTCGATTACGACGATTCCGAGCGCCTGGCGGCGCTCGAAGAGGCGCAACTGGCGGTGCAGTCCGTGGACGAGTCGATCAAGAAGCTCAAGGCCGACCTGGCTGTCCAGGCGAGCGACGACGCCGTCACCCTCCTCAAGACGCGCTACGACGTGCGGCGCGCGGAGCTGGAAGTTCAGAAGAACCCCGTAATCGACGCCATCGACGGCAAGAAAAACCTTCTCCAGTTGGAAGAGAGCAAGCGGGCGCTGACGCAGCTCGAGAGCGATATCCAGTCGCGTAAGGATCAGGCCGATTCGCAACTGGCGGTTTACCAGCAGCAGCGCAACCGCAGCCTGATCGACGTGCAGCGCGAGTTGCAGCGCATCGCCCTGACCAAGGCTTTGGCGCAGATCACCGGACTGGTTTCGATCCGCCAGAACCGCGCCGGATTTTTTAATTTCGGACAACAGATGCCGGATATCCGGGAAGGCGACACCCTGCAGCCCGGCATGCCGGTAGCCGACATCCTGGACCTTTCCGAGCTGGAGATCTGGACCAAGGTAGGCGAGCTCGACCGCGCCAATCTGAAGGAAGGGCAGGATGCCCTCCTGCAACTGGACGCCATTCCCGACCAGCAGTTCCGGGGCAAGATCAAGACCATGAGCGGGACCGCCACCGCGGACGTGTTTTCCGGCGACCCTTCCAAGAAGTTCGACGTGATTTTCTCCATCGACATGCGGCAGTTGCTGAGCGGCCTCGGAATGAAAGACGCCGACGTCAACCGCATCATGGCGACCGCCGAGTCCAATTCGAAGAAGAACCTGGTGAATACCGCGCGGACGTTCTTCACCGACCTGCAGGCCGGAGTCCCGGGCGCCCCCGGGGCCACGGGCCCACAAGGCAACGTGCCCGGTGGAATGCCAGGCATGCCAGGCGGCCAGGGCGCCCAGCCGGGAGC
>DASQZT010000234.1:0-70196 GCA_035638575.1 Bryobacteraceae bacterium
GAGGAAATCCAGGATTGGGTTGGCGACGACTATGACCCCGACGCTTTCTCCATCGAGGACGTCAACCACATGCTCACGCCTTTGCGTCGTCGCCGGGACAAAGCCTCACGCGGTTAGTCGCCAGCACGGTAAACAAATACGTTTCAGATTGGTGTCCGGGATCAACGATTTCGGACAGATCGTCATGGAGTTCAGTTCGACGCTGTTCACGCCTTCGGCCCCAAATGGCAATACGGGAACTTACACACCGATCTCCGGAATTGGCGACTCACTGGCGATCAATAACGGCGGTACGATCATGGGCGCGAGCGGCGGACTGTGGACCCCGGCCTCCCCGAACGGCACGGTGGGAACCGCCTCGCAGATCCCCTTGCCGTCGGGGTACCTGCGCATGGAGACCACCGCGATCAACTCGAAGGGCGACGTGGTTGGATTCCTGGAGCTAGCCAATGGCGCGATCACGCCGTTTCTCTATACCGGCGAAACCATCTATGACCTGAGCGCCTTGAGCAGTCAACTGCAAGGCGGAACGCCAGCCGGAATCAACGACCGCGGCCAGATCGTGATCATCGCCGGCGGCGCGGCTCCCGGCTACCGCGGCGGCTCGACTTACCTGCTTACTCCGACCACATTGCGTCCGCCGGCGCCCGCATCGGCCAGTCCGGCATTTGGCAGCGGGTTCAGCCAGGCGATGACTTTCACCTTCATTGACCCTGACGGCTGGCAGAACCTGGATGTGGTCAATATCCTGATCAACAACTTTCTGGACAGCCGCAACGCCTGTTACCTGGCTTACAGCCGGCCATTGAACGTGCTCTACCTGGTGAACGATGCCGGCACGGGGCTGTTGCCCGGGCTAGCGCCCGGTGGCGCGGGAGCCGTCACTAACAGCCAGTGCGGCGTGAATGCCGCCGGCTCGTCGGTCACAGGCAGCGGAAACATAATGACCCTCACGCTGAACCTGAGCTTCGCGTTGGGCTTCGCCGGCAACAAGGTCACCTGGCTCGCGGCTCGCGACGTCGCGCAGACTAACTCGGGTTGGCAAGCCATGGGGGTCTGGCAAGTGCCTGGCGGCGCCGCCACGTCGCCGGCGGTGGTGGGAGTGACTCCCGCGCGCGGCAGCGGCTCCAGCCAGGGGTTCACGTTCACTTTCACTGATGCCAAAGGCTGGCAGGATATCGGCATCGTCAACGTTCTGATCAATGACGTGCTGACTGGAAGCCAGGCATGTTACCTGGCCTATAGCCAGCCCCTCAACGTCCTGTATCTGGTGAACGACCAGGGGACCGGATTGTTGTCAGGATCGCCGGCCAACAATCAGTGCTCCGTCTCGAGCGTCACCGCATCCGGTGATGGCACGACCCTGACTTTGACGCTCGGCCTGACGTTCTCCTTTTCATTTACCGGCAACCGAATCATCTATCTCGCCGCGCGCGATACTACCGAAGCCAACAACTCCGGCTGGCAAGCGGCGGGAACATGGCTTGTCCAATGAGAATTCTAAAAACAGCTTGGTTATACTTCTTAGTAAGCGGCATCGCCGCGGCGCAGACCGGTCCCCCGCCCCCGGGTAATTATACGATCGTCCAGATCGCAACCAATGCCACCGCCAGCGGCATCAACAATTTTGGCCAGGTGGCAGTCAGCAGCGGCCCCGGCTCCGCCTTTCTCTGGACGCCCACAGTTGCCAACGGGACGGTGGGAAGCCTGATTGATCTCGGTGGATTGCCCCTCGCCGGAACACCGTACAATTCCACCGCGGGCATCAATGATCGCGGCCAGGTGTTGGGCTTGACGGCGATTCTCCCCTACGCCGAGGCCTTCCTGTGGACTCCCGACACTCCGAACGGCACCTCCGGGACCATTGCGGCGTTCGCCGGAAGCGCCGAAGTCAACAGCCTCTTCTCGGCTCTGGCGATCAACAACTACGGGCAGATCATCGGATTCGATGCGGCTCAAAGCCGGTCCTATCTGTGGACGCCATCGGCGCCGAATGGATCCACGGGCACGCTGAACCTCGACAGCCGCCTGAATGGCGTTCGAGCCATTAACGACTTCGGACAGGCGGTCATCAATTTCAGCGGGCAGGCCATGCTGTTCACGCCATCCACCGCCAACGGCAGCGCGGGGACTTACACACCAGTCTACGGACCTCCGGGATCCCTGATCCCGGGCGTGGCCGGCATCAACAACAGCGGAACCGTGCTGGGCCTGAGTTACTCATGTTCGGACTTATCAAACTGTCCCCCCTTTCTCTGGACGCCAACGTCACCTAACGGTACCGTCGGCACGGCAACGGCGATCCCGCTGCTGTTCGCTTCCGGCTCGATGTTCCCGATTGCCCTGAACGCAAGCGGACAGGTAGTCGGCACCGCGACGTCCGGTTCTAACAAAACGGCGTTCCTGTATACTGGCGGCGCCACTTACGATCTGGGCGTGATGAGCACTCAACTGGCCGCCGGAGTTCCCGCCGGAATCAACGACCTCGGCCAGATCGCGATCAACGCCGGAGGCGCGGTGTATCTGCTAACGCCTTCCACACCGGTGACTCCGCCGGTCCCGGGCGAAGTGCAGGTAACCATCGCTTCGGACCCGGCGGGCCGCCCGTTCACCGTGAGCGGTAACGGCTGCCGGCCGGGCGGTTACAGCGCGCCCCAGGCGCTGGGATGGATTCCGGGCTCTGCCTGCACGGTCGCGTTCGTCTCGCCAAACCAGACCGACTCGACCACCCGCTATGTGTTCAATGGGTGGCGGGATGGCGGCTCCAATCCGAGGACCTTCACTGCGCCGAGTCAGACAGCCACTTACACGGCCAAGTTCACGACCCAGTATTACGTGACCACCCTGATGAACCTGCCCGGCGCCGGCACCCTTACCGGCAGCGGCTGGTATGACTCGGGCGCTACCGCCACTCTCACCGCTACTCCGGCAAGCGGGTACGTGCTGCTCGGTTGGACCGGTGTGCCCAATCCTCCACCCGGCTCTACCATCTCCACCCTGACCGTGACTTACCCGGTGGTGGCGACTGCCATCTTTGTTCAGGCGACCGCAGGCCCGCCGGGCACTTATGCGGTGACCTTCATCTCAACCGGCGGGGCGGCATCGGGAAAGACGATCAACAACTTCGGGCAGGTAGTTGGGGCGTACGGCGGGGCGCCGTTCCTCTGGACGCCCGTTGCCAATGGGACCGTCGGAAGCCTGGTGAGTCTGCCGTTGCCGGGCGCAAGCAGCATCGCCTCCGGCATCAATGATCGAGGGCAGGTGGTGGGGACAGCGGTCAACGCCTTCGGTCACTCCGACTCCTTCCTGTGGTCGCCCACCACTCCCAATGGAACCACGGGAACCGTGACATACCCTGGCGGTTCAAACGCAGACCAGATCAACAACTACGGCCAGATTATCGGTTTGGGCTACGGTGACAGTTACCTGTGGACGCCCTCGACGCCCAACGGAGCCACCGGGACCGTCACTACCGGCCTCCAGTTTTCAAGAGCCATGGGGATCAACGATTTCGGGCAAGTCATCACGCCCTTTACACTGTTCACGCCTTCCGTCGCGAACGGCACTACCGGAAGTTCCACCGTGGGCGCCACCGGCGGCGAGCAACTGGCCATCAACAACAACGGCACGATCCTGGGCGGCATCTGCGGATCGTACGGAAGCGGTAACAGTTGCATCGACGCCCACGGATTTCTGTGGGCCCCCACCACGCCCAACGGCACCGCCGGGTCGGTCGTCGCCGAGATCCCCCTGTTGCCCGGTTTTGACGGCATGCAGCCTCTCGCGCTCAACAACCTGGGACAGGCGGTCGGGTTCCTGTCGCTGGGCAGCAAGATTACGCCGTTCCTGTATTCGGGTGGAATCGTTTACGACCTGAGCCAGGTGAGCAGTCAACTAACGGGTGGGATCGCCGCCAGTATCAACGACCGTGGCCAGATCGTGGTCTATGCCGAAGGTGGCCTGTACTTGCTGACGCCCGCCGGTTCGCAGCCCCCCACGCTCTCCGGAGTGACTTCGGCTTCCGTCCGCGGGTTTAACCAGGTCATGACATTCACCTTCAATGACCCCGCGGGCTGGCAGGATATCGGCGTGGTGGACATCCTGATCAATAGCGTCCTGGATGGCCGCCAGGCCTGCTACCTGGCCTTCAGCCAGCCGGCGAACCTGCTCTATCTGGTTAACGATGCCGGCACCGGGGTGCTCCCCGGTCTCACGCTGAACGGCAGCGGTGCCCTGGTCAACAGTCAATGCACGGTGAACGGAGCGGGCTCCTCCGTTACTCGCAGCGGCGCCACTCTGACTCTCACTCTGAACTTGAGCTTGGCCCCCGGATTTGCCGGCAACAAAGTCGTTTACGTAGCCGCGCGCAACATCGCGGAGTTCAACTTGGGCTGGCAGCCGATGGGCGTGTGGGAAGTTCCTGCCGCGCCGGTGGCAGGGCTCGCGGTGACACGCGCGATTCCGGTGCAGGGCGGCAGCGGCGGTTCGACTCCGACGTTCACGTTCACCTTCACCGATACCAAGGGCTACCAGGACCTCGGCGTTGTAAACATCCTGATCAACAACGCCCTGGATGGCCGCCAAGCCTGTTATCTCGCCTACAGCCAACCGTCCGGCACACTCTACTTGGTTAACGACTCCGGCACGGCTCTTCTCCCCGGATTGGGGCTGACCTCGGGGGCTAATCTGAGCAACAGCCAGTGTACTGTGACATGGCCCGCCGGCACGGCGGTTACGCTCAGTGGATCGACACTGACTCTGTCACTGAATGTGACCTTCTCCCCATCATTCAGCGGGAACAAGATTATCTATCTCGCCGCCCGAGATGTTACCGGCAACAACAACTCGGGGTGGCAGCCGGTAGGGACCTGGCGCGTTCCGTGATCGAGTCACCTTACATCTGCTGCGGGATTTGCGCCTCACCCAGCTTCACCTGCACCTTGTGAGCGCTGCCGCTGCGGAAGATCGTCAGGTTCAGGATCTCGCCGCCGCGCTTCCGGTTCATGACGCGCTGGAGCGAATCGGTGCCCTCCACGGGCTGTCCCTCGATCTCGGTGATCAGGTCCGCCCCCTCGGGCACGCGATTGTTGTAGCGGATCACCCAGCGGACGATGCCGTGCAGGCCGGCTTGATCGGCGGCCGATCCGGGCTCCACGCGCTGAATGAGCAGCCCGCCGGCGGTCGGCAGATCCAGCATCTGGGCCAGGTCACCGGCCACATAAGCCGTCGAGATGCCCAGCGTCGGACGGGAAATGTGGCCCGTCTTGGTGTACTCGTCCAACCGGGACTTGGCGCGGTTGATCGGCATGGCGAATCCCAGCCCGATATTGCCCTGCTGGCCGTAGATCGCGGTGTTGATGCCGATCACGTTGCCGTGCGAATCCAGCAGCGGGCCGCCGCTGTTCCCCGGATTGATGGCGGCATCGGTCTGCACCATGCCTTCGAGCGAGCGGTTGTCTTCGGTCTGGATGGTGCGGCCCAGCGAGCTGACTACTCCCGTGGTCAGCGTTCCGCCGAAGATCCCGAACGGATTGCCGATGGCCAGCACTTTCTGCCCCACCACCAGGCCGTCGGAATCGCCCAGCCGCAGCGCCGGAAGCTTGCGCTCGGCGGTGATCTTGATCAGCGCCACGTCGTCGCGCGGGTCGGCGAACAGGATGCGCGCCTTGTAGGACTTCTTGCTGTCCATCAAGGTCACGGTCAACTGCGCCGTGCCGCTCACCACGTGATAGTTCGTCAGGATCTCGCCGTCGGGGTTGACGATGAAGCCCGACCCGGCGCCCTTGCCCTCGTAGGTTCCGAAAAACCAGTCCTGCTGGTAGACGATCGAGGTGATGCTCACGGTGGCTTCGCGGGTGCTCTTGTAGATCTCGATGTTGTTCTGCTCGTCGGCGGTGTAAGTCCCCGCGGAGGCGGCCGCCGCCGGCTCCATCCACAAGCGTCCGGCCGAGGTCACGGGCCGCAGGAAGCGGGCCACGTCCCAATGGGCCACCGAAGTGATGTACACGAAAGCGGCAGCCATCGCGGCGGCCCACGCAAACGATCTCAGAAATCTCATGATTCGATTCTCCGTAGGGCTTCGTACACCGCCCGGGTCTGGCGAAGCGTGTCTTCCTTCTCCCCGGACGTGTCGATGACGAAGTCGGCAAATTTCCGTTTTTCCTCGAGCGGCATCTGCCGCCGGATGCGGGCCCTGACGTCGACGGGCGCCGAGCCTTCGCGCCGCAAGGCCCGCTCCACCTGCTGTTCTTCTTCGCAGATCACCAGGATGAGGCGGTCGAAACGCTTGTAGCTGCCGGTCTCGATCAGGATGGCGGCCTCCACCACCGCGATGCCGCGCGGCGACCGCGCCGCGAACTCCTTCAGCAACTCTTGTTCCCGCTGAACTACCGGCGGATGCACCATGCCCGTGAGCCGCGCCAGGCGATCGGGCGCCCCGAACACCTGCGCAGCCAGGGCGCGGCGGTCGATCTCGCCGCCCTCCGCCAGGATCTCTTGTCCGAATTCAGCCACCACCGCGTCGTACGCCTCGCCGCCCGAAGCCAGCACCTCGTGGCCCAGCTCGTCGGCCTGGATCACAAAACACCCGTAGCTCTCCAGCGCCTGTCCCACAAACGACTTCCCGCAGGCCAGCCCTCCGGTGAGCCCGACCTTCAACATACACCCGCCCGGCGTTCGGCGGCCGCCACCGTATTGGCCATGAGCATGGCGATGGTCAGCGGGCCCACGCCCCCCGGAACCGGCGTGTAGGCGCCCGCCATTTCGGCAACATCGGACGGGTCCACGTCGCCCACCAGTACGCTCCCCCTCTTATCGAAAGACGCTAGTTTTTCAGTGGAGTTGCGAAAAATCCGGGCCACCTCCTCCCGGCTCTCCACCCGGTTGGTCCCCACATCGATCACGGTGGCGCCCGGCTTCAGGAAATCGCGCGTGATCATCGCCGGCCGGCCGATCGCCGCCACCAGGATATCAGCTTCCCGGCACACCCCGGCCAGGTCGGCCGTCTTCGAATGACAGATGGTGACCGTGGCATGCTCGTGCAGCAGCAGCAGGGCCACCGGCTTCCCCACGATGTCGCTGCGCCCCACCACCACGGCCCGCCGGCCCGCGATGGGGATCCGGTAGCGCTTGAGCAGCTCGAGGATGCCCGCGGGCGTGCACGCGCGCGGCCCCGGCAGCGCCGCCACGAGGAGCCCGACATTGCAGGGATGAAACCCGTCCACGTCCTTGGCCGGCGCGACCGCCAATAAGATGCGCTTCGAGTCCACCCGTCCGGGCAGCGGAAGCTGAACCAGGATGCCGTCGATATCGTCGCGCGCGTTCAACTCCGCGGCAATGGCCAGCAGCTCCGCGGTGGAGACCGATTCGGGAGGAGTCAGGGTTTCGGAATAGATCCCCAAATCCTGGCAGGCTTTGATCTTGTTGCGGACGTAGATCTCCGATGCCGGATTGTGTCCCACCAGCACCACGGCAATCCCCGGCGGCCGCCCCTTGGCCTTGAGCGCGGCAATCCGCGGCAGCAGCTCGCACTGGATCTCGTCGCGGACGCGGTTCCCGTCCAAAATCTGCGCCATCGTCTCAATCATAGCCGAGTGGAACCGGACTCCCGGCGGACCGGCAAGCGCCGCAACGGCCCGAGCCCAATCCCGCCGCACTGCGATATGATATCCAGACCATGACTCCCAAGCCGCGACAAACGGATGTCACCGACCAGTTGCTGTTCTCGCTCCGCACCTACCTGGCGGCTCTCACCGGACCCGAGCCGCCGCCCCAGGCGAGTGCCCAGGGCGCCTACGACACGATTCTCGCCGCCATGCTCGTCGACGCGAAAACCGTCGCCGATGCCTTGCCGGCCGGCCTCACCCTGCAACCGGATGCGCACACGCCGCCCGGACAGCATCCCGTGCTCATAACGATGGGCGTCGAGAGCCATGTCGACGTGGTGGGCCTGTCCGGTGAACTGAATTACGGAGAAACAATCATCGCTGTACCCAACGTGGCGGTCGATGGCCACCCGGCCAGCAACCTGGCGGACTACGTCACGCGCATCGATGTGAACGACGCTGTGGCGCTGGTCCTGGGCCTGGCGATCGGCCTTCCCAAAGTTTTGAGCATGATCGTGGCCGGAACCAGCAACTACTCGCTGTTCACGCTGCTGTCGCGCGGCCTCATACTTCAAGCGGCATCACAGCCCACCACGCCTTGGAAAACGCCCGCCGATTTTCCGAAGTTCGCTTACGTCCAGAGCCTCCTCCAGCAGCCCATCGTCTCCGTGGATGCGGGCAACTTCCTCTTTTCGGAATACAACTGGGACTTCGTTCACGCCCAGCTCCAGGGGACCACGGTGCACCTGAAGGTCGAGGAGGATCTTCCGGCGCTGCCGGGCGGCGAGTACCACTTTCCCGGCTTCGACTCCGAGGTCATCGCCGCGGGACGCTTCCGCGCGAACTGGAAGGTGGCCGGACCATTTCTCGGCTGGCCGCCCCCCTACATCTAAAGGGAATCGAACCCGTTCTTCCTAGCCTTACTAGCCTGGCCCATTTTGACCCCGCCTTTGCGCGTTCGCGGTAAACTATTGACGCCGCAACCGGATGCCCACACGACCCAAATCCTCGTTTGAAGGCACTTCGCGATTCGAAATCCTACGCCGCGTCGGCGCGGGCGGCATGGGTATCGTATACGAAGCCTTCGACCGCGAGCGCTCCACCCGCGTCGCCCTGAAAACCCTCCAGCACTTCGATCCCGCGGCTCTCTATCGCTTCAAGCAGGAATTCCGCTCGCTGGCCGATGTCACCCACCCCAACCTCATCGCACTGTATGAACTGTTGTCCGAGGGCGACGACTGGTTCTTCACCATGGAGTTCGTCGAAGGCGTCACCTTCCTCGAGTATCTGCACCACGAGTCCATCAAGGTCGCTCCCGACCAGCAGGCCAGCGACTCCGACACCAGCGCCGAAACCGAAACCGTCACCCAGGTTGTCCCCGCGCCGCGTGCCCAGCCCGATCCGGCCCCGATCCTCCGCGAGACGCCCGCCGATCTCGGCCGGCTGCGCGCCGCGCTGCCCCAACTCGTGGCCGCCCTCAACGTCGTCCATTCCGTCGGCAAGCTGCACCGGGACATCAAGCCCAGTAACGTAATGGTCACGCCCGAAGGCCGCGTCGTCGTGCTCGATTTCGGCCTGACCTTCGACATGCGTCAATCGGCGGGCGCTGCGCCGGATGGTCCGGCCGGCACCCTGGTGTACATGTCGCCGGAGCAGGCCCGCGGCGCGCCTCTCTCTCCGGCCACCGACTGGTTCTCGGCCGGCGTCATGCTCTACAAGGCGCTCACCGGCCGCCTCCCCATCTCCGGCCCGCACGATCGTGTGCTGGCGTCCAAGCAAACGTGGCGGCCCAAGCCGCCCTCGGCGATGGTGGATGGCGTTCCTCCCGACCTCGACCATCTGTGCATGGACCTGCTCGAGCTGGAGCCCGAGGACCGCCCCACCGGCCTGGAGATCGCCAAGCGCCTCTCGCCAGCCGAGCCGCTCGCGTTCCTGCCCGCCGCCGACTCCGTCCGCGAAGGCGTGTTTGTCGGCCGCGCCGGCGAGCTGGCCGCCCTGCACGAAGCTTTCGGCCACCTGTGCTCCGGCAGCGCCGCTTTGGTCCTGGTCCACGGACCCTCCGGCGTGGGCAAAACCGCGCTCGTGCACCGCTTCCTCGATGACATCGGTTCCCGGCCCGATACGCTCGTGCTTTCCGGCCGGTGCTACGAGCAGGAGTCGGTGCCCTACAAAGCTTTCGACAGCCTGATCGACGAGCTGGGCCGCTATCTGCGAACCCTGGATTCCGTGGAGCTGGCGCAGGTCTCGCCGCGCAACCCGCAAGCCGTGGCGCAGATCTTCCCGGTGCTCTCCGATCTGGAAACTTTCAACCTGCCGGCTCCACAGAGGGCCGCCGCCCAGGACCTGAACGAGTTGCGGCGCCAAGCCTTCGTCGCCTGCCGCGAGCTGCTCACGCGCATGGGCGACCGCAAGCGCCTCGTGCTTTCGATCGACGATCTGCAATGGAGCGACCCCGACAGCGCCGCCCTGCTGGCCGAGATTCTCCGGCCGCCCGACGCTCCGGCGGCCCTGCTGATCGGCACGTACCGCGGGGCGCCTGCCGAGCCGCGCGCGTCGGCAAGCGGTCTTCCCCGCGGGGCGTCCTCCGCACCGGGAGCCGCGCCGGCCCCCGCGTCCGGCGGCCTGCCGGGGGCCATGCTGGAGGCCACGGCGCTGGTGCCGTACCGGCGGGAAATGGCGGTGAATCCGCTGACCACCGGCGAGGCCGTCGAACTGGCCGAGCGCCTGCTGGAGCACGGCTCCGACACCGCCAAGGAGCGCGCTGCCGCCATCGCGCGCGAATCCGGCGGGCACGCCTATTTCATTCACGAGCTGGCCCACGCCGGAGGCGACCTGCCCGGCGAGAGCCAGCTCGATTCCGTCATTTGGCACCGCGTCTCCGCTCTTCCCGATCCGGCGCGGCGCCTGCTCGAGACCATATCGATTTACGGACGCCCCATCACCCAGGAGGACGCTTACGGCGCCGCCGGTTTCGAGGGCTTGACCCCCGCCGTCCTGGCCCCGCTGAAAATCGGTGCGCTGGTGCGCGGCACCGGGCCCAACCGCCTGGACCTCATCGAGGCGTATCACGACCGCATCCGCGAAAGCGTCGTGGCGCATCTCCCGCCGGAAACGCAAGTTCACATTCACGGCTCGCTGGCGCGCGTCCTGGAGGCCAGCGGCCGCGCCGAGGCCGACTCGCTGGCTTTGCATTTCGACAAGGCCGGCAGCCACAACGAAGCGCGCCGCTATTACGTCCTCGCCGCTGAACATGCTTCCCAGACCGTGGCCTTCGACCGCGCCGTGACCCTGTATCGCCGCGCCCTCGAACTGACGGACAATTCCGACGCCGGCCGGCCCGCCCTGAAGGGCCGTCTCGCCGACGCCCTGGCCAACGCCGGCCGTGGCCAGGAAGCCGCGAGCTTCTACCAGGAGCTTGCCGCCGCGGCCGACCCGCACGCGGCTCTCGATCTGCGGCGCCAGGCCGCCTACCAGCTCTGCATCAGCGGCCACCTGGACGAGGGCCGCGCGGTGTTTCGCCAGGTCCTCGACCAGCTTGGATTGTGGAGTCCGCAGGGACCCCTCGCGGCGATTGGCGCGTTCCTGGCGAATCGCGCCTTGCTGCGCCTGCGCGGCCTGCGCTTCACCGAACGCGATCCGGCCAGCCTTCCGAAAGACGTGCTGGCCCGCGTCGACGCCGCCCGCGCCGCCGCCACCTCGCTGTCCATGGCCGACCTGGTGAAAGGCGCTTACTTCAACACCAAGAGCCTGCAACTGGCCCTGCGCGCCGGTGATCCGGCCCGTATCGTAGCCTGCCTGACGTGGGAGGCCGCAATCCAGGTCCTCGGCGGCCTTCGGCCCGAACGACGCGCCCGGCGCCTGCTCGCCCGATCCCGCGCCATCGTAGAGCGGCACCCGGAAGCCACTCTGCGCGCGGTTCTGGCCCTTTCCCAGGGAACCGTCGAATTCCTGCTCGGCAATTTTCCGGAGTCCGTGAGACTGCTCACCGATGCCGAAAACCTCCTCGTGGAACACGGCACCGGTATGGTTTGGGAGCTCTCCACCGTGCGCGCCTTCATTGTCTTCGACCTCCAGGTCATGGGCTCGTACCGCGACCTCTGGCGGCGCGTCCCCGCCCTGGTGCAGAACGCCCACGAACGCGGCGATCTCTACACGGCTTCCACCATGTCCAGCACGGGACTCGCCGCCGCGTACCTGGCCGCGGACGATCCGCTCGCTGCCCGCCGCACCATCGAAAACACGCTTGCCAACTGGACGCGCGCCGGATATCATGAGCAACACCTCCTGGCGTTCCTCGGTTCCGGCTGGGCCGACTTGTACGAAGGCAAGCCTGCCGACGCCTGGCAGCGAGTCCATCGGGAGTGGCCGCTCATGGAGAAGGATTTCCTGCTTCGCGCCGATAACAACCGCGTCCATGTGACCGACGTCCGGGCCCGCAGCGCCATCTGGTGCGCCTCCCAAACCCCGGACTCGCAAACTTACTTGCGGTCTGCCGGGCGGGACGCCGCTTACTTCGAAAAACAGCACCTTCGCCACGGCCACGCTTTCGGATTCGTCACCCGCGCCGGCATCGCCGCCCTCCGCGGCGACCGCGGCGGCGCCCTCACGCTCCTGGAACGCGCCCTGGCGCTGTACGATCGAGTGGAAATGAAGTGCCACGCCGCCGCGGCCAGGCGCCGCCTGGGATTGCTGATCGGCGGCCAGCGCGGCGCCGAATACGTGGGCGCCGCCGAGGAATGGATGCGCCGGCAGGGCATTCAAAATCCCGCTCGCATGACGGATATGTTGATTCCGGTTTATCCGGCAAAGGAGTGACACCATGGGTGCGTTCTGGCTCACCAAGTCAGTCGGCAGGACCTTGCAGGCCGTCGCCACAGTGTTCGGCTTTATCGAAGTGTGCGCCAATAAGGTGCTTACCCAACGGAACAGTTACCCGTACTGGAGGGATTTGCAGCTCGGACCGGTGGTTCCCGTGAATATGCCCCCCAACGTCATCCGCAGCCTGAGGCAGCCGTTTCCCTTCACGCATTTCGATACCACCGGCTTCAATACGGTCACGTTGCTTGCCACGACCGTCCCGCGGGCAGCCATCGAGGCGGTGCTTCCGCCGGAGATGGAGTTGTGCGATTGCACTACAATCCCCGGCCAGCACCCGGTGTTCTACAGCTTCGGCCTCCAGCAGCAGGTCAAGCCGCTGCGCTGCCGATTCCCCCTCTACTATCTGGAAATCATCGTCGGCATTCCCTGCGTCCGGCTCAAGAACCCCGGCAATCTGTACGCCGGCCCGTTCATATACTTGCCGTCCCTCTATCTGAACCGCGTCTATGCCACGCTTCTCGGCCTTGCTGTGGGCTATCGCAAATACGTGACGTGGATCAATACGACCAACAACAGCATGCAGGTCCGCAGCCTCTGGACGGGGCGGAAGATCGTCAAGGGAGAGTTCTCACACCCTGGCCAGTTGGGCGGCCTGAAAGACTACCCCTATGTGAACAAGGTGATCACGCGCCTGCGGCAGCCCATCGTCAGCAGGCTGTTCGGATGGAACGTTTTCACCTATCTCGACTGGCGCTTCGAGTTTTCCATTATGCAGCCCGTGGACGCCACTCTCACCGTCTCGTCCAGCGATTTTCCCACCCTGCCGCCCGGGACACACGCCTGGCAAGGCAACCGGGACGACGAACACTGGGCCTGCCGCATGTTCGTCCCCTGGGATTTCGTCTTCCCCTTCGGCCGGGACATGCTCCAGCCCGGCCTCGCTTGCCAGGACAAGCTCTGCCCCCTGGTTGCCGAAAGCGCGCGGTCAACCACGGCGTAACAGGGCACGCTCCGCCGGTTGCCGAAAGCGACCGGACGACGACGTAACACCCATTCCTCGCCCCAGAACCAGAAGACTTTGGACTCGTCCGAATTGAACTGAATGGGCAACGTGAACTCCTGGTTCACAGTGTGGTTGCGGGTCCAGGTATTGGCGTTGAAGATCGTGTTGCGCACGTAATCGTAGGCCGCGCCGTGGAAACCTGCGTTCCGCTGCGCGTGATGATGCGGATCTGCCCGCCCGAGGACCGGCCGTATTCCGGCGAGTAATCGGCGGTGAGGATCCGGATCTCCGAAGGAGTCGAACCGCGCGGCGTCAGGCTGGTGCTTTGGAGCGGGTGCGGACGGCGCGCGCGCCGTCATAGGTGATCAGGCTTTCGGGTGTGCGGGCGCCGTTGATGTTGCTGGGGACCTGCTGAAGTTGAAGGTGAGGCCGGCCATGTTGCCTCCGCGGGTGCCGGGCACCAACTGGGCCATCAAGATCGGGTTGCGGCCGTTGATCTCCAGGCTGTCAACCTGCGACCTGGTGACATCGTTCTGCACGGAGGCCGATTCGGCCTGGAGGGTCGCGGCCATGACGGTGACTTCCACCGTTTCGGTTGCCGCGCCCGGCTTATGATTCCCGGCTTCCCGGCCCGCCGCGATTTCAAGGGCCGCGCCCCTGCCCGCGTTTCTCCCATCGCTCGATGGCTGCAAACAGTTCGGCGGGCTGCACCGGCTTGGGGACGTAGTCATCCATGCCGGCCTCGAGGCAGCGTTCGCGATCGCCGCGCATGGCATGGGCAGTCAGGGCAATAATCGGAATTCGCGTGCCGGTCTGACGTTCGCGCGTGCGGATCCCGGCCGTTGCCTCGAATCCATCCATCTCCGGCATTTGCACGTCCATCAGCACCGCATCGAACGGCTGCCGCTCGAAGGCGGCCAGGGCTTCGGTCCCGTTGCCTGCCGTCACTACTTTGTGGCCGCGCTTCTCCAGCATCCGCCGCGCGAGCTTCTGGTTCACGGGGTTGTCTTCGGCCAGGAGGATGGCCAGCGCGGTGAACGGCGGCGGCGGACCCGGTTCCACGGCGGCCGCGGTGGCCATGGCGGCCAGACCGTCCGGCGGCCGAGCAGCGTCCGGCGCGCGCCGGAACCGTGCGGTGAAGTGAAACCGGCTGCCCTTCCCCGGTTCGCTCTCGACCCAGATCCGGCCCTGCATCATTCCCACCAGCCGTGCGCAGAGCGTCAGGCCCAGGCCGGTTCCGCCATAGCGCCGCGCGTGCGACCCATCGGCCTGCGCGAAAGGCTCGAAAATGTATGCCTGCTTTTCGCTCGAGATGCCAATGCCCGTATCGGCGACCTCGAAGTGGAGCAGCGCGCTTTCCGTCTCGTCTTCCACATCGGCGCGCAGCGACACCTGGCCCCGCTCCGTGAACTTCACCGCGTTGCCCAGCAAATTGAGCAGCACCTGGCGCAGGCGCAGCGGGTCTCCCACCAGGCGCGCCGGGACGCCGGATCCGACCTGCGAGAATAGTTCCAGGCCCTTCTGCCGGGCCTTCGGGGCCAGGCTCCCGTGGGTCGCCTTCACCACTTCGCGCGGGTCGAAGCCGACCGCGTCCAGATCGAACTTCCCCGCTGCGATCCTGGACAGGTCCAGAATATCGTTGATGATCGCCAGCAGCGTTTCCGACGAGATGCGCGCCGTTTGCAGATACTCCCGTTGCTCCGCGGTGAGCGGGGTGTCCAACGCCAGTTCGGTCATGCCGATGATCCCGTTCATCGGCGTGCGGATCTCGTGGCTCATGTTGGCCAGAAATTCGTCCTTCAGCCGGGCGGCTTGCCGGGCTTCGCGGAACAGGATTTCGATCTCCAGCTTTTGTTTCTCCACGATGTCCCGCTCGCGCTCCGCGCGCGCTTTCTCCAACTCCAGGTGCCGCGTGCGATCCGCCACCGCGTCCTCCAGCTCCTTTTGCCGCCGGAGAATATGGCGCAGGCGCCAGTTCCACAACTGGTGGGCCAGGAGCCCCGCCGCCGCCAGCGCGGCCAGCTCGAACCATACGGTGCGCCACCACGCGGGCCGGATCGAGAAAGCCAGCCGGGCGGCCCGCCCGTCCCACGCTCCCTGACCGGCGTTGGCCTGAACCTCGAAGGTGTAGCGGCCCGCCGGCAGGCTGGGGATCTGCACTTCGCGCAACTGGGTTTCCTTCCAGCGTTCTTCCAGCCCCGCGATGCGGTAGCGAAACCGCACGGTGTCCTCGTTGAGCAGTGTCATGGCGGCGAAACCGACCTGCAGGGAGCGCTGCTGCCACGCTACCGAGATCGCTCCGCCGAGGCCCATGCTCCGGTCGCCGAAGACAGCCGAAGTCAACAGCACGGGAGCATCCGTCGGGCGCGCCGGCAGCCCCGTGGCCGGTATGCGGAAATGCGAGATGCCCCGGCTCGTGCCGATCCACACGCTGCCGTCGCTGTCCGCCCAGAAGGCGTTGCCGTTGCAGTCGTCCCACGCCAGGCCGTCGGTGTGGTCGAAGTGCCGCAGGGAGCGGCCATCGAAAACATCCACGCCCTGGTCCGTGCCGAACCAGATCCCGCCGCGGACGTCCGATCCCATGAAGAAGACTTTGTCCGACCGCAACCCGGTATCGCGGGAGAAGTGTCGCCAGCGCGGACGCTCGCCATCGACGAAAGCCTGGGATACTCCCAGGGGCTCCGCGTAGGAAACCCACAGGGAGCCGTCCTTTCCCTCGCCGAGGTGCATCACGCGGTTGCTCAATAGCCCGTCGCTGGTGGTCAGGCGGGTCCACCGGCCTGCCTCCAGCCGAAGAAGTCCGCCCCAGCCGCCCACCCACAGCCGCCCTCTCCGGTCGATCCACAACGCATACAGAAAGTCGGCTCCGCGTTCCAGCGGCAGTTGCTCCCGTTCGAAGCGGATTCTCCCCCCGCGGTCTACACTGCGATACAGGCCCGCGGGCGTGGCGGCCCAAACGCGGTCGTGATCGTCGAGCGCTATGCCCGTGATCCAGGGGTAGTCCAGCCCGGACTCCCGCCCATATACCGTCGCCGCCTCCCGCCGCCGGTCGATGTGAACCAGCCCGTTGACCTGCCCCACCCACAGCGATCCATCCGACGCCCGTGCCAGCGCGGTCGTCTGCGCGATGGGCAAACCGCGAACCTTCAGGTCCTCCCATCGGTGCCCGGCCTCGTCGAACCGGCTGACTCCGGTGTCGTGGTTGGCCCACAGGACTCCGGAGCGGTCGCGTTGGATTCCCCAGGCCGATTCCGACGAAAGCCCCTCCGCTTCGGTCCACAATTCCCAGTGTGGATAACCCAGCCAGCGCGCCAGGCCGGCTCCGTTCAGGCCGATCCAGATCGATCCCTCCCGGTCCTCCAGCGCGCAGGCCACACTGCTGATCGGCAGGCCGCGCGACTTTCCGATGATGTCCCATCCCGCCGCCGTGCGGCGCGCCAGCCCGCGCAGGGTGGGAACCCAAAGCTGGCCATCCCGGCCTGCCAGCAGTGTCCCCCGCGTGGACGCCGGCGGCAAATCGCCTTCCCGCCGCAAGAACCTTTCCTCCCCCTTCGGCAGTTCCATCAGCTTCGTCCGGCTGCGCGCCCAGAGGTTGCCCTGGAGATCGATCCGCAACGCCTCCCACAAGTCGTCCGGCACGCCCCACTCGGCCCGCGACGTCACGCTCCGGCCATCCAGGCGGCAGAGTTGCACGCCGCACGTGTACCACACCGGCCCGGATCCGGGGACCACGATACTCCTCACCACCTGCGATTTCTGCGAGGCCATGGTGTACAGCCGGAACACCGGCTTTCGCCACCCGCCCGCGGCCGGTTCGGCGATCAGCAGGCCCTTCGAGGTTCCCACGTACAGGCGCCCCTGTAAGTCGTCGGCGACCACCATCGCCGCGCCTGCCGGAGAGATGTCTACGGCCTCGAATCGCTCCCCGCTGAACCGGGCCAGGCCCCGGTACGTCGCCACCCAAAGCGTCCCATCCCTCGTCTCGCCGAGCCCCTCCACCTCCGAGGTAGGCAGGCCATCGGCGGTGGTAAAGCCCCGGAAACGGTGCCCGTCATAGCGAAACAACCCGTTGTCCGTGCCGATCCACAGAAACCCGGTGCGATCCTGCACCAGGGCGCGAATGTCCTGGTTGGGCAGTCCCGAATCCTGGTCGTAGCGCTTGAAGCTATATCGTTGTGCGGTCAAGCCGGCCGGCAGCAGCGCCAGGAAGAGCAACGCGCGTGAGGTTCGAGTTCTCACCCTGTTGCTTCATATCGGCAGCTTTGTGAAAAGGGGATAGGGCACACGGGCCGATGCCCGGAAAGCGCGCGCCCGGCGCCGGTCTGGCTCGCGGCGTCCCGCGGGCCTCCAGCCGGTCCGGGAGTGGTATCATTCTCTAACCGGTACGATGAGTCCGCGCTCTTCGATTGCCCACTATCGCATCACCTCCAAGCTCGGCGAAGGCGGCATGGGCGAGGTCTGGCGCGCCACCGACACCAAGCTGGACCGCGACGTCGCCATCAAAGTTCTGCCCGAAGCCTTCGCCCAGGATGCCGACCGCATGGCGCGGTTCGAGCGCGAGGCGCAACTGCTGGCGCGGCTCAACCATCCCAACATCGCGGCGATCTACGGCGTCGAAGACCGGGCCCTGGTAATCGAGCTGGTCGAAGGCCCTACCCTGGCGGAAAGAATCGCGCAGGGTGCCATGCCCCTGGAGGACGCGCTACCGATCGCCAGGCAGATCGCCGAAGCTCTCGAATACGCCCACGAACGCGGCGTCATTCATCGCGATCTGAAACCGGCGAACATCAAGGTCACCCCGGAAGGACGCGTGAAGGTCCTGGATTTCGGGCTGGCGAAGGCCCTGGCGGGCGAAACGGCCGCGGCCGATCCGCGGCAGTCGCCCACCCTCACCATGCGCGCGACCGTTGCCGGCGTGATCATGGGAACCGCCGCCTACATGTCCCCGGAGCAGGCGCGCGGCCACGACGCCGACAAGCGCTCCGACATCTGGTCCTTCGGCGTGCTGTTGCACGAAATGCTTGCCGGGCGCACACTCTTCGCGGCGCCCACCATCTCCGATACCCTGGCGGCCGTGCTGCGCGCGGACCCCGATTGGTCGCTGATGCCCGCCGGCCTGCCCGGCAATATCCGCATCCTCCTCCAACGCTGCCTCGAGCGCGATCCCAAGCGCCGGCTGCGCGATATCGGCGACGCGCGGCTCGAACTGGAGCAGCCGGCCACGCAGCCGATTGCAGCCCCGGCGCCCCAGCCGGCGCCGCCATCCCGCGTGTGGCTGCCCTGGGTCGCCGCCGCCCTTCTGGCGAGTGCCGCGGCCACCATCGCCGCTATCCACTTCCGCGAATCTCCGCCGCCCGAACCGCTGGTTCGCTTCATTGTTCCCCCGCCCGATAAAGGAAGTTTCGGCGCCTGGCTCAGCCTTTCGCCCGATGGCCGCCACCTCGCTTTCACCGCCGTCGGGCCGGATGGCGCGGACCGCCTGTGGCTCCGCTCGCTCGACTCGCTGGAGGTTCGGCCGCTGGCCGGCGCCGAAGGGACCGTAACTTTCTTCTGGTCGCCCGACAGCCGCTTCCTCGTCTTCCAGTCCGCCGGCAAGCTGAAGAAGATCGATATTGCGGGCGGCCCGCCGCAAAGCCTGTGCGACGCAACCGCCGTGGTTTTAGGCGGATCCTGGAACCGGCATGGCGTTATCGTCTTTGGCAGCAACGGCGGTCCCATCATGCAGGTTTCCTCGGCTGGCGGCGAGGCCTTACCCGTCACCCGGATGGAGTCCTCGCGCCAGGAAGGCAACCACAGCGACCCGGTTTTCTTGCCGGATGGCGATCATTTTGTCTATGTGCGCCGTTCCGCCGTGCCGGGATACGGCGGAATCTACGTGGGCTCGCTGGGAGTCAAGCCCGAGCAGCAAAGCTTGAAGCGGATTCAGGAGACTGATTTCAGCCCCGCATACACCCCGCCCGCGCACGGCGCTTCCATGGGTCATCTGCTGTTTCTGCGGGAGGGCTCCCTGATGGCGCAGCCTTTCGACGACCGCCGCCTGGAGACGGCCGGCGAGCCGGTTCCGGTTGCCGAGCAAGTGGGGACGTCCATCACGCGCGCGGTTTTCTCGGTCTCCGCCAACGGCGTGCTGGCGTATCGCACCGGCGGCAGCGGGGGTTGGCAGTTCAACTGGTACGATCGTCAAGGCCACGTGCTCGGGCGCGCCGGCGAGCCGGGCGACTATTCCGACGTGGCTCTCTCTCCCGACGCCAACCGTATCGCCTACAGCCGCCAGTCGCAGGGAGCCAACCGCGAGATTTGGTTGCTGGATATCGCGCGCGGCATCAACTCACGCATGACCTTTCAGCAGGAGGGCGCGCGAACGCCGGCGTGGTCTCCCGATGGGAGGTATGTCGCGTTCGCCGCGCTTCGCGGTCCTGGGCTGTCCGTAAAAGCCGCCAGTAACAGCGGCAGCGAACAGCCGCTGCTCCAGTCCGGTATGGTCAAGTACCTCGATGACTGGTCCCGCGACGGCCGTTTTCTGCTCTACATGGAGCCCTCTCCGAAGAACGGTATGGACCTCTGGGCGCTCCCCGATCCGTTGGGTGGCGGCGAGCGCAAACCGATTCCTTTTGCGAATACCCAGTTCAATGAGACGATGGGCCAGTTCTCGCCCGATTCCCGCTGGGTGGCCTATTGCTCGGATGAGTCCGGCAGATATGAGATCTATGTCCGTCCGTTTCCCCCCGGCGGCGAGCACAGCGGAAAATGGATGGTTTCGAGCGCCGGCGGTTTGCAGCCTCGGTGGCGCGGCGATGGCAAGGAACTGTTCTACCTCGCCCCGGACCGTAAGGTAATGGCCGTCGACGTCAAGACGGAGCCGGCATTCCAGGCATCCCCTCCACATCCGCTGTTTGACACGCCGTCCGTAGGTTCGAACACTTTGTATCGATACGACGTAGCGCGAGACGGCAAGCGATTCCTGCTGACGGTGCCGGCGTCGGGAGTAGCGTCGGATCCTGCTACCGTGGTGCTGAATTGGGAAGCAGGCCTGAAGAGATAGGTCCGCGCCCATCGAGCGCTCAGTGATTGGGAAGGGTCTTCAGCCAGGAGCAGGCCAGCAGTTGGGAGTCGGTGGTCACCAGCGTAAGGTCGAAGACCAGGGCGGTGGCGGCCAGAAAGATGTCCCCGAGATCGGATTGGGGAAGCTCGATTCTCGAAGCGTCCGCGGCCACGGCAAAAGTGAATGGCGCCTCCCGGAGTGGAACCCGGGCCATCACGTCATCGAGCCATTGCGCAAAGCCCTGCCGTACGCGAAGTCGTTTCCTCTGCACCAGGTGGTGAGCTTCCCAAATCGACACCGGCGATAGATACAGTTCGTTACTGGCTCGTTGCAGCTCGCGCCGAACTCTCCGCCCCAGTTTCTCAGGGCTATGGAGGGCCCAAATCCAGATGTGCGTGTCGAGGAGTAACTTCATTTCCGGCCTGTCCAACGGCTAAATGCTCCGACAGGTTCGGTGATGTCACCGGAGATCTCGACCGAGTGCTTGGCACACCCTAGCCAGGAGGACGCCGTTTCCGCTCTGGCCGGCACCACTTCGGCTACCGGACGCCCGAATCTTGTGACCCGTACGGGCGCGCCGGTCCGCCGCACGTCCTCCAGGACGGCCAAACACGTTGCCTTGAACTTGGAAATCGCGATCTCCCGCATATTCGATTTGTACCATAGTTCAATACCATGGTCCGAATCCCACGGACCGCGAAGTCGCCGCTGGCCGCTACCCATCCTGGCCGCTCATCCTTTCACATAAGCCAGCTTGGCGGCCACTTTCCCGTTGCGAATGGTGAACACGTCCACCCCGCGGAGGTGCCACGGCTGCCCGTTGCGCATCTTGTGATACACCCACCGCACCACGGCCCGATCGCCGCTCACGATCGTTTCCTCGGCCTCGAACCGCGCATCGGGATTGCGTGCGAACCACTCCCGCCAGAACGCCACCACCGTGGTCTTCCCCTCTATCCGCCGCCCATCCGGCGCGGGAGATGTATCCTCGAATACGGTGTCGTCGGTCATGAGCGGCGCCAGGGCGTCGGCGTCGTGCCGGTTAAATGCCTCGTTGAACCGGTCGACGGCCGCGCGGGTCGTAACTTCGCCGGTTTGCGGAGTCTCTTCGAAAGTCATAGTTGTTCCGTGTGCCCTTCGCGGCGCCGATGAAGAGAGGAATAAGACCGCGGCACACGTGGCGGCCAGGGTGGGGTTCTTGGACAACGTCGGGAGCACTCGATCCTCCAGGAATCCTCAGATTCTATCGCAGCTTACGGCCGCAATGTGCGGCGCCGCCCGTCAAAATGAGAGTCCGCAGCCAAACTGCAGGCTCCGCGCCATCTGAATGGTATTCACCGATTGTCCGAAACCGGGAGCTTCGAGGTATCGCACCGGCAGCCCGAAATCCGCTCGGTTAAAGGCATTGAATAACTCGGTCCGCAGTTCCAGCCGCGCGGCTTCTCCAAAACGGAAAGCCTTGATGAGCGCCAGGTCCAGGTTTGTCAGGCCGATGCCATTGAAGGTGTTGCGCCCCACCGCGCCGCTCCGGTACGTGGCTGGGTCCTGTCCCGGGAAATGGGGGGCCAAAAGGTCCATTGGATTCGTGCCCGGAGCCAGAGACAGGCGCACGCGCGGGTCCCCTCCGGCAGGTGTTTGGATCAATCCCACCGTGTTGTCGAGGCGATCCGTCAGATTGCCGTCGGCGTTCCAGTCGTAAGTGGTATTGACCGTGTATGGCTGTCCGCTCTGCGCCATATAGATGCCGCTGACAAACCACCCGCCCAGCCAGCGCGAATTGGAACCGCGCGAAAGGTCCCAGGCGGCGTGTGCCACGGCCCGCAAGCGGACATCGAAGCTGGAAGAGGCCCTCTCGGAGCGGTGAAAACTGTCCTGCGGCAAAGCGGGCGTTCCCGCCGTATCGAAGAAGTCCGAGGCGTCGTCGATGCTGTGAGCGTAGGTGAAAGCAACGTTGAATTGAAGTCCGCGAGGTACACCGCCGCGCAACACGGCCTGGAGTGAGTGGTAACTGGAATTGGAAGTGCTCGCGAAGAACTCCGGGTTGATGGTAGCGCTCTCGAGAGCGACAGGTATTCCCCGCGTCGATGGAACTGCCTTGATAACCGGGAAGACCGCGGACGTCAACAGCGGCGGCGTGATGGAACTGACCGCGGGGCCTCCGAAAGGAGTCTCTACGCGAAGCAGTCTCCGTCCGAAAGTCCCCACGTAGGAAATGCTGGCGGCCAGATAGTCGCGCCGGAGCGTGCGGTCTAGTGAAAACGCGGCGTGATAAGCCAGCGGGTTCTTGATCCCCTCGGCTGGTTGAATGATGCTGATCGAGGCTGGTTCCAGAAGTGATAGAAACACATCGGCTATGAAAGTCCCCGCGGTCGCGGCCTCCGTCGAAGCGTGCGGAAAGGTGCCGAATGTTCCCGGCTGGGCATTGAGTAAGGCTAGTGAGTATATCGGCTCGAACGGAACATAATTCGCCTGATTGACGGTCAGGAAGCTCGGAAATGAACTCCGCGATTCGTTCATCACAATTGCCGGGAACTGGCCGGTATAAACGCCGAATCCGCCGCGGACCGTTGTCTGCCCGGTCTGGAACGGGTCCCACGCAAACCCGATTCGCGGGTTCACCGACAAACGATCGCCGCCGAACGTTTTCCCGAAGTCCTTGGTCAGCGTGGTAATCAGGCCCTGTACGATCGGCCTGCAAACTCCGTTGGTGCTGTTGTCGCATACCTGGAATCCCGCATTGATGGCCGCCGTGATGAACGCCGCGTCGAAGGACTGCGAGATCTTCTGATCGAGATCCGTTGGCAGCCCGTTGCCCTCGAGACGCAGTCCTGCCATAAGCCGGAAATTCCGGGCCAATCGGATGTTGTCCTGTACAAACCCGTCCGCCTGTAGTTTTCTCAACCGAAGAGAGTAATCATTGGTCGTGCCCACCGTCTGCAGGAACGACGCCGGGACGCCCAGGGCCGCCAGATCCAGGGCCGTAAAGCCGGACTGGCAACCCGCCCCAACGCCGCAGTCCGCGGGGAGAGACACAGGCAAACCATTGAAGGTGAGTTGCGGTCTCGTGTTCTTCTCGATCCAATTGTCGAAATCCGATCGACGGAGGTCGGCGCCCGCATACAAAAGATGACGCCCCTTCGCGAAGGTGAGCGTGTCCGCCCACTGGAACGTATCCTGACTCCGCCGCTGCGGGAAATGCGATGGATCCACGCCCACCGGACTGAACCCGGCGATCTCCACCTGCCCGAGCGGCCCCGTCACATCCTCGGTAGTCCAATAAGGCGTAGTCGGATAAGGCCCTGAGCTGGATAGCAACGGTTCCGCGGTGTAGGTCGCGGGCATACCTTCCCGCGTGAAATTGAAAAGTAGTGGTGCGTTCAACAGCATCGGCGTCTGCGGAAGGTGGCTTGGAATCAAAGCCGAACTCCTCACCTCGTCAAAGTGTGCGCCCGTGCGGCCGTAGGCGAATCGGAAATTGTTCGCCAGGTTCGCAGTGAGGCCGGTGGACACGATCAGAACTCCGTTGTAGGTCCGCCAGTAGGCTCGCAGCGAGGAGAAGATGGCGCCTTCCACTGCCGGCAGAATGCTGTTCTCGTCGGTCCGGTTGAAACGCGCGGTGATGAGGTGCCGGAATCCGAACAGCGGCTGCTGCCGGTCGATTCTCGCGAAGGCCACGTTTCCGTCACCGCCGGACGCCAGCCTTTCCGTATAGGTGTTCACGCCGTACGGCCCGAGCGGATCGTTGGGGAACGGAAACAGGCTGAATACGGCTGTTCCCTGAATGTTGGCCGGAACGGTAGGTACTGGTGCGCCGGCCGCAGCCGTTCCATTGGGAGCCGAAATCACCTCTGGCAGCATCAACCCGCGATCGCCAGACTCGAACAGGCCGCGCTCGCGGACCGTGGGGACCGCAAAATGGGTTTCCCGCGTGGATCGAAGCCCGATGCCCTCCACCCCGATATACAAGAACGTATTGTCGCGAGTCACTGGGCCGCCCAACACAGTGCCGTATTGCGTATGCGTGTAAGTGTCCGGTGCGGCCGGATTGCTCTGGTATCCCACACCGTCCCGGATCTGAAACGGCAGCCCGATGCTGGCCGGGTCCAGTGTAAAGGGTGGGTTGACACTGGCAAACTGGACGCGTGGGCCGTTGAAGGTTCCGTCCGTGGTGATCGGGATCTGGGAACGCGCCGCGGATGGGTATTGGCTCCCCACCAGATCGAAGAAATCGCGCGCGTTCCAGCGGGCATCGCTCAGAAATCCGTATACCTTCCCGTGGAACCGATTGCCGCTCGACTGCGATACGGCATTCACTTGCCCGCCAATCGTTCGTCCGAAGCGTGCGTCCGGCAAAGCGGTGATCACCTGGAATTCCGCCAGGCTGTCCAACGATTGTGGAAAAAGAGCGATGAAACCCTGGCGGCGCACACCGACGTCCTCGTCGTTGTTATCGGAGCCGTCCATGGTGAAATTGTTCTCCCGGCTGCGAATGCCGTTCACCGAGAACTGGCCCGCCGTGCCGACTCCCGGGGCAATACCCGGACCCGATTCAGCCCAGGTCTCGGGCGGCGGCGAAACACCCGGCAGCAGCAAAGCAAGTTGATCCGCGCTCCGCACGCGCAGAGGCAGCAACTCGATTCCCGCGTTGTCGAACCGGAAACGCATCATCGCCTCCGCGGTGGCGATCCCGCCCTCACCGCGAAAATCGTTCAGCGCCGGCGACAACGGAGCCAGCTCGATCTTCGTCACATCGTGCCAGTCTTCGCCCTCCCGGCGCATCCTCACGCCGCCTTGGCCGCCGTACAGGAAAAAATTGGCGGGACCAAAACCCTCGGCCAAAATGGTGACGGCGTAGGTGGCTCCGCTCTGGATTTGTTTTGTGTAGAGGCCGTGTGCGTCACTTCTGCGGACATAGGTGACTCCGCGGGACTCCAGATCGATCAGAATGACCGTGGCGCGATCGATGGCGCTGCCGGAGCCGCTCGTGGCGATGCTGAGCGCCAGGTCGACGCTGTCGGGGACTGGGACCTCCGCCGGTTCACATTCGCCTTCCGCGCAAGGCCCGCCCGGGCCTGCGCCGCCCACCGCGGCCAGGTTGAATTCCACCAACTGGCCGCCGCCGCCGGATGTCGGTTGATCGCTCCGGGTCATGTGGGCCGGGATGGGACTGGCGTTTTCGTCTTTGTTTTCGTGCGCCGTGGCGTCGGCGAACCCGCAATACCGCGTTCTGGCACCCCCGCTGGCTACCATTCCGCACGCCATGAGAACCAGCGGTTTGCTGACGGGCAGCTCCAGGATCTGGAACTCGCCTCTGCCGTTGCTCCTGCCGCCGGGTTGTGGGACTCCCGTATCGCGGCGCGTGACCGTGATGTCGGGCAGCAGGGCCGGGGGAACCGGCTCGCCGGGCACCGCCAATTCTTCCGGCGTGGCGCATTTTCCGCCCGGCATCTGATAACAGACCACGCCGCGAACGCTCCCGCGCGTCGGAGTCTGGGCGATCGATCTTGACGCTGGACCAAGCCACAAAGCCAGTATGAGCAGGGCCGCGTACCGGGTCATCGCTCCATCACTTGGGCAGGCCGGCCAGTTCAAATTCCTGCACCTCCATTTCGCCCGTGCTGTCTCCCGCCACAAATCCGAAGCCGCCGGCCGCCGGACCATTGGCAGGCAGCACGCACGGAACCGCTTGCGGCTCGTTCTCCAGCGGATCGTGCTCCCCCTGGCACCGCGGGTCGCTCAGAGGACATGTGAGGTTGAACTTATGCTCCACCGATTGCCCGGCGATTTGCGCCACCACGATCAGCGCGTGCCCCTCCGGGAATGGCTCCGTGTACAACGATTGACGGCAAAACTCCGCCGGTTGTTTGCCCCGGAGTTGCAGCAGGCCGCGCAGTTCTCCCGGCTTCCCGTCGCGCGGGAACGAGTAACGAAACAGATAATATTCGTTTCGGTCCGCACGCACCAGCCAGGCCGCCGAGCGCTCGCCGGCTCTCACCGCCAGGTTGAAGATGACCTTGAAATCGCGGAGCACCACCCCGTATGGCGTCTTGATCAAGCCGGGATTGGGACCGCTGATCAATAACGTTGGCCAGGCCTTCCCGCTGTTCCGCCAATCCGCATTGCTCCAGGAAGCAGGCTCGGTCCAGGCGATCGAGATAGGACCGGCGAGTGGGTGCCGATCCCCTCTCCGGAGCGCCGCGATCCTGTTTGCAGCAGCCCAAACCAATACCGCGGCGACCACTATCGTCACCGCGCCCCATCGGACGAGAGAGGAGCGTAGGCGCCTGCGGGAGCGTTGACGAGCCGGCGGGGTCTCGGCCTTGGCGCCAGGTATGGCCGCGATCAGTTCAGCCAGTTTCTCGGGATCCTCGATATCCGCCGTCAAGTCGACCCACGTGTTCAAACGTAACCAGACTGGGATATCGGCGCGTCTGGCGCCGGGGAGGAGCACGGCGAATACCGGATAACTCCGCCCTCGGCCCTTCATCTCGGCTTGCAGAGTCAGCGCGAGTTGCACTTCGCTCTCTTGCGTCTCGCCGGGACCCTCTTCCCCCAGGAACACCGCAACGGCACGAGTACTGTCCAGTGCTTTGGCGAGTTCCGTCATCCACGGCAGTCCTTTCGGCAAGCTGTCGATATCCAGAAACGCATGGATGCCGCAGGACCTCAACCCGGAGCAAATGCTCTCCACGGCTGCCGCGCTCTTACGGTTATAGCTCAGGAAGAGATCATATTCCGCCATTGGGCGAACATTCTCGAGTGAATCGCGCCTATTCCCCTCCGCCGATCGGCAGCCGGCCCCCGCCCGCCCCGAAAAATCGTTCGGGCCTCCCGCACAGTTTCCGCGAGGCCATCATTCCCGATGTGACGGCCGCCTCCACGCAGCCCACGTTCAGCTCGTTCTCGGTCCAGTCCCCGGCCAGCACCAGGTTGTCGAACCCCGATTGGTCCGGCGGCAGCCGGAACTGCCCCGTCCCCGCCAGCGACTGCACGTACAGCTCGTTGGGATCGATGTTCACCCGCACGAACTGGGCATCCATGCCGTCCACCAGCACCGAGGAGTCGAACTGGCCCGGATCGTGCGGGTCGCGCCCCTTGGGCCAGATGGCCGCCCCGCTTTGCGACAAGAAGTTCGCCGCCGTCGCGGCTTCCTGCTGCAACACGCGGTCCGGATACCCCGCGTCGTTGAACCCCGGCATCGCCGGATCGTCCGGAGCGGCATTGCAGAAATAGGCGATCTGCTGCACCTCGCCGGCCGGGAATGCCTCCCTTGGGATCAGGTGGCTCATGTCCGCCCAGGTATCGAAGGGCTCCACGAACCCCGTCAGCACCGGCTTTTCGGTGACATTCGGCGGGCACAGGAACCCGCTCTCCGCCTTCCAGCCCATGTCCGCCGCGGTCTTGTTCATCCACAGTTGCAGCGCCTGCGTGCGCACGGTGCGCACGTTCTGGAGCATCGCGGCCCACTTCGGGTCGGCCGCCGCCAGCTCGCCGCATAGGAACGGCAGCGCGCCCAGCGAAATGCCCAGCACCACGTCGTCGAAATCCGTCCCCGCCGCCAGCGTTTTCTTCCCCGCCGGCGGGAAGTCGGTCCACCAGGATTCCAGGTTCGTGTTCTGGAAATAGTTGTTCGCGAACGGATGGCCGGGGGTGCCCTTCAGTTGGTTCCCTTCCACCAACTGGTCGTAATCCGGGACGCTCGGCCAGCACGGAAGATCCAGCACCGTAACCAGCGGATTGTATTCGCCGCCGCCCTTCACGGTCGCCTGCACGTCGATGTCGATGCTTGCGATCCGCTGCCGGTCCGCCGAGAGATGCAATCCGGTCACTTTGTGGAAGAACTTGAATGTCACCCCGCGGGCCTCCAGCACCTTGTAGATGGGGCTGAAGATGGTGTCGCCCATCCCCGCCATCATGCGCCAGAAGATGGCGCCCTTGTAGGTGAAGATCAGCCGCAGGGCCGCGCGCAGGAAGGTCCCGGCTTCCATGTTCACGCCCTGGGCCGCGCCCTTGACGTAGGCGAAGCACGCGTCGTACATCCCCAGGGTGATCGGGTTCAACGGGTGGTGCGCGCCGTTGCGCCCCAGCCACTCCACAAAATCGTACTGGTTGATCTGCTCGAAACCGCCGCAGATCACGTCGTCCGCGGCCATGCCCCGCAGCGCGGCCAGCGCCGTATCGAGGATCATCGCCAGGCGCCGCAGATCGTCGTCCGCCGCTTCCACCGCCTGTGCCACCGGCGACCCCAGCATCAGCTCGAGCACTTCCTGGATGCTGTCGATCAGCGCCAGCAGCAGCGAGTGCCTGCCGGGAATAAGGCAGACCACCGATTCGCTGCCGGAAGTGATGGTGTCCACCAGCCAGTGCAGCCGCCTCGAATGAGTGTCCAGGGGGTCGATCCCGAGAGTCTCTTCCACGCGCTCCACCACCGACTCCAGGATCATGCCGAAGCTCTCCCATACGGTCGGGAGCGGCTCGTCGAGCGCGCTGCCCTCGCCCGGGAGCAGGTCGTTCGTCGGAAACAGAATGGGCCACTGCTTCCATTGCCCGTTCACGTATTCGAGCAGCGGAGTGAAGCTCGTCGGGTTGAAAGCGTCCGTCCAGCTCTGGAACGGCGAATCGGGCGCCAGGCCTTTCTGATGCAGCTCGTCATACACCGCGCGGATCATGCGG
Source organism: Bryobacteraceae bacterium (assembly GCA_035638575.1). GTDB lineage: Bacteria > Acidobacteriota > Terriglobia > Bryobacterales > Bryobacteraceae > DASQZT01. The sequence goes on from DASQZT010000234.1 coordinate 29,141, forward strand.
AACGCGTTCTCGTAGAAGCCCATCCAGATGTGCAGCCCGTGCTCCTCGATGCGCTGGCTGTAATCGGGGTTGCGCCCGCTTGCGCCTTTCCCCCCGATCCTCCAGCCCATCTGGTACACCGTCACCTCGTACTGCTGTTTCCAGTTCGGATCGTTGGTCAGCTCCACCGCCGTGACCATCGCCCCCACGCCGCCGCCCAGAATCGCAATCTTTCGCACGTTCCCTGTCCCTCAAAATGAAAACTTCAAGCCGAATTGAAACTGCCGCGGATCGTACGCCGCGGTGTAAGCCAGCGGCGTAGTCGGCGACGCCCTGGTGCCCACGATCGGATGGGGCAGCGCCGAAAGCGGCACATCCCCCACGATGTTGTTCACCGCCTGAAAATTCGTCCGGTTCAGGACGTTGAAGCATTCCGCGATCACTTGCCCCCGCACCCGCCGTTCCTTCCCCAGGGAAAACGGCCGGGAGAGCCGCTCGTCCACGCTGAAGTAATTCGGTCCGATCCCCACGTCGCGCCCCAGTCCCAGCGGCCGGTGCGTGGTGGTCTCGCCGTCGCCCAGGTTGTCCGTGCCGGTGAGCACGTTGAATGGCCGGAACGAATTGGCGCTCGCGATCGGAGAGAACATCCAGCCCGACAGCAGCCGCCCGCCAAAAGTCTTGCGAGACGCGACCGGCGATTCGAAAATGGCCGTGCCCACGAACCGGTACTTCTGGTGAAACGGCGAGAGGCCGTGTTCGGCGCGGTTGTCGAGCTGGTTCGCCGCCTCGTACTCCAGGGTGAAATCGGTCACGTCGTCCAGCGCCTTGCTCCACGTGAAGTGCGCGTCCACGCTCCAGTGATGCGACATACGCTTGGTGGCGTGCAGCACCATGGCGACATACGAGGCGTTCCCCGAGGATTCGTACACGTAGTAGTTCAGGTAGTTGGGATTCTTCTGGCCGAAGATGGGCCACCCGTCCGGCCGCGTGCCCACCTGGATGAGGTTCTGGTCGTGATCGCGCCACACGTGCAGGGCCCGGCTGTACTCGCCCGAGATGCCCACCGCCAGCCGGCCGAACCCGTGTTCCACTTCCAGGCTCGCCTGGTGCGTGTACGGGCTGGTGTAGTCGCCCTGAACGCCGCCGCCCGTCGGGAAGCGGAATCCAGGTGGAATCCCCAGTCGCGCCAGGTCCGACTCCTGGGGCTGCCGGCGCCCCAGCACGCCCTCCGCCGAGAGCGTCTGGTAAATGTCGGCCGAAGTGATCGGCTGGTTCGTCAGCGGATTGATCACCCCCGGCACGCCCGTGATCGGCACCACCATCAGGGTCACGTCCGGGCGGTTCAGCTCCTTCTGGGCGAACGGGATGGCCAGTTGCACCGTCTCGCGGAAGATCCCGTATCCGCCGCGGATCACCGTGTCGCCTTGGAACGGGCTCCACGCGAAGCCGAACCGCGGCGAAAAGTAATTCACGTGGCGGATGTCGGGAGGGGCATCGAAGTCCTGCCGCAGCCCGATATTCAAGGTGAGGTTCGGATCGACGCGCCAGCTATCCTGCACGAACGTGCTCTCGGTGGCGCGCCACGCCTGGTACACTTTGTTTCCGAAACCCTGCAGGTACGCCAGCGGCAGCCCCAGCGCATACGCCTGCAGCGCGGTGATGGGCGCATCGACCGCCGGGACCAGCGACGCCTGGCCCAGCGCAGGCAGCGTCTGCCGCAGCGTAGCCGAGAGGCCGGGCGACTGGGCGTCCAGCAATGTCGAAAGCGGAATGCCGTCGCCGAACAGGAACCGGCCGCCGAAGAACGTCTCCACGTCCGACGAGTCGCGCACCGGGCTTACGTCCACCCCGAAGTTCAGCGAGTGGCGCTGCGAAGTATAGCTGAATGTCTGCCGGCCTTCCCAATACCATTCGTTTTGGTTGAAGGGATACACGTAGTCCCGCCCGAAAGATCCGAAGCCGTTGATGATGATCTCGGGGCCGATCGGGTCGTTGGGCAGGATGAAGAAGCGCGCCCGCGCGAAGGACAGCCGCGTGATGCCCAGCCAGCGCGGGCTGAACTGCGTCGAATCGCTCAGCACGAAGGTCTGGTCGGCCCAGCGCGTGCTGTTGCCGTTGCTCAGTCCCGAGAGCGCGCCGAACTTGGTGTTGGCCAGATCCTCCCGCGTGATGCTGGCCCGGAAGAACATGTAGTTCTTGGCATTCAGCTTGTGGTCCAGCCGCAGCGATGCCTGGTTCTGGGTTCCGGTAAACGGAAACGTGCCGCTGTTGGCGTTGAAAACCGCGGGCACCGCGGGGTTCGTGGAGGGCGTCAACACGGTCTGCATGATCGCGCCTACCTGCGCCAGGGCTCCGATGCCGGAGTTCGTCAAGGCCGTCGCCAGTTGCTGCTGCGAGGGCGTCAGCCGGTTCAGGATTCCCGGGTCCGACAGGATCGGCACGAACACCGTCTCGTGCCGGTCCAGCCGCTCGAACGTCGCGAAAAAGAAGGTCCGGTCCCTGGCCAACGGTCCCGACAGCGACGCTCCCGATTGCTCGCGCGTGTAGCCCGATTTGTGCGGGTCGAAATAGTTGCGCGCCTCGATCGCGCGGTCCCGCAGCAGCCCGAACACTTCCCCGTGCAGCCCGTTGCCGCCGGGCTTGGTCACGATATTGATCACTCCCCCCGACGCCCCGCCGTACTCCGCCGAATAGCTGTTGCGGTTGACCTGGAACTCCTGGACCGCCGCCTGCGGCAGCGCCGGCCGCACGTTCCCGGTGGCCCCGTTGATCGGCATGCCGTCGATCGACACGTTGTTGCCGCGCCCGTTGCTTCCGGCGAAGCCCAGCCCGGAGGTGGGCGCCACCAGCACGCGGAAGTCCGCCGAGTCCGCGATCGTCGCGGTGGAGACCACGCCTGGTGTGAGGATCGCAAAATCCAGATAATTGCGCTGGTTGACCGGCAGGTTCTCGATGCGGTCGGGCCCGATCACGTTGGCCTGCTGGGCACGCTCGAAATCGACGGCGGGCATTTGCGCCGAAACCGTCACGCTGAACCGGCTCTGCCCCACCCCCAGGGTGATGTTGAGAAAGGTGGTCTCGCCCACCACCACCGTCACGTTTTCGCTGGCCTGCGGCGCAAAGCCCGGCGCTTCGGTTTGGACGCGGTAGACTCCCGGCAAAAGCCGAGGGAAGCGGTACGTGCCGTCATCGGCCGTAATGCGGCTTTCCTCCGTGCGGCCCGACACCTTGATGGCCGCGTTGGCCACCGGCTTGCCCTGCGGATCGGACACCGTCCCCGCGATCACGCCCGCATCGATGGTGACCTGCGCCGCCGCCGTCGCAGCCAGGGCCAATAGCAATAGTGGCGCAGACACTTTCCAGAAACCCTTGTGGGGCAGGTTGTCAACCTGCGGCGGGTTGTTCAACCCGCCCGGCGAGCGAAGCTCGCCTGTTCGCGCCGTTACGCAACGTTTCTGCCGCCGGAGACGTTCCCCGCAGGGATCGCCCCCCGCTCGTCTCGACGCACTTCGCTTCTCCTTCTCGCAACACCGCACACTACCTACCGGTGAGCCCAAAAAACTCCGTAGCCGAAAAGGCCACATGTATACATCCTCTTTTGCGCGCGTGTGGCCAGCAGATTCTCCACCTCCACGCGCGATACCAGTCCCAGCGGTTTGAGATGCCGCAATGGCGCAGCCAGCATCCCACGCCGGTGGATGTCATCCACCGACGGTCCGATACTCTCTGACTTATCCTTGAATCCGATCTCCCCGAAGCCCGCGTTCCCGAGCGCCTCGCCTATCTCCGCCATGGTCGACCAGCCGGACATCTTGAAACCGTGGCTGACGTCCGACGCCAACGTGTGTTCCTCGGTTGTCCGCGGCTGCCGCCGCAGCATGCCGTCGGAGAGGTACAGGCGCCCGCCCGGCTTGAGCACGCGATGCAGCTCGCGGAAGAGCCGCATCGGCGCCGGGTAGGAATAGCAGAAGCTCTCGATGCCGAACACCGCATCGAAGGAAGCGTCGGGAAAGTCCAGATGGAAGTAGTTCATCCGGCGGAACGATACGCAGCCGGCCAGCCCTTTCCGTTGGGCGAACTGCCGCGCCAGCTTGAGTTGAACGGACGACAGCGTCACCGCTTCAAACCGCGCCTCGGTGCGTCGAGCCAGCCACAAGGAGGCTCCGCCTACTCCGCACCCCGCATCCAGCACCAATTCCCCCCTCCGCGGACGCAGCGTCTGCTCCAGCTCCACATACTGATTGACGAGCGACTCGTCGCGAGAGCGCGTCGAGGGCTCCCAAAAGCCGTAGTGGATGGAAAGCCCCTCGCGGTCCGAATAGCACCAACTATACCACCTCTGGCACTTGTCGTAATAGTTTTCAACGCGAGCAAAATCGGGTCGGGCAGCCGCGGTGGCGCGCGAAGCTGTGGAGAACATTCCGGTTATTATATTGCATCCGCGCCGGAGGTCAAGCTCCCCCCTTCACGCGGGTGCTTAACAGAATTGGGGGAGACACGGCCGTTGTGGGGCAGGTTGCCAACCTGCGGCGGGTTGGCAACCCGCCAAGGCCGCAATGTTCAGCACTGCCGGGCCGATTTCCAATCGGCTGCAGGTTAACAACCTGCCCCACAACGCAGTCCCGACTGCTGATCCCCAAGACGGTGAAGCACCCCCTTCACGCTCCGTCCTTCACGGGAACAATCGCACTAGATAAGGCGGACCATCCGTACGCCGCGGAGCGCTCGCTTTGACGCCGCCGATTCGAGATGCCAGGTCCTGGATCCAGGGATCTTCGGGCGCGAGCCGGAGAGCCTGCTGGATGGCAGCCTCGGCGGCTTTTCTGTCTGGCGAACCCGCGCTCACCGCCGACTCGGCCAAATAGAAATACACTTCCGGACCGGATGCGCCTAGCGCGATCGCGGTTTCCAGCGCCTTTTGCGCATCTTCAAACCGGTGCCCCGCCGCCAGGACCATGCCCCGCAGCGCCCAGCCCGAGTACCATTCCGGCCACTGGTCGTGAATTTCGGCCAGCGACTGTTCGGCCGCCCTGCTGTTTCCTGCAAGTTCGGCCGCTGCCGCCCTCAGCAGCAGAATCCGGCGGTCCTTGGGGAATCTGCCGAGAGCCTGGTCGAGCAGCCGCACGGCATCCTCCGCCCGGCCGTTGCGAACCAGGAAGGCTGCCGCTTGCCGGTACAGATCGGGATTCCCCGGCGCCGTTTCGAGCGCCTGCTCCCACTCCCGCCGGGCGCCTTCGGCATCTCCCGCGGCTTGCAGCTTTTCCGCCTCGGCCAGCCGCGTGGCGACAGCCAGGTCGGCTCCGACCGCGGCCGGCGCCCCGGCCGTTTCGGCCGTTCGGAACAGCTCGCACGCCAGACCGTACTGTTTCGCGGCCAGCAGCGCGCGTCCGGCATCCGCCAGCACCGTCGTCCCGGGCTGCATCTCCAGGATGGCGCGCGCGGCTGCCGCCGCTTCCTCCAAATGGCCGTCGCCCAGCAGCACCTTCAGGTAATCCACGCGCAGGGCGGCGTCGTTCGGATGTTCGCGAATCGCCTTCTGCAGCCGGGATCGATAAGCGGTATGCCGTTGCTCATCGGTCAGCGCCACGTACTCCACGAAACCGGCGGGCACGCCGCTCTTCTTCTCCGGGCCAAGCTGGCGGAATCGGTCCATCGCGGCCTTGGATTCCTCGATGCTTCCCGAATCCGCCAGCGCGCGGGCGAGATGCAGGAGCGTTTTGGAATCGCCAGGCGCCAGCTCCGCGGCCTTGCGCAGCGCTGGCACCGCATCGGCGGTCCGGTCCAGGGCCTGATAAGTTTGGCCCAGCCGATCCAAAGTGACGGCGTCGTCCGGGCGCAGTCGGGCGGCCTTTTCCAGATCCTTCAGCGCCTCCTCCGGGTTGGCCTGCTGGTTGTAAATAGCGGCGCGGGCAGCCAGCGCGGGAACGTAATTCGGATCGATCTGCAGGGCGCGATCGAAATGCTGCATGGCCTTCTCCAGATCGCGCCCTCGCTCGGCTTGCCCGAGTTCGTAATGCCCTGCCGCGTCGCCGGGATTCCTGGCGGCGAACCACTCCAGGTCGGCCAGCCCCTCTTCCGGATGTCCCCGTTGGACGGCGGTGTAGCCCCGCTCGCGCCGGGCCGCGGCGTCGTCAGGCTCGAGTTTCAGGTAGCGGTCCCAGGCGGCGGAGGCGTCGTCCAGCGCTCCCAGATCGGTGGCCGCCAGGGCCAGCAATCTCTGAACGTCGGCGCGATGCGGGTCGAGCCGGGCCGCTTGCGAGAGGAGCTGGACCGCCGCTTCCCATTGCCTCGAAGCATACTCCGCATACGCCAGGCCGTAGAGGATGTCGATGTTCCGCGGCTGCTGGCGGAGCGCCGCCTGCAACACGTCGCGCGCGCGGCCGTAATGGCCGGCCCGGGTTGCCGCAATGCCCAGATTGTAGAGCACCGTGAAATTGGCCGGAGTTTGCTGGAGCGCGATCTCCAGCAGGGATTCGGCCCTGGCGAACTGCCCCGCGTTCAAAAGCGCGCTGGCGGCCGCCGCGGCGAGGTTCGCATCCCCTCGCGCTTGCTCGGCCAATCGCTCCGCCAGGGCATCGGCCTGCTGCCGATCGCCGGCCGCGTAGAGAGCTTCCAGCCGGATGAGAGCCACTTCCGGTCTCGCTTGCTGTGCGGCGGGAAGGCGGTCCAGGCATCCGAGCGCCTCGGAAACGTCTCCGGCCTTCAATGCCAGGCGGCTCAACTGAAGATTCGCATTGTAATGGGCCGGATCCAGCGCGACGATCTGGCGATAGATTTTGCCCGCCTCTTTTTCCTGGCCGGACAGCCAGAGATGCGCGCCGTAATTATTCAGGACTTCCGTCGAGCGCGGCGCCGCCGCGGAGGCCCGGCGGTGAAACGCGTCCGCCTCGGGGATCCGGTTGAGCTTGTCGAGCGCGGCCCCGAGCATGCTGAGGGCCCATGCGTTTTCCGGATGCGCCGCGACTTCGGCGCGCAGAATGTGTTCCGCCGCCTGGAAGTCCGAACGCTGGAGGGCCGCGGCGGCATCGCGCAGCTCCGCTCCGGGAGCCTGCTGCCAGGCGGGACTTGCCAGGGGATAAAACACGGCGATGGCCGCAGCCAATTCGAGAGTCAGACGGGTGCGCATGCTGCCGGTGGGAACTCTGAACGATTATACTCTTGATATTATGACTCGCAGGCGAGCTTTGTCGCTCTGCGCGGCGGGGATTGCGTCGCTCGGCAGGCGCGCCGGCGCGCAGGCTCGAGGCATGGCTTCCCGCAATGTCGCGCCGGCTCCCATGGGCAAGCCGTCTGGCAGGCCGTTCCATGCCCATTTCGTCAATGTGGCGCAATCGGCCGGCTTGCGGGCGCCGGTGATCTATGGCCCCGCGGGGCACGCCGACTATCTGCTCGAAACCATGGGCTGCGGCGCGGCCTTCCTCGATTACGACAACGACGGCTGGCTGGACATCATTCTGCTGACCGGCCGCCGCCTGGATAAGACTCCCCAAGGCGCGACCATCCGCCTTTACCGGAATAACCGCGACGGTACCTTCAGCGACGTCTCGGAAAAGGCGGGCTTGAGCAGCTCGGTATGGGCGGCGGGCATCAGCGTAGGCGACTACGATAACGACGGCTTCGACGACGTCTTCATCACCTGCTGGGGGCGGAACATTCTGTTTCACAACCGCGGCGACGGCACGTTTGCGGATGTCACCGAAAAAGCCGGCCTGCTTCATCCCGGCAATCGCTACGGCAGCGGCTGCACCTGGATCGATTACGACCGCGACGGCCGGCTGGACCTTTTCGTCTCGCATTACGCGGTGTTCGATCCGCAAAAGGTTCCGCCCCGCGGCAACGACCAGTCGTGCAACTATTTCGGCATTCCAACTCTCTGCGGCCCCGGCGGATTCGATCAGGAGCCCTGCCGTCTCTATCACAACAACGGTGATGGCACCTTCACCGATGTGAGCGCAAAGTCGGGCATCGCCGCGGTCAAGCCAGGCTATGCCCTGACCGCGGTTGCGGCCGATTTCGACGGCGACGGCTGGCCCGATATCTACGTCGCGTGCGATTCCACTCCGAGTCTCTACTTCCATAACAACCATGACGGCACATTTGCCGAGCAGGCGCTCGATCGCGGCGTGTCCTTGAGCGAGGACGGACAGGAACAGGCCGGAATGGGTTTGGGGATCGGAGACGCTCATTCGAATGGCTTCCTGGACATTTTCAAAACCCATTTCCGGGGCGATACTCAAGTCCTTTACCGCAATAACGGCAAAGGCTATTTCCGCGATGTGACTCTGCGTTCCGGTCTGGCCGTGGAGACGCGCTACGTGGCTTGGGGCGCGGCCATCGTCGACCTCGACAACGACGGCCTGCCCGACCTCTTCTTCACCACCGGGATGGTCTATCCCGAAATCGAGCAGAAGCTCGCGGATGCGCCGTGGAAGACACCGAGCGTGGTGTTCCGCAATTTGGGCGGGGGCAAGTTTGAAGAACTGGCGCAGGAGGCAGGCCCGGGCATCCTCGAGTCGCATTCCAGCCGCGGCGCCGCCTTCGGCGACTTCGACAATGACGGCGACGTGGATATTCTCATCGTGAACCTCAACGAGCCGCCTTCGCTGCTCCGCAATGACTTGAGCGGAACCGATCACTGGCTGAAGGTATTGCTGATCGGCAAACAGTCCAACCGCAGCGCCATCGGCGCTCAGGTGATCGCGGCCTATGGCCAGACCCGCCAGGTGCAAGCGGTACTGGCGCAGTCCTCGTACTTATCGGCCAGCGACCGCCGGTTGCATTTCGGCCTGGGGAGCGCCGCCACGGCGGACCTGGAGATCCTGTGGCCCAACGGCGGACGAGAGACGATTGCCAAGGTGCCCGCGGACCAGTTGGTTGTAATCCGGGAGGGCGACGGGATCGTCCGCTCGGATAACTTCGGTGCTGTGTCCCGGCACCGATGAGCAGCGCTCCTCCGGATCAATGCTCTCTTCTCAGCTTTGCAGTCCCGATATTCCGGCCATTCTCCTCGACGCCGCCCTCAAGCACGTCACCCTTCACTGTGAGGATGAACCGTAGCACGGACCCCTCTTTGGGGGAAGCCTCGACGATTAGCCGGTCGCCGTCGATCTTCCCTTCTCGGATTTTGAACAGCATGTTCTCGCTCCCGCCGGCGCTGCCCGTCACTTTGCCGTCCACTTGCTGCAGAGCCAGGTAGGCTGGAATCTCCCCGCCAGTCGTCTCCCGGGCCATTTCCGTGGTGATGGTTCCGCGCCACGTACCCGTGACGTCGGCGGCCAACGTCGCGGCGAAGAGAATACAGAGTGTGATCAATCGAATTCTCACAGACAACCCTCCAAGCCCTTAGACACCGATTCGGCGGACAAGTTGCCGGAACCCGCCGTGTTTTCGTTCGAGCCAGGTTCGTGGCAGCCCATTGGGGCTTGAGTGCACCGGATCTCGCTGCACAATCCGGAGCGGTCTGCAGTTTCTTGGTGTCGGTCAACCTTCGAACCGGCCCACTACAGAAAGCTGTTCGCATTGACGCGAACAAGGATGGTGGCGTATAATCTGGAATTTTTGCGGGGTCCAAAAAAGGGGAGGGTTTCCGATGCGTACCCAGCCGCGTACGGCTAGTGCTGTATCTCGTGTTCTCACAGTTTCCGCTCTGATCGCCATTCTATTCGTTGGAGGCGTAACCAGTTTAGCCGCGGCTCCTCCCACCGTCCAGATTGTGGCGCCGGCTGCGCCGCCGATCCAGGTGGGTGGGGCTGCCAGGCAATTCCAGATCGCCGTGGCGAACGACGCGCCGGGCGACCTGCCCACAGTGACTGGCTTTACCGTGAACGGGGTTGCCTGTACGGCCGCAATTTGCGGATCGTTCAGCGCCGCGACGGGCACATCCGGCTCGGGCGCCTATAGTATGACTTACACGCCGCCGGCGAGCCCTGCCGCGGCGGTCTCGCCGACGGTAACCGTGTCACCGAGCCTGTCCGGTCAGTCGTTTGCGGGTACTATTACATTCAACGTTTTCCCACCAGGTATCGCCGTGCAGGCAACCACGATTACCGGCGGCCTCAATGTCGTCCAGGTTGGATCGGCCGTGAGAACCGTGACCTACGCGACCTACAATGACGTAAAAAACGCCGGGCTCACTTTCACGCTGACCGGGAGCGGGTACGCGTGCCAGAATCTCTCCCAGAATTCGTGCGGGGCCCTCGGCACACCGCAGGTGTCCACCAGCGGAACCACAACCACGACCACAATCGCCTACACGCCGCCCGCGTCGATTCCGGACGAGCCGTACGACAGGGTCCGCATTCAAGCAACCTCGGTGGCCGACCCCACCAAAATCAACAGTCTGAATTTCTTGCTCAGCCCGGCGCCAGGACCGGGCCCGATTGCCTATGGTCAAAAGTTCGATTCCGCCCTGACCGGCGGACCACCGGTGTCAGTGGCGGCTACTTTCAGCGATACCACGGCCACCAAAACCGTCGATTGGACGCTTTGGGCGAACGGCGCAAAGTGCGTGCCGCCGACGTGCGGCACGCTGGGGACTCCCACGGTGACCTCCAATGGAAACGTCATCACCTCCACCGTCACCTACACTCCTCCGGCCTCGGTTCCCTCCGGAGACGGGCAGAACTCCCCCGCCATCACCGCCGCCTTGACGTCTAATCCCGCCGTGATGGACGGCTTCTCGTTCAACATCGTGGACGGAACGTGCGGTACCGGCAACGAACCATTGCTCACTGGACAATATGCGTTCCTCATGAAAGGCGGCGGCGCAACCACCGGGTACAATGCAGTGGCTGGCAGCTTCACAGCCGATGGAAACGGAAACATCACCAGCGGCGTGGAGGACATCAATCGCTCCGTCGGAGTCTTCACCGGCTTGACGCTGACGGGTTCCTATACCGTCGGGCCGGATAACCGGGGATGCCTGACGTTGACGAACTCCATCGGCGGGACAGCGATATTCCGCATTGCCTTGGGAACCATCTCCGGCGGCACGGCGACCCAGGGAGCCATAATCCGTTTCGATGATAATACCGGCCAAAACCCGCGGCTGACGGGCATCCTCAAGCAACAGAATCCGACGAATCTGGCATCCTCCACGTTCAGCGGAACGTATGCGTTCGGCTATGACGGCGTGGACAACAGTGGATATCGCTTCGCAGAAGCGGGACTCATTACCTCGGACGGTGCGGGTAACGTTACCAACACGACTTTTGATTTCAATGACAATGGCAGCGCGGCGAGTCTGTCGGGCGCTTCGGGCTCGTACAACCTGGCAGCGAACGCGCCGGGCGGCCGCGGCACCGGTCAAACTATGGTCCCCACTCCTGGCGGCCCATTGACGGCTAATTACGCCCTGTACATAGTTTCACAGGCGGACTTCTTCATCATCTCAACGGATCTCACCGATGCGAGTCACCCGATCGCGAGCGGGGAGGGTAAGCTGCAAACCGGCCCCTTCTCCACCAACGTGCTGTCGAGCGGCAGCGGATATGTCTTCTGGTCGTCTGGAATCGACAAATCCAACGGCGGAAGCATTACCACCTTAGGCCAGGCTCAATTCACTACCAATACCGGGATCGCCACGGTGACAGCAGACACCAACGACTACGGAGTTGATGGCCCCGAGGGATCCGTACAGGCAACCTTTACCGTCGATTCGAGTGGACGGATGACCATTAACGGACTCGGGTCTAACCCGCTGGTTGTTTATCTGGTTGATTCCACCCAGGGCTTTAGTGTCGGCACGGGCGGCGCGGTTGCCACCGGCTACGTCCAGCAGCAGACGCCGAGCTCGTTCAGTACATCCGCGATCAGCGGACAATTCTTCTTTGCGGGTGGAGCAGCCACGACTGGATCGTCGTTCGACAGCGGGACGGCTATCTTCTCGCCGGGCGAGCCTTCCGGCACATTAACGCCTACGATCGATAGTTCCCAATCGAACTGCGGGCAAAACCCCAACAATAACTGCCAGGGCAACGGATTGAACGCCAACGGATCTCTTTCGGGAATACCATACACCTTCTCAGGCGGGTCCACTGCCCCGGGACAAGGCTGTATCGGCGCACCGGTTGTGGGACCAAGCTGCCTCGGCAACGGCGGTCTGATCGCCTATATCGTCTCTCCGTCGCAGATCGTATTCATGCAGACGGGCGTCCAGGGGAACATCAATCCAGCGGAGATTTTCATTGCTTGGCAGTAGTAGCCGGAATCCACGGGTGCGTACTGAGATGCAAGCCGCGCCAGAAGAACTGCGAATACTGCGCCTCAGTACGGGTCTGTTCTCTCTTGGACAGCGGTGATAACTTCGGAAAACGGGGGCAGGCGATCCCGTCGCCTGCCCCCACAACCGCTAGTAATCGAACCGCAGCCCGAACGCCAGAATACGGTTCGGGAAAGTGCCGCTGGCGGTGCCCGCCTGCAACGGGTTCACCACCGCATTGGTCGCCGGGTTGAGTTGAACCGTGGTATTCAACGAACTGACCTCGGTGTGGTTGAACACGTTATAGGCCTGTACCTGGAGCCGCAGGCCGCGGTGCTCGCCCAAGCCGATCGGAATCCTCTTGCTCATCGTCATATCGAAGTTGGTGTAATGCGGATAGCTGAGGACTCCCGAGCCGCCGCCCAAATCCCCCAGCACCGGAGTGGCCGGGGAACTGGTTCCCAAAGCTGGAAGCGCGATCGCCGCCGGGTTGAAGTACGCGCCCGCCGGAATGTTGGCCATGGGATTACCCACGATGAGAGGCCGGGCGCTGACGTCGGGCGTGCCCGTATAGTCGGGCAGCGAACCCGAAGCGAAGCCGATGCCCGGATTGAAGGGGCCGCCGCTGCTCGAGACCATAACTCCCGAATAGACCCAGTAATCGGCGAACACACCTACGAACCTGCCGAGATGCTTGCTGGCCTTCGGCAAATCATAGCTGTAGTTGACCACTAAGTGGTGCCGCCGGTCCGAAGCCAGCCGCCCGTAGTTCCATTCGTCGTTATTCGGCACCACCGGGGTATAGCTAATGGTCCCCAGGTTCTTCGAGTAGGTATAGGCCACTTGGAATGCCAGCCCGTTGCTGAGACGGCGCTGGGCGCTCGCGGTCAGGGCGTTGAAGTTTGTGTTTCCGATCTCCGCGTACTGGTTGATGGTGTTGAATCCCGGATAAATGGTGCGCATCAGGATGTCCGGCAGCGGCTTCCCGCCATTGGTGGGGTCGGCGTTGGCAGGCAGGAATCTGGTTCCAATCGGGATCGCATTAATGTTGTAGCTGAGGTTCTGATTGTAGCTCCAGTTCCCGGTGTATCCAATGTCGACTACCGTTCCAAACACGCTCCGCTGGACGTCGATGCTCGCATTCCGCGCGCCATTCCACGGAATCTGCGACTGCGGCCAGGCATAGTACGTCTGTGGGCCGAAGATCAGAGAGCCGCCGCTCGCTCCGATAGCGGTCATGGTGGTGTAATTGAGTTGTGGCGTGTAACCATATGGCGGCTGTCCGGCAAGGTTATAGACCTGGTTTCCATCCAGGCGGTTGTAGAACACGCCGAAACCGCCGCGGACGGCCGTTTTACCGTCGCCGCTAACGTCGTAAGCAAACCCGATGCGGGGAGCCGCCTTCACGGCACTGATATTGTACGTATCGAGTGACACCCCGTTCTTGCCCAGCAGGGCGAAGCCGTCCGCCGGATTACCAGAACCTGGAACGTACAGACCGATGTAAGCTACCGGGGCAACCGCTCCCGTGCCGGGATCGATGGCCACGCGCTTGCCTCCCGACATACCAGGCCCATACACCCTTGGAGCGGCAGATGCCTGATATTGATTGGGGAAGAAATTGGCGAATGTCAGGTTGACGTCGTTCTGCGACGGCTGATGATAGAAGCGCACGCCGAGATCGAGCGTCAACTTGCGGTTGACGCGCCAGTTGTCCTGTACATAGAACTCGGCGTTCCAATAGTGGACGTTGAACGTGGCGCGCGCGGTCGCCTGCTGGTAGACATCCACGTAGCCCAGGAAAGCGTTGGCGTAGCCGTTGCCGGTGTTATAGAGAGCGTTGTTGCTGTCGGGAGAGAAGTTAAAGCTTCCCGAATACGGGTTGCTGCCCGGTTGCAGCTTGGCATTCCTCTCCAGATAGACCCCGGCTTTGAAACTGTGACCGCCAACGACCTTACTGAGGTTGTCCGTCCAGGTCCAGATCGTATTGAAGTTCTCCTCGTTGCCAGCCGAAGTCTGGTTGCGGGTATAGCTCATCGAGTTGCTAGGCGGGCTGCCGAACTGGAACTGGGGAAGCAGGTTCAGATACCCGTTGGACACCGAAACGCCGGTCGGGTTCTGAGTCGGAATCGGAAAAAGCGTGGGGATGTTGGAGATCAGCGAGCGATCCTCCGTCTTGTAATTGTCCGTCGAATAGTAGGCCCACGTGTTCCAGCTTTCGCCGATCGAAAATTCATTGATCAGCGTAGGCGTGATCGCATAGGTCACGGTACCCGAATAGCCGTGCCCCGGATTCGGGTGATCGATGGGAGCGATGCCGTTGGCTCCCAGCACACCGCCCTTATCCTGTGAAAACTGGACGCCCTGGTAAAGCGCGATCATGTCGTCGTGGTCGTTGATCCAGCGGAAGTAGCCGTTGATCTTGGATGTCACGTAAGTATCCAGGCGCAGCACGTCGTTGCGCCGGGGATGCGTGGCGCTGGCGGACTCGAAATAGTTGACGACATTCGCCTGGTTGCCGGTGCCCACAAAGTTGGGCAGGGGGAAAAAGTTCAGCATCTGTTGCCCCACGCCGGTCGGATCGGCCCGCGAGGCGGGTACCTTGTTTCCGGGGAAGGGCGCACCGGTGTTGGGATCCGTGACGACCACCAGCGAGCCATTGTTGGCGAAGGTTTGCGAAAAGTCGCCTCCGCGTTCCAGCGCCGTCGGGGTGTATTTGGTTTGCGCCCCGCCAGTGACGAACTGGCCTGTGTACTCCTGCGCCCAGAAGAAGAATAACTTGTTCCTTCCTTTGTTCAGCAGCCTCGGAATATAGGCGGGACCGCCCACGGTATAGCTTTCGATGTTATACCGGTAGCGCGGTATTGGCTGAGCGGTGCCGGTCGCGGTGAGGCTGTGATTGTTCAGCCAGGAATTAGCATTGAACTCCTCATGCCGGTGGGTCCATTGTCCGGTGGCGTGAAGGTCGCGCGTCCCGCTCTTGGTCACCGCCGTAATGGTGCCGCCCGAGTTTCGCCCAAACTCCGCCTGGTAATTCGAAGTGAGGACCTTCAACTCCTGGATGGCATCGATATTCGGCTCGTAGTGAACGGTGCTGTTGGAGCCAGTATCCAGGTCCGTGATGCCGTCCACGGTAAAATTGATTTTGCTGGATTCGTTGCCGTTGATAATGATGCCGCCAATGGCGTTGGGGGTCGTCACATCGCGGCTGGCGGTGGTGTCGATGACGCCCGGCACCATGCTCATGTAGCCGAACATGTCGCGGCCCTTGAGGGTAACATTCTTTAACTGGTTGGCGTCGATGCCCTGCGACTTTTCCGAGCTCGCCAACTGGATCGGAGTGGCTTCCGCCATCACCGAAACCGATTCCGAGAGGCTGCCAACCTGCAAGGTGATCTTGCCGATATCGCGGGTTTCCTGCGCCGCGACAACCACATTTGTTTCCGTCAGCCCCTTGAAACCCTGAACCTGGACGGAGAGGGTATAGGTGCCGGGCGAGAGGTCCAGGAACCGGAAATTGCCCCCTACATCCGTCGTCACCGTGCGGACGCTTCCGGTGTCCGGATCGGTCAAGGTGACCTTGGCATTCGGCACGACCGCGCTGGCTGGATCGAGCACGGTACCCACCAGTGAACTGGAAACGGTTTGGCCAAAGGCGCTCAGTACGAGGAGCGCCAACATGGCGAAAAGCTGCGTCGCTTTACACATTCGCATCCCTGGTCCCCCTTTGGTGAACTGAGTGTTCTGAACCCCCCAAAATAGCGGCATTAAGTCTATCACCAAAGCGAGTCGAAGAAAAGCTCTTTTCGACAAGTTTTTCGACGGCCCGTTTTGAGACCCGCTTGAACTCTTCCCCGGCTGGGCTGACCGGAAACGCGGACCCGGCCCGGCCTGGGGGCGGAAGAGATTCCTGCAACATCCGCACCCGCCCGGTCGTATCAGTTTGTTTGGAGCGACCATGTTCGACGCCCTGCTTGCCGATCTGCGGTTCGCCCTGCGGACGTTGCGCAAAGACCCGGGATTCAGCGCCATCGCCATCGCCACCCTGGCCCTGGGAATCGGCGCCAATACCGCGGTCTTCAGCATCGTGGACAGCGTGATTCTGCGGCCCCTGGCGTATCGCGACGCCGCGCGCCTGTACGTGATCCACGAGGTGGTCCCCAGGTTCAGCCATATCGCGCCGCTGATTCCGGTCAACGCGATGCACTTCCTCGATTGGCGCCAGAACGTCCGGTCCTTCGAGCAGATGGCGATGATCGGGGGCTTCACCATCAACCTGACCGGCTCGGGCGAACCGGAACGGCTGCCGGCCGCCCGCGTCACGCCGGGCCTGTTCCCCATGCTGGGCGTTCAGGCCAGCCTGGGCAGGACCTTCCTGGAGGAGGAAGACCAGCCGGGGCACGACCGCGTTGTGCTGCTGAACGACGAGTTGTGGAAGCGCCGCTTCGGCGCCGATCCGGGCGTGATCGGCCGGAGGATCATGCTGGACGGGAACCCTTACGAGATCGTGGGGGTGCTTCCTCCGGCGTTTCGCTTTCCCAAGCTGAGCCAGTTGTACGCCATGACCATCGCCGAGGAGCGGCCGCAACTGTGGAAGCCGTTCGGGCTCCGCAAGGACGATCTCTCGCCGCTGGGCGACTTCAACTACTCCGTGATTGCGCGGCTGGGGCGCGGCATCTCCGCGTCGCAGGCGCTGGCCGAACTGAACGCCGCACAGGCGCGAATGGCGAGCCAGTTCCCCGAAAAAGTCGAGCTGCGCGCGGCCCTCGTACCCTTGCAGGAGCAGATCACGGGCCGGTCGCGAAGCGGCCTGGAGCTGATGCTGGCGGCGGTGGCGGCGGTCCTGCTGATCGCCTGCGTCAACATCGCGAACCTGCTGCTGGGGCGCGCCAGCAGGCGGCGGCGAGAGATCGCCATCCGCACGGCTGTCGGCGCGAGCCGCGGACGCCTGGTGCGGCAGGTGCTGGTGGAGAGCCTGCTGCTGGCCGCGCTCGGCGGCGTCTTCGGGATGGCGCTGGCCCTCGCGGCGACGCGGCTCATCGTGGCGAACGCTCCGGTGGACCTGCCGCGGCTGGATGAGGTCCATCCGGACGCGCACCTGCTGCTGTTCACGCTGGGGATTTCGATGCTGGCCGGCCTGTTCTTCGGGCTGTTTCCGGCGTGGCGCTTTGCCCGGACAAATCCGCAGGACGCCATGCAGTCGGCCGGGCGGGGCCGAACGGCGACGCGGTCGAGCGGGCGGCTGCGCTCGCTGCTGGTGGGCGTGGAAGTCGGGTTGAGCACCATGTGCCTGATCGCCGGCGGCCTGCTGCTGCACAGCTTCGTCAAGCTGCTGCGGGTGGATGGCGGGTTCGACGCGCAGCGCCTGGTGACCATCGAGTTGGCCCTGCCGGGCAGCCGCTATACGAATTCCGAGCAGAGGGTGGCATTCTTCACCTCGCTGCTGGAGCGCGTGGAAGCGCTGCCGGGCGTCACGGCGGCCGGCATCTCCAACGTGCTGCCGCTGGGCGGCGAGGGCGGGAACAATCTTCTGCGACTCGAGGGCACCAACCTGCCGTTGATCGAGCGCCCGCTGGCCGACGTCCGCCGGGTGAACCCGGACTACTTCCGTACCATGGGAATCCCGCTTCGCGCGGGCCGGTTCTTCACCGAGGCGGACCGCGACCGGAAACTGGCGATGGTATCGGCCATCACGGCCGAGCGGCTGTGGCCGCACCAGAATCCCATCGGCAAGCGCTTCCGCGAAGGCGACGACAGATCGCCGCTGCTCGAAGTCGTGGGCGTGGTGGGCGATGTCCGCGGAGTCAGCCTGAGCAAGGCGCCGTCGCTGACGGTCTACGAGCCGTACTGGCAGCGGGTGTGGGACCGGACATCGCTGGTGGTGAAGACGGCAAGCGATCCGGCGGCGGCCGCTCCCGCGATCCGGCAGGCGATCCGCCAGGCCGATCCGGATCTGCCTATCCCGGCGTTGCGGACGATGGAGACCATGGTGGCGGCATCGGTAGCGCAGCGCCGGTTCCAGATGGACCTGGTGCTGCTGTTCGCCGGGGCCGCGATGCTGCTGGCCGGTTTGGGAATCTACGGCGTGGTGTCGTACTCCGTGACGCAGCGGACCAACGAGATGGGCATCCGGATGGCGCTGGGGGCACGACCGGGAAACATCCAGCGGCTGGTGCTGCGCCAGGGCATGGTCCCGGTGGCGATCGGTCTCGCGGCGGGCGCGGCGGCCTCGATCGCGCTGGGGCGGCTGCTGGGCAGCCTGCTGTTCGGCATCACGGCGAGCGACCCGGTTACGATTGCGGGCGTGGTCGCCCTGCTGGGCGCGGTGGCGGCGGCGGCGAGCTATATTCCGGCGCTGCGGGCCACGCACGTGGATCCATCGACGGCGTTGCGGTGCGAGTAGGCATTTTAGAAGTCAATGTGCAGCCCGAATTGCACGATGCGCGGGCTGTTCACCTGACTGCTCAGGACGCCGAAGGACTGCGGCGATTGCAGGCTCACCGAGGGATCGGCGAACTGCACTACGTTGAACATGTTGAAGAGCTGACCGCTGAAGGTGGAGCTGCAGCGCTCTGAGAACTGGAATTTGCGCGAGATGGCCATGTCCACGTTCCAGCGGGGCAGGCCGCGCAACTGGCCGCCGCCGCCGCTGGTGGTATCGACGCCCACCAGGGCGGGACGGAACGCGGCGAAGACGGCGGCGGGATTGGCGAACAGGTTGAGGCCGCTGCCGCCGGCCGCGGGGTTGCCGTTGATGCCCGCCTGGGTGGCCGCGTCGCCGGCCACGCCCGAGTGCACGCTATTGCCGAAGTTGTCGGACGTGGTGAGGATCGCGCCGGCGCTGTTGGTGCTGCCGCCCTGTCCGAATTCCTGGCCGGAACCGGTGGCTACCTTGAGCGGCAGGCCGCTGGAGATGTTGATGATGGGAGCGAGGTACCATCCCTTCACGACCTGGCTCAGGACGCCGCGGCCATGGCGCGCGAAGGGCAGCTCGTAGAGCGATAACAGGTTGAACACGAACTTGCGGTCGAAGATCGAAGTGCCGTAATCGTATTGCAGGTTGTAGGAATTGGAGGACGCGGTATCGAAGTCCTGGTTCAGGCCGCGGGTGTCGAGCGAATGGGCCCAGGTGAGGTTGGCGTCCACGGTGAGGCCCTTGAAACGGCGGGTGCGGTAGGAGACGAACCCGGCGTTATAGTTGGCCCATCCGGCGCTGGCCCAGTAGAACATGGTGGAGACCTGGTTGGTGGCGGCGGTGGCGGGGCCGAACTTGAAGGAGGGCTGGATGCCGTTCCACACGTCGGTGACGTGCTGGATGGGGAAAGAGCCGCTGTACTTGGCGGCCACGCCGGCGGTGCAACTGGTGTTGGGAGGGACGCACAGAGAGCTGCCGGCCAGCGCCGCTTCGAGAAACGGCTGGGGCGTGACGGACGCGGCGGGGGTTCCGGCCTTGAGCTGGGCGGCGATGGCGTTGAAGGCCTGGGCGTAGGTCTGGCCGTTGAGCGTCATCATGAACGGCACCTGGTTGACTTCGAGCGGGTTGTAGATGTTGGAGGCGTGGCGCCCGATGTAACCGATTTCGAGCAGCGAATTGCCCGGCAGCTCGCGCTGGAGCGTCAGGTCCCACTGGTGATTGCGGCCAGGGCGATAATGCGGGTCGATCTGGTAAGTAGTGTTGGCGAGCGGCTGGTTGGCGCCGGGAAAACCGGTGACGCCGGGGATCAAGGGCGCGGTGGCCGAGGCGGTCAGGGCGGGAATCGGGACAGTGGCGCCGTCCACACCGGCGCGGAATACGGTGGAGGGATCGACGCCCGCAACGCCGAGGCATTGGCCGGTGCGCGAAGGGCCGAGGCACGTGAGGGTCTGCTGGAAGCCGAATCCCTGGAGGGCATTGCCCACCTTCTGGACCCCGTTCAGCCGGTCGAACAACTGGCCGTAGCCGCCGCGGATCACCATCTTGCCGCCGGAGAATTTGGGGTTCCAGGCCATCGCCAGGCGAGGCGCCACGGTGTCGAGCACCAGATCATAAGGATACGTGCGGCCGGTGGAGGCGATGGGCGAGAAGCCCACGGTGGGATTGTAGATGTTTCCGCTCAAGGCGGCCTGCTGGCGCTGAGCGAGGTAATCCTCGGGAACCAGCACCTGGTTGGCCGGCAGGATGAGCGAGATTGCCTGCTTCCCGGATGCGTCGATGGGCGGCACGTCGACGGACCAGTTGAGCCCGTAGTTGACGGTGAGGGTGGGGGTGATCTTCCAGGAATCGGTGGCGTACAAGCTGAAGCTGGCGTAGTGCACGTCGTTGAAGAGCGGCGTGCCGGGCGGCAGCGCGCTCAAATCCTTGGCGCGGGCGCCGACGACCAGCGCCTGATCGACCAGGCCCAGGGCCTGCGCGTAGAGGTTGTTCCAGTTGCTGTTCTGGTTCGACGGGAGACAGTTGGTGGTGAGGGTGGAGGTGCAGGTGGGCGGACGGTAGTTGGCGGGGATGTTGAGCCCGCTGGTCTGGGTAATCAGGTCCGCCGGTTCCACCAGGCCGACCTGGCCGTCATCGCGGAAGAAGTTCACGGCAGCGTGGCTGAAGGTTCCGCCGATGCGGACCAGGTGGTTGCCCTTCTGCCAGGAGACATTGTCGCGGAAGTCGAGATTGTGGCCGTTCCACAAGCGCGTGCGGGCGCCGGTGGTATTGAGGTTGATGGGGACCAGGCCGTTGGTGGAGTTCCCGCCGAGCTCCAGAGCGGCGGAGGTGCCGGGGACTTGGGGGAAGGCGCTGGCGGTGTTCCAGTACCACCAGTCGCGCAGATAACTGAAGGTCACCTCGTTGGTGAGAGTGGGGGTAATGGTGCCGGTCAGGCCGAGCACAAGGTATCGAGGCTGGCGCGGGATATTGGCGGTGGAGGCGGGCTGGCCCTTGACGTCGCCGGGGAGGAGGCCGCCGATATCCACCTGGCGGTTCACGGCCGCGGTTTCGGTGAAGTAGCGGTAGCTGGCAAAGGCCTGCCATTTGGGACCGAAGGAGTGGTCGAGGCGGACCACGGCGAAATTCGAAGCGATGGGCAAGGGCAGCGCCGCGCTGAAGCCGGTGGTGTTGAGGCCATCGCCCTGGGTGGAGTCGTTGCCCTCCGGCTCGTACTTGCTCCACATGGTGTTCACCAACGGGTTGAGGCCGATGCCGCGCGGGTCGCACGCGGTGTTGCCCTGGGCCCCGCAGGTGGTGGAGGTGGCCAGGTTATAGGAGACGATGTTGCCGGTGGCGTCGCGGAAGCGGAGAATGCCCTGGCGCAGCGTGTCCGTGGGGACCAGGCGCGAGACCTGGGTGGCGGCCACCAGGCGGCGGCCTTCGTAATTCATGTAGAAGTAAGTCTTGGCGCTGTCGGGCAGTTTGGGGATATAACCGCCGAGGCTGCCGCCGAAGCGGTTGTCCTTGCTTTCCGGGCGGATCTGGCCGAGGCGGTTGCGGTCCCAGGTGTTGGAGTTGAGCTCGTCGTTCTGGAGGTACCAATAGCCGGAGCCGTGATACTGGTTGCCGCCGCGCTTGGTGACGAGCACGGTTTCGCTGCCGGATGCGCCGCTGAAGCTGGCGGTGGGATTGCTGGTGGAGACGCGGAATTCCTGAATGCTTTCGATGGGAGTGGGAATGGAGCCCTCGGGACCGCCGTCGAAGTTGACCAGGTAGTCGTTGTTGGCGGAGGTGCCGTTGGTGATGTTGCCGCCATCGAGCATGATGGAGTTCTGGTCGCTGTGGGCGCCGCCGACCTGGCCGCCGAGGGTGCTGCTCTGGCTGGAGGCCTGCTGCGGGACCGAAGTAGGCTGGAGGAGCAGAAGACTGGTGGCGTTGCGGGTCAGGGTCGGCACCATGAGGAGGGTGTCGCCGCCGACGGCGCTGCCGACGGAGGAATCCAGGGTCTGGAGCTCGGCGCCGGGAGTGGTGGTGACCTCGACCACGGACTGGGAGGCGCCGAGGCTCAGCTCCAGGTTGATGGTGTAGGACCGGCCGACTTCCACGATCACTTCCGGCACGGCAACCTCTTTAAAGCCGGGGTGCGTGCTCTTGACCGAGTAGGTTCCCGGCTGCACGCCGACGAAGGCGTAGCGGCCGGCGTTGTTGGTGACGGCGGAGCGCACGACACCGGTGGCGGTGTCGCGAAGCTCGATTTTCGCGGCGGGCACAACGGCGGCGGACGGATCGGTGACGACGCCGATGACGGTGCCGGTGCCTTCGGTTTGAGCCACGGCCTGGAGAGCGATGGCTGCAAGAACGACGATTCCAGAAATGATCTGGCGCATGGTGTGAGTCCCCCCTCTCAGAGACGGTATGCAAGAAAAGATACCACAGAGGGGGACGGGCCGGCGGCGCGCGGAAGCATCGGAGAAAGGGCCGAAGACCGCTTGCTGACGCGCGCTGCTCGGAAACGGGGGGCGGGAGGCGCATCGGGTGACGAATCGGGCCGAGAGTGAGTACCAAAAAACACGCAAGTGTAAGCCACTCTGTTTCCGTGGTTTGCGGGGACGAGGCGAAAATGGGAGACGCATCCGGGCGGTCATTTTCGCAGATGCGTCACCCGATCCCGAACCGCAAATGCATTTGCGGCGGGTTTGGCGATTTCGGAAACTGGTTCGAGTTCTCAAAAGGACTCTCTCGATCCCATGGTGGCATATGCTTTTGTGGCTGCCCGGTGAATTCAGTGAATTGAGTCTGAAATTAAAGGAGAAATAAGTTTTCAAAGTTTGTGACTGGCTTTTGGGGGCGAGTACAACGCCGGATTCCTCGAGAAAGTTTACGAAACCTGTTTTCCGCCGCGTTGCGCCGTCTCTCCCATATCCATTGTCATTAGCCGTTGTACAACCAACCTTTTTCGGTATTGTTGTGCTGCCAGAGGTAGGAAAGAATCGTCACAGTCTAACGGAGTGTCGTTCAGCCTTTGCGATGCTCCGCGCAGTTGCGCAGTGTCACAGTCGTTCCTCTCGAGACGTGGGCGGTCTTCGCAAACCGCCCACATCCCACCATGCCCCTGTCCCGCTCATCGCAACTGGAGCGAAAGCGGATTCTTGACGGCACCGGTACCGAACTGCCCCGAGCCGTCCGCGCCCTGGACGAAGATCTGCCGCGAAGTGGATGCGCCGCCCACCATCAAGGTGAGGGTGTGCTGCCCCGGCGCGGTCCCGTCCGGCACACGAAACGTGATCCGGAAGATGCCGATGTATCCGGGGACGGCGCCGGCGTAGAGCAGGTCCGCGGGGCTTCCGTCGATGCTTATGGAGACGGGCAACGCCGGGACGGGCAGGGAGTCGGATGGAGGCTTGCCAGTGACCCCGGGCGGAACGGTCTGCCCTCCGCCGGTGGCATAGATGGTGAATTCCGATCCGGCACTGGCGGCGCCGCTGAAGTTTGGAAAGATCCCGGGAGAGGCTGCGACCGCACCTAATGCCACACTCTGGCTCGCTCCGTGGTAACTAACCACCATCGTTTGCGATGTGGAACCGGCCGACTCGTATGGGACCACAGCGACAATCTGGCCGGAGTTGACCGCAATCAGAGGCGCCGGCACGCCGTCAAATGTGACTTGCGTCTCCCCCAGCACGGTGGCTACGAAGCCGTTCTCATCGGTCTGTTCCGCTAAATTGCGCATGGGGCCCAGGCAGTAACCCTGAATCACGACCGCTTCGCCCGGCGCCACAGCCTCATTGGTATAGGGGAGACAGAAAAATGAGCAAGCAGGAGTGATGTAGCGCGGCATTTCGGTGGCGCCGTTCAGGACGGAAACCGGGGGCAGAGTGAGAGCCGCGGGGCTCCGATCCAAGGGGCGCGCCGGAATGCGCCAGATTTGGTTCCCACCGGAGTCCGCCACGTACAGGTCACCGTTGGGCGCAACCGCGATCCCCCCGAATCCAGCTTGGAACGTGGCGTTGCCGGGGCCAAACGGGACGAGCGTGGTCAAGAGGCAATCCCTGGTCAGCGCCATCAGCGGACCCGTGGCAGATCCTGCCTCATTCGTGGAATAGTAAATTGTCTCCTGTCCATCGGCGGCAAGCGCGCCGGGGCTGGCGAATACGCCTCCAAACTCATCTCCGTTCGGGGCGCGCTTCACAATCCCCCGCCCCGTTCCCCTGTAATACAGATTCCCCTGAGGATCCACCGCCAAACCCGGGCCAAAAGTAGTGTCCAAGGAGTGGAACGTGCCGCCTGCGATCAGGCCAACCAGGGCGAGATTGGCAACATAGATCCCGCCGGATGGGGTCACGGCGATACTCTGCGCCTCGACACCATCTCCCACCTTGACCAGGCTGCCATCGGGCTGGAGCATCATCACCCGGTTGTTTCCGGTGTCCGCTATGTAAACGTTGTCCGACGCGTCCACGGCGACGCCACCGGGCTGAAGCAGGTTGGCATCGCTTTGCGGGAAGCACGCCGGATCCTGCCCGGCGGTTGCGATGCCACCGGCCACGGTCCGGATCAATCCATCCGGCGTCACCTTTCGTATGCGATTGTTTTGCACGTCCGCGATGTACAGACTGCCGGTGGAATCGAATGCCAGTCCAGCGGGCGCGGCCAGAAAAGCGCTGGTTGCGGCGCCGCCATCCCCTCCGAACGCTCCGAACGGGCCACCCGCCACCGTGCGGATGGTCCCGTCGCTGTCCACGCGACGCACGCGTCCATTGGCTTCGTCGGCAATGTAGACGCGGCCAGAGAGATCGGCGGCCAGATTCCACACGAATGCAAGCGTGGCGTTTACGGCCTTGTGAATTCCGGGAGCGTCCGGAGTGCAGCCGTCGCTGAAAGGCCGTGCCGCCCCCGAGCCAGCGATCAGGGTGAACGCGCCACTCGGCGCAACGCGATACACCTGCGTTTCCGAGCCGATATAAACGTTGTCCGACGAGTCCAAAGCGATCGAAAAACCGCTGAGCTGGCCTGGCGCCTGAATATCGGCCACATGATGCAACATCCCGTCAGAGGTGATATGCAGGATCCAGCTTCCATCGATCAAATAAAGATCGCCGGAAGAACCGGCTGCCATTTTCGCATCGGCGGACAGGTCGAATTTCAGGGCCGGCACCGTGGCCGTATCCTGGGGACCGCCGGGTTGCTGTCCGGTGCCGGCAAACGCGGCGAGCATGCCGTCCGGGGTTACCTTCCAGATCCGGCTTCCCCACACTTCGCTGATATACAGGTTGCCCGCGCGGTCTAGGGCGATGGCTTTGATGCCAAGCTGCGCCGAAGCCGCGGAGATGGAGCTTTGCCCATCAGGTACGGAGGTTCCGCCACCGGCCACCACGGTGATGCGGCCGGCGGCAGACACTTTCCACACGGGCGTACCGAAACCGGCGAGATAGAGATTGTTCGCGCCATCGGCGGCAAGGGCAGTCACATCGGCGCCACTGTTGTCCCATGGGCCCGGAAGACGGCTAATGTCTCCGGAAGGGCTGACGAGCCAGATCTGATCCGGTGCGTCGTAACCCCAGGCGCTGACGCACAACGTACCGTCCGGCCTTACGGCGACGGCTAGCGGCCAAAACAAAAGGTCCGTGGCCCGGCCGGTGACCGGCGGGGAGGCTCCCGCCACCAAGGCCGCATCGGGAGGGGGGGGCGTTTGCGCGGCTGCCACCAGGGCCCAACACACCGCGGCGGCGCGGAGAGACCGCATGAAGATCTTCCCTCTGCAAGCAAAGACCCCGCGATCCCGATTCCAACTACAGGGTGCCGGAATTCTGTCACGCTCGCGCCGGCGGGTGAAGCCCGTTCAGGTCCGTGAGTCTCACGGTTTGCTGCCGGACTCGCTCGGAGCGGCTGCTTGTTCGCGGGGCTTCCACTCCCGCGCCAGGCGCCTGGCTTCGGCGATCTGCTCCGCGGTCATCTTACCGGTGACGAGATCGAGTCCTTTGACCCAGTTGTGGTCCCGATCTGCACTGATACGGAAAGCCGCCGCGAGGCTCATCCACACGTGTGCCTGCACATAATCCCGCGGCACGCTTTGGCCATAGTAATACATGAAGCCCAGGTCGCACTGAGCAAACGCCTCGCCCTGTTCGGCGGCCTGGCGGTACCAACGGACAGCCTCGGCGTAGCTCTGCGGGACTCCTTCGCCCTCGAAATACATGGAGCCAAGGCCGTGCTGAGCATGGGCGTCACCGTGTTCGGCGGCTTTGCGGTACCAGCCGGCGGCCTTGTCGTAGTTCCGCGCCACTCCCTCGCCCCGGCGATACATGTAGCCGAGGCCGTATTGAGCCGACGCGTAACCCTGATCGGCGGCCAGGCGGTACCAATGGAAAGCCTGGGCGTCGTCCTGCGAGACTCCCTGGCCGTTGCGATACATGAGGCCGAGACCGTACTGAGCATTTGCGTCACCCTGCTCGGCGGCTTTGCGGCACCAGCGGGCGGCCTCGGCGTAGTCCCGCGGCACACCCTGGCCGTGGAAATAGCAGAAGCCCAGGTAGGCCTGAGCCCTCGCGTCACCCTGCTCGGCGGCTTGGCGGAACCAGCGGACAGCCTCGGCGTGTTCCCGCGGCACACCCTTGCCCTCGTCAAACATGTAGCCGAGGCCGTACTGAGCCCTCGCGTCACCCTGACCGGCGGCCTGGCGGTACCAGCGGACAGCCTCGGCGTAGTCTTGCGGCACTCCCTGGCCCTTGGCGTAACTGAGGCCCAGGCAGTATTGACCTTGGGCGTCACCCTGGGCAGCGGCTTGGCGGAACCAGCGCACAGCCTCGGCGGGGTCCCGCGGCACTCCCTGGCCGGAGCGATACATCACGCCCAGGTCGCTCTCGGCCAGCGCGTAGCCCTGGGCAGCGGCCTGTCGAAACCAGCGGACGGCCTCGGCGTAGTCCCGCGGCACACCCTGGCCCTTGCGATACATGTTGCCGAGGCTGTCCTGAGCTTTCGCGTCTCCCTGCCCGGCGCGCACGCGGCACACCCTCGCGGCCTCGGCGAGCTTCCGCTCGATGGCCTTCTGTTTGTATATCGGCCAAAGTTCAGCCCCGCCGATGACGGCCACGCACGTTACAGGCGCGGCAATTTTCCAAAATGATGTCATTTCATCGCTCTACGGCTGGTGAAATCCGCCTTCCGCGATTGTAACGCCCATTTTCAGATCCGAATATGAGTCAATCGGTTAGCACCCGGCAGACGGCCGACAGGCCGACGCGGAGAATATCGGCGGCAGATCGCGGGCTAGAGGTTACCGGTTTCAACCCGGAATGTGTACAATTATTTGCCGGGATACACATCGGTGCGGACGAACATCGTGATCGACGATAAGCTGATGCGGGACACGCTTCGCGCAACCGGCCTGAAGAGCAAGCGCCAGGCGGTCGAAGAAGGGTTGCGGACCTTGCTACGCCTGTGCAGACAGGGGGAGATTCGCCGACTGCGCGGCAAACTGGACTGGCAGGGCGATCTCAACGCGATGAGGAGCGACCGTTGATTCTTGTCGATTCCAGCGTGTGGATCGATTCCTTCAAGGGGCCGATCACTTGGCCGGAAAGAAAATCGCGGTGGCCTGACATCGCGGCTGTCGAGGAGAACCGTGGCGGCGGTGTGTGGGCGGCAGGCCGCCTCACCGATTTGTAACCTGCCTGTGCCACAATGCAAGGACGCGTCACGCGTTACTCGATGACCATGCGATTCCTATCCATTGCGGTTCTCATAGGCGGTATCTCCCTGGCGTCCGCGCAGGGGCTGAAAGTCTATTCCATCGACGTGGAGGGCGGCAAGTCCACGCTGTATGTGTCGCCCACCGGAGAGTCCATGCTGGTGGATGCCGGGTATGCGGGATTCGGCGGACGGGACGCGCGGCGCATCGCAGCGGCTGCCGCGGCAGCGGGCGTCAAGCAGATCGACTACCTGGTCATCACGCATTACCACGTCGATCACGTGGGCGGCGTGCCGCAACTGGCCGAGAAGCTCCCGATCCGCCACTTTCTGGATCACGGGCAGAACTACGAAAGCGTCAAGGACGTGGGGGCGGTGTACAGCGCTTATACCAAGCTGCGAAACCGGGCGGACCACAGGGAAGTCCGGGCCGGGGACGTGGTCCCGATCCAGGGCATTCGCGTGGAGGTGGTGACCGCGTCGGGCCGCGCGATATCCAAGGCGCTGCCGGGCGCGGGGGCGGCGAATCCGGCCTGTAAGGACTACCACGCGCTGGACGTGGATAAGGGCGAGAATGCGCGGTCGATCGGCCTGGTGCTGAGTTACGGCGAGTTTCGCCTGGCGGACCTGGGCGACCTCTACTGGAACCAGGAGCACGACCTGGCTTGCCCGGCGAACAAGCTGGGCACGGTGGACGTTTACATGACCACGCATCACGGCACCAAGACTTCGGGCTCTCCGCAAATGGTCTGGGCACTGCACCCGCGAGTCGTGATCATGAACAACGGAGCGCGCAAGGGGGGCTCGCCGGAGGCGTGGCAGACGATTCACGACTCGGCCGGGCTGCTGGATCTGTGGCAGCTCCACTACTCGATCGCGGGCGGGCGGGAGCACAACGCGGCGGAGCAGTTCATCGCAAATCCGGAAGAGAACTGCCAGGGGAACTGGATCCTGCTCACCGCGCAGGCCGACGGAACGTTTACGGTACGGAACGGGCGGAATGGATTCGAGAAGAGCTATGGGAAGTAGGGGGACTGATCAGTGGTCGCGCTCGGTGACCAGCTCGGTGACGGCGGTCAGGGCGCGCTGGTAGGGGCTCTCGGGGAATTCGGCGATGATCTGGCGCGCTTTGTCGGTGAAGGCCTGAGCGCGGTCCTTGACACGCTCGATGCCGCGGTACTTTTCGAGCAGCGACAGGATGCGGGCGAAGGGCACTTCCTCGTAGTTGCGGCGATGGAGAATGGTCTCGACCAGGCGGCGCTCGGCGGGCGAGGCGCACTCCAGCGCGTAGACCAGGGGCAGCGTGACCTTGCCCTCGCGCAGATCGCCGCCCACGGGTTTGCCGAGGGTTTTCTCGCGCGCGGTGAAGTCGAGCACGTCGTCCACGAGCTGGAACGCCATGCCGAGGTTCCAGGCATACTCGCCCAAGCGTTCCTGCGTGCCGGCATCGGAACTGGCGGAGAGGGCGCCCAGGCGCGCGCACACGGAGAAGAGGCAGGCCGTTTTGCGGTCCACCAGTTCCATGCAGTCGGCCTCGGTGACATCGATGCGGCCGATGCGCTCGAGCTGCAAGAGCTCGCCTTCGATCATCTTCTGAGTGAGGCCGATCAGGAGGTCGAGGATGGCGAAGCTGCGCTCGCGGAGGGCCATTTGAAAGGCCTGCATGTAGAGCCAGTCGCCGGCCAGGACACAGGTATGGTTGCCCCATTTGACGTTGGAGGAGGGGCGGCCGCGGCGCGTTTCGGCGGCGTCGATCACATCGTCGTGGACGAGGGTGGCCGCATGGATGAGTTCCACGACAGCGCCGAGGTGGATGGCGGTAGGTCCGGCGCGGCCGGCCAGCTTGGCGGAGAGCAGGAGCAGCGAGGGGCGCAGGCGCTTGCCGCCGCTGGATTGCAGATACTGGCCGATGGCGGTCACCACGTCGACGGATGCCACCGACTCGGCGGCGATCTTCTTTTCGACCTGCTCCATTTCGTCGGAGATCAGCTCGAAAACTTCTTTGGCGGTGAGGAGCTGGCCAAGCTTGCCTAAGTTCATTGTAAGTATTTCAGTTTAGCAAAGCGGGGCGGAAAGGCAGCGATCGGGCGGCGCGCGTGGCCGCGCGTGATCGGGCGCTTCGCGCCGCGACCAGGCGATGGCGGGGACGCCTCCCAGCGACAGGAGAACGTCGCGGCGGGGAGCGAACAGGCGAGCTTCGGCTCGCCGGACGGGTTGACAACCCACCGCAGGATGCCATCCTGCCCCACAGAGTGATTCGGATTGCCAGATCCGATTTCCTGCTATGATGATCGGCGGGTGTGGCATGATCGGCGAATCGCTGGGGCATTACCGCATCCTCGAGAAGATCGGTGCCGGCGGCATGGGGGTCGTGTACCGGGCGCGGGACGAGCGGCTGGAACGCGACGTCGCGATCAAGGTGCTGCCCGCCGGAATGCTGAGCGACGAGAACGCCCGCAAGCGATTCCGCAAAGAGGCGCTGGCACTCTCGCACCTGAACCACCCAAATATCGCCACGATCCACGACTTCGACTCCGATAGCGGAGTGGACTTCCTGGTTCTGGAGCACATCCCCGGAGTCACGCTCGACCAGAAGATTTCGCGGGGCCCGCTGCCCGAGCGGGAGGTCCTGGATCTCGGCATGCAACTGGCGGCGGGCCTGTCGGCGGCCCACGAGCAGGGCGTCGTACACCGCGACCTGAAGCCGGGGAACCTGCGAGTGACTCCGGACGGGCGGCTGAAGATTCTGGACTTCGGCCTGGCGGTCCTGAGGAAGGACGACGCCAGCACCGTTACCGCCGGAGAGACCGGGAAAGTGGCCGGCACGCTGGCGTACATGGCGCCGGAGCAGTTGCGCGGCCAGGCGGCCGACGCGCGCAGCGATATCTACGCGGCCGGGGTGGTGCTCTACGAGGCCTGCGCCGGGCGGCGCGCGTTTCCGCAGAAGACGTCCGCGGAACTGGTGACGGCGATCGTGAAGGACGAGCCGGCGGCGCTATCGGGCATCTCGGCGGGGCTCGAACGCGCCGTTTCGAAATGCCTGCAAAAAGACCCGGGGCTCCGCTACTGGAGCATGCGCGAACTGGGCGCGGAGCTGGGGCGGATCGCCGCGCCGCCACCCGCGCAGGGGCGGCCGCGCCGGCGGGCGGTGGCGATTGGCGGCGGGCTGGTTGTCCTGCTGGCGGCAGTCGCCGGGTTCTGGATGATGCGGCGGCCGGCGGCGGCCCATCCCCTGCGATCGCTGGCGGTGCTGCCGCTGGAGAACTTCACGGGAGACGCGGCTCAGGCTTATTTCGCCGATGGCATGACCGAGGAGCTGACTTCGAACCTGGCCAAGATCGGGGCGCTGCGGGTGATCTCGCGCACGTCGGTGATGCAATACAAGGGGCAGCACAAGCCGATGCCGGAGATCGCCCGGGAACTCAACGTGGATGCGGTGATCGAAGGGTCGGTGCAGCGCGCGGGCGACCGGGTGCGGATCACCGCGCAGTTGATCGACGCGGCGGCCGACCGGCACCTGTGGAGCGAAAGCTACGACCGCGATCTGACCAACGTGCTGGCGTTGCAGAGCGAGGTGGCGCGCGCCATTGCCGAGGAGGTGCGCGCGCAGCTCACGCCGCAGGAGAAGGGACGGCTGGCCCGGAGCGGCCCGGTCAAGCCCGAGGCGTACGATCTGTACCTGCGCGGCAAGGTCGCCCAGAACAACCGGGCCGCCATCGACCTGCTCCAGCGAGCGGTGAATGCAGACCCCGGTTTCGCCGACGCCCACGCGGAACTGGCGATGGCCTACTGTCAAAGAATATTCAGCATCGCGCCCGAAGAGCAGAAGGAACTCGAGCCCAAGGCCTGGAGCGAGGTGGAAAAGGCCCTGGCGATCGATCCCGACCTGGCGAACGCGTACTCCGCCCGGGGCCAATTGTTATGGTCACCGGCGCATCACTTTCCGCACGAAGAGGCCATCCGGGAATTCCGGCGAGCGCTGGTATTGAACCCCAATTCAGACGAGGCCCACGCCGAACTGGCAATGGTATACAACCACGTGGGACTTTTGGAGGAATCGCTGGATCATGCGCAGCAGGCCGCCGCGATCAATCCCGGAAGCCCGGGTGGGCGCATCATGATGATCCTGGCACTGTTGCCGTTGCACGGGTACGAGCGAGCCATCCAGCTCACCTCGGACATCCCTGGTCTATTCGGGCAAACGTTGCGCGCGACGATCCTGGCCGCTTCCGGCAAGGAAGCCGAGGCGCGCGCCGAACTCGACAAATTGCCGCCCAACTACGATACCGGCGGTATGATCTCCGCGTTACGCGCCGTTCTCTACGCCGCGGGCGGCGAGCAGGCCAAAGCGGAAGAGAAGATCAAGATCGCGGTCCGGTACAAGGAGTTCGGACACTTTCATCACACCGCGATGGAGATTGCCACCGCGTACGCGCTCATGCGCAAACCCGATCAGGCGATTCAGTGGCTGGAGCAGACGGCCGACACCGGATACCCCTGCTACCCGGCATTCGCGAACAACCCCAGCCTGGATTCCCTGCGGCAGGACCCGCGCTTCATCGCGCTGCTCGATCGGCTGAAGCAGCAGATGGAGCGGTACAAAGCGCTGGCGGCTGAACGCTGAGGGCTTCATCCGCAAATGCGGTCGAAGTTGGCGGTGGTCAGCTCGGCGATCCGATCGGGGGTGACACCGCGAAGGGCGGCCAAACGGTGCGCGACTTCGACTACGAAGGCCGGCTCGTTGCGCTTTCCGCGATGGGGGACAGGCGCGAGATAGGGGCAGTCGGTTTCGAGGAGGAGACGATCGTCGGGCGCGATGCGGGCGGCTTCGCGGACGCCGTCGGCCTTGGGGAAGGTCAGGACGCCGCCAAAGCCGAGGTGAAAGCCGAGGTCGAGCGCTTCGCGGGCCTGCGCGGCATCGCCCGAGAAACAGTGCATGATGCCGGCGCCGCGCCAGCGGTTCCGCAACAGGGACATAGTATCGGACCAAGCTTCGCGGGTGTGGATCACGATGGGCTTGCCGGCAGCCGCGGCGATGTCCAACTGGCGCTCGAAGACCGCACGCTGCACGTCGCGCGGGGAGAAGTCGTAGTGGTAGTCGAGACCGATCTCGCCGATGGCCAGGACTTTGGCGTGAGCCGCCAGAACGTCTAAGCGCGAGAATGTTTCGGCGTCGGCTTTGGAGGCATCGTGCGGATGAACTCCGACGGTGGCGAAGATGAAGGGGTAGCGCCCGGCCAACCGGATGCCGGCTTCCAGATCGGGCGGACCGCTGCCGGTGCCGATGGCGAGGATGCGCTCGACGCCGGCGGCGAGGGCGCGCCCGATGGTTTGCTCGCGGTCGGGATCGAACTTGGGATCGTCGAGATGGCAGTGGGAATCGACAAGCCTCACTTGAGGCGCGCTCCGGGCGAGATATCCTCGTGGAAACCTGCCAGGACGGGCTTGCCATCGGCGACGGACGCGGCCACGATCATGCCGTCGGACTGGATGCCCTTCAATTTGCGAGGCTGGAGGTTGGCGACGATGACCACCTTGCGGTTCAGCAGGTCGGCCGGAGCGTAGGCCTCGGCGATGCCGGCGACGATCGTGCGGGGCTGCGGCTCGCCGATATCGACAGTCATGCGCATGAGCTTGTCGGAGCCCTTGACGCGCTCGGCGGTGAGGACGAGGCCCACGCGCATGTCCACCTTGAGGAAATCGTCGATGGGGATGCGGGCGGGCTCTTGCGGCTTTTCGGCGGCGGGCGCGGGCTTCTGGCCGAGGAGCGCGGCCTGGTAAGCCGTGGCGACTTCCTCGAGCGCGCGCATTTTGGCGACGGCTTCAGTGACTTCGATGCGCGGGAAGACGCCGGAGACTTCGCCTATGGATTGGCCGGGGGTCAGGCCGCCCCACGCGAGGGTCTGGAAGCGGACGGACTCGATGGGCTCCGGCATGCCGAGCTGCGTCCAGATTTTGGGGGCCGATTGCGGGAGGACCGGAGCGAGCAGGGCGGTGGAGATGCGCAGCGCTTCGGCCGAGGTGTAGAGGACCATATCGAGGGTTTCGCGGGATTTGTCGTCGGTGTTGCGCGCGAGCTTCCAGGGGGCCTGTTGCACGATGAACTTGTCCACCGCGGAGATGAGGGCCCAGACGGCTTCGAGGCCCTTGGAGAACTCGAAGCGGTCGAACGACTGCTCGACGGAGCGGATGGTGTCGTTGGCCAGGGCGGCGATCTCGGGCTCGGCGCCTTGCGGAATCACGCCCTTGCGGTATTGGCCGATCATGGTGAGGGTACGGCTGGCGAGATTGCCGAGGCCGTTGGCGAGATCGGAATTGTAGCGGCTGACGAGGGCGTCGTAGCTGAAGCTGCCATCCTGCCCGAAGACGATTTCGCGCAGCAGGAAGTAGCGCAGGGCGTCGACACCCATCACTTGGCGAATGGGCTCGGGGCGAACGATATTGCCGCGCGATTTGCTCATCTTGCTCTCTTCGAAGAGCAGCCATCCGTGGGCGAAGATGCGCTTGGGCAGCTCGACGCCGGCGGCCATGAGGAACGCGGGCCAGTAGATGGCGTGGAAGCGCACGATCTCCTTGCCGATCAGGTGCAGGTCGGCGGGCCAGAGACCTTTGCCCTCGACCGCGCTCATGTAGGTGGTGAGGGCGTCGAACCATACGTAAAAGACGTGCGGCGCCTCGCCGACCACGGGGATGCCCCACTTGATATTGGTGCGAGTGATGGAGAGATCGGTGAGGCCCTGGCGCACGAAAGACATCACCTCATTGCGGCGCGTTTCGGGCTGGATGAAATCGGGCTGCGATTCGTAGAGCTCGAGCAGCTTATCGGCAAAGGCCGAGAGTTCGAAGAAGAAATTCTCCTCGGTGATGGTCTCGGTGGGCCGGCCGCAATCGGGACAGGGGTCGCCGGGCTTGGCGTCGTTGACGTAGAGATTGTCGTAGATGCAGTACTGGCCGGTGTACGCGCCTTTGTAGATGTAGCCGTTCCTGCGGCAGCGGTCGAACAGGTCCTGAACGACGCGCGCGTGGCCGGGGTTGGTGGTGCGCTGGAAGTAATCGATCTGGAGGCCGAGCAACTGCCACTGCCGCTCGAATTCGGCGGCGATCACGTCGCAGAACTCCTTGGGGGACTTACCGGCGCGCTCGGCGGCGCGCTCGACGTTGACGCCGTGCTCATCGGAGCCGGTGGTCAGGGCGGCGTCGTATCCCTGCATGCCCTTAAAGCGCCGGATCAGGTCGGCGACGATAGTGGTATAGGCGTGGCCGATGTGCGGAGCCGCATTGACATAGTAGATGGGAGTGGTGAGGTAGTATTTCATCTTGATCGGTTGAGGTAGGCGTAGTTGGCTTCGGCGATGACGGTCTTCAACGGGACTGCCGCTTCGAGGGCCAGCTTGCGGCAATCGTCGTACTCCGGGGCGTAAGCGCCATCGGCCGAGACTTTTATGCGGACCTTGCCGTAGCGGGTCTCCACTTCGAAAAAGTCGCGGGCCTGAACGCGGCGCTCGGCGGAGTAGAGGCGCAGGCCGAGGGTGGTGGTTTCGGCAAAGACGATTTGGGCGAGCGACTCGCGGTCCTCCGGCTTGGCGACGATGCGCAGCAGGTGGCCGGGGCGGCCTTTTTTCATGACGAGGGGAGAGAGAGTGACGTCGAGTGCGCCGGAAGCGAGCAGGCGCTCGGCGGCGTAGGCCAGAAGCTGGGGGCTGAGGTCGTCGATATTGGCTTCGATGACGGAGACGGCGAGGGCTTCGGCTGCGCCGGTGGGCTCGCCGAGGATGACGCGGAGAACGTTGGCCTGTTCGGGGAAGTCGTGGTGGCCCGCGCCGTAGCCGGTGCGCAGGATTTTGAGGGGCGGGAGGACGCCGAAGTGGGCGGACAAGGTGACAGCGACGGCCGCACCGGTGGGAGTGGTCAGCTCGACGGCGGGGCCGCGGGAATACACGGGCGCGCCGGCGAGAAGGCGGGCGGTGGCGGGGGCGGGCACGGGCAGGACGCCGTGCTCCGTCGAGACCGTGCCGCTGCCGAGGTTGAGGGGCGAGCACACGATGGCGTCGATTCCGAGCTGGTCGAAGGCCACGCAAGCGCCGACGATATCGGCGATGGAGTCGGCCGCGCCGACCTCGTGGAAGTGGACCTTCTCGATGGGGACGTGGTGGACTTCGGCTTCGGCCTCGGCGAGGCGTTGGAAGACGGCAACAGCGGTTTTCTTCGCGCGCTCGGAGAGCGAAGCGCGCCCGATGATCTTGACGATGTGGGAGAGGTGGCGGTGGGCGTGCTGTTCCTGGACCTGGACCTGGTACTTGGTGGCGGCGATACCCGCGCGCTTGACCTTCTCGAACGAGACGGTAGCGCCGGTTTCGAGCGCGTCAATGGCGTCGACGATGGCGCTCTGGTCCGCGCCGGCATCGGCGAGAGCGCCGACCAGCATATCGCCACTGATTCCGGAGAAAGCGTCGAGGTAGCAGGAAAGGGACACGATTCTCCATTGTAGCGGGTGGTCCGCGGGGATTCGACGGGTCGCCGCGATTTGGGGCAGGCACTACCATCACGGCGCTACTATCACCGTGATCGGATTGGAAGTGCCGGAGAGCGAGGCACTCGCCACATCAGTCACCCAGATGGTGCTGAATGCGTAGCCGCCTCGTGCGGCGGGGGCAGCGCTGATGGCGGCGAGCGTCGCCTGGAACGTGCCGGCGCCGCTGGTGAGGGCGGCGTTGGCCGGCAGGATGGCCGAGCCGTCGCTGCTGGTGAAGTGCACCGGGCCGGTGTAACCGGCGACCGTGTTGTTGTTGGCATCGAGCGCCGTCACCGTGAAGCTGAACGCGATACCCGAGGTGACCACGGCCGGGGCTGCGATGGCAAAGTGCGTGGCCGGCAGCATGGCCACCAGGATTGGATTGGACGTGCCGGTAATCGAACTGGCGACGGTATCGGTCGCGCTGATGGACTGGCTTCCGACGGTGGCGAGCGTCGCCGGGAAGCTGCCTGCTCCGTTGGTCAGCGTCGAGTTGGACGGCAGGGTCGCCGCACCGTCGCTGCTGGTGAAGTGCACGGCGCCGGCGTAACCTGTGGCCGTGTTGTTGAATTGATCGAGCGCGGTCACCGTGAAGGTGAACGCTACTCCGGGACTTGCCGAGGCAGGCGCTATGACTCGCAGACGAGTGGCCGGCCCCGCGGCCACCGCAATGGCGGCCGATGTGCCGGCAATCGAACCAGTCACGGTATCTGTGGCGGTGATGGTTTGGCTTCCCACAGTGACGAGGGTCGCCGGGAACGTCCCGGCCCCGTTGGTGAGGGTGGCGTTGGACGGCAGGGTCGCCGCGGTGTCGCTGCTGGTGAAGTGCACCGTGCCGGTGTAGCCGCTCACGGTGTTGTTACTGGAATCTTTCACCGTCACGGTGACGTTGACGGGCGTTCCGGCGGTGGCCGTAGCGGGGGCGGAGACCACCAGGTGAACCCCCGCCTGAAGGGCCACGATGATCCCGGCTGAAGTCCCCGTGATGGAACCATTCCCCGCATCCGTCGCGGTGATGGTGAACCCTGGAGTAACGCCGCGGTTGCTGTTCGTGGTAGGTGTGTTCAACGTGGCCGAGAAGCTTCCGGCCCCGTTGGACAGGGTGGCGTTAGCCGGCAGAACGGCAGCGCCGTCGCTGCTGGTAAAATGCACCGGGCCGGTGTAACCGGCGGCCGGGTTGTTGCTGGCGCCGAGCGCCGTCACGGTGAAGTTGAAGGCGATCCCCGCGGTAGCCGATGACGGCGCCGTCACCTGGAGGTGAGTGACGGGCACGGTTGCCACGGCGATCGCGCCGGAGGCGCCGGTAATCGCCCCGGTCACCGTGTCGGTCGCGGTGATGGTCTGGCCTCCGACAGTCGCCAGGGTCGCCGGGAAGCTGCCTGCTCCGTTGGTCAGCGTCGAGTTGGGCGGCAGGGTCGCCGCGGCGTCGCTGCTGGTGAAGTGCACGGCGCCGGCGTAACCGGTGGCCGTATTGTTGAATTGATCGAGCGCGGTCACCGTGAAGTTGAACGCGGCTCCGGGAGTTGCCGAAGTTGGCGCCGTGACCTTCAGATGAGTGGCCGGACCCGCGGTCACCGCAATGGCGGCGGACGTTCCGGCAATCGAGCCGGTCACGGTATCGGTGGCCGTAATGGTTTGGCTTCCTGCGGTGGCTAGCGTCGTCTGAAACGTTCCGACTCCGTTAGTCAATGTTGGGTTGGCCGGCAGGATCGCGGCGGCGTCGCTGCTGGTTGGGTGCACGGCGCCGGCGTATCCGGTCACGGTGTTGTTGCCGCTGTCCTTCACCGTCACGGTGACGTTGATCGGCGTCCCAGCTGTGGCCGTGGCGGGGGCGGAGACCACCAGGTGAATTCCGGCCTGGAAGGACAAGACGATCAGGGCGGAAGTTCCCGTGATGGAAGCGTTCCCCGCATCCGCCGCTGTAATGGTGAATCCCGGGCTGCTGCCGCGGCCGGTGTTGGAGAGCGCTGCCGAGAGTGTGGCCGCGAAGGTTCCCGTACCGTTGGTCAGGGTGGCGTTGGCCGGCACGACCACGGAGGGGTCGCTGCTGGTGAAGTGCACGGCGCCGGTGTAACCTGTGGCGGTGTTGTTGAATTGATCGAGCGCCGTGACGGTGAAGTTGAACGACATGCCGATGGTTGCCGATGAGGGCGCCGCGACGGTGAAGTGAGCCGCCGGTCCGGGAGTGATGGTCACACTGGCGGAGGCCGTCCCACCAGCGCCGCTCTCGGTCGAAGTCACATTCCCGGTGGTGTTGTTCTTTTGCCCAATGCTGGTACCGGTCACATTCACCGAGAAAGCACACGTGCCGTTGGCGGCGAGGATGCCGCCGGACAGGCTCACGGCGCCGCCGCCCGGCGCCGCGGTGATGGTTCCGCCGCCACAAGCGCCGGTCACGGCGTTCGGGGTGGCCACCAGCAGGCCGCTCGGAAGGTTGTCGGTAAAGCCGACTCCGGTCAGCGCAAACGCCGTGTTCGGGTTGGTGATGGTGAAGGTCAGGCTGGTGGCCGCGCCGGCGGCGAAACTGGCAGAGCCAAACGCCTTGACCATCGCCGGCGGCGACGCCACCGTGAGGCTGGCGCTGGAGGTGTTTCCGGTTCCGCCCTCGTTGGAAGTAATGGTGACGGAATTGTTCTTCACTCCGGTGGCCGTCCCAGTGACGTTCACCGAGAAGGTGCACGAGCTACCGGCCGCGATGGCCGCGCCCGACAGGCCGATGAAGGTAGCGCCCGCGTTGGCGGTGATCGAGCCGCCGCCGCACGAGCCGGTCACGACGGCCGGCGTCGCTACCACCAGCCCGGACGGCAGGTTGTCGGTAAAGCCGACTCCGGTCATGGACGCGTTGCCCACCGGATCGGTGATCGTATAGCCGAGCGACGTAGTTCCATTCAACGAAATGGCCGCAGCGCCGAATGACGCGGCGATGTTGAGCGGGGCCACGATGGTGGTGGTGTCGTTGGCGGTGTCGTTGGCGGCATTCAATTCACCGCCGCCCGAGACCACCGCCTGGTTGATCACGCTGGTCGCGAGGCCGGTTCCCACGGTCACAGTCACGGTGATGGGCTCGTAGCTGGAACCCGGGGACAACGCGTCGCTCCTCGAACAGGTGTGCGAGGGCACATCGCAGGTTGTCCAGTTGGTTCCGCCCATTCCGGTGATGGTCAGGCCGGCGGGCGGGTTATCGACGACCGTCACGGCGCCCGCGGTGGGAGCGTGGCCCGCCAGGTTGGTCACCGTAATCGAATAGGTGTCGCCGGCCTCGCCCTGCTTGAAGCTGCCGGAGTGAGTCTTGGTTACGGTGAGATCGGCGGCCTGTGTCACGGTGGTCGAATCGGTGGCGGTGTCGTTGTTCGGCGTGTTGTCCCCGCTGCCGGAGACCGCGGCCGTGTTGGTGGCTGGACTGGTGGCAGTGGCCGCCACATTGACCGTGAGCGTGATGGACGGAAAGTCGCTGCCGCTCGCAATCGCCGCCGTGGAGGTGCAGACGAGGGTCGCAGATCCGGTGGCGGGGAACGAGTTGGACGTGCAGTTCCAGCCGGCGCCGGTCATGGCCGTGGCGGTGAGGCCGGCGGGCAGGGTGTCGCTTACGGTCACCGTGCCCGAGGTGGAGCCCGGCCCGTTGTTGTGGACGGTGATGGTGTAGGTGTCGCCCGTATCGCCCTGCCGGAAATTGGCAGGGTTGTGGGTGTTAGAGATGGAAAGATCGGTCGGAACGAGGGCGAACGTGAGACACCAGCCGCCATCGAGGCCGCCGCCATCGGCGTGGGTGTTCTGATTGAAGTACAGGCTCCACAGGCCGTTGGCGCTGGTGGCGCCGTAAACGCTGGTAAAGGTCGACGAGCCGCTGGTGCCCGCGTAATTGTAGGGGCCGCCGGGGAGGGTATAGAATCCGCTGGCGGTAAAGGCATCGTTCGAGGAGTAACTGGTGGGCTTCCAGGGGCCCCCGCTCCCGGGCTGGCCATTGCCTAGGGGCACATAAGCCCAGGAGCCGTCCTCGACCGTCAAATCGAATTTCCCCGTCGCGGTGGTACCGCCGGTGGCCGAGAAGAAGTCCAATGTATTGGAGTTCGCCGCTCCCGGCCCGACCAGCAACGACAGGAGGTTGACGGGACTGGGGTGATGAAAGCCTCCGAGTGTCAGGGTGATCGAGCTGATGGGCACGGACAGCCCGGAAACGAATATATTCGAGGGATTGGGGAAGGCGGGACCAATATTGTTCGACCCGCCGGAGCCGGCGGGAATGGTGACCGCGCCGGGGTTGCAGAACGTGACGGGGTTGGCGCCCGATGCCGTGGACGGGTTGTCGACGCGCTGGAGGATGGTTCCGGACTCCTCGTTGGTGTTGAAGGCGGCCTGAATGGTGTGATCGCCCTCGTGCAGGGTATTGGGGCCGGCGCCGGTGGTGACCGTGATGGCGGCCTGTCCCTGGGAGTTCAGGCTGACGGCTCCGCTAGGAGATGCACCGGCGACCGCGGATCCATTCTCGGTGAAAGTCACGCTGCCTGAGGTCACGGGATTGCCGGCCTGAGTGACGGCGGCGGTAATGGTCAGAGGTTGTCCGGCCAGGTTCGGATTCGCGCTGGACGTAACGGTTAGCGCCGGGCCGTTGAGGATCGAACTAGGCCCGCTCGTTCCGCTGCCGTTCACCGTGCCTGAGTAGTTGAAGACCGAGGTAGAGTTGGCCGAGCCAGGGCTGCCGAACTGGGGGCCGATACCGCCGAGGCCGCCGGCCCCGCCAACCGCGGTCGATCCGGTGGCAGCGGCATTGACGGTGGTCAAGGACCCG
>DASQZT010000235.1:0-5406 GCA_035638575.1 Bryobacteraceae bacterium
CCCGGAGCCGTTGAGCGTCTCGCAGTCCACGCCGCCTATGGCTTCGGGGCGGCCGCGCCGCAACTGCGGGAAAATCTCCTTCAGCCGCAGCGCCAGGTAGAACTCGGCGTCAATCCCGGCGGCGGACGATTCGGCGGCGGACATCTCCCGAGCCGGCCGGCCGGTGTTTCCCAACCAGCCTCCAGTCCCGTCAAAAGCCGTGAAGCTTTCGCCACTGCCCATCTGGGTGATGGAGATTCGCTTGTCAGGCGCCTTGGTGATCACGTCGATCGGCGACTCGGTCCCGTTCGCCAGGATCGTGCCTTTCATGGCGCGGCTGGTGACCTTCCGGATCGCGCCTTCGCCGCCCAGCGCGGCCACATATCTTTGCGCGATCTCGTCCACCGTCGCGGCCGTCCCGGCGGTCGCAGGGGGCGCGGGCTCGGCGCGCGGGGGCGCATCCGACTCGAGGACCGGCGGCATGTTCACCGGGCGGGCAGATCCACGGTGGCAGGAATAGCAAGTTACCTGCTGCCGTCCTCCAAAGCTGTTCTTGTTGATCGCCGCCGTCATGGCCATCATGTCCCGCGCGGTCTTCTTCGCGGGCTTATCGTCGAGGTCCATCTTGCCTTGCACGTGACAGAATTCGCAGTTGACCCCCAGAGAGGACGTGATGAACTGCATCGCGGGCGTCAACTGGTCGGCGGGCGTCCCTTTGAGCTGAGTGATGTTCTTGAAGACCTGTTCCGCGGTCTTGGGCTCGGCGGCCTGGCCATGCAAAGACCGCGGCGTGAATGCGCCGGTCCCGGCCGCCACGGCGGCGGCGAGCACCGCGCCGAAAAGTCTCCGGAACGGAGTCTGGTCTGTGGTCTGCTCCTGCACTCGGAATCCCTCCTTGTTCTCTGGATTGTACCGAATCGCGGCTGGGCAGTCGGTCACGCGCGGTCGGGCCGGTCGGGCGGCGTCCTAACCACGCTGCATGTAGACCACGTGCGTTTGCGTGAACTCGTACAGGCCGTGCTTGCCGTCGGCGCCGCCGATGCCGCTCTTGCGCCAGCCCGCGTGGAATCCCTGCATGGCTTCGAAATTCTCGCGATTGATGTAGGTCTCGCCGAAACGGATTTCCTGGCAGGCGCGCAACGCGGTGTTCAGGTCGCGCGTGTAGATGGACGAGGTCAGGCCGTAGTCGGAATCATTGGCGTAATCGATGGCCTGATCGAGGTCGTCAAAAGTCACCACCGGGATGACCGGGCCGAAGACTTCGCGGCGAATGATCTCCATCTCCTGACGGCAGTCAGCGATGACGGTGGGCTCGTAGTAATAGCCGGACTGCCCTTCGCCGCGTTTTCCGCCGGTGACCACGCTCGCGCCGGCGGCCACGGCGCCGCGCACCAGGGAGTCCACCTTCCGATAGCCGGCCTCGTTGATCAGCGGACCGTAGTCCACCGTCGGATCCTCCAGGGGATTGCCGAAGCGGGTGCTCCGCATGGCGGCCGTGAGTTTTTCGAGGAACTGATCGGCGACCTTGCTCTGGACGTAGATGCGCTCGGCGCAGTTGCAGACCTGGCCGCTGTTGATCACGCGCGACGCCTTCACGGCCTTCACGGCAAGATCGACGTCCGCATCGGCCATGACGATAGCGGGCGCCTTCCCGCCGAGTTCGAGGTTGACCTTGGTGATGTTGGGCGCGGCGGCGGCCATGATGGCGGACCCGGTATCGACGCTGCCGGTGAAGCTGATCATGCCGATTCGCGGCGAGGACGCCAGGGCCTTGCCCGCTACGGCGCCGCGGCCGTGGACCACGTTGATCACCCCGGGCGGCAGGTCCGTCTGCGCCAGCAACTCGCAGAACTTCACGGCGTTGTGGGGCGTTTCCTCGCTGGGCTTGATGACGATGGTGTTGCCCGTCACCAGGGCCGGCCCGGCTTTGCGCGCGATCAGGAAGAACGGAAAATTCCAGGGAAGAATACCGCCGATCACGCCGATCGGCTGGCGGAACAGGAAAATGGTTTCCCCCGGGCGGTCGCTCTCGAGAATTTCACCCTCGATGCGGCGCGCCCATTCGGCCATGTAGTCCAGGTAGTCGGCGGTGAAGGAGACCTCGACGCGCGCCAGGTCGAGCACTTTGCCCTGCTCTTCGGTGATGACGCGGGCCAGCGGCTCGGCGTTTTCGCGGATCCTGGCGGCGATCGCCCGGAGCGCCCGTCCGCGCTCGACGGCGGGGCGCCGGGCCCACTGCTTTTGCGCCGATTCGGCCGCGGCGAGGGCGGCCTCGACATCGGCCGGCGTGCTATCCGGCACGGTGCAGACCGGAGCGCCGGTTGCGGGATTGATGCAAGTGATGCGGTCCGAGCCGCTCGACCGCTCGAATTTGCCGTTGATGAAATTATCGTAGTTAAGCATGTGAATAGTCCCTCTGCAATTGTGACGCAGGCGATGGGCTCTTGTCGTCCGCTGGGCAGGCGGAATTTCGTTGACTCGCCGCGGCTTCTGTCCTTATACTTTTCTCATTCGGTGTCGTACCTCTGTGGGTGAGGATTCAGGCTTGCCTGTCTGTGTCGATGGCAAGCCGCGGCATACTTCCACAACAATCCAGGGAGGGGTCAAATGTATCGCATGCCACATATCTTACTGGCAGTGGTGCTGTCGCTATTCCGGCGGGATCCGCGCGATACCCTCGCCGACGGACGGCCCGCGCTGGCCACCGGCGGATCGAGTTCCGGGGTGGGCACGGCCACAAAC
Organism: Bryobacteraceae bacterium; assembly: GCA_035638575.1. Classification (GTDB taxonomy): domain Bacteria; phylum Acidobacteriota; class Terriglobia; order Bryobacterales; family Bryobacteraceae; genus DASQZT01. Next base: position 2,722 of record DASQZT010000235.1, read on the forward strand.
TTCTGGCCGGCCAACGTGGGCACCGAGACCTCGGGATCGATTCTCAGCCCGTCGAACCAGAACATGCTGGCAGCCGTCAAGCCCACGGTCGGCCGCATCAGCCGCTACGGTGTGATCCCCATCACGGCGGACCAGGAAACCGCCGGACCGATGGCGAAGAGCGTGACCGACGCCGCCATTCTGCTGGGCGCGCTCGAAAGCCCCGCACCAGATCCCAACGATCCGGCCACCAATACCTGCAATCCGCCGCCCGGCCGCGACTACACGCGCTTTCTGAAAGCCGACGGCCTGAAGGGGGCCCGCATCGGAATCCCGCGCGCCTACTACTATGACCATATCGATCTTCCGGGCGCGGCGGGCCGCGGCGGACGGGGAGGCGGAGGCGGCGGAGGCTTCGGCAACGGCCTGACACCGGAACAGGCCCGCGTCATGACCGAGGCCATCGCCATCCTCAAGCAGCAAGGCGCCGAAATCGTGGACCCTGCCGACATCCCCAGCATCGGCGCCAAGGACCCCGCGCAGAATTTCGCGCTGTGGGGCCAGTGCTCCGGCGTCAACAACGCCAAGGGCAAGGACGCCGATTGCTCGGTGGTCCTGAAGTACGGCATGAAGCGCGATTTCAACGCGTGGCTCGCGACTCTTGGTGCCTCGGCCCCGGTCAAGTCGCTCACCGAGCTGCGCCAGTGGAACATCACCCACACCGTGGCCGGCGCGATCCGCTACGGCCAGTCGCAGCTAGACATCTCGGACGAAATGGACGTTCAGGCCGACCGCGCCCGTTACGAAGCCGATCGCGCCAAGGACATTCTGCTCGCGGGCACGCACGGCATCGACGAGGTCATGAAGGCCAATCGCCTCGACGCGATCCTGTTCCCCGGCGCGAGCGGAGCCGCCATCGCCGCGCGTACAGGATACCCGACAATCATTGTGCCCTTCGGCATGGTGCCGAATGCGCCCACCCCGCCGTTTCCCCCCGGCACTGCCGCCTTTGACGCCGTAGCTCGCAGGGGCCAGAAGTACGAGGGAGCAATGTTGGCCGTTTCGAGAAGCGACCGAGCTAACGTCCGGGCCGGATCTTCTGCCGGAACGTCATCATCTATTCTTGCCCAGGGAGGTTTCCAACATCGGCCACCGTCCGGCCTCGCAGTCCGGCCTCTGTGCGAATCGTTTCAAGGGAGGCTGATTCCAACTTCCGGCAAGCGGTAATTCTCCGGATCAAAAGTGCCGGCGTCCAGTTGAATCCCAAAGCGGCAACCGTCTATATGGACGATTTTCGCTGCGCCCCACGACGAAAGCGGCTGGCCGCGGTTGTCCGGCAGCTCGACTTCAACGGTCACTTCTTCGTCGACGCTGAATTGTGATGGCTGCCCGACGTGCAACAGCATGCCGGCGCTGCTGATGTTGACGGCAGTGGCGGGGATGGTCTCACCGCTGCTCTTGTGGACCATCACGTTGGCCTCGATCGGGTAGCGCGCCTCTTTTCTCCGCTCCGGGTACCTGTCTAGCATTGGCCTTTGCTCCGGCAATGGTTTGGAAACCTCCTGGATTACTTATCGGCCGCAGCCCGCGAATCCGATAGGGTATTTTACTCACAGGTCTACATCTTCGGAGCGCAGGGCTGGCAAGGGCGTTTGGAGAGTGTGGGAGTTGCTCCAACGAGGCAGTTGGAGAGTCTAGCCAGGCACTGCACGATGCAGACGGAGCGCGACGTTCACGAGTCCGTGGCACGGGGCTTGGCGATGGTGGCGGTGCCAACCGGGGCGTCGGAAATTGCTCTCGAAGACGGGGACCTGGGAGACAGCGTGGAGTTCTTCCGATCATGTGTCCGGTGGACCCCTCAGGCAACGGCGCTGCTTCCATCAGAGAGGGACATTGGAGGGTAGGGTAGGCGGTAGATCTTTGAAAACTCTGGTCGGGCCGCCGAGATTTGAACTCGGGACCTCTTGCACCCCAAGCAAGAAATATCAATCACGTACAGACACCTCTTACTGAAAACAAAAGACATAGAGCCACATGATTTGGACGCCAAATGGACGCCAGGACGCGGAGTCGGGCGGCATTGGACTCCACACGGACTCCACATGTTTCGTTTGGCGATTTAACCAGTTCGGCGGTTTCGATCAGGGCCGCCAGCTGATCCTCGATCACATACAGCGGCGCGGCCGTCACGGCGGGGGAAGGACTACGGCCAGGGCAGCCATCAAGCCACCTCCGGTTGCGCGGCGATGCGCGCGAGACGTCCGTAGCATGCCAACGCCTTGCTGGCCAACTGGAACTGACCCGGGGTTCTGCACGCCGGAGAGCACCAGTTTCTCCAGATAGCGGCTCTCTCCTGCAGAGGCAGGCAATTTCTTTTTTGCGAGCGCCGAAGGGGATTGGTCACCAGACGATGCGCACATCCGGATATTGACCAATCGTCTGATCGCAGGTCAATAATGCACACGGCTGCACCGGCGCCGTGGCAATCATGAGGCGGTCAAACGGATCTTTATGAATCAACGGCAGACGCAAGCTGGCCCCCACCTCGCGTGCCTCGATACGAATGTGGATTGATTGCCCGCAGGTTCTCGGCTTGTCGGTAAAACCACGCCGGAGTCATTGCAGACGGGGGCTTTACAGCCGGACGATTTTCTCGGAAACCATACCCCGCAAAGAGTTGCGCGTGTCCACAACCAGCGGCGAGCG
>DASQZT010000236.1:0-7850 GCA_035638575.1 Bryobacteraceae bacterium
CTGGATCAAGCTCCGCATGGAGGAACAGTGGATGCGTTCCCAGTTCGGCGAGGCGTATGCCACCTATGCTCATCAGACCGCTGCCCTGGTGCCTTACCTCCTCTGATCGCTGCGTCACGATCTCAGCCCCAGCAAGAGCGACTTGAACCAACCTGACGAGTTGAATCTCGAGACCAATTCTCGGTTCCGGTCGAGTAACGGCGCATCCGGAACTTATCCTGGGTTCCCTTGGCGAGTTCGAGACGTGTCCAGACTGGGTGCCCGGCATGGATAAGCTCGGCCCTTCGCGTCAATAATCATGAAAACGAAATCCGCCCGTGGGTTCGATCACGCTGCCAATTGGACGGCAAAAGTTCGAAACGTGTCCACGGCGGGGAGCCAATCTATCGTTCGTTGACAACACAGGGCTTAGCCTTAGCCGTGGCCAAGCCGTGAAGTACCTTGTTTTCAGGTTCGAGTCCTCGCCGGGCCTGAGGCGATGCGGATTGAATTTGTGAGCAAAGCGGGCTAGCGGAGGCCCGGGAGTCTCGTTCCAGTCCGAATGCTTCTTGGGTGCGGTTGGCCGCACCTACGCGAGACCTCAGCCAACGAATGGATCGACGATGCGCACGCCAGCGTTCACGAAATCAGCACGGTTTCGGGTGGCGACCGACAGACCGTGGACAACCGCCGTCGCCGCGATGAGGCTATCCTTGATCGGCATGGCCTTCCCGGTGGTGCGAAGACGCGCCAGCAGTTCCGCCCATTTCAAGCCCGTGTCCGCGTCCCAGGGCAGACAGTGGAGACGCCCGACCCCCGCGTCGAACCAGCGTTCCAGGGCGGCCCGCTTCCTTCCCTTGGGGAGGATGAGAATCCCGAATCGGAGTTCGCCGAGAATGACGGGATCGACAGCGATGTGTGGCTCATGTGCGCGAAGCCACGCCACGACACGCGGATCGGGCGTTGGTTTCGTCGGCTCGCTCAGAACGTTGGCGTCGACTAAGTACTTCACAGCGCATCCGTCGACTCGGAGTCGACGGGGACGAAGAAGTCCTTCTGCGGACAGGCGAACAGCCAGTCGATGGCGCCCTCGTTCGGCGGAGCCGAACGCCGGACGAGACGATAGTCGCCACGATCGAGACGCTCGACGTCGAACTCCTGCCCCGGCTCGACGCGGTCCATCTGCCGGAACTCTGCGGGCAGAACGATCTGGCCCTTGGAGGAGACGGTAGTCTTCATGAAAGTAAGATATCGTCTTACCTGGCGCAGTGTCAAGCTTTACACGCTGGGAACAGTCATGAGTGTCGGGAAGGCCACAAGGATCGACGATGTACGGTTCAGTAGCCAAACCTCAAATGCTTGAATCCGCCGAGAAGCCGCCTGGACCGCGTATACAAACTCCCGATGTCCCGGTGCGCGCCTGGCAGCGTAAGCATAAGAAACGAAAGGAAAATTTTCCCCGCGCGGATCGTCATCCCCTTGGCCCGATTCCTCGAGCGGAGATTCCCGAAAAACTCAGTCACAACAATCTTGCTCAATAGGTTCAATAACTTAGCTTCGGTAGCCAAACTCGGCGCGCTACACTGATAGCGGAATGGAATCCACGGCCCGGCGCTTGAGAACTTCGTGCGCCAGTAGTTGGTGTCCGAGCCGGACAACCGCCAATGCATTTGCGGTGGCGACCAAGTTAAGTCCTTTTGTTTGCCTCGAAGAGGCGGCCAAAAAACGCAAATGCATTTGCGGTTTGGGTTTGTTCGTTCATTTGCTCCTTGTCGCCGCCGCCGGCCCCCGCGGCAACGGCCGTCCTCCCGCCGCAGTTGCGTTCGATGCCGGTGATTGACAAGCTGGAATATGACGCTCCCGGAGAACCAGGTGTGCCGCAAAAGAACGCGCCAACGAAAAACCCGTCAATGACGCGCAATCTCTTGCTCTTTGCGGCCCTGTTCGCCGCGACGTGGCTCGTCTACGCCCAGACCGCGCAGTTCGATTTTGTGAACTACGACGATCCGGACTACGTCACCAACAACCCTCACGTCCGCAACGGCATTACCTTCGACGGGGTGCGATGGGCGTTTACTTCCACCGAGGCGGCCAACTGGTTTCCACTTACCCGCCTTTCCCACATGCTCGACGTTCAGCTCTTCGGATTACAGGGCGGCTGGCATCACCTCGTGAACGCCCTCATCCACGCCTGCGCGGTGCTGCTGCTGTTTGCTTTCTGGAATGCCGCCACGGGCGCGCGGTGGCCGGCGGCTTTCGTGGCGTTGCTTTTCGCGATCCATCCACTGCACGTCGAATCGGTGGCATGGGTTTCGGAGCGAAAAGACGTGCTCTGCGCATTTTTCTGGTTTCTGGCCCTATGGGCGTACGTGCGCGGGCGTTGGCCGCTGCTGATCGCGGCGTTCTGCCTCGGCCTGATGTCCAAACCCATGATCGTGACGCTCCCGTTCGTCCTGCTCCTGCTGGACGTGTGGCCGCTCCGCCGCGGCATCCGGATCCGGGAGAAGCTGCCGCTGTTCGCGCTGGCAGCAGCCGCCGCGATAGTGACCTGGGCGGTGCAGGCGGCGAGCGGCGCCGTCAAGCCTGCAGGCGCGGTGGCAATCGCAAACGCGCTCGTCTCGTACGGCTCTTATCTCGCCGGCACCTTCTGGCCGTCGCGCCTCGCCGTCTTTTATCCGTATCCGGACTCGCTGCCCGCCTGGCAGCCCGCCGTATCGGCTCTTGTACTCGCCGGCATCACGGTGGCGGCGTTATGGATGCGGCGATCGCGTCCCTACCTGCTGGTTGGTTGGCTCTGGTTCCTGGGGACGCTCGTCCCGGTGATCGGACTCGTGCAAGTGGGAGCGCAGGCGCGCGCCGACCGATACATGTACGTGCCCATGGTCGGTGTGACCGTCATGATCGCGTGGGGCGCGGCGGATCTCCTGCGCGGCCGCCGCCGGGCGCAGGCGGCGCTGGCTTCCGTGGCGCTCGTCGCGTGCGCCGGCGCGGCTTGGGCGCAGGCCGGGTACTGGCAGAACAGCGAGACTCTCTTCGCGCATGCCATCCAGGTGACCGCGGGAAACTACATCGCGGAGCACAACCTTGGAACTTACCTGATGCAGGCGCCCGGGCGGCTCGAAGAGGCCATCCCGCATTTGCAGGAAGCCGCGCGCCTGCGGCCCGAATCCGGACAGGTGCATTCCGACCTGGGCAGCGCGCTGGCCAGAATCCCCGGACGGTTGCCCGATGCGATTGCGGAGCTGCAAATGGCCACGCGGCTTCTGCCCGATTCCGCGATTCCGCACAACAATCTCGCCGGCGCGCTGACCGAGGCGGGCCGATTCTCCGAGGCCATCGCGGAGTATCAGGCCGCGCTCCGCATCGATCCCGGGTATGAGGACGCCAGGCGAAATCTCCCGCGAGCCCAGGCGCAGATGCGCTACGCCGCCGGGCTCGAGTTGGCCCATGCGGGAAATCCGCTGAAGGCGGTCGCCGAATTCGAGGAGGCGGTGCGCATTCGGCCCGATTTCGCGGAAGCGCACAATAACCTCGGTGTGGTGTTGTCGCAAATGCCCGGTCGTCAGTCTGATGCCATCGCGCATTTCCGCGAGGCCGTCCGCATCCGCCCGGACTACGACGATGCTCGCTACAACCTGCAGGTTGCCCTGCAGGAAGCTGGGCAGTCCCGCTAAGCAAGTGATAGTCGCGCCGCCATTCTGACTCCCGGCTCATCGGAAGTAGTCGTGGAACAACTTCTGGTTGATGCGGTCCATTTCAGGTGTGGGCAGCACCTGCCTGTCAAAACAGTGGACCTCGCCCGCCCATTGGGCCAAGTTGGCTTTGAGCTGCCGGTGATCGGCTTGGCTTCGGAAGTCGAGCGTCGCTTCGTCCCCAAGAAGGTTCGCCATTTCACCGAAACCGTCCGCTGCGCCGCGTGCTCCTCGCGCCAGGTCCGGGTAATCCTTTTCGAGCGCGTACGCGTACACCAGGATGGCTGCCTTGATCCGGCCGGCATGCGTCCGCTGCTCGCGGGCGCGGGCGCGGTAACGCATCACCGCCTCGGTCGAGAGGAGCTCTCCGACACTCGGCATGCGGTTGTTTTCCGAGTACTTTGCCAGCCAGCCGGCTTCCTGCGCGCCGATGCGCGCCAGGTTCCGGGCCGCGGCCTCGAGTGGCGCCGGCCCGTTCAGCGTCGCGATCGAGTTCAGCGCCGTGCCGCCATGCGTCGTCAGAAAGCCCGCCGCCGCGAGATCGCGGAGCACCGGATCGTCCGGTGGGACGGGGAGCGCGTAGACCTTCACGCCGGCGGAAAACCCTCGCGCTGCGTACACCCGCGGTTGCACCTCCACCCAGTGGCCGCCCTCGAACGTCATCGGCACAAATACCGCCATAGCGATCGACTGCGTCGGGTTCCACGTGTTTACCAGCCTGTCGTTCAGCTTCGCCCGGCCGATCACCTCGGCGAGCTCTTTCCGTTCCTTCCAGTCGAGCATCCGCGGGCTGCGCGGGCCGAAATTCCACATCAGCTCGAATGCCAACGAGGGCAGCGTCAGGGGAAAGATGGTGGCGAGCGCAACCAGGCTGGCCACAAAGGCGGTTCGAAACCTGGGCGCAATCCATTCCCGCAGCAAGGCCAACTCGGCGCCGGCAATCACCGCCAGCACCAGCGGCGCCTGCAGCAGGAACCGCTTGTAGTCCTGCACGATCCACGCCGCCGGTGCCGCCAGCCACGCTAACAGGAAAACATTCTTGCGCGGCTGGCGCAGCAGCCGGACGATCCCGAATGCCGCGGGGATGTAGGTGAGGGGAGCTAGCATCAGCGCTTCGTCGCCGCGTCTTCCGCGGTACCACTCGAGGTTGCCCAGGAAATGGACGGTATACGGGCTGGTGAGAATCGCCACCGCAGCTCCTACGATTGCGAGTGCCTTCCACCGGCGGGTCAGCACCGCCGCCACCAGGATGGCCACCGGCGCCATCGCGTAACCCCCGAGATGCGTGTAGATGGCAGCGGTGGCGAACAGGATCGCCAGAGGCAGCCGGTCCTCCACGAAGAACCAGGCCGCCCAGGCCGAGAAGATAAAGATCCAGCCGGAGGGGACGCCGACCGCAAAGGAGATCGAGGCGAACAGCGCGCCGGACAAAAGCGCGATGGCGAACAGCGCCGCCCAATCGCCCCCGCTGCGCCTGGCGAAGAACCAGGCCGTGAACATCGCGGCCACCCATTGCATCAGCGCCAGCACCGCGTTGGCGCGCACATAATCCATGCCGCCGCCGCCCAGCATGCGGCCCAGGTACCCGATGGCCATGTGCATCAGCGGGCCCTGCAGATTCGGACGGCCGCCCGGGCCGTAGTTGATATGGTCCCACCAGGCGGTTCCATGCTCCCCATACCAGCGCGCCAGCGATACGTGGTAACCCGAATCGATGCTGACGAAGTAATCCGGCAGCGTCGCGAGAAGCAGGATCCCGTGCAGCGCCAGTAGGGCGAGGGTCGCGCGGCGCGCCGTGGAACTCATCACCGGTGTACCGCGTCCGCCAGCACCTTCACCGGGCGATACGCCGCCAGCCGTACGTCCGCCGATGCGCCTGGCGGTCTGGCGCCGGCATTCCCGCGCGCCGGCGGACGCAACAGCCGCTCCAGCTCCGCATTCTCCTTCGCGAGCCACGCCGCCCGGGCCTCCTGAGCCGCCTTCCGGGCCGCCAGTTCCGCTTTGCCTGGTTTCTTGGGCCGCTTCTTCCCGGGCTCGCCCGGAGGAGGTGGCGGCGTCACGTACTCCAGCAGCTTCAGCCCGGCTTCTCCGAGCGCCGAAAGGTCCTTCGACAGCGGTATCACCTCCGCCAGCAGTTTGTTGTTCTCCGCCATGCGCTGGAACAGGGCGTCGTTGGCCGCCCACGTTTCGAACTGCCGCCGCAACAGGGCCGCGTCCTCTCTGTCTCCCGCGGGGTCGGCCACAAATCTCTTGGCGGCCAGTTCCATCCGCCGCGCCACTTCGCTTTCGGGCTGGCACGCATCCACAAACCGGTTCAACGGCATCGTCCCCGTGGGCCGCCCCGTGCGCCCCGTCCCCAACCCGAGCGCTTCCACCGCGTCCGCCAGAACCCGCAGGGGCTCAACCGGCTGATCGCCGGCGATGCGGTCCAGCATCGGCTCGTAGTTGGCGCGATGCATCACGCCCGTGAATTCCAGGTTCCGGCTCACCGGTTCCAGCCGCGCGTACATCGAGTCCACGTCCGTCACATCCTTCGGCGACCACAGGCGCTCGGCGATCACCGCCGTGCGCGGCCAGACCCGCGAGTCTACCGTCTCCTGGCCCACCAGCTCGGCCCACATGCAGGCCTCCCCGCCCATGATCCGCGCCGCCTGCTCCGGCGTAAGGCTGGCCGCATCGGGACCGCCCAGAGGGTCCACGCCGTAGTGAAACGATGCCGGGCTCAGATGATCCAGGTAGTATCCCCAGGAGAGGATTCCGCGATATCCTTTCGAGGCCGCGTCGGACAGCGACTTCTGCCCGCGCCACGATTGGATCACCGCCTCCGCCGGAAGCCCCGGAACCAGGATCTCGTCCCAGCCCACCATGGTCTTGCCGTACTTCTGCACGATCTTCAGAAGCTGCTGGTTGAAGTAAACCTGGATGGCGGGCGCATCCGCCAGCCCATGCTGCTTCGCGAAAGCCTGAATGCTCTCGGATTGGTTCCACACCCGTGGGTTCACTTCGTCGCCCCCGATGTGGGTGTACGGATCGGGGAACAGTTGCGTCATCTCGCCGATAAAGCCGTCCAGGAATGCGTACGTGCTTTCCTTCGACGGGTCCATCACCGACCCGCCTCTGCCTCCCAGCGTGAACGGCCCGGGCGCGGAGGCCAGTTCCGGATAGCCGGGGAACCACGCGCTGGTGTGTCCCGGCACGTCGAACTCGGGCACCACGCGGATGCCGCGGTCCCGCGCGTAAGCCACGATCTCCCGGATCTGGTCCTCGGTGTAATAGTCTCCATTCGAACCCATCTGGTGGAGCCTCGGATACCGTTTGCTTTCCACGCGAAAGGCCTGGTCCTCGGAAAGGTGCCAGTGCAGCACGTTGAGCTTCACCGCCGCCATGGCGTCCAGGTTCCGCTCGACCGCCTCTGGCGGCATCCAATGGCGGCAAACGTCCAGCATCAATCCGCGCCACGGGAATCGCGGGCGGTCCTCGATGTGTACTCCTGCCACCTGGAAACCATCCGGCCCGGGCTGAATCAATTGCGCGAACGTCGCCAGCCCGTGGATAGCGCCTTCCGCCGTCGCGGCCTTGATGCGGGCCTCTGCGCCGGAGACGTCCAAGGTGTAAGATTCGTCCTCTCCCAGAGCCGGATACTCCGGGCCGCCCGCGCAGTCGATGGTCAATCGCCGCGCATCCGCCGGCGCCGGGGGCAGCGGCGCGTAGATCACGCCGGTCTGCCGCGACACGCGCGCCCGAAACGATTTCACCGCCGGCGCCAGGCGGGCGTTGGCGCCGCCGACCGTCTCCACCACGAAATTCGCATCGATCGCCAGCTTCCCCGCCGTGGGCTGCACTTTGACCGGCATCGGCATCAGGGCCGGCCCGGCGCCCTGGACGGTCTGGCCAACCCCGGCCGCCACTGCCAGCAACATCGTCGCGATACGCATGGTTCCTCCTGTTCCCTTGCCAATTCCGAAACCAGAATAGCAACTTGAAATCCCGCCGCTGCGACCGCTCCTGCCGGCGGAATCCCGCATAGTGGAATTCTCGAAATGTACCGCATGGCGCCGCAGGCCGGCGGAACTGCGCAATAATCACTACCAGAGTTCCACCATGCAGAATCCGGACGTGAACCGCGATTTTCGTTTCCAGCGGTCCCACCGGAGCGATATCGTAAGAGCTACGCGGTAG
>DASQZT010000237.1:0-157702 GCA_035638575.1 Bryobacteraceae bacterium
GAGTGTATGGGCGGGCGGGCTGGGAATCGTGTTTGCGTGGTGGTCGCTGCACGTCCTGATGGTGCAGCTGGCAGCTTCGCCGCTGGGCGCGCTGGGAACGGTGGCGCTGCACATCGCGCCCGACCAGCGCGTGCTGGGCTACATGCTGTTCCTTGCCTCAGGCGCCACAGTCGCGTTCGGGCTGGCTCCGGCGCTGGAGGCTTCGCGGCCTGATCTCACTTCCGGGCTCAAGGACGAAGGCGCCGCATTCGGAGGATATCTGCGGAAGTCGCGCCTTCGCGATCTGATGGTGGGCGCGCAGGTAGCGGTTTGCCTGGTGCTGCTGATCGCCGCCGGACTCCTGGCGCGCTCGTCCGAGCGGGCGCTCGCTATCGACCTGGGCTTCAACTATCGCAACATCGTCTCCCTGGAGGTGGTGTTTCCGCCGGCGGCGCCGCCGGCCAGGATCGCCGCCACGCGAGCCCAACTGGCACAACAGTTGGCGGCGCTGCCCGAGATCGAATCGGTGGCGGTGACCTCGCACCTTCCGCTGGTTCACGGCGGCCTGCGGGCGACGACGGTGGCGCTCGGCGGCCAGGAGATGTTGACGCTGTACAACCTGGTCACTCCGGGTTATTTCGAAACGATGCGGATTCCGATCCTGCGGGGCCGCAACTTCACGGCGCTGGAGGCGCGCGACGGCATCAACTTCGAGGGTATCTCGGCGATCGTGAGCGAGGCGACGGCCAGGCGGTTCTGGCCGGGAGAGGATGCGCTCGGGAAACGATTCGTCTTCGGCCCCAGCCGCGGGAGCGGACCGGAGCAAGAGGGCGAAGGCATCTCGCGCAATTTCTCCGGCGTGGTGATCGGGGTCGCCAGGGATGTGCGCAGCGTGAACCTGGACCGGGTGGACGCGACGTGCCTCTACTTTCCGGTGACGACGGCGTTTGGAGATGCGGGGAGTCCCGGACGTCACTCCTCCGGGTTCGCGATGCGGGCACGGACGGACGAAGCCAGGGCGGTAACGGCGATCCAGCGCGAACTCGAGGCCAGCCACGGCGATTTGCAGGCCGTGGTGGGTGATTCCCGGAGCGCATTTACCAATCAGCCGTGGTTCGTGGCGTCGCGACTGGGTGCGATCGCGGCCGCTATCATCGGCATCCTCGGGCTCTTGATGGCGTCGGTGGGGATTCACGGAACGGTGGGGTTCGCGGTTACGCAGCGGACGCAGGAGATCGGAATCCGCATGGCTCTCGGCGCGCGGCGCGGAAATGTGCTTCGGCTGGTGCTGTCGGAGACCATGCGGCCGGTGGCAGTGGGGCTGGCGGTTGGGTTCGGCATGGCGGCAATCGTGTCGCGGCTGATGACTTCGCGATTGTTCGGGCTGAGCGCACTGGACCCGGCGGCGTTTTTGGGAGCGTCGGGATTTCTGGCGGCAGTGGCAATGCTGGCGGGTTACTTGCCGGCGCGGCGGGCGACGAGGGTCGATCCGATGGTGGCGCTGCGGTATGAGTAGCCCGGATAGTTGTTTCCAAGATCTCTTGCCAGTTGTGGCCTTTTTAAGCGAACAGTGGCGAGACACAAGTGCGGCACGCCATATCTTCTTTAGTGCCGTGGAGTTAAGCTGTTAGACGCGTCGCCACAATTCGCCGCGGCCCTCGCCACAAAGCGGCGCGTTCCTAATTGTTTTGCCACTGCCCGCGATCCCGGCCGCTTTGTGACTTGGCCCGACCAAGAATGAATAACTTAGGGCCGACAACGCGAAAATTCGTAAAGCACTGGAAAGAGTACACTAGCCACAAAGGGTGGCGCGGCGCGGATCTCGAAAAAGAGTTTAATCTATTATGCCCTTAATAGTGGCCCGCGGGGCGGCTTTCCGGATCGTCGTTTCCATCGGCGGCAGAACAGGAATCCCATCCAATAACAGGATGCGCGGCCGGCCGCGGCTCGGTTGCACCCGCAGGCGAGCTGAGCGGTTACCGGCTTCAACGGGTGCACCCGTCCGTAGGCGTTGCGCAATGGAAGACGCCAGGCGGTCGTAAAGGTTCCACCGTTGGCGGATGAGCAACTCCAACCCGGACAGGATCTCCAGCTCTTCTTGGCGGATGGCAGCCTCGGGCAGGGGTCTACCCTTCGCCGAAGAATCACCGCGTGGCATTTTGGCGACCCGGCAATGGCCGCGCATCGGCTTCTTCGCCCAAACGACTGCGACGCTCCAGTTCCACTTCAATATAATCGGCAGCTTTTGTGAAGGCCGGCCAGAGATCGACATCGTTATTCGTTTTGCGGCAGAGCTGAAGGATTTTGATCAATCCAGGTGCTACCGGAACGTTTCGCAACTCGGCAATGACCCTCTGAAGAAGCTCCGAAAACGGCCCTGGCTCATTAATGATGACGGGAAGCACGTCGTCGCGTTCCGTTTCGGTTAGAGCGCTGATGCGACTCCTGACCTGCTCGTGGATCGCGATGCGGAGGTCAGTTACGGACGGAGCCATGGCCAAGTCCCCCAGCCGGATCAGCACCTCAAGGCTCGGAGCTGCCCGTCCAGTCTCATACTGGCTGATCGTGTTTCGCTTGATCCGGAGACGCTCCGCCATCTCCTCCTGCGTCATCTTCAGTCGCTGCCTGACCTCTTTAAACAGGGATTCCGCCATTTCTTCGCCTTTGTCTATTGACAAACGTCTATGTATAGACGGATAATCACCCTATGGATACCTCTCCAAAGGGAACCACCTCCGCGGCGGCCACTGCTGGCACGATATGCCGCAGAATCCGGCGAAGGCTCGGACTCAGCCAGATCGAGCTTGGACGCCGCTTGGAGTGGCCGCAAAACACCATTTCGCAATATGAGATCGGCCGCGCCTGCCCCAGCGCAAAGCGCCTGTACCAACTTTTTGCCATGGCAGACCAGGACGAACGCGCGCAGTTCGTCGATCTGCTTCGCAAGCTGGGCCTTCCCGTTCACATTACCAGTATTGGGGGTTTCACGGAGGGCGTCAATGTCTAGATCCGCAGTTTGTTCGGACACTACATCCCATTTGACAACCTGCCGCGTACATCGAAGTGCCCGTAGGACTGGCACTTCGCGTGTGTCCGGTGAGGCGTCAAGACAACCTAGGGCTGGCGTGAATGAGCGGGCGCACGAGGTCGCCCTAGATGTGGCAGATCCCACGGTGTGGGGGCGCGCCGATCTTGACTTGGTAGTAGATTTGGTGCTTCTCAGATGGGACCCGCAGGCGGGCCGGGGGATTGAAATCCCTACGAAATATCATCTGCGCATCGGGGATTCCGGCCCATGCACTTCCTTGCTTCTCTGCGGTTCGAGCGGCAAGTTGATCGCTTCAGTTCCAGCCGCAGAGGTGATGAAATTCTTGGGGCGCGCATATGCGCGCGCCATGGCTGCTGATCCGGCTCCGCGATCGAGGCCGAAAGTAATACCCATCACCTCCGCCGAAGACTTCAGAGCCGTTGTATGAAACGCGAACCGCAAATGGCCGGCAATCCGGTCTCGCCAAGCGGCTCGATAACGGCCGAGATCAAGCTCCGCGTGGTTTCACGGCTTCTTACCGCGCCCCGCGGCCGGAAGGTGTTGACCGCGCAGCAACTCGCGGCGGAGTGCGGTCGATGTGTTCGCGTGGTCTATAACTGGCATCGGCAGTTTCGGCGATTCGGCTACGCCGGGCTGATCCGCGTCCGCTCGGATAGCGGAGTTCCCCGCCTCTACAGCTCCGCGGAGTTCGATCGGGTTGGCAGCGCCGCCTCGCGTGTCCTCCACCGTGGCGACATTTCGCTAGAGTGGCGGGTATCCGGCTTGCCGGGTTCCTTTGAGACGTTTCGGGCATGGGTTCGCCGGCTCCAGGTCTTCGGTCTTGCTGGGGAGGCCAGGGAGGATATCAGTGCATAACCTCACCTCAAAGTACGGTCGGTTTGCTTTCCCCGATCCGAGGAGATGGCCAGCGGAGGCGGTTCAGGCGTTCGACAAAATCACCGGCGGCTGCCGGCACGCACTCATGGACGTCTTCATTCTGGACTATGGCAACATCGCCGCGATGCATTTGGAGGACGCACTCACGGCCCTGGCGGTTCTCCCGGTCACCAGGGAGCGCTGGTCAACGGAACTTGGCTACCCCACCTTCGCGTTCGATCCGGAATGGATTGAAGATTACAGCCGCCTTCTCGCGGCGGCTGGGTACCGCGTGCACGTCATGGAAGAGCAGAAATCCCAAACCGTGAACCGCGGCCCGAGCAAACGCGGCTCTGTGGTCAACATTGGCGCCGCCAGAGAGGCGATTGCCAGGAGAAGGCGCAAATGGGCTTGAAACAAGCTGAACTCGTGCCGTCGAGTGAGACACCGGCAATACCGGCGTTATCGCTTGACGTTCAGCGGTGGACTCGCGTGGGAGAGGATAATCCGGCCCAAAACCTCAGCGCTGAAGACAAGGCGGCTGCGGAAAAACGATTCGAGATCATCGAGCCACTGGTATTCCCGGAGCGCTTTCCGGAACTGTGGCACGATTGCACGGGCCGGAAGCTAGCGGTAGTCGCGCGGCTCGCGGAGCAGCACGGCCGGCCAGCTCGAACGATTCGGCATTGGCTGACGCGATACAGACGCGACGGCATGCGGGGCCTCGTTGACAGGGATCGCGCCGACAAGGGTTTTCATCGGAAACTGAACAAGCCGGCGAAAGAGCTACTCCTTCAACTGGCGATACCAAGGCGAGGCGTGTTCGGAGCGCTGAGCAGTGCCGAGATTCACCGGTTTTATGAAGACATCCGGGTGTGGGTGGACGATCATATAGGGAAGACCCTCGCTAAGTCCGACCGTGAAAAGTATGCCTGTCATCTGGATCAAGACGGGCGCATGTCCGAAAGCGCTCGACTTCCCAAACTCTCACCGCAAACCGTCCGGCGGTGTGTCTGTGAGATTCCGGAGGCCGTGCGGACGCTGGCGCGTAACGGAGAGGACGCCTACAGGGCAACGCAGGAGATCATTTCCTATCGGGACTTGGCGGACATTGAGCCGCTTTCGTGGCTATGCATGGATCACCGTGTGCTCGACTGCATGGCGATCGTCCCTACTCGCGGCGGATGGAGATTGGTGAGACCATGGCTCACCGGAGCGGTCGATATCAGAACGAGAAAATTCTTGGGGTGGGGCCTGTTCGAAACGCCTTCTTCGGAAGGCATCGCAACCGTGCTGAAGAAGGTCCTCATTGACCACGGGGTTCCCACTAACCTCCTAATTGATAACGGCAAAGATTTTCGCTGTTCGTACCTTGAAGGCGGGAAACTACGCAGTGAAAAGAGAGGTCCGGTAGGCGACTTCGACGCTACATGGCGCGGCGTATTTGGAACCCTTGGAATCCGGGTCGTTCATTCTCTACCCTACAATGCCCGTGCCAAAATAATTGAACCTCTGTGGGGCCGGATCAGCAACTTCGACCGGCAGCTCCCCGAATGGTGCGGGCATCGTCCGTCAGAGCGGCCCGAGCGGTTCGATCTATTGATCAAGCAACATGAGGCATTTCTCCGGGGGGAGCGGGTGTCCTCTCCGTTTCGCACGATCCAGCAGCTCGCAGCCCTCTATAACGAAGCGATCCCCGACATAAATGAGCGGGAACTTCAGGGCCACGGGATGAACGCGATCCGAGCAAACGGCCGTGGTTGGCTTTCGCCTGCGGAGTGTTGGGACCTGCTAATTCCCCGTGTGGAACGGCGCACGGTCCGCGTGGAAGACCTCCATATCGTCTTCACCAGGCGGCGAACTTTGACCGTGAAGCACGGTGAGATTCTGATGACATTCGGCGGTGACAAGTTCCACTACCGCCTTGAAGGCGAACCGGTCCAGCTCATGGCCCTTAACGGGCAACTGGTCGAGATTGGATTTGACGTGCACGATCTCGGCGAGGCGGCGGTGTATTGGAGGAACCGCTTCGTCGGACTGGCGCACTGTGCTCCGCTCCGCAAAATGGGGCTGGATACGTTCACTGACGATGAACGCGCGCGACGTGCCGCTCGCCGCGAAATCCGACGAGCGATAGACGCCGTTCATCAGCAGAGCGTTGTTCCGACAATTGAGGAGCGCCTGGCACGGAGACGGGAGGCTCTGCCTTGCCGTGATGCGGCTGCGCGAGCGGAGATACCGCTGGCCCTGCCGGCGGCCGTGGAGGAGGCCGCCGCGGCTGCGCGGGAAGATCGGGAGTTTCGCTTCGAGCAGGCGGATTCGGGGATGGTAGGCACCACTCTACCGACGCCAACCGAGGGTGATGACGACTTTTGCTTCTTTCAGGGGGAACCGAAATGACGCGGCAGTGCACAGACGAAACATGCGAACCGGTACGCGAGGACGCGCGACGCTTTTTGGCTTCGCGGCCCGACCTTGGGCCGGCTGACCTGGCCCAGTTTACCGTGCTGGCGGAGTCTACCATGAGGAGTTTCCTCCGTGGCGACATTCCCGGCGGGCGGGAGGTGGTTGCTGAGGTGCGCAGAGTGGTCGAGCAAGCGAAGGCCGGCGACATCCTTCAACCTGGCGGCGCAGTAGGTCAACCTTGTGTGGTCGTGGCGCAAGATGACATGCGGCCATTGCGTCGCGTCCCCCGCGAGGGCACATTCTATCGGACGCGAACCGTGGAGAAAATCGCCGAGGTGTTGGACTACTGCCATGAACACCGCGCAATCGGCTGCTGTACGGCTGATTTTGGGGTAGGCAAAACGGAGGCAATTAAAGACTGGCGGCGTCGCACGGCACATAGCATTCAGAGCCTGGTGTTCGAATTCGATAGCTTCACGGGACACGACAAGGTGGAGTTTACGCGTGCCCTCGCTCTGGTGTTGGGACTCGAAGCCGGTCGAGGGTCACACAAAGGCGCGGCCATCTTTCGCGCGGTTTGCGAGCGGCTCCGTGAGGCTCCGGTCCTGATCATTTTCGATCAGGTAGAAGCCGTCCGACCGCGCGTATTGCAAATCATCCGCGAGCTGCACGACCGCACGAAGGACGCGGGCGTCGGGATTGTGATGCTCGCGGCTCCGATCCTCCTCTCGCGGTTGACCAGGAGCTGCATGGCGGACCTGGGAGCGCTAACATCCCGGATTTCGATTTGGGCTCCGCTCGCTGGCATCACGCGTACGGAAATGGCCAGTATCGTCAAAGCGGAAGGCGTTGGGAACGTAGACGAGGCGGCATTCGATCTGTGGTACACAGCTACCGGAGGTTCAATGCGAAGGCTTATGCGATCTCTGGATTTGCTCAAATCCAAACACTCCGGAAGACGTGTTACGGAGCGGACCGTGATCGGTGTAGCTGGGCATCTATTTGGGATGAATTTGGGCGAGGCGGCGTAAAGACATGCGAGGGTTGCGGGCGGCATTCAATTCGGTCTTCACTCCTTTCGCCGAGGGGAATGTCGTCCGCCAAGGGGAGGCGGAATTGAACGAACAGCAGATTGACGCTCCCGAGCTGCGGGAGCTGATGGCGCAGTTAGACGCGCTGCACTCGAAACACGCCGGCATTGGGACTCAGGCATCAGGAGCGGATGACGAACTGCGCCAGGCCGAGGGGGAGTTGGCGCGCCTGAGGGCGCGCATCACGGAGCGGGAGCTTGAACTCGCGCGATCGGGCTCCGCAGTGCCGGAAGCGCCCTTCGAGGAAGATGCCGACACTGCGCGAGCCGAACGGCGGAAACGCGTTCTTGCCGCTCGCGTGAGGCTTTGCGGGGAAGAGGTATCGGCGAGCCAGGCGCAGATTGACGAGCTGAAACACAAGCTGGAATCGGCCTGGGTGGAGTGGGGCGCAGAGAGCTATCGGCAGGGCCTTGCTCAGCTTCGCGCCGCGGAGATTGTAGTGCGGGATTTGTACGTCCGGGTGATCGCCTGGAGGGGCATGTTTAGTGGCCAGCCGGCCAGCACGTTTCCTAGCCCCGGCGTGGTGGTAATTGAAGACCCGTATGCGCGGAGCATGGTCGATCGATTCATAATCCACTCCGACATGACGAGCATCGATCAGATCTGGCGTCCGCTGGCTGGCGATCTGCCCGCGGCTCTTCAAGCACTTCGGGCGGAGATCGACCGGGCAAAAGCTGGAAAGAGTTTTGGACAGGGGGAAAAAGGAGAGTGATGAAACAACAATTGAGCGAGGTACAGAAAGAGCTGTTTGCTGCCGTCGAGCAGAAGCAGCGTGAGAATCCCAAACTTCAGTACGGCGAGGCGCTGAAACTGGTGGCAAGGGAACGACCGGACCTGGACGCGCAGTACACGCGGCTCAGTCGGCAGAAGATGATAGGGCGCGGTTAAACGCGCTGGAAGGGGAAAAAGGCAAATTCGATGAAGGGCTACGAAAACATTCCAACAGAGTTGAACACTTCAGAGCAAATCAGGGCGAATTCACACGATCAGTGCGGGCCTGTCCACACGCCCGCCGCTGGTCCGATCATTCCCGTCGAGGGGGCGCGGGCAGCATGCGACGCGATCCGGAAGACCCTGCCATATTTGACTGGCGAGACGGAAGAGGCGGCAATTAGGCAGCTCGATGCCTGCGACGAATAGGATGGACGGCGCCCAGATGGAAGAGGCACAACGCGGGAAGGAACTCGAAGCTAAGGTTGATCAACTCAACACAGAGTTAAGGGCCATGCGCGAGGAGTTCAGCGCTTTCAGGAGTGTGGTTGGCAAGCTGGCGCGAGTCGTTGGGGCGCCCGGTGAAATACAAAAGGCACTGGGTGTTCCCCCGCGGCCGAACATTTGGGACAGGAGGGAATCGTAAATGGCGGGGCTGATTTCGCTGGGGATTTCCAAGCTGCCGGCCCCGCCGAAACGGGCGATGTCCGACGGCCAGGCGGGGCGGGGGCCGGATCTGGCGGAGTATGGTGCGTCGGGGACGCCGATCTTCGGCGGGTTTCTGCGGGAGCGGGGCGAATACAACTCCGAGCTGATCGGGCTGTCGGCGGTCGAGACCTACGAGCGGATGCGGCGCGGCGATGGACAGGTGGCGGCTACGCTTCACGCGATCAAGCTGCCGATCCTGGCGGCGGACTGGAACGTGGTGCTTCCGGACGATGCCACGCCCGCCGAAAAAGAGGCCGGGGAATTCGTCCGTAACTGCCTGTTCAAGGACTTGGATTTCAACTCGGTTCTGCGGAACGCCCTGCTGATGCTGGACTTCGGGTTTTCGGTCCACGAGGATGTGTGGGAGATCGTGGGGAACCGGGTGCGGCTGGCGAAGCTCGCGCCGCGGCTGCCCTTGACGGCGTACCGGTGGATCACGACTGAAACGGGCGAGGCTCTTTGGGCGCTGGAGCAGATGGGGTACCGGGGCGCTGAATACGTCACAACGCAAATTCGAGCGAATAAAATGGACCTGTTCGTGTTCGGTCAGGAGGGGCAGAATTACACCGGGCTTTCCCTCCTTCGATCGATGTATCAGCACTGGTACATCAAGAGCAATCTGTACAAAGTGGAAGCGATCGCCTGCGAGCGAAACGGGATGGGCGTGCCGACTGTGGTGATGGGGCCGGACGCGAAGAAAGAAGACCGGGTGGCGGCGGTGGAATGGGTACAAAAGCTGGTGGGGCACGAACGGACGGGGCTGGTGCTTCCTTCAGGGTGGAGTTTCAAGCTGGAAGGTGTAACGGGCTTCGTGCGCGACGCGAAGGATTCAATCGCTCACCACAACATCATGATTTCCATGGCCGGGCTGACGATGTTCATGCAGCTCGGGCAGACCCACGGGGCAGGGCGCGCCCTGGGCGACACCATGGCCGATTTTTTCTACCTGTCGCTGGATGCGCTGTCGCGCCAAATCAGCCGGGTTTTGTCGCTGGGGACGGTCAAGCGGCTGGTAGATTTTAACTTCACGGGGATCAGACGCTACCCGGTGGTCAAGGCACAGCAAATCCTGACAGTGAAGTTCGATGCGATCGTGGACGCGCTCCACAGCCTGGCGCTGGCGGGGATCATGGAGCCGGATGATTCCCTGGAAAGCTGGATGCGGGAAAAAATAGGCGCTCCCGCGGTAGACAAGGGCACGGTGAGGCCAGTGCCGGGTAGCAAGGGGGCCGCTGGCGGACCCGGAGGCCGTGGGGCTGGAGGGACTCTAAACGCGAGAGTCGGCGCGAATAGTGGCGAGAGAACGGACAATGCGGGGGGCGTGGTGGAAATTGGGGCGCCGGCCGAGGGCGGCGACGGCGGAGTCGAGACAGAGAGTGGCGAGCGGTTGATTTCGAGATGACGCTTTTCCAGGGGGCCGGAAGGCGGAGGGGTTGCTCCAGTACAGTCAGGAAAATCTAACTCAGGCCATTTCGGAACGGGCTCCCGCCGCGGAGCCGAGGCAACTGCAATGTGCGTTGTGTGGAATCCGCAAGGCAAACGATAGCGGGCTTTGCCAGACGTGTTTCTGTACCGAGCTTGGCAGGGCCGGCCGGAAGTACACAATCACCGATCAGATCAGGGAAGAGCTGCGGGTGGCGTACTGCGGAAAACGCACTGAGGTCTCCGCGAAGCTTCTGAAACTTTCGGCCCGCACCGCAATACCAACCTGGGCGCTGAAAAACGAGGCCAACAAAAACGGGTGGTTCTGCTGTTCTCAGAGGCGCCCGTGGACCGCGGAAGAGGAAGAGCTTCTGCGGGAAAAGGCCGGCACTGTCTCGCTGCACTCCATTGCGAAACGCCTTGGGCGCACGCGTGCCTCCGTTGAATGCAGGGCGTACCAACTCGACCTTTCTCTGCGACTTTCGGAGGGCTACACGCTGTCCGACCTGGCCGCGGTGTTCGGAGTCAGCGCGGGGCGCGTGAAGCGATGGGCCGAGCGGGGCTTGCTTGGAAGGGCACACCCACACGGTTCCGCAGTCCGATTCACAGAATCCAACGTGATCCGGTTTGTCAGAAACTACCCCAGAGAATACAGCTTGGCCCGCATTGACCAAACCTGGTTCGCGGGCATAATGTTCGGCAGCTTGGCCGGCTATGGGGAACGTGTATGAGAGGAGATTTCTAAAAATGCCGTTTGATTCCACTGCCGATTTGCTGTTCCGCATCGGGGCCGATTCGGGCGACGCGGAGAGCAACATCGAACGCTTCCGGACGCTGCTGGGGAAGGACCTGGACGATCTCAGCGGGGAGTTCTCCGACTGGGCGGAAAAGGTATTCGGGAACCTGACCACCGTCAGCGGAGCGATGACGGCGGCGACGGCGACGCTGGCGGCGGCGGTGGTGGGGATCGCGGGCGCGGCGGTGGAGGCGGCGGGCAAGTACGAGGAGTACGTTTCGCAGGTGGCGGACGGGTCGCGGAAGACGGGGATCGCGGCGGAGCAGATGTCGGCGCTGAAGTTCGCGGCGGCGCAGACGGGGACGAGCTACGACGGGCTGGTGCGCGGGCTGACGTTCTTCGAGACGGCGGTGGTGAAGGCCAACGCGGGCGGGTCGGCGCAGCAGGAAATGTTCGCGCGGCTGGGGATCACACAGGCACAGGTGGCGGCGGGCGAGCGGAACATCGTGCCGCTGCTGGAGCTGGTGATGGACCGGTTCCACGGGATGGCGTCCGGGACGGAGCGGGCGGCCATGGCGCGGGAGCTGTTTTCCAGAGGCGGGGCCGAGATGCTGGGCTTCCTCTCGATGGGGTCGGCCGGCCTGGCGAAGATGACGGAGGAGGCGGAGAAGCTGGGACTGGTCATCACGTCGAAGGACGTGGAGGCGATGCGGGAGCACCAGGCGGCGGTGCGGCTGCTCAAGGAGGAGCTGGAGGCGCTGGCGGTGACGGTGGGGCGCGAGGTGCTGCCGTACCTCACGGTCCTGGTGGCGGCACTAACGGCGATTCCGGAGGCGGCGAAGCGGACAGCCGAGGATCTGAAGCACTTCGGACCGATGATGGAGGACGCGTTCACGGGCGGGCTCTCCAGTTATGGGAGGTTTCTGGGACACCTGTCGGACGCGACAGACGAAGGAATGCGGAAGATCCAGGACCTGGTGCACTCGATGCAGGTGGCGGGGACGGACGGTCTGGCGCCGGTGACGGAGAAGGCGGCAGAGGCGAAGCAGGAGTTCTACGGGCTCTCGACGGTGCTGGAGAGCGTGAAGAGCAAGCTGGCGTCGCAGGGGTCGGACGAAGACCGGCTGGTGCAGGAGATCTCGCACCTGCAGCAAGAGATCGCCAGGGCGGGGGCGGAGTACCAGAAACTGGCGGCGGCGGGAAAGCTGGCGGGGGACGCGGCGCGGCGCGAGGCCCTGGCCATGATCGAGCTGCCGGGGCTGATGGCCAGGCTGGCAGAAGCGGCGACGGCGGAGATCGCGCGGAAGCGGAAAGAGGCGGCGGACAAGACGGCGGCGGACTACGACGCGGCGGGCGAGGACCTGAGGCAGAAGATCAACGCGCAGCGGGAGCACACGTTCGCGGAGCAGATGGCGGCGTGGGATATCGAGATCGCGAAACTGCGGGAGCACCTGGCGAAGAAGGGCGAGCTGGCGGGGGTAAACGAACAACTGGTGGCGGACCTGCAACAGGCAGGGGAGAACAGAATCTCGCGCGAGCAGACTAGCGCTTTCGAGCAGGAGCTTATCCAGTTGCAGAGTCATCTTGCGCAGATGGTGCAGGCGCACATGACTAGCCAGGAGCGCTTAGAGTTTCAGTATGACCAGGACCTGGCCAAATACAGCGAAGTCGAGATGGAGAAATCCATCAAGGCACATGGCGGCGAAATGGCCCGCGCCCAGATCGAACAGCAGTACGCCATCAACCGAAAGGCCCTGACTGACAACTACAAGAACGACCTACAGGCTCTCCAGAATTCGAGCGGGTGGCAGGGCGTGTTCGGTTCGAAATTCGGCGCGCTGCTGAAGGGGAACGAAGCGGCGATGCGGGAGTGGGCGACCAGCGGGAACCAGTCGATGCTGCTGCTGAAGGACACGCTGATCATGCTGGACCAGGTGGGACAGCAGACCTTCGAACACTTCGCGCAGGGGATGGGCGGGAACATCGCGTCGGCGGTGGTGTACTCGAAGTCGGTCAAGGAGGCGATGCAGTCGGCGCTGGCCTCGACGCTGGAGTCGCTGGCGGCGGAGGCGATGACGTACGCGATCTACGCGACGGCTCTGGGGTTTTTGCGGCTGGCGCAGTACGATCCGGCGGGAGCTTCGGCGGCGTTCACGAGCGCGGCGATCTGGGGCACGGTGGGGGTCGGGGCGGCACTGGCGGGGCGGGCGGTGGCGCCGTCGCAGTCGGCGGCCGGCGGGGCGGGATCGGGAGTGGCCAGCGGGCATGAGGCGGGGACGTCGCCGGGGGGGCCGGGATCGGGTAACGCGGGCGGGGCGCAGGGGCCGCATGTGACGGTCAACGTGTGGGGGCATGTGTTCGGGGTTTCGGGGATACAAGAACTGGCGTCGGCGATGAACGACGCGGTGCTGAACCGGGACGTGACATTCACGGCGACGAACACGAAGACCGGTGTTGTTGTGACCAAGTGAGTTCCTATGCTTGCGCGCCTATTTTTCACGGTAACTCCGACAGAAGACGGTGGCATCACGGGGCGGTGTTTTGCGCCGATGTCTGACGCTGGAGAGGAAAGGATGGCGGCCAGGTTCCAGGAGTCACGGAAGCGGCCGGGAGTCATGGCACTCCCGATTGACTATCGGGGCAAGGGTGGCGAGTCGGGAGCGGGTTCCGTACCGGGGAGGTACACTCCGGGGCGGTAATCGGGCTGGAGTAGCGGCAAAACTCCCTTGCATTCTGTGCAAAGCGCTATTCGTGTATGTGTTCGCCACTCTCTGTTGCGCCTCCTAAAGTGGCAACGCAATATGGTAAAAGTGGCAAAATACCGCGGCTTGCACTACCGGACTGCGCGCGTCTAGTGCTCGATCGGCTGGAATAGCGAGAACACGGCGCCCTGTGGATCGGCGACCACCGACCAGCGGCCCACTTTTTCCAGGGTCATCGGCTCCATGTAAACCGTGGCGCCGGATGCGCGGGCCTGGGCGGTGGAGGCGTCGCAGTCCTTCACAAAGAAATACAGCAGCCAGTGGGGCGGCGCGTTGGGATTTCGAAACGCCGCCGGGGGGATGCCGCCGATGAACGTTTCCCCGTTCTTGATGTGCAGGTACCCGCTGCTGTCGTCCTGGCCGGGCGCGACCTGCCAGCCGAACAGCTCCTGGTAGAATTTCGAAGCGCCGGGCGGGTCGGGGGTCATCAGGTCGGCCCAGCATAGCGTGCCGGGAACCTGCGCGATGCCGATCCCTTTGTGGGACATCGGCTGCCAGAGGCTGAAGGAGGCCCCCGCCGGGTCCTGGAGCACCGCCATGCGTCCGAAGTCCATGACGTCGAAAGGCGGCGCGATCAGTTTGCCGCCCGCGGGCACGGCTTTGGCGGCGGTCTCGTCCGCGCTGGCGACGCCAATGTAGAGCATCCAATGCGGCGGTACGCCCCGGGAGCGCATCTCGGCATTCAAGGTATAGGCGGCCGAAGCGTTGCGGCCGTCGAGATTGAAGATGGTATAGAAATCGTTCGGACCCATGGGAAAATCGAACGCCGTCCAGCCGAGCAGCGAGCCGTAAAACTTCTTGGCGGCCTGCTGATCGGTGGTGCCCAGTTCGATCCAGCAGAAGGATCCGGGTGCATGAGAGTCGACGTGTGCCATATGCGGCAGTATATATGAAGAATGCCCATCACGCTCGCCCAAGTGGAAGAAGCGCGCCGCAACATCGCGGGGTCGGCGCTGCGCACGCCGCTGATCCGGCTCAACGCGGACCCGGAGGTGTACCTGAAGCTGGAAAGCCTGCAGCCCATCGGCTCGTTCAAGATTCGCGGGGCGTCGAACGTCATGGCGCGGACACCTCGCGAGCGGCTGGAGCGCGGCGTGCTCACCGCCTCGGCGGGGAACATGGCGCAGGGTGTGGCGTTCTGCGCCCGGCGCCTGGGCATCCCCGCTACGATCGTGGCTCCCGATACAGCGCCGCGGACCAAGATCGGCGCGGTGGAGCGGATGGGCGGACGCGTCATCCTGGCGCCTTTCGCCGACTGGTGGCGCACCTTCGAAACGCGCAGCTATCCGGGCGTAGACGCCACGTTCATCCACGCGTTCGACGATCCCGACGTGATGGCGGGCAACGGCACCATCGCGCTGGAGCTGCTGGAGGACCTGCCGGATCTCGACGCCGTCGTGATTCCCTGGGGCGGCGGAGGACTCTCGTGCGGCATCGCGGCGGTGCTGCGGGCGCGGGCGCCGCGGGTGCGGATCTATGCGGCCGAGGTGGAAACGGCGGCGCCGCTGGCCGCCTCGCTGGCCGCGGGCGAGCCGCGCACGGTGGAGTACCGGCCGTCGTTCGTGGACGGCATCGGCAGCAAGACGGTGTTCGCGAATATGTTCGAGCTGGCGCGGACGCTGCTGGACGGCTCGCTGGTGGTCACGCTGCAGGAGGCGGCGCAGGCCATGAAACTGGCGGCGGAGCGAAACCGCGTGATCGTGGAGGGCGCGGCGGCGTGCGCCATCGCGGCGGCTTTCCTGGGACGCGCCGGAGCGGGCAAAGTGGCGGCGATCGTGTCCGGCGGGAATATCGATTTGGAGAAATTTTCCGAGTTGGTGAAGTCTTCTTAGTCGAGGCTCAACTGCCAGGAGACTCCGTAGCGGTCCGAGACCCAGGCGAATAGGCGACTGAAGCCATACTCGCCAAGGGGCATGAGTTCAGCTCCGCCCTCCGCGAGGGCGGAGGAGAGCCGCCGAACCTCCTCCTCGGACTCGCAAACGACAAAGAGAGAGATGGACGGCGTAAAAGTGAAGTTGTGTTTCACGAAGCTATCGGTATACGCTCTGGCCTCCCACGGAGAAAGCTGCCTTCATGACCGATCCGGCGGCGCCGGCTTCATCCGGACCGTAACGGACGATGTCGAGGATCTCGCTCCCGGGGAAGAGCGAGACGTAGAACTTCATCGCCTCTTCGGCCTTGCCCTGGAACATCAGGAAAGGGCGAACCTTGGTTTGCGCCGGCATCTCTCCATTGGAGCACGGCACATCACCGGTCCTCTGCGTGACCGTATTAAGTGATGTGTGCGCCCTGGGTGCCGACGTAGAGCGAGTACAAAGACTGGCTGGCGGCCATGAACAGTCGATTGCGTTTGACGCCGCCGAAGCAGATGTTGGCGCAGATCTCGGGCAGCAGGATCGCGCCGATATGCTGGCCTTCGGGAGAGATGATGTGCACGCCATCGTAGCCCGGTCCGCCGTTGGCGCCCGCCCAGATGTTGCCGTCGACATCGGCGCGGATTCCGTCGGCGATGCCGTGTCTCTTGCCGGGCATGACCATGTCGCTGAATTGCCGGCGATTGCGCAGCTTGTTGTCCACCACGTCGAACATCTGGATATCGCCTGGAGTGCCGGTGTCGCAGACGTAGAGGCGGCGGTAGTCGGGTGAGAAACAGATGCCGTTGGGCTTGTCCAGCTCGTCGTTGACCAGCTCGATTTTGGCCAGCTTGGGGTCGACGCGGTAGACCGCCTCCTTCAGCTCGGGCTTGGCCTGAAAGCCCTCGTAGTTGCCGACGATGCCGTACGGCGGGTCGGTGAACCAGATGCCGCCATCGGGATGGACCACGATGTCGTTGGGTGAATTGAGCGGCTTGCCGTTGTACTTGTCGGCGATGACGGTGACGGAGCCGTTGTGCTCGTAGCGCGCCACGCGGCGGCCGGCGTGCTCGCAGGAGAGCTGGCGGCCTTCGAAGTCGAAGGTGTTGCCGTTGCTGTAGCCAGAGGGACTGCGAAAGGTGGTGACGTGACCGTCTTCCTCGAGGAAGCGCATCTGGCGGTTGTTGGGGATGTCGCTCCACACCAGGTAGCGTCCCTGGGCGCACCAGGCGGGGCCTTCGGCCCACTTGGCGCCGACCCAGTGGCGATAGATGACGGCGTTGAAGACCTGGTATTGGGCGAAGCGCTTATCGAGCGCGACGACATCGGGATCGGGATAGCGGGTGGGCTGGAGGTTGGTCCAGTCGCGCTGGGTCTGGGCGAGCGCGCTGGCGGACGCGGCCAACGTCAGGAATGAGCGCCGGGATTGAGTGGGCATCGGCGATATTGTACGCGATTCAGGAACGTGGCGGAGGCGCTTATTTGCGGGGCGGCTCCACCAACGCGGCGATTGCGCCCGCGGGGTCTTCGATGACGCAGAAGGGGCCTATGGCGCCAAGGCTCTCGGCCGGCCGGCGGAGCTTGCCGCCTGGCGCAAGGCAGCGGCGGATGCTTTCGTCCAGATCGGCGACATGGATATAGATCATCCCGACGGGCGGCAGATCGGCGTTGGCGTCGCGCGCGCTGCAGATGCCGGCGACCGGCTGGGCGGCCCCCGGCGGGTGCATTCAATAGTCGTCATAGCCGCCCATCTGGACGGGCGCGGCGGTCCAACCAGTGACCTCGCTGTAAAAAGTCGCGGATGGCCTGGGCATCGGGAACGGTGCGGTCGATCCATCCGATCTGGCCGGGCGCGGGGGTGGGTGGGTCCGCCATGTCAGCCTGCCTTCGATTCGGGCGGGGGCGCGCCGGGCTTGTCTTCGGGACCCGTGCCGGAAGACGGCGGGGCAGCGCGTTCCACGACGACGTCGAACTTCGCAACCATCGTGGCGATGGCCCCCACGGCGGCCAGGATGGGCGCCAGGACCACGCCGACGGTCGCGACAGTGAGCGGAATTTCCATGAAGGTGTGGCCGCGCTCGTCCTTGATGATGATGCGGCGGACGTTGCCTTCGTGAATGAGTTCGGTGATTTTGCCGGCCAGGTCGTGGGCCGCTACCTTGAACTGCTCGTAGATTTCGCCGAGTTTGTCCATGGGGGAAGTTTAGCGCAAACTTAAAGGGGACGCCCATGCCGAAAACGACAGCTACATACTGGAACACGCTGGAGAGCAGCGAGCGATGGAAGCCGGTCGGAGGCCTGGAAGGCATCGCCGAGGAAGTCACGTTGAGCATCGACGAAACCACCGGCGAATACACCCGGCTGACCAGATTCCATCCGGGTGCGGACACAAGCCCGTTTGGCGGAAAGAGCCATGAATATCCGGAAGAAGTCTTCATCGTGAGCGGCCGCCTTTACGACCAGGCCTTCGGCATGTGGCTGGAAACGGGACACTATGCGAGCAGGCCGCCCGGAGAAATTCACGGTCCCTTTCATACCGACGCCGGCTGCGTCGTTCTGGAACTGTCCTTTCCAAACAGGCGGAACCAATAGCTCGCCTCGGGCAGCGCGTTCGCGGCCGGTTCAAGAACAGGCCGACCGGCATTGACTATGGGGTATGAGATGGCTGGCGGCCTTGGATTACCAGATCGGAAAATGCCTTGAGCGCCTCAACATATCTCTCCAGTGCCGCTCGCTCCAAGGCTGCCGCCTCCCGAACCACGTGCGCGCCGTAAGGATGGTCCGGGACGTTGCCATGCCACTGCATCGCCTTTTTGTATTCGGCGGATGCGCTGTGGTAAGCTTGCTCGGCTGTCTGCATCTCCTCCAGCAGCGCCTGCTCGAGTTGCTGGCGACCCACCTCCGGGAACGGTAAGCTAATGACTTCGACTCGCGCTCTCTTGCTGCGCGATCGCTGCCCACACCCTGGACGACTTCGCGAGACAATTCATCGGGCGGCCTGAAGGCGCCGTTGGAGTATTCTCTCAGGTGGGCTATGTCCGTCTCATCCGGCGGCCGCCGGTACACGCAGGCTCGCAGCACCCGCAGGGCAACCTCCAGGGCGCGCTTGTCTGGAACAGTATTCACGGCGTTGAACCGAGGCGCTAAAAGCTAAAAAGGGCGGCCCTGCGCCGACGAAGACCGCCCCTCACAGACAGGCCCTTACACAAAAAGAAGCGCCCTCCGAATCCCGAAAGAGGAGGAA
This sequence comes from Bryobacteraceae bacterium, assembly GCA_035638575.1. Taxonomy (GTDB): domain Bacteria; phylum Acidobacteriota; class Terriglobia; order Bryobacterales; family Bryobacteraceae; genus DASQZT01. Next base: position 18,817 of record DASQZT010000237.1, read on the forward strand.
CGGGTGGAAGGTCAGTTGGTGAATTTCTCCTCCTTCGAGCTACGCCCGATTGCTGGGCGGCGTCTGAGATTCTTTTCGCCAGGAGGCTTGTCCTCGCGGCCATTGCGGCAGGAATCCACCTCCCAAATTTCCCTCCATTATTATTATTATTATTCGAGTGACATGAACCTTCGTCAATAGATAAAGCGTATGAGAACAACGATTATATGAACGACACCGTTCACACCATTCTGAACGCTAGCGGACAGAAGCGGTCGAGTCGAATCTAAGAAGCCGAGGATTCGGGAGCGGCGGATAACAAGGATTCGTAGACCCTGACGATCATGATAACAGTCGCAGGCGGCCGACTCCATTCCAGGCCGATCCATGACCGTGACCTTTCCCCGTACGTATTGGATGAAGGCCGCCTTCTTCAACATGCCGGTCGCTACATTTACCGTGGCCCGCCGCACGCCGAGCATGTGAGAAAGAAATTCCTGCGTTATCGGGAAAGTGTCGTTGCCGGCGCGATCATGGGTCATCAGCAGCCAGTGGGCGCAGCGTTCTTCCATGCTGTGAAGCCGGTTGCAGGCTGCTCCATAAAGTATCTGCCGCGTAAGGGCGTACGAATGCAGATCGATCGTCTTCCGCACCAGGGGGCGGCTGCCGATCAGTCTCCGGAAGGCATCAGCCTTGATCCGCACCGCGGCGCCGGGTATCTGAACGAGGTTAAGCCCCATCGCTCCTTGTGCTTGCAGGATCTCGGATGCTCCGACAACTCCCTCCCGGCCGACGGTAGCCATCTCCATCCGAGGCTCGCCATCGGAAGTGACCAGCAGTGAGACCATGCAGGTCAGAGGGAAATAAACGGCATCGACACGCTCGTCTTGACGCAGCAGCATTTTGCGGAATTTCAAAGGAATTACCTTGGCTTCCAGCATTAATGCGTGATAGTCTCCCGGTTCCAGCCTGGCCAGGAGGCGGTTGGTTTTAGGGTCGCCACTCTCCGGCTGCAGAGTTTGCCTGGGCATATTGCGCCTCATGGTGCATTGGAACACCGCTTCCACGCAGCCATCAGATGTCGTGTCACGACTCTTCAGGAGCGCTGCCCGGCGGAATTGTCGAGCTGACGGTTCTGGAAAGGAGTACGAATTTCGCACATTAAAGAAAGCACGGGCGAGGCGGAGCCTTGGTTGCCGTCGCGCCCTGGCAGGTGAAGTCCGCTCAGCCCCTGCGAACTTCGGAATCGATGCGGTCCACGAACAAATAAAGCCCCAGGCAGGCCGCAAACAGAATCGCGGAGATGATGGCGCCGGGCATGGCCGCCTCCGGATGGCCGGCCAGGTAGGATTCGAGGGTCGCCGAGAGCAGCCAGATCTGCACGATTCGCAGCACGACGATGAGGACCATGGCGCCGTCGATCGCGGTGAGCCCGCGGTTTTGCGGCCGATTGCCATTCATGCGCCTTCTCCTTCCACACGGATGGCCACCAGTAGCCCACCCTTCCTCTCCAGCGCCACTCGCGGCAGCGCGCGCTGCGGAGGACCCTGGAGCACCGAGCCATCGGCGATGGAGAAGAAGCCCTGGTGGCAGGGGCACTCGAGCCGGTTCTGCTCCTTCGCGTAATAGACGGCGCAGGAGAGATGCGTGCACTTCTGGCTGTAGGCCACCCAGGAATCGCCTCCGGTGCGCACCAGAATGCACGGGTCTTCGGCGGTGGGATACGCGAACATTGACGCCGCCCACCGCAAGCTCGTCCGCCGCCGCCACCGGCTGCCGCGGATAGGAAGGGGAGCGGTGGAGCAGCGATCGCGCGAGAATCCACAGATTGCCGGCCAGCATAGCGAAGCTGGTGAGCGTCAGGAACTTGGTGAACTGGCGGCGGTTCACGTAGCGCTCGTCGGCGGTGAAGACCGAGAATTCGTCCTGCCAGAGCGGCGCGCTAGAAGGCTTGCGGAACCACTTCATTCTCTCCCTCCCAGGTGTAGTCGGCGACGTCGATCGCGATGGCGCCGGCATCGGCGGGCGCCATCATGTTGACATAGGCCAGAGCCTGGCTGGGGCAAACGGTGGCGCACATGGGACGCTTGCCCACGGAAGTGCGGTCGTAGCACATGTCGCACTTCATCATCTGCTCGTATTCCGGCACGAGCTTGGGAATTCCGAAAGGGCATGCCAGAACGCAATTGGAGCAGCCGATGCAGCGCGGTTTGAGCGATGAGCCGACAATGCCGTCTTCGTATTTCTTGATGGCGTCGGCGGGGCAAACCTGGGCGCACGTGGGGTTGTCGCAGTGCCAGCAGACGTAGGCGGCGGTGGCGATGCTTTGCGGCCGGTCGACGAAATCGAAATTGATCATGGAAACGCCGCGATGCGTCTCGCACTCTTCGCAAGCCTTCAGACAGGACTGGCAGCCGATGCAGCGCGACGGGCCCGAGCGCGCTGCCCTGCCGCTCAGGGGGCGTCCATCGCGAGACGTAGCCAACCCCGATGGCAAACGAGGAGCCGGCGAGCCCCAGCAGGAACGCAACCGCCAGCAGGCCCGAGTAGGTGACTTGCTGTGGCACCATCCAGACCGGCAGCGCCACCGCCGCCATCAGGATGTGAAGATGGCGCGGCCGCCAAGTCGGTCGGTGAGAATGCCCATGGGGATTGGCGCCAGGGATCCCAGGAGCACGGGAACCGCGACGAGCAAGGCGGTTTCGGATTGTGTCAGGTGAAAGGTCTCACGGAAACGGGGCGCGAAGGCGCCGATCAGCCCCCATGCCGCAAAGCAGACCGTGAACGAGATTGTGCCGAGCGCGACGTGACGGGGATTGGACAGATCCCTCCTCATTCCAATCTAACGCGCTCTAACGCGGCGGGATTCGATCGTGTGGCCGGCTACTTGCCGAATTCGACCGATGTCTCGGCGGCATACTTGTGGAAGCCGCTGAACTCGGTGACATTGCGCAGGTACAGCGTGCGATTGAACGTGCGGGATTCCGCCATGACAGGAAGCAGGTAAGGCTGACCGGAAATGACAACGGAGCTGTACTGTATGTCGACCTGAGTGTTCTTCTGCCACGTTTCGTCACCGGCATCGGAATCCGGCTGGGCCTGGATGCGCATCACCGCTGTCGTTTCCACATCCGCCCATACCAGCCCGTGAAATGCTTGGACGACGGTCTTGTTATTGACCGATGACGCCCAGCGCGAGTGTTCCCGCGCTACCCGGTAGCGATAAACATAGAGGGAGCGGCCGCGCAGCGTGTCCTGCCTGTCAAACGTGAATTCCGCCTGGGCTTCCGGCCGGAAAACCCAGGAGGTCAAAGCGCCGAACAGCCCTTCCGAGCGATATCCGCGGATCTGCTGATGGCTGCGCGTGGTCGGCTTGCCGTTGAACTTGACCAGCCGGTAGCTCTCCCGCCGCCCAAAGTACGTCACCTCGTCTTCATAGCTGTCTTGCTCTTTCCAGTGCGAGCCGGTTCCGCTCTTGTCGCTGCTCCGGCGCGTCAACTGCGTGCAGACGAAGTCCGGGAGCCGCGAGTCATAGGCGCGCGTGGTTTCTATGACGCGGGTCAGGATGGCCTGCGGGCTCGCGACTGTTTGCCCGCCAACTGGCGTGCAGGCCAGCAGGAGTCCAAGCCATCGAAGGTTGCGCATATAGCCGGTTCACACGAAGCCCTACACCAGCCCCATCTTCTTCCCCACTTTGCCGAACACTTCCAGCGCCCGGTCCAACTCCTTGCGGGTGTGGGTGGCGGTGACGATCGTGCGCACGCGCGCTTTGCCTTTGGGCACCGTCGGGAAACCGATGCCGGTCGCCAGCACGCCTTCCTGGAACAGCTCGCGCGACAGCTCGTGCGCCGTGCAGGCCTCGCCGACAATCACCGGCGTGATGGGAGTCTCGCTGATCCCCGTGTTGAACCCGGCCGATGTCAGCCCCTGCTTGAAATACCGGGTATTGTCCCATAGGTTGGCGATGCGCTCGGGCTCATGCTCCAACACATCGAAGGCGGCAATGCAGGCGGCCGCCACGGCGGGTGGATGCGACGTCGAAAACAGGAACGGACGCGCGCGGTGGTACAGAAACTCGATGAGATCGCGGCTGCCGCAGACATACCCGCCGAGCACCCCGATGGCCTTGGAGAGCGTCCCCACCTGCACGTGCACGCGGCCGTCGAGGCCGAAATGGTCGATGGTGCCGCGCCCGGCGCGCCCCAAAACGCCCGAGGAATGCGCGTCGTCCACCATCATGATGGCGCCGTGCCGCTCGGCCGCCTCGACCAGGCCCGGCAGCGGACCGATGTCGCCATCCATGGAAAACACGCCGTCGGAGATCAGCAGCTTGCGCCCCGGGCCGCTCTCCAGCTCCGCCAGAATTCTCTCCGCCGCGGCGACATCCTTGTGCGCAAAAACGTGGATCCTGGCCTTCGAAAGACGGCAGCCATCGATGATGCTGGCGTGGTTCAACTCGTCGGAAACGATGTGGTCCTCGGGCCCGAGGAGGGCCGCGACCGTGCCGGCGTTGGCCGCGAATCCCGACTGAAACACCACGCACGCCTCCACGTTCTTGAAGCGGGCGATGCGCTCTTCCAGCTCCATGTGCAGGCTCATGGTGCCGGAAATGGTGCGCACCGCGCCCGACCCGACGCCGTATCGCTCCACCGCCCGGATGGCCGCCTCGCGCAGCTTGGGGTGCGTGGTCAGGCCCAGGTAGTTGTTCGACGCGAGATTGATGACCTGCTTTCCGTCGAAGCGGGATTCCGCGGCGCTCTCCGATTCCAGGATGCGCAAGCGCTGGTAGGTGCCCTCCCGACGCCACTCTTCGAGCTGGTCGTGAAGGTACTGGAGGGGATGGCTCACAGTCTCAGTCTAGCGCCAGGCGCCGGTACCGGCTGGCGAAATGGATAAGCGGGTCTCCCTCGCCCACGTGGGCGTGGACCATCCTCGCCACGAAGATATCGTGGTCCCCCGCACGGATGCGCTGCTCGGTTTCGCACTCCATGGCCGCCAGCACGCCGGCGAGCAGCGGCACTCCGCTCGCGCCGCGCTCCCACGCCAGGCCATCGAACCGTTCGTGACCCTTCCGCGCGAACCGCTGCGAAAGGTCGCGCTGGTCGGCTCTCAGCACGTTGACTCCGAAATAGCGCGCGGCGCGAAACAGGTCGATCGAAGCGACCGCGTGCCCCAGGCAGATGGACACCAGCGGCGGGTCGAGCGAAACAGCGGTGAAGGAACTCACGGTCAGCCCCTGGGGAGTCCCTTGCCCGTCCAAAACGCTGGCAATCGTCACCCCGGTGGCGAAACGCCCGCAGGCGCGCTTGAACGCTTCGCCGGTAAGCTGCGCCGGGCGCCCCTTTACCCCATCGCTTGACATGTGGATAAATTCAATCTTATCATGTGGTTGACTGATGCGGTAACGCCCGGGGCAAGGAGGAGCCTTGATCAAGCTGGATATTATCAACGAGGTCGTAAACCGGACTGGCATTACCAAGACCAAAGCCGAAATGGCGGTAGAGACCGTTTTCGAATCCATGAAGAAGGCGCTCGAGCAAGGTGACCGCATCGAGCTACGCGGCTTTGGCGTGTTCAACGTCAAGCCGCGCAAGACCGGAATCGGGCGCAATCCGCGCACCGGCGCGGAGGTCTCGATCCCCCCGGGAAAGGCCGTGAGGTTCAAGCCCGGCAAGGAGTTGCAGACCCTGCAGTAAGAACCGCTGCAGGCGGCAGGTTATCGTGTCCTCACAGGATTTTACTCCTGCGCCATTCCCCTTCTACGCCGGCAGCGGTTCGGGCGAGCCGTATGCCGTGCCGGCCCTCCGCACGCGGGACCGGTACTGGCTTCACGGCGTGCTGTTTGCTGTCACCCTGCTGACCACCACGATTGTCGGCGCGGCCATGCAGGCGGATTTCGACCGCAACCTGCCGTTCGATATCGACGACAGCTTCGCGCTGTACACTTCCATGTGGCATCATCCGGCGGGCATGTTGCAGGGCCTTCCGTTTTCGCTCACCCTGCTGACGATCCTGCTGGCGCACGAATTCGGCCACTATCTCGCCGCCCTGTACCACCGCGTGGATGCCAGCCTGCCCTATTTCATGCCCTCGCCGGTGCTGGGCACGTTCGGGGCGTTCATCCGGGTGCGGTCGCCGATCTACTCCATGCGGGTGCTGTTCGACATCGGCGTGTCGGGCCCGCTGGCCGGTTTCGTGTTTCTGCTGCCGGCGTTCTCCATCGGGCTGGCGCTTTCCAAGGTGATTCCCGGCATCGCGCACCAGGGCGATATGCGCTTCGGCGTGCCCCTGCTGCAGTGGCTGCTGCAAACGGTGATTTTCCCGGGCGCCCGCTCCGCCGATATTTACCTGCACCCGGTGGCGCGCGCCGCGTGGGTGGGGATCTTCGCCACCTCGCTGAACCTGCTGCCCATCGGCCAGCTCGATGGCGGCCACATCCTGTATTCGTTTTTCCCGCGCCACCACAAGACCGTGTCGAAGGTGCTGTGCGTGGCCCTTCTCCCTCTGGGGAAGTTCTGGCTCGGCTGGATCTTGTTTGCGGTGCTTCTGCTTTGGCTGGGCCGGCGCCATCCGGTGATCGACGATCCGTCGCGGGTGGGAGGCGGGCGCACCAAGTTAGGTTGGCTGGCGCTCATCATCTTCATCCTCTGTTTCATCTATGAGCCGATCAGCGCCGGCGGGCTTTAGCTCGGCATGAAGATCACGGCGACGATCATCACCCTCAACGAGGAGCGCAATATCGCCCGGGCGCTGGAAAGCCTGCGCTGCGCCGACGAGATCCTGATCGTGGACAGCGGTTCGGTGGACCGCACCATCGAGCTGGCGGAAAAGCTGGGCGTGCGGGTGATCGAAGCCGGATGGCGCGGATTCGCCGGCCAGAAGAACTGGGCCGCCGAGCAGGCCCGGAACGACTGGATTCTCTCGCTGGACGCCGACGAGGCGCTGAGCGAGGCGCTGGAAGCGGAAATCTGGAATCTGAAAAAGGCGGGCCCGCGGTTCGACGCCTACACCATGCCGCGAATGGCCCGCTACCTGGGCCGCTGGATTCTGCATTCGGGCTGGTACCCCGACCGCAAGGTGCGGCTGTACAACCGCAACAAGGCGAAGTGGGTGGGCGATTTTGTCCATGAATCGGTGGAGGTAACGGGCCGCTTGGGCCACCTTGAAAGCAACCTGCTCCACTTCACGTGCGAATCGCTTTCCGAGCACCTGAAAACCATGGACCGCTACACCACGCTGGCGGCGCAGGAACTGGCAGCCCGCAGGGTGAAGGTGCCGCTGTCGCGCCTGATCCTGGATCCGGCCTGGACCTTCGTGAAAACGTACTTTATCCAGCGCGGCTTCCTGGACGGCTTAGAGGGCCTGATCATCAGCCACATGGCAGCCTTGTACACGTTTCTGAAGTACTCCAAAGCGAGAATCATGAGCTGATGCGCATCCTGCACCTCGATTCGGGCCGGGAGATGCGCGGGGGGCAGAGGCAAGTACTGTTCCTGATGGAAGGCCTGGCGGCGGCCGGGGTGGAATCGACGCTGCTGGCGCGCGAGCAGGCGCCGCTGTTTGCCGCCGCGCGCCAACGGGGCTGGCGCGTGGAGCCGCTCGGCTGGACGCGCGCCGCGATGCTTTCCGGGCGGCACAACCTGGTCCACGCGCATGACGCTCGCACCCACACGATGGGTGCGATCCTCCGCGGCGGCCGCCTGGTGGTGGCGCGGCGCGTGGCCTTCCCGCCAGGCTCGCGCTGGAAATACGGCCGCGCGCGCCGCTACCTGGCGGTGTCGGACTTCGTGAAATCGGTGCTGATGGCCGGGGGCGTGCCCGAAGAAAAAATCGCGGTGGTCCACGACGGCGTACCCGTTCTGGAATGCGAACCCGGCAACACTATGTTGGCGCCCGCCAATGCCTCCGACCCGCAAAAGGGCGCGCCGCTGGCGATGGAAGCCGCGCGCCTCGCAGGGACCGATCTGCACCTCTCCGCAGATCTCGAGCGCGACCTCCGCCGCGGTGCGATCTTCGTTTACGTCACGCACAGCGAAGGCCTGGGGTCGGGCGTTCTGCTGGCCATGTCGGCCGGCGCCGCCGTGGTGGCCAGCAACGTGGGCGGCCTGCGGGAAGTGGTCCGCAATGGGGAGAACGGCCTGCTGGTGGAAAACGACCCGGCGGCCATCGCCGCCGCCATCCGCGAGCTGCGCGGCGATCCTGGGCTCAGGGGCCGCCTGGGCGAAGCGGCCCGCCGCACCGTAATCGAGCGATTCACCGTGGACCGGATGGTTCGCCGTACTATGGAGGTTTACCGGCAGGTGCTTGAGTGATCGAAGCCATAATCGCTTTGTTGGCCGGCCTGATCATCGGCAGTTTCCTGAACGTGTGTATTCACCGCTGGCCGCGCGGCCGCTCAGTGGTGAAGCCACGCTCGCACTGCGTGCGATGCCGGAAGCCGATCGCCTGGTACGACAACATTCCGCTGGTGAGCTACGCCCTGCTCGGGGGCCGCTGCCGCCACTGCCGGCGGCGCATCTCGCTGCGCTACCCCGTGGTGGAGTTGATCACCGGGCTGCTTTTTTTCGACTTCGTGCGGACGCTCGGGGCGACCGCGCCCGCGTTCAAGATGTGCGCCTTCAGCGCCATGCTGGTGGCGCTGATTTTTTGCGACCTCGAGAAACGCCTGCTGCCCGACCAGCTCACGATGGGCGGGACGGTAATCGGATTGGCCTTTGCGCTTTTCGTTCCGGTTCCCGATATTACGGCAAGCGCCATCCTGTGGCTGCTGCACGCCGAGGTGACGGGCCGGCTCGAATGGCTGGCCGAAGCGGTCTTCGGCGCCGGACTGCCGGCGCTGTTCCTGTGGTTCGGCGGCTGGCTGTACTACAAAATCCGCAAGCGCGAGGGTCTCGGCTTTGGCGACGTGAAGCTGATCGCCATGGTAGGCAGTTTCCTGGGCCTGCGCGGCGCCCTGGCGACGTTGATCCTGGGCTCGATCGCCGGCTCGATCGTGGGCTACACCTACATCAAAGCCACTGGCAAGGACGCTTCCACATATCCACTGCCGTTCGGCGCTTTTCTGGGCGGCTGCGGGCTGGTCCTGGCGCTGTTGGGGCAGAGGATTCTGGGGATATAGGCGGGCGAAGGGCCTCTCCGAAAGGCCGTGGGGACGGCGGACAGCCCGTTTCGCGGCAGCGTGGACGGGATATGAGAGCGCTATCGCGAATACGACCCTCGCGGTAGCGCATCATAGCAGGAGGATTCGTGACCGCCCGCTGCCCATTAATCTATTTCGAGCAGTGGCCTTTCTCGGCGGTCCACCAGTAGGCGTGAAGCGGTTTCGGTGGCCGCCGGTGGCGGCCGAGCCCGCACCGCAGGATGCAGTTCTTCAGCAGCCTCGGGACGACGTTAACGACCTTCAGGGGACCGTGATACTGCTCGATGGCGAGCAGCTACCAGGCGATTGTGATAAAGTGATAGCCCACAAAGCGACTCGGGTGCTCGATTTCCAATCTCTTGGAGGAACGATGATACGGACCCTGTTGACGTTCGTCTTTCTCGCTGCTGCGTTCTCGCCTGCCGCCAACGCCACGGCCAATCAAAGATCGTGCTCTGCGTCTTTCCCGATGACCATCGGTTACGGCGATGACGTTATCAATTGCAAGCTCGCCCAAGTGGGACAGACCGCCCTCTTGAATTTTCAGGGAAACACCGGCGACCACATTACCATAGTCGTCACGGCGTCGTGGAGTAATGGGCCCTGCTTCGGCCTCTACGACCCCACCAATACGGAGGTTGGCACGGACGCGTGCGCCTACAACTTTTTTGGCGACTATGAGATTAACTCTAACCTTACACTGGCCAAGACTGGCCAGTACACAATTCGGGTCCATGACTCGAACCATACCCAGACGGGGACATTCTCGATCATGCTGGACTGTTATTATCCAGTGGTTGTAGCGAATCCGTTGACCTTGGGACTGACGTCAAACGGCACTACCGTCAATGCCGAAACAATTGACGATTGGACCTTCTCGGGAGTGGCTGGAGAGGACGTCACCGTGCAGGTTAACTCCAGTTATTCTAATGGTCCTTGCTTCGACCTGAATGGGCCCTCCAACGTGGCCGTCGGGAGCGTTTGCGCCTACAACTTTTTTGGCGACTATCAAGCCATGGGCGAGTTTACGCTGCCGGCAGCCGGCACCTACGTTGTGCGAGTGTACAGCAGCGGCTGGGGAGAGAAAGGCACTTACTCGCTGTTCGCCCAATGCCTCGCCACGTGCCCCTCGATTCCGGTGCCCAATCCTGTATCAGTCAGCCCGGCATCCGGCAGCGGATCGAGCCAGGTCCTGAGTTTCACCTTCAACGATTCGAGCGGCTGGCAGGATCTGGATGTCGTGAACATCCTCATCAACAATGTTCTCGATGGGAGGAACGCCTGTTACCTGGCTTACAGCCGGAGCGCAGGCGTGCTCTACCTGGTGGCGGATAACGGCGGTGCGCTTTCCACCGGGCTGGCGCCGGGAGGCCCGGGAAGCGTTTCCAACAGCCAGTGCACCGTTGCGGGTGCATCCTCCACGGCGGCCGGCAGCGGAAACGTGCTGACCGTGACTCTGAATATGGTCTTCGGCGCTGGTTTCGGGGGCAACAAAGTGGTGTATATGGCCGCTCGCGATCTGGAGGGGGACAATTCGGGGTGGCAGGCGCTGGGGACATGGAATGTGCCGGGGACCACTCCAACCGGCCCCTGGGTGAGCGGGATGAACCCGGCTCATTCGAACAACCTGACCCAGAGCTACACGTTCACGTTCACGGACACCAACGGCTGGCAGGACATCTCGATAGCGAATGTGCTGATCAACAGCGCGATCAACGGGATCGGCGCGTGTTATGTGGCATTCGCTCCTTCCGGGCCGGGATCGGGCGCCGTTTATCTGGTGGATAACGCGGGTGACGCGGGAGGGCCGTACTCCGGAATGGTGCTGCCAAGTAACGGCAGCGTAAGCAACGGCCAGTGTACGATCGCGGGGAGTGGGAGCTCAGTGGCGGCAAGCGGAAACACGCTGAACCTGACGCTGGCGATCACGTTCAACCAGAGCTTTGCGGGCAATCAGATCTTCTTCCTGGCGGCGCGCAGCACTACGCTGAACTCAAACTGGCAGGCGGCGGGGACGGTGGTCGTTCCATAAAGTAGTAAAGACTGACATCGGTGTCCTGTCGGGCCTGATCGTCTCCGGCCGGGGTAGAGCCGTTCCTCTGGCTGGGCCCATAACTTTGCCGTTGCGGCAGGTTTATGGGGTCCAAGGTGGCGGCGACGGTATGATTTCAACGATGATCTCAGCAGAGATAGGCCATTAAATCGGCCGGTCTCGAAAAACCGAGGTTCTTAAGGCCAAATCAACACTTCGCGACCAGGCAGGAGCGATTCCAAGCCGGAACGGTTTGGGCCTAACTTCCGGTGCCCGACTACCCAGGATCTGGCCGTTAGCGGAGCGGCAGGCCTGAACTCCCATTAAGTGAAATGGCCTGTCTGCGCCAATTAGTCGCGAGAGCCCTTGGTCCAAACCTTCACCCCCAAGGAAAGTGGACCTTTCGGGCTCGGATCCTTGTATCCTAAGGACAGTTTGAGCTCGATCATCGGAAGAAGGAATGAGTGTGAGCACAGGCGCAATGACACAACGGATTGCAGAATCGTCGCCGCGTTTCAAGGCCAGGATGGCCGGTGTCTGTCAACTGCTCGAAGCCGTGACGGCCGGATTCGGCCAAGTGATCGTTCTTGGCAGGCTTGTTGTCGCTGACAACGCCGCGGCTACAGCGGCCAATATCCTGGGACACGAACGGTTATTTTGGTTGGGGTTCACATCCTCGCTCATCGGGGTTGCGTTCCATATCGCTTGGGGGTTTCTCTTATATGAGTTGCTTAAACCCGTGAACAGGAGCATCTCTTTACTCGCAGCGTTCGTCGTTCTCGTGGATTGCGCTCTTCAGGCTTTTACCAGCCTCTTCCACCTCGCTCCTTTGCTCATCCTGCAAGGCGGTAGCTCCTTGAGCGCATTTGCGCCGGAACAGTTGCAGGCGCTGGCGCTCATGTTTCTCAAATTGAGTGCCTACGCCTTCGCCATCGATCATGTGTTCTTCGGATTCTGGTTCGTCCTGACCGGCTACCTCATTTTCAGGTCGACCTTCCTGCCTCGGGTTCTGGGAGTGCTGTTGGCGATCAGTGGTTTGGGTTGGGTGACCTATTTGTCACCGCCGCTCGCACAACATCTGTCCACTTTCGTCGTTGCCGCCTCGGCCGTCGGGGAAATACCACTGGAGCTATGGCTCATCGTGATGGGTGTGAACGTTCAACGATGGAAGGAGCAGGCCAGCGCGGCGCGGGCGAGTGACGCGGCATCCGGAAGTTGAGACCGATGGACGGCGTGGAGCTGCAATGATCTTCCCTGGCGAAACGGAAGCGGACTCCGCGGGGACACAACCCGAGAGATAAGCCTGCTCCCTGTCCGCCGTTTGTCGTTGACTTCCGCCTCTCCCAATCCTAAGATTGACCATGAGTTCGTTGGTCGTGTTTAGCAGGAGGGCACTATGCGTCGAGAACGGGTGCTGAAGGTTGTACTGGTGTTGGTAGGATTGGCTTTTTCGGCTGGCGTGCTTCCCGTGGCGCAGTCTTTATGGCACCAGGATCAGTCGATGTATACCTTTGATATGATGCTTAGCCTCTATGTCGCGCTCGGCATTTTCCTGCTGATAGCAGTGCGCAACCCTTCGGCAAATCGCAGCCTGATCGCCTTCACAGCATGGTCGTGTTTCGCTCACGCTGCTGTTATGGCGGTGACGGCATTTTCGAAGGGGGGCTATCGCGGGGACGTGTGGGGAGTGGCAGTGCTTGGCGTCATCGGTGTAGCCCTGATCGTGCTGGCTCCGGCAAAGCAGTCGGGCGAGCGGGCATCGCCAGCCGTTGTGTAGGCTCGCACTCCAAGAGCGCCATGCACGCTTGATTTCCCTGGAAAGGGAAAGAGTATGAGCACAGACTGGGTTGGGTGACCTATCTGTACCCGCCGCTCGCACAGCCCCTCCGCCCTTGGGGAAATACCACTGGAGCGATGGCTCATCGTGATGGATGTGAATGTTCAACGATGGAAGCAGCAGGCCAGCGCGGCGTGGTCGAGTGACGGGCGCATCCGGAAGTTGGCAGGGCTGCCACCGGTCAGATCCTCCCTTACGCCGTAGTGGTTACGAAAGACTCGACCGGGATTAGCGTAGATGATTTCCGGAATGTTCCCGGCTGGCCTGAAACCAGGGTCAACTTTGCAATGATGGCCTGCGCCTCAATGGATTTGCCGCAATGTTATGGGGGCCAATCCGCACGCGCGGCAATCTTACGGGTTCAGTCGCCAAGATGCGGTCAGCAGCTAAAGCGCCCAAATCGAAGGACCGCAACAACGGCGGTGGCAAGGATATGGGTTCAACGCGGCAAGATTGTGGTTTTTGTCGCCGTTCCCCGCCGCGATTACACCGCTGCATTCCCGGGCATGCGCGGCGCCCTGGTGACGTTGATCCGGGGCTCCGTTGCCGGCTCGATTGTGGCCTATATCAAGCTCGCCGGCAAGGACGCCTCCGTGTGTCCCCTGCCGTTCAGCGCTGTCCTCGGCGGCTGCGCCTGGTCCCGGCACTCGCGGGGCGGAGGCCGATGGGGATATAGGAGGTGGGCTCAGGGCATCTCCGAAAGGACGTCGCCGTGCAGGCCAGAGAGTTTAACGAGCTTTCTGGCACTACTGCAGTTTCCCCCGCGCCTCCACCGGCCAAGTCTCTTCCACCTCATCGCCGCGCACGCCGTACACCCGTTCGTGCAGGTTCACCGCCACGCAGATGTGATTGGGAATGATGTGCACGCGGTCGCCGATGGAGAATTCGCGCTCGGCGCGGGTGATGTCGATGAAGCCGTGCTCCTCGTTCATCTTGTGGAACCGCGCGCTCGGCGCTTCCACCACGTGCCCGAACGTCACCTCGGAGGAATTCACCAGCCGGTCCGACGAGAAGGTCTTGGAGCCGCCGTCCACGATCATCTGGCCGGGACGCGCGGTGGAAACCACGGTCGTCAGAATCGTGGCGGCGCAATCCTCCAGCGCGCAGGCGAAGCTGCGCACGGTATTGACGTCGTTGAATACGTAGGTGCCCGGGCGGATCTCGGTCATTCCTTCCAGGACGTGCGAATAGAATAGCGTGGGGGTCGAGCCGCCGCTGACGATCCGGACCTCGATGCCCGCCTTGCGGAAGTCTCCCAGCACGGAGCGCAGCAGCTCGCCGATCTGGGCGAAGGCGCGGATGCTGGGGTCCTCGTGGTCTTTGATCTGGCCCGGATAAAACGCGATGCCTTCGAAAGAGACGTGCGGCAGCTTCTCGATGGTCTCCGCCAGATTGAGCAGCGGCGCTCCCGGCGAAAGGCCGACCCGGCCCAGCCCCACATCCAGCTCGGCGAGCACGCCCAGCTTCACCTGCGCGGCACGCGCGGCATCCGAGAGATGCCGGGCGGCGAAGACGCTGTCGAGCGCCACCGTGACGCGGGTCCGGCGCGCCACTTCCATCAGGCGCTCCAGCTTGGCGTGCCCGATGATGGGGTAGGCCACCAGGATGTCGGCCGGCTCGGCGCCCAGCATCACCTCGGCTTCGGAAACCTTGGCCACCGTCAGCCCGGCCGCGCCCCTTTCGAGCTGGCGCTTGCCGATGCGCGTGGATTTGTGGGTCTTGGTGTGCGGACGGAGGCGCAATCCGTTGGCGCGCGCATAGTCGGCGGCCCGGCGCAGGTTGGCTTCCATGATGTCGAGGTCCACCACGAGGGCAGGGGTGTCCAGTTCAGAGATGAGCATACCAACAGGATAAGGCACGTCCGGGGAGCTGGATGGTCTACCGGCGCGCCTGCGGGCGCCCAAAAGGCGGCCCGCACCTCCGAAATTACAGAATTCTTACACTGTGTTATCCGGCACACTGATACGGTGAAGATGTACCTTCATTCTGGGAGCCCTTGTGCCAACCGAAGCCACCATTCTGGACCGCAGAGGTCTGAACGTAGCCACCACCGTTGCCTTCGCCCTTCTTCATGTCGGCGCCGTCGCCGCGCTGTTTATGTTCAACTGGCGCGCTTTCGGCGTAGCCGTTTTTCTGTACTGCGTGGCCACCGGCCTGGGAATCAGCATGGGGTACCACCGGCTGCATACCCACCGCTCCTACAAGGTGCCGCTGTGGATGGAGTATTTCTTCGCGGTGTGCGGCGCGTGCACGCTGGAAGGCGGTCCGATCTTCTGGGTTGCGGTGCACCGCGTGCACCATCAGAACTCCGATCAGCCCGGCGACCCGCACACGCCCCGCGACGGCGCCTGGTGGGCCCACGTCGGCTGGATCCTGTTTGGCAAAACCAACCACAACAACACCCGCATGCTGTCTAAGTACGCGCCCGATCTCGCGCGGCACCGCTTCTACGTATGGCTGACCAACTACCACTGGGTCCCCGTGCTGGCGCTGGGCGCGCTGCTGTTCGCCATCGGCGGCTGGCCCATGATGCTGTGGGGCATGTGCCTGCGAGTGGTCGTCGGGCTGCACGCCACCTGGCTGGTGAATTCGGCCACGCACATGTGGGGCTCGCGCCGGTTCGCTACGCGCGACGATTCACGCAACAACTGGTGGGTGGCGATGATTACCTTCGGCGAGGGCTGGCACAACAATCACCACGCGCATCCCACGTCAGCGCGGCACGGGCTGGCGTGGTACGAGTTCGACCCGTCGTGGCTGCTGATCAAGGCGCTGCGATTCTGCGGCATCGCGAAGTCGATCCAGGTGGCCACCGTGCGGAGCCGGATCGTGGACCAGGAAGCGGCGTAGCATCCCTGAACAGGCCCGATACCGGCCTCGTTGCTCCCGGTAACTCATTCAGCTTAAACGACCGGCATTTTTCGACAGGCCGGAGTCCGTCCCTCTTTCGGTTTAAGCTGGTTACATGGTAGTCGGCGGCCGGCGGAAGTCGATCGCGTTTTTCATCGCGCTGGGCATCGGCCTGATCTCGGTCAGTGTTCTGCTGTATGTCGGATGGGTGGTGCTGAACTGGCGCCACGGCATTCTGCTGGTGCTGGGCGTCCTGCTGCTGATGATGATCATTGGCGGCGTGGTCATCAACACGGCGTTCCTGGTGGCGGAGATCCGCCGCAACGCGCAGCACGACGCCTTCATCAACGCCGTCACGCACGAGCTGAAAACCCCGATCGCCTCTATCCGGCTGTACCTCGAAACCTTGCAGACGCGCCCGCTCGACGAGGCCCGCCGCAAGGAGTTCTACCGCATCATGCTGGAGGACAGCGACCGCCTCCTGACCACCATCGAACAGGTGCTGCGCACCGGCCGCATGGGCGCGAGCCACAGGCTGAACCTTTCGCGATTCGAAATCGCCGGGGTGATCGACGAGTGCCTCGCCCGCGCCCGCGGCCTGCACTCGCTCGCGCCCGAATCGCTGGAGTACCGGCCCGGTCCGCCCGCTACCGTGGTGGGCGATATCGAAGAGGTGCGCGCGGCGGTATCCAACCTCGTGGACAATGCGGTAAAGTACTCCGGTAAGACCGTGAAAGTGACGGTGGACACGGCCAATCTGGAGGCGGGGTTCGTGCAGGTGCGAGTGAGGGACCAGGGAGTGGGCATTCCGCAAACCGAGTTGAAGCGACTGTTCAAGCGGTTTTACCGCATCCCGGGGCCGCTGGCCTCGCGCATCAAGGGAACCGGCCTGGGACTCTATATCGTGCGCTCGGTGGCCAAGCGGCACGGGGGCCGGGCCTGGGCGGAAAGCGAAGGGCCGGGTCACGGCAGCACATTCGTCCTGCAACTGCCGATCGCGCCATGAGCCGCATCCTGGTGGTGGAAGACGAGCAACACCTCGCCGAAGGGCTGCGGTTCAACCTGGAAGCCGAGGGCTACCAGGTGGAAGTGGTCGAGACCGGGGAAGCCGCGCTGGTGCTGCTCTCGGCGCCCGACACCGCACCCGCCGCTCCGACGGCGTTCGACCTGGTGATCCTCGACGTAATGCTCCCCGGCAAGGACGGATTCACGGTGATGAGCGAGCTGCGGCAGGCCGGGCAGTTCATCCCCACCCTGATGCTCACCGCGCGCGGCCATCCCGACGACGTGCTGAAGGGCTTTGCGGCGGGCGCCGACGACTATCTGACCAAGCCCTTCGAACTGGCCATCCTGATCGCGCGCCTGCGAGGGCTCCTGCGGCGCAGGGAGTGGATGCGGGCGTCGCTGACCAACGGAACGCCGGAACCCAAGGACACATACCGCTTCGGGGAGAAGTCGGTGAACTTCGGCATGCTGGAACTGCGCGTGCGCGGCGAGGTGTTTCCGCTGACCCTGATGGAGGCGAACCTGCTGCGCTACCTGATCCAGCACGATGGCCGGCCGGTATCGCGCAAGGCCATGCTGGAGGAAGTGTGGGGCCTGCACGAGGACACCGACACGCGCGCCATCGACAATTTCATCGTGCGGCTGCGGCGGTACATCGAGGACGATCCCACCAAGCCGCGCCACCTGCTGACGGTGCGCGGGGTGGGCTACCGTTTCGAATCGTCGCCGAAATGAACCGCCGTGGTGTTGCCGCCGCAGACCAGGACGCCGACGCGCTCACCGGGCTGCGGCTGGTAGCGCCCGGAGAGGAGCGCCGCGAAGGCCGCCGCGCCGCCGGGTTCGGCGAGCACGCGCAGCACGTCCCAGAGCGCCCGCTGCGCCGCCACGATGGCCTCGTCGGGGACCAGCACGGAGCGCTCCACCCAGGCCTGCGCGATGGGGAACATCATCCGCCCGACCTGTTTGGGGGCGAGGGAATCGGCGGCGATTCCGCCCGCGGGCGCATCCACCGGCCGGCCGGCTTCAAACGCCATGGCCAGCGTGGGCGCCGCTTCGGGCTCGACCGCGATGATTCGGACGCGGCCGGCATACCACGCCGCGATTCCACCGATCAGCCCGCCGCCGCCCACGGCCACCAGCAGGGTGTCGAGCGCGGGATCCTGCTCCTCGAATTCCAGGCCGACAGTTCCCTGCCCCAGCAGCGTTTCGATCTGCTCGTAAGCGTGGATGGGCATGGCGCCCGACTGCGCGGTCCACTGCTCGCTGGCCGCCAGGGCATCGCTGTAGCGGTCGCCCGTGACCACGAGGTGTGCCCCGTAACCGCGGATGCGATCCCTCTTGGCCGGCGAGGAAACCACGGGCACGAAGATGGTGGCCGGCTTGCCGAGCTTGTTCGCGGCATAGGCCACGGCAACCCCGTGATTGCCGCCCGAAGCCGCCACCACGCCCGCCGGCGGGACTTCGCGCGTCAGCAGGTTGGTGAATGCGCCGCGCGATTTGAACGAGCCGGCGTGCTGCAGCAGCTCGAGCTTGAGGGTGAGGGCGGCGCAATGGAGGCCGAAGTCCGAGCCATCGACCTGGACGACGGGCGTGCGGCGGATGAAGGGGCGGATGGTGGTGTAGGTCTTAGCGATGGCGTCGCGGTCTATAGGGATCATGCCGGCGGTTGCGAAGCGATGGTCTCGAGTTGCCGGAGATGGTTCAGGTCGTGTCCGCCCATGGTCTCGACTACAATGTGAAACTCCATATCGCCGCGCTCGGGGTGGGTCAGCTTTTTGGAAAGATCGGCGAGCGAAACGGTGTCGAGGAACGCCAGGTTCCAGCGCCGCAGCGCGGCGAAGGTTTCGAGCGCCGCGGCCGCCGGGAGCGACGAGTAGCGTTTGGCCCAAGCGTCCTGGTCGAACGGCTGGATGATATGGTATGGCTCGGCGAGGGCCTGACGCAGGCGGAAGGCGAAAGCCACTTCGCAATCGGCCAGGTGGCACACGATGGCGCGAGCCGGCCATTTGCCGGGGGCCAGGCTGCGCTCGAGGCCGCGGGCCCCCAGCCGTTCCACGAGGGCGGCCAACTGCTTGGGAGTCTCCGCGATGACGTCGAGGGCGTTTCGATTGCCCAGTTGAGATGCGTAAGGATTCATCGCCACAATTGTAACTGTACTGCCCTGCCCGGTGGTTAGCGCTCCCCTGTTAACCGATTCGAAGCTGGCGCTTCGGGCCTGGTTGAGCCAAGCTGATCCCATGAGATTCTCCGCTCGCTGGCTCCCTCCCGCTCTGGCGCTTGTGCTCATCCCCCGTCCGGGTTCGGCAGCCGGCGCGGCGCTTCTGGATTACCTGCCGCCCGGAACCAAGGTCGTGCTGGGCATCCAGGTGCAGGGCGCTATTGGCGCCCTCGCCCAGGACCTCGGACCGGAGTTGCTGGGCAAGGGCTCCACCTTGCTGGCCCAGACGCCGCTCGCCGGCTTCGATCCGCTGAAGGACCTCGACGAAGTGCTGATCGCCTCCAGCGGCAAGGGCAACAATCCTCCTGCCCTCGCCGTGCTGCGAGGCCGGTTCGACGTGGAGCGCCTCGGACGGAGCGCCACACGGTATCGGGATGTACTCGTCGTGGAGGGCGCGAAGGGCCAGGACGGCGTCCTGGCGCTGCTGGATTCATCCACTGCGCTGGCGGGCGACGCGGCGCTGGTTCGGGCGGCGATCGACCGGCGCGGCCAGGGCGCGGAAACGGGTTCAGACTGGGCCGAACGAATCGAGGCGCTGCGCAGCCATTACACGATTTGGGGCATCGGCGAGGGCCTCGAAGGCCTGCCCGACACTCCCGGGCAGCCCGGCGGGCTGGATTCGCTGGACCGTTTCGCGTTCGGCGCGGCATTCACCCACGGGCTCGAATTGACCGCCGAGCTGCATCTTCGCTCGCCCCAGGATGCGGAGAAGGTGAGCGCTCTCCTGAGCCTCATCCAAGCTGCTCCGCAAGCCAGCGGAGCCAGGTTCGAGGTGGAGTCGGCCAACGGCACGCTGCGGATTTTGGTGGCCCTTCCGGAGGAGGAGTTGAAGAAGGCGATGGCGGCGGCCCAGCGCGGCTTCCTGGACTCGGCCGCGCTCTCGCAACTCGGGGGTAAGCCGGCCGGTGCGTCCAAACCGCCCGCGCCGCCCGATGGCAAGGTCGTGACCAACACCGAGGGCGACACCATGGTTCTCACGCTGCCCGGCAAGCGCTGAGCATCACGGCACCGGTCGCGGCAGATACTTCCGTGCCAACGCTTCGAACTCCACCGGTCGGACCAGGCGGAAGCGGATGTCCAGTTTGGATATGGCGGCCAACTGGAGGGCGGCTTCGCGGGAGGGCACCTCGGGTGTGAGCACGTGCAACTCGCCCCCCGCCACGCGGTAGGGGATCACATTCCACTGCCGGGCGACGGCGGCCGGGAGGACACGGGTCACCAGCGGGTTCACTTCGTCCAGTTCGGGGAGGCCCAGGGGGATGCCGGCCTGCGAGCTCAACGCTTGGTAGAGGTTTTCCTCGGTAATTCGCTGTGAATACATGAGATGCTCGCCTATACGCCGGCCGGTCGGAAGAGATCGCAGGGCCTCCTCAAGCTCGTCCGTCGAGACGAACCGCATCTTGACCAGGATCTCGCCCACGCGGGGCCGGGCCTTCTCGGCGTTCACCTGCGAGGGATACACGTGGTCGGTTTTCAGCCACGTCAGGGAGCGTCGCTGGCTCCGCGCCTTCCAGAACTGCCGCAAGGCGCCGGCCGTCGCCGCGCTGTTCACCACGTTGCCCCACAGCATCCGCAGCGGCACCACCGAAGCGAAGCCCCACCCGTAAACGCGCGCGCAGCACCCTATTCGCAGCACAGCCTGGACCAGCGCGACCCCCAGGGTGGCCGCGTAGCAGCGAGCTAGCCAGTGAGGGAGGTAGTGCGCCAACTGCCAGGCTTCGCCGTGTTTGGCCGCCAGCAGGTAGCGGCCCAGGCCGTACAGAAAGATGGCGTTGGTGAAGGGCGCGAGCAGGTTGCCCACCAGGCCTTTGCGGTCGCGCCAGAACCAGTAGAGCAGGGGCCACCGGCCGTGCCAGCCGTGCCGCTCCCAGCCTTGCAGGGCGATCCCGGCGACCCAGCGGCTGCGCTGCCGGATGGCCGCCCGGAGGTTGCGCGGGAAAAACTCGCGGGTCGCCACGGGAACGCCGGAATCGAAGTGCAGCGGAACGAAAATCTGCGAGCAGCCGAGGGCATGCAGGCGGTAGCCGTTTTCGTAGTCTTCGGTGAGGCACTCGGGGTCGAAGATGCGCCCCTGGCGCCTGGCCGCCAGGCGTTCCAGCGCGGTACGCCGGTAGCCGGTCCCCACGCCGTTGGACGGCAGAAAGCCCCCGAGGCGCTGGCGCACGGGGATGTCTTTGGTCTGGAACTCGGCGAACTCGTCGCAGTAGAGGCCGTGGGTAATTTCGCCAATGCCGGCCGGCAGGGGCAGCACGGGGATCTGCACCATGTCGTAGTCGCGGGAGAACCAGTTGATGTGGCGGAGCGAGTCGGGATGGATCAGGTCTTCGGCATCATGGGTCGTGACTACCTCAAACCGCACCCCGAATCGCTCCTCATAGTCCTGGAGACCGCGGTAGACCCAATTGAGGCAGTCCCCCTTGGAGGTGGGACCGTCGTGGGAACCGCGGACCAGATGCACGCGCGGGTGAAGGCGAGCCGCCTCGGCCACCGCGCGGATAGTGGGCTCGTCGTTGGGATAGACGCCGACGAAGACGTCGTAATTCGCGTATCGCAGGACGGACAGATTGCGTTCGAGCATCTGGCCGATCACGCGATGCTCGTTCCACAGGGGGACAAGAATGGCTATGCGGCGCTCGGGGGCCTGCGCGAGAGCCGGGTCAGGCGGCCACGCCACTTTGTTTCGGCTGATTACGAAGACCAGGCCGATAAACAGGTCGTCCAGCCCGCTGAGCAGAATCCAGAACGCCA
Organism: Bryobacteraceae bacterium; assembly: GCA_035638575.1. Lineage (GTDB taxonomy): Bacteria > Acidobacteriota > Terriglobia > Bryobacterales > Bryobacteraceae > DASQZT01. The sequence continues at coordinate 40,625 of DASQZT010000237.1, forward strand.
GCGAGACAAGCCCTGCCACCGCCAGGTGGTCCAGCCACATGAGAGTGATTAGTGGCGGATCGGGCGCGGGAGTCTCAGAAAAACGTGGTTTTCACCCGGCCAGGGTCACCTTGGTGTAGACCACCTCGAAGCCCAGGCGCTCGTAGTTGCGCTGGGAGGGGCTGCCGGGCAAGGTGGATGCGGTGGCCGTGTCGCAGCCTTGCGCCAGCGCCTCGTTCAGGCGGGCGGAGATCAGCTCGCGGTGCAGGCCGCGGCGGCGGAAGGCCGCGACCGTGCTGTCGGCGAACATCGTAGCGAGACCCTCGCGGGTGCTCAAGGCGCCGCCGCCGGCCGGTTCGGCGGTCTCCGTCATGGCCAGGTAGCACAGGGCCCGGGGCATGGCGAAAACGGCGCGGCCGACGTCCATTTCGTCGTGGGTCAGCTCGGGCTGCTCGAAGAAGCCGCGCCCGACGGTGTGGGACCACAGGTCGCATTCACCGGCCAGCGCGCGGCGCACCCGCGGAGTGAGGGTGATCTCCGCTCCGGCCAGGCGCTTCACCAGAACGTTGTTGAACTCCGTGGGGCGGTAGTGGCGGCTGGCCAGCGCTTCGAGGAGGGTGGGATCGGCCAGCGGGCAAAGGTCGATGGAGACGGGAGCGCCGCGGCTGCGAAAGAACGCCTCGATGGCGGCGATTTCGGCTTCGCTCACCGGGCCGTTCAGCCCGAGTCCCACCGCCTGGGTGAGGGGCGAATCGGCGCCCACGAAGATGGCGCAGCCGCCCGCCGCTTCGAGCACCGCCGCTCCCGGGTGCGCCGCGCAACCACGGGAATTGGCCGCTTCGGCCGCCTCGATCCGCCGCGCCAGCAGCGCATCGGCGAAAATCATGCCCGTTCCTCCTGTGACATTTATGGCTTGCTCCCGCGCGCCAGCAATCCAAGTGCGCATGGTTGCATCATATTAGTATGGCAACTCAATCACTTCATCTTCCGGTCCGCGGAATGACTTGTGGAAACTGCGCGCGCACCGTCGAGCGCACGCTGGCGCGGACGCCCGGCGTGACCCGGGCAGCGGTGGATCTCCAGGCGGCCAGCGCCATCGTGGAATACGACCCCGGCGTGGTCAAGCCGGAAGCTCTGGCCGAAGCGGTGCGCGACCTGGGATACGAAGTGCCGGCATGAGCGTCGCCGCCCCGGAACGAGTGGATCTGCCGGTCTCCGGCATGACCTGCGCGGCGTGCGCCCGCAGTATCGAGCGGAGGCTCGGCAAAACGGCCGGCGTGGAGCGCGCCAGCGTCAACTTCGCCACCTCCACGGCTACGGTGGAGTACGATCCGAAGCTGGTCAAGGTGCGCGACTTCGTCGGGGCCATCGAGGACCTGGGCTACGGCGTGCCGGCCGAGCGGACGCCGCCTGATTCCGAGGAGTCCGGCTACCGCGCACGATTGATCGTCGCACTGCTGTTCGCCGCGCCGGTCGTGGCGCTGGGCATGTGGCACCGCCTGCCGTGGGTGCAGCTCGCCTTGTGCCTGCCCGTCGTGGGCTATTCGGGCGCGCCGTTTTATCGCGATGCGGGTACCGCGCTGCGGCATTGGTCGGCCAACATGAACACCCTGATCGCACTGGGCACCGGAGCGGCGTTCCTCTACTCCCTGTGCGAAACGGTGAGCGGCGGGCACGAGGTGTATTTCGAAGCGGCCGCCGTAATCATCGCGCTGATCCTGCTGGGGCGCATGCTGGAGGCGCGGGCGCGCGGCAAGGCGTCGGAGGCGATACGGGCGCTGATGGATCTTCAGCCGCCCACCGCGCGCGCGGTTCGCGGCGGAGCAGAAATCGAAATTCCGGCCGAACAGGTAGTCGTGGGAGACACGTTGGTGGCGCGGCCCGGCGAGCGGATCCCCGTGGACGGCGCCGTCCTCGACGGCGAATCGGCGGTGGATGAATCCCTGCTCACCGGCGAGAGCATGCCGGTGGAGAAGCGCCCGGGCGCGACGGTCTTCGCCGGCACCATCAACCGCTCCGGCGGCTTCCGCTACGAGGCCCGCAAAGTGGGCCGCGGCACGGTGCTGCAGCAGATGATCGAGATGGTGAAGCAGGCGCAGGGCTCGCGGGCGCCCGTGGCGCGGCTGGCCGACGTGGTGAGCGGATACTTCACCGCGGGCGTCCTGGTGGCCGCGCTGATCACCTTCGCCGCCTGGCTGTTCTTCGCGCCGTTCGCCGTGGCGATGACCAACGCCGTGGCCGCGCTGATCATCGCGTGCCCGTGCGCGCTGGGCCTGGCGACCCCCACGGCCATCATGGTGGGAACCGGCCGCGGCGCCGGGCGCGGCATTCTCATCAAGGGCGGCGAGGCGCTGGAGATGGCCCACCGCATCGACACCGTGGTGCTCGACAAGACCGGAACCATCACGCGCGGCAAGCCCCGGGTAATCCGCGTGAGCGCCGCGGCGGGCTACACGGAAGACGAACTGCTGCGGCTGGCGGCCTCGGCCGAGCGGTATTCCGAGCACCCCCTGGGAAAAGCGATCGTGGAGGCGGCGGCGGAGCGCGGCCTGGCACTCGAAGACGCGGCGCAGTTCACGGCTTTGGCCGGCCACGGCGTGCGGGCTCGCATCGGGCAGCGCGAAGTGGTGGTGGGACGCCCGGGAGTGAAGGTGACGGTGGATGGCGCGCCGGCCGGCGAGATCGAGATCGCCGACACGATGAAGCCCGAGGCCCCGGAAGCCGTGCGGCGATTGCGCGAAATGGGGCTGGAAGTCTGGATGATCACGGGCGATCGCGCAGCCGCGGCCGAAAGCGTGGCGCGCGAGGCCGGCATCGATCGCGTGCTGGCCGAAGTCCTGCCCGATCAAAAATTGGCCGAAGTGAAAAAGCTGCAGGCTGCCGGCCGTCGCGTGGCGATGGTGGGGGACGGGGTCAACGATGCGCCCGCATTGGCGCAGTCGGACCTGGGCATCGCGATGGGGTCGGGCACGGGGGTGGCCATGGAGGCCGGCGCGATCACCCTGATGCGCGACAACCTGAACGGCGTGGCCGACGCCTTGGCGCTCTCGCGGCGAACCATGCGAATCATCCGGCAGAATCTGTTCTGGGCATTCGCGTACAATGCGCTGGGGATTCCAGTGGCCGCGCTCGGACTGCTTTCCCCGATGGTGGCGGCGGCGGCCATGGCGCTCTCCAGCGTGACGGTGGTGACCAACAGCCTGCGGTTGAAGTAGGGCTCGTCACGAAATAATCCTGCCGCCGCTCCGGTTGGGTGTATACTAGCCCAGAAGCCGGGAGCCAAAATCGAGACTCCGGGAGGTGTCATGAATCGACTGGGAGCTTGTTGGGCGAGCGTTTTGATCGTGGTTTGCGCCGCATGCGCTACTTCGTGTTCGAGCGGAACCTCTTCACAGCCGGCGCAGCAGGCCACCTCGCCGAGTCAGCCCCCGGCTCAGCCGGCAACGCAGCCGGCGGCAGCGGCGGGCCAACCCGCTCAGCCGGCGGCTACGGCCAGTGTCATCGCCACCGGCCAGTATTCCGTCGACTCTGACCTGCGGTGTGATTTGCTGGAAGTGAAACGGGTAAGTGGCGGCGGTTTACTCGTCAAATGGCGGATCGTTAACACGGCGGCGGCGGCGGGGCCGGGTCTGACCGCTTCGCAACCCAAGACGATTAACTATGACGGCCATTGGATTGACCTTTATTTCATCGATCCCGCGGAAAACAAGAAATACGCCTTTCTGACCGATGCCGGTGGGAACAATATCGCAGAAGTTTTCTGGGGCAATCTCCCGGCGGGAGAGCAGCGGGCAAGCTGGGCGAAGTTTCCGGCGCCTCCAGGCACGTCGAGCAAAATCGCGGTCCATATTCCGTCGTTTCCGCCATTTGAGGACGTCCCCGTGTCTCAGTGATGGGTGAATCTTGATCAGTCTAATGGATCGAGGGCGGTCTCCTCTGTGTCTTTGCCTCCTGAGTGTGCTTCTGGGGGCACAGACTGTCCGGGCCCAAAAATACAAGCCCGACGACCCGATTCCTCCGGGCGCGCAGGGAAAGGTCCTGCCCGTTCAGGGGAAGGTTGTGGAAATCAAGGGCTTGGCAGTCGGCGTCGCGGGCAAAGCCCAGGACTTGAATGCGGCCCTTAAGGATCTGGGGGCCAAAACCACGGAGACCGAGATTCGCATCGAACTGTCGAGCGATGTTCTGTTCGATTTCGACAAGGCCGACCTCCTCCCCAAAGCCATTCCGGAGCTTGAAAAGGTAGCCACTGTCCTCAAATCCTATCCGAATGCCTCGTGTTCCATTGAGGGCCACACGGACAACAAGGGGTTGAAGGACTACAACCAAAAGCTCTCCGAACGCCGGGCGGCATCCGTCAAAGGTTGGTTGGTCGCGCATGGCGTTTCCAGCCTGATGACAACCCAAGGGTGGGGAGCGGCAAAGCCTGTGGCGCCCAATTCCTTTTCGGATGGCCGTGACGACCCCGAAGGCCGCCAAAAAAATCGCCGGGTCGAGATCGTAGTCAAGAAGGCCAAGTAGCGGTCACAAGACGAGCAGCAGCGATTGTGCCAGCATGGCTGGCTGCCGCGGACCAGTGAGGACGATTACGTGCTTCTCCGGCCAGGATACCTTGATCTGGCGGGCCGTGGCGCCTGAGCCTGGAATGGCGCCGTCAATCACCACGATTCGGTACTGTCCGGGCGCAGTCTGTAGCCGATTCATGCCTTCCTGCGCCGTATGTTCCCAATACGTCGTGTACCCTCTGGGCTCTACCGTGGCAGTCACATCGAATTTGTGGTTGGGATCCGCGGTAATCACCAGAACACCGGGCCGGGACTCGCGGGCAGCAGTCCATTGGAACGACCCGAGGCGACTGTATACGCTTTCGCGTACCCGTTTAAAATCCCAAGACCCGGTACCAAAGAGGAAGGCGCCTAACAAGCAACAGGACACCAGAGTTACACGTGTAAACTCCGGGAGCCCGTATTTGAGGCTGGTGACGGGGCGAGCTTCCCGGACAACGCCCCTGAAGAGTTGGAGAGCGATCCGCTCTCCCGCATCACGATAGACAACCCTTTTACTATGACGGCCAGACATAAATTCAGCCACCTTCACTGTTAGTCAGTCGACACGCCAGCGATGACGCCGGGATCTGTGCGTTCTTCTCCAAAGTTCTCCCTGGGCCCGGACGCTGCGGACGGCGCCGGCGCCGGGCGTTCTCTTTCATTGATCGCGTTGCCTGGCGGCGGGTTGGCATGAGTTGACCCGCAGACTCCAGCAGCCCCGCACACGTGCCGCGCGCGAGCAACTCGCGAACTACGTGGTTCGACAAAGAGTGGGTCTCCACGTAATCCGCGCCCATTACGGTGAGTGTATAATCCGAGTTTTGTTCGGTAACGGCGACGTAACCTTTCCCGCGGAGATACCAGATGGTGAATTCCAAATACTCCCGCGGGAATGCCATGAGATTCTCCAGCTCGAGCAGGGAAAGGCCAGGGACAGCCTCGTTGACGCGGCGCCGGTAATATAACAGGGAGAGAATTCCGAGGCGCCGGTTCATCTCACCTTCAACGGCGTCGAGAAAAACCTCGTGCCCGAAAATCGCCAGCGGCTCCGGTTCCCGGACTTTGTTCGTTGTATCGTATTCCGCGCGCCGCGCCGGATCGGACAGCACCTCGAACGCCTGTTTGAGCTGGAGAAATTTTTCGTTGTCTCCGGTCTTCGGGTTATCGGGGTGAAAACGCGAAGCCATGAACCGGTAGACGCGTTGAATGGTTTCGAAATCCGCGTTGGGGCTGATTTGCAGAAGCTCGTAGTAGCTCGTTTCCGGCGGCGCCGCGGAAAGCCCGCCGAGCATGGAGTGTTCACTGCCGTCAGGGACGCTCTCGATCCTGACAGGGTCTTGCGGCGTCTCCCGATCCGGGAGCCTCTCGGCGGGATCCGCATGCGTCGAAACAGAGGCGCTCGCGGAGACGGAGGCTGCCGCCGCCGGTCTGCTATTCTGGGGTTGGCTCTCACACGGCGGGCAGACCGCCGCTCCCGCGTCGTCCGGTGTCATGCTCTCTCCAAGCCGTGAGTCTGATTCGGAACGCTCGACGATCCAGTATTGAAGGGCGCTGGTGATTCGTTCACCGTCCCGGCGATTCAGCACCTTTGCGCCGAGCTTCGTTTCGGCGGCGTCATCCGGCTTGACGGGCTCCGGCTTGCTGCACGAATGCTTGTGTTCGGTCCTGATCATGAAACCGAGGACCGCCATTACGGCCAGAGAATAGGTTAGACATGCGAGGATCATGGCCTGCCCGCCGTTGAGAGACTTGTGCGGCCCTGCGAGCAACGAAGCTCCGATTCGGTCTGAGTGTTCCGCCCCATCTGTTCTCACTCAGCATGAGCGAGGAAGCGGTTATACACAAGTCATACGCGTACTTCGGAATCGGCCCTTGAAGTACTGGGACATCTTGTTGCGAAAGTTTCCTGAATTGAGCCGTTTTGTACCAGTATTTCTGACTGGCTTATCCGGTTCGTGCGGCTGCGTGACTTCTATCGGTCGCACCCGGCCGCGGGCTCTCAGACGACAGGCAAGCCAGGGCGGCACGGTTGTGCTCGCGGCCATACAATGGAGTCAAGGATTCAGACATGCGCATCAGAAACTTTGCCGTTGTCCTGTTGTTCGCCGCCCTGTCTTTGCCGGGCCAGAGCATAGCGGGCTACCAACTGGTGTGGAGCGACGAGTTCAACGGGCCGAACGTTTCCGCTCCGGACCCGACGAAGTGGGCCTATGATACCGGCACCGGCCCGCCCTTCCCGGGTTGGGGAAACAACGAACTGGAGACTTATACCAGCTCCCCCGGCAATGTGTTCCTCGACGGCAACGGCCATCTGGTCATCCGCGCCCTGAGTACCTCGGGCGGTTACACGTCGGGCCGCATCAAGACGCAGACCAAATTCTCCTTCACTTACGGGATCGTTGAAGCGCGCATCAGGATTCCCTACGCTCAAGGCATCTGGCCGGCATTCTGGATGCTCGGCGCGAGCTACCCCACCGTCCCCTGGCCGGACTGCGGCGAGATCGACATCATGGAAAACTTCGGCGTCCACAACAACGATGCTTCGGTCAATCACGGCACGCTGCACGGCCCGGGCGACACCGGCGCTGGCATCAGCGGCAGCTATACGCTGCCGAACGGACAAAAGTTCGCCGACGACTTCCACGTGTTCGCCGTTCAGTGGACGCCGGGCGGTGTGCAATTCTCTGTCGACGGGAATTCCTATCTGAATGTCACTTCCGCGTCCATGCCGGCTGGCTGGCAGTCCGCATTGAGCAACCCTTTTTTTCCGCTGCTGAATGTCGCGGTGGGCGGCTCCCCTGCCCCGGTTGGCAACCCCGACGCCACCACTGCCTTTCCCCAGCAGATGCTCGTGGATTACGTGAGGGTCTATCAACTGGCAGGAACCGGGACCGCGCCCGCGGCGGTCACACCTGGATCCGGCGCCGGCCTCGGCCAGACCATGACTTTCACGTTCACCGATCCTCGCGGGTACCAGGATCTGGATGTGGTGAACGTGCTGATCGACAACTTCCTCGACGGCCGCCAGTCCTGCTACCTGGCCTACAGCCTGCCGTCGAACGTCGTGTACCTGGTGAACGATCCGGGAACGGCGTTACTGCCCGGGCTGCCGATGGGCTCGACGGGGAACGTCGGGAACAGCCAGTGCATTGTGAACGGCCCAGGCTCCTCGGCTGCGGGCAGCGGCAACACGCTCACCGTCACGTTGAACATGACATTCAATGCCAGCTTCGCCGGCAACAAAGTGACCTACCTCGCGGCGCGCGACCTCCAGGGCGGCAACTCCGGCTGGCAGCCGATGGGCACTTGGGGAGTGCCTGGCGCAGCGGCCTTCCCGGCGGTCGGCGGAGTCAGCCCGGCCGGCGGCATGGGGTCCAACCAGATTTTCACTTTCACTTTCAGCGATACAAAAGGCTGGCAGGACCTGGGCATCGTGAACGTCCTGATCAACAACGCGCTCGACGGCCGCCAGTCCTGCTACCTGGCGTACGGCGAAGTCTATTACGGCTCCAACGCCCGCCTGTACCTGGTCAACGATGCCGGCACCTCGCTGGTGATCCCGGCGTTGGCGCTCGATGGATCGGGACCCGCCACTTTGGGCAACAGCCAGTGCACAGTGACCGCCGCCGGGTCGTCGGTCGCCGCCAACGGCAATACCCTGACCCTCACGCTGAACCTGAGTTTCTGTGGGACGTTCGCCGGCAACCGGATCATCTACATGGCCGCCCGGGACGCGACCGACGCGAACAATTCGGGGTGGCAGTCGATGGGGGCGTGGAGCGTGCAGTGAGACTAAGGGTTTTGCCAGCCGCCGCCCAAAGCCCTGTATAGCTGAACGTAGGAGAGCAATTCCTGCAATCGCAATTGGGCCTGGACCAACCGGCCCTGAAACAGGTTGCGCTCGGCATCGAGCACTTGCAGATAGCTGTCCATCCCACCCTGGTAGCGGAGATTCGACAGCCGGGAAGTCTCGGTCAATGCGTGCACCAGCAGATCCTGCTGGGTTCGCTGCTCGCGCGTGCGGTCATAGCGCACCAATGCATCCGAGACCTCTCGAAACCCGTTGTAGATGGCCTTCTGGTAACTGATGACCATCTCGCGCTTCTGGGTCTCCGACAGGCGCACTCCGACGCGCACCTGGCTGGCAGTGAAGATGGGCAACAGCGCGGTAGGGGAGATCGTCCAAAAGCGGGCGGGGCCGGTGAAGAGATCCGTAAGCGCGCGGCTTTGGCCGCCGAGGAATCCGGTGAGCGAGATCTGCGGGAAGTAATAGGCCTTGGCGACGCCGATCTGCGCGTTGGCCGCGATCAGACTTTCTTCTGCCTCGCGGATGTCCGGCCGCCGTTCGAGCAGAGAGGAAGGGAGGCCCGGCGGCAGCACGGGCGGCAGGCCGTAATCGTCCATCGGTTTGCCGCGCGCGATGTCGCCAGGAGGCTGGCCGATCAGCAGGCTCAAGGCATTTTCCGCCTGTCCGATGTCGCGCTCGGAGCTGGCGATCTGCGCGGTGGAAAGGTAGAGAAACTGTTCCGCCTGGTGGACGTCGAGTCCCGTCGCGGCCCCGTGATCGTGGCGCACGCGGACCAACTCGAGATTGCGGGCCGCGATGTCGCGCGTGCCGCCGGCGATTTCCAACTCCAGATCGCGCTCGCGCAGGGTGAAGTAGTTGCCGGCCACGTCGCCTATGAGCGACACGATGACGCCGCGCCGCGCTTCCTCGGTGGCAAGATACTGCGCGCGGGCCGATTCCGTCAGCCGGCGCAGGCGGCCCCACAGGTCCAGCTCCCAGGAGAGCGCCGCGCCGGCCTGGGTGTAGCTGGCATCCAACGGGTAACCGGCAGGGACTTGGGTGTTCGCGCCGATCGACGATGGCCGCGTCGCATCGAACTGGCCGGCGGCGTATAGAAACGGATACTGGTTGGCCCCCGTAATGCGGAATCGGGCGCGCGCTTCCTCCACGCGCTCCGAGGCAAGGGCAAGGTCGAAATTGTGCTCGAGGGCTGCCGCGATCAGATGCTTGAGCGAATCGTCCTGGAAGAGATCGGGCCACTTGGTATCCGCCAGGGAGGCCGCGGAAGTCTGCGCGGGCGCGCCGCGATAATCGGCGGGCACCGGCACGGAGGGCCGCTTGTAGTTCGGCCCCACCGTGCAGCCGGCCAGCAGAAGCGGCAGCCAGCACCAATAGTGAATTCTCATTCGGCCTGCTCCGTCAAAGACTCCCCGATCGCCGGCTTCGGTTTCCGCGCGACGGTCCGCTGGATGACTACGAAGAGCACCGGGACGATGAAGATGGCCAACAGCGTGGCCGCGTTCATGCCGCCGAAGACCGCGGTACCCAGCGAGCGGCGGGAAGCGCCACCGGCGCCGGTGGCCATCAGCAGCGGCGTGACTCCCAGGATGAACGCGAACGACGTCATCAGAATCGGCCGCAAGCGGAGACGGGCGGCTTCCATGGCGGCATCCTGGATGGACCGTCCGTCTTCGTAGCGCGTCCGGGCGAACTCCACGATCAGGATGGCGTTCTTGGCCGCGAGACCGATCAGGGTCACGATTCCGATCTGGGTGTAAATGTCGTAGGGATAGGAGCGAAGCCAGACCGCGGCCAGCGCTCCAAACAACCCGAGCGGCAGTGCCAGGAGGACGGCGAAGGGAATCGACCAGCTTTCGTACAGGGCAGCCAGGAACAGGAAGACGAGCACCGCGGCAAAACCGAAGATCACACTCTCGTGGCCCTGGGCCTGCTTCTCCTGGTACGTCGTGCCGGTCCACTCGTAGCCGTATCCGGCCGGCAGGACGGAAGAGGCGAGATCCTCCATGACGGCGGAGGCTTGGCCACTGCTGTATCCGGGGGCCGGACCGCCGAGCACCTGAACGGCGCGGAAGCGATTGTAGCGATAGACGACGTCGGGCCCGGCGCTGGCGCTGACGGTGGCGAGAGTGCCCAGCGGGACCATGTTTCCCTCGCCGGTGCGGAGATAGAAACGGTTGATATCGTGGGGCTGGCTGCGAAATTCGGGCTCGGCCTGCACGAGAACCTGCCAGGTCCGGCCGAACACGTTGAAGTCGTTTACGTACAAACCGCCCAGGAAGGTCTGCAAGGTGTTGTAAGCATCGGTGACGGGAATCCCGAGTGTCTGGACTTTGTCCAGATCGACGTCGATCTTGTAGGCGGGGACGTTGGAGCGGAACGTGTTGACCACGTTGCCGAGCTCGCGGCGGCTCCGCGCGGCCTGCACCAGCAGGTCGGCAGTCTGAGCCAGGTCCTCGACGCCGGTCCCCGCGCGGTCCTCGAGCATGAACTGAAAGCCGCCGGTGGTGCTGAGGCCGAGGATGGGGGGAAGGCCGAAGGCGAAAACCGTCGCTTCGGGCACCTGCAGGAAGCTTGCCTGCATGCGCGCGAGGATGGCATGCAGCTCCAGGTCCTTGGTCTTGCGTTCGTCCCACGGAGTCAGGCGGGTGATCACGGTGGCGACATTGGAACTGCTGGTGCGGGTGGCGATGTCCAGCCCGCCGAGGACGAAGGTGCCGGCCACACCGGGAGTTTTGGCGACGATGTCTTCCACCTTGCGGCTGGCCGCATCGGCGCGGGCGACCGAGGCGGCGTCCGGAAGGCGAACGGAGACGAAGATGGTGCCCTGGTCCTCTTCGGGAAGGAAACCGGCGGGAAGATGGCGGAAGAGCGAGCCGGCGGCAAACCAGAAGCACAGCAGCCCGACGAGCGCAAAGGCCGACTTGCGGATGAGCCCCGCGACGCCGGCAAGGTAGCGGTTCCGGGTCCATTCGAAGGCGCGGTCGAACCCGCGGAAGAAGCCGCCGGCCAGCCCGCGGCTTTTCATCTTCGGCCGAAGCAGAATGGCGCTCAGTGCGGGGCTCAGCGAAAGGGCGTTGAAGGCGGAGATCAGCACCGACGCCGCGATGGTGAGGGCGAATTGCTTGTAGATCTGGCCGCTGATGCCGCCCAGGAACGCCACCGGGATGAAGGCGGCGGCCAGGATGCACGCGATGGCCACCACGGGAGCGGAGACCTCCTGCATGGCCCGTATGGCCGCCTCCCGCGGCCCCACTCCTTCATCGATGTGGCGCTGTGCCGCCTCGACCACTACGATGGCATCGTCCACCACGATGCCGATGGCCAGCACCAGGCCGAACATGCTGGTCATGTTGATGGAAAAGCCGAGCATCGGGAACAGGGCGAAGGTGCCGACGATGGCCACCGGAACGGTGAGCAGCGGAATGAGCGTCGCGCGCCAGTTCTGCAGGAAAAGGAAGACGACGATGATGACCAGCCCGGTGGCTTCAAACAGGGTCGTCATGACTTCCTTGATGGCCGCCCGGACGAATACGGTGGAGTCGTAAGGAATGACGTAGTCCATGCCCGCGGGGAAACCCCGCTTGGCCTGGGCCACGAACTTGCGCACGCGGTCGGCGGTGGCGACGGCGTTGGCGCCGGGCGACAGATAGACGATGAGATTGCCGGAAGGGATGCCGTTGACGCGGCTGAAACCGCTGTAGCTCACGGCCCCGAGCTGCACGTGGCCCACGTCGCGGATGCGGAGCAAGCCGGTGTCCGGGCGGGCGCGCAGGACGATGTCTTCAAACTCGGATGCGTTCACGAGGCGTCCCGGCGCCGTGACCGAGTATTGGAAATCGGTGCCCGCGGGCGTGGGCGGCTGGCCCAGCGATCCGGCGGGGTTCTGCCGGTTCTGCGCCTGAATGGCATCGCTGATATCGCTGGCGGTGATTCCCAGTTGGGCCATCCGGTCGGGATTCACCCAGACCCGCATGGAGTACACCAGGTTCGTGCCGAGGCGGCATTCGCCCACCCCGTCGAGGCTGGCCACCTGGTTCAGTAGGTTGATCTGCGCGTAGTTGGTGAGGAACAGCGAATCGTAGCGGCTGTCCGGCGAGACCAGGCTGATGCTGGTGAGAAACGCGGTGGAGACCTTTTTGACGACGACGCCCTGGCGCTGCACCTCGGGCGGAAGGCGCGGCATGGCGATGTTCACGCGATTCTGCGTCTGCACGGTGGCGTTGTCCGGGTTGGTGCCCAGGTTGAACGTGACCTGGATGTTGAGCGAGCCGTCGTTGCCGCTGTTGGAGAGAAAATAGAGCATGCCGTCGAGGCCGATCAGTTGCTCTTCGATGGGCTGCGCCACGGTCTTTTCGAGGTCCTGCGAATTGCCGCCCAGGTAGCTGGTGCTGATCTGCACGACCGGAGGAACCACTTCGGGATAACTGGCCACGGGGAGAGTAGGGATGGCCACGGCTCCCAGGATGACGATCACGATGGCGATCACCATCGCGAAGACGGGATGGCCGATGAAAAATCGCGCCACGGCTCAGCTCCCCGCCTTCGGTCCCGCGCCCGGCGTAGCGTCCACTACGCGGTAGGGCTGTGGTTGCACCCGCATGCCCGGCCGTACCTTCAATTGGCCCTCGACGATCACGCGATCGCCCGGTTTCAAGCCCTGTTCGATGTTCCAGGATGTGCCCACCCGGTCGCCGGTCGTGACGGCGCGCATCAGCACCTTGTTATCGGGGTCCACGGTGTAGACGGCTTGCATACTCTGTAACTGCTGAACGGCTTTCTGCGGCACCAGGATGGCATCCTTGCGTTCGGCGACCTGCACCCGAACCCGGCCGAACTGGCCCGGAAGGACCTTATGGCTCGGGTTGGAGAAGCGGGCCTGCAACTCGAGCGTCCCGGTCTTCGGATCCACCTGGTTGAGTGCGTTCTCGAGGCGGCCGGGCAAGGGGAGTTCGGACTTATCCGCGAGGACCAGGGTAAGCGGAAGGCCGCCGGCTACCGCCAGCCCGCGGCTGACCCATGAGAGATATTCCGGTTCGGTCACCTTGAAGCGAACCCAGATCGGGTCGAGGGGAACGATGGTGGTAAGCGGCTGGGGAGAGTTGGGCGTGACCAGGCCGCCAACCGGAATCAATGTATCTCCGATGCGGCCGTCGACAGGAGCATGGATCGTCCCATATTGCAGATTCAGCTCGGCGGTGCGCAATGCGGCGCGCAATGCCTCGACCCTGGCCTGCATCGCGGCAATCTGCGTGCGGGTGGAGAGTCCGGTCTGATCGACATTCGCCTTCAAGGCGGCGACGTTGGCCTCATTGGCTTTCAGTGCGGCAGCGGCGGCATCCAGATCCTGTTTGGAGGCCGCATCGGCTTTCACCAGCGGGGTGAGGCGTTCGACGTCCTGCTGCGCCTTCACGAGATTGGCCTGGGCGGAGGCGAGGTTCGCCTGCGCCTGCAGCACCGAGACCTGGTTTCTGGCGAACTCCAGGTCGGCTTCGCTCTGGTGGAGGTTTCCCTGCGCTTGCTCGACGGCCGCCTCGTAGGGCCGCAGATCGAGCACGTACAGGACCTGGCCGGCTTTGACCTCGGAGCCCGGCCGGAAGAGCCATTGATCTACGTATCCATCCACCCGCCCTCGCACTTCGACCATGTTGCGTGCGTAGGTTTGCGCCGCGAACTCGGAGAAGATGGCAACATCCTGGAGGTGCACATCGGTGACCATCACGGGTGTGGGCGGGGGATCGGCCGCGCCGATCTTCTGGCCGGAGGCGGTGCATCCCGCCAGCCAGACCGCCGACAGCAGAGCGGCCGCAGCGGCGATTCGGGCGGGAGGCTTCGCAAACTTGTCTCGATGTGCCATATATTTCCCGAAGTGCGAATCTAACATCATTCCTTGCCCATCGCTGCCAGGATGGTGGAGGCAGCCGCGTCTTCGCCGGGCTTCGAGCTGATCATGAGGTCGTAGAGGTGCGGGTCGTGCCGGTCCAGGCCGAAGTTGATCCGCACGTAGCGGGTGCGCTCCGCATCGATCTTGCGAATCGATTCGGCGGCATCCTCGGCGGCGCCGTGACGCGCGCGGATCCGCGCCAGCCGGTCGGCCCACGGCGCATATACAAGGACGTGGAAGACATCCTCGTGCTGCTGAAGGATACACTGGCCGGCGCGCCCGACGATGACGCAATTCCCGACCTCATAGGCGTGTTCGATCACCGCGCGGGTGAGGTGTGCCATGGTCTCCGCATCGAAGACCCCGGTCTCCGGCAGCACCGCCACGGCGTCGAATGCTCCGTGCCAGAGCGCGCGCCGGCTCAACCGGTGCGCCCACGAATCCAGCCGCTCGTCATAACGCCTGGCAAGTTGCACGTCTACGCTGGCGAGGTTCGCAATCTCGTCAACCAGTGCGCGGTCCAGCAACTTCCAGCCCAGGCGTTCGGCCGCGATGGCAGCGATGCGCGCGCCGCCGCTTCCGTACTCCCGCGCCACGGTCAAGGCCCGATACATAATACTACTCCACGACCTTATTGTCTGATTCAGCGCGAGTCGTGTCAACGGAACGCGGGCGGGAGGCCAAAACCCCTCCCCGGCGGCCGGGGCCCGGTAACAGCGCCGGACCCCTTCGGTCAGGGCCGCGCCAGCCAACGCAGCACGGTTTCCAGCTCGAGAATTTGCTCGCCCGGCGTGGGCGCCGCGGGCACGCGCAGCAGCACCGATTCCACCTTCCTCGCCTGCAAGGCCAGGTACAACTCCTGGCTTTCCGGGTCGGGATCGCCCGCCAGCACCAGCGTCGGCGTGCGGAAGTTTCGCGCGAAGAAGATCGGCGAGTGCGGCACGTATTGATCCGGATCGTCCCACGGCGCCGCGCGCTCGAGGCCGGCGGGCGTCATGACAGGGCGGCGCGCCACTACCCGGTGGAAGCGTTCGGTATGGCCGAGCGTCCAGGCCGCGAGCAGGCCGCCGATGAGCGTCAGGCGATTCGGATCGACGTAGCCTTTCGCCAGCACGGCGTCCACGCCGCGCATGAGGTCGTCGTAATCGTCCCCGGGATAGCGCGTGGGCAGGAGCCCGGCGAACGTCTCGCCGTAGCCGGGGGTGCCGCGCGGGTTGGCGCACAGCACCACGAAACCGCGCGCGGCGGCGATCTGCGCGCGCAGGTTGAACCCGGCGCCGTGCATCGCGGGCGGATCGTCGCGGATCTCGAGCAGCAGCGGATACTTTTTCGCCGGGTCGAAGCCCGGAGGCTTCACGATCCACGCCTGAATGGATTGCCCGCCCGACTCGTAAGGCATCTCTTCGACGGCGGCGATTTCGCGCTCGGCCAGCAGGTGCTCGTCGGGCGCGGCGACCCTGACGGGTTGGGACACGCGGTCGACGGTGAAAGAATAGATGTCGCCGGCGGCGGACGCGGTGGAGCGCACCGAGACGGCCTGCCCGTTATCCGCCAGGGAAAAGCCTTCGAGACGCTCGGCCGCGCTGGTCGCCTGGCGCACCGTTCCATCGGCCCGCGCGGCGTAGACGTGGGTGGAGCCGCGGTCGCCGGCCAGGAAATACACCGTGCGGGAGTCGGAACTCCACTGGGGATCGGTGGCATCGCGATCGAGCGAGCCGCTCAGCACCCGGGCGCGGCTTCCATCGGCGTTCATGACGCGGAGCTTGCGCGTGGCGTGGCTGCGATTCGTGGCGGCAGTTGACAGCCAGGCGATCCTGGCGCCGTCGGAAGAAGGCGACGGGCATTCGTCCCTTCCGGGCTCGCTGGTCAACTGGCGGGGAGGGCCGCCGGAAACGGAGAACGCCCAGATGTGGGCATCTTCGCGGGCGGCCACGATGGTGCGCCCGTCCGGCATCCAGGCGGGCTCGCCGGACACGCTCCCATCGCCGCGGGAGATCTGTCGCGGCGCACCTCCGGCCGCGGGGATTACAAAAAGGTGGACGAATCCCCCGCTTCGATTCACCAGCCAGGGCAGGATCGCGGGAGGCGCCCAGGGCGGCGCTTCGGCCGGTGCCGGAAGGCGCGCGGTGAAAGCGATCGATTGGCCGTCGGCGGACCAGGCCAGGGCCTGCGGCGGCTGTTCCAGAACGGCCAGTTGCTTCGCGGCTCCCGCTTCCAGGCCTTGGACCAAGATCTGCGGCTTGCCGGCGCGGTCCGACAGCCAGGCGATGCGGCTGCTGTCCGGCGACCAGCGCGGCGACCGGTCCTGCCAGTTGCCTTCGGTAAACGGCCGGCGGGTTTTTCCGTCCGCGGAAGCGAGCCATAGGTTGGAAAAGGCCTTGTCGGCGTTGGAGTCGTTTCCTCCCTCGACCCAGGCGATCCACTGGCCATCCGGACTGATTCGCGCATCGGTCGCCGTGCGCCATGCCCACAAGTCGCCCGTGGTAAACGGTGGGCGGGCGGCCAATGCGGCGAGGGCAAGGAGTGGCGTCGCCACGGCGGTTTTGAACACAAGGGCCTCCCACGGATGTGTGCCGGCAGTCTCCAGTCTCGCACATTGCAGGAGAACTCCCCATAACGTTGGATAGGTATACTTTTCTAACTAAAACCAAGGGTATTTCAGCAAAAATCGGCGAGTCTTTTCGCTAACCTTGACGTTATAATCTTAGGCAGAATTCGAGTTGGTGACACCGTGGCTTGCCTCTATTGCGGCAAAGATATCGGCCCATTTCAGGTCCTCCGGGACGACGAATTCTGCTGTCTCGCCCATCGAAAACGCTACGCGGACCGCCTGGGCCAGGTCATTCACAGAATCGCGGAGCCGGAACCGTCCCCCGTCAAAATGGCCGATTTTCGCGCACAGGTCTCGCCTGTGGAAGGCCTCGCCAAACCGGGGCTGGGCACCTGGCTGGCAGGCAGCGCCCCCGATCCTGTAGTCGGGGAAGATTGGTGGCCGCTCGAAGTCGCGCCATGCCTGGGCGATGGCTTCGCTCCGCATTACGGGCCGCTGGCGCACGCGCCGGTTCTCCATCCAGCCCTTGGATATTCACTCGAATTTACAGGTATCGACCAGGTAATTTTCCTGATGGAGCCGCCCGAAGCGGCGCCGGATTTGCCGAAGGCCGGCAAGGTCAAGGCGCGTTGGGATCCCGCGCCTCCGCCTCCGGCCGAAGGTTGGATGGCGATTTCAGCACCCGAAGCGGCGGCAGCGGGCGCGCCGGCCATTCCGGTGCCGCAGCCGGCCGCTCCGCAGGGCGTCTCCATGGAAGGGCTCGGTATGGATCTGGCCGCGCCCGCATTGACCGCCGCGGGACGGATTTCGTTTCCCGCCAGCGTAGCCGCTGGCGTGGGAACCGCGGCGAAATCCGGCGAGGCGCTGCCCACCGGGCTGGAACCTCGCGGGCTGAGCCTGCCTGCGTTGGGACTGGCAGCGGCGCAGACGGCGGGGCTGGCGATGCTGGCGGATGCGGCAAGCCAGATGGCCGCTCCCGCCGCACGGGACGTCACACCGGCGGCGAAGACGCAGGCAGCCGAACTGGCGTGCCGGCCCACGCTCCTTCCGCAGTGCCTCCTGGCTCCGCGGGAGCCGGCGTTGGCGAAGGTCGAATCCAGCCGCCCCGGTGGAACGCCTGCGCCACTCGCGCAAGAGGCAAGACCGGCGGGCTTGAGCGGCGCCCTGGTGGCGGCGGCGATGGCATCGGAATACCCGCCCGCGCGTTTGCCGGGATTCGGAATGGCGGTGATCGAGACGGACTTGTTCGACGTCGTGCCCGAGCCGGCGCGTTGCCAACAGGCCACGCCGATCCCCGCCCAACCCGCCGCGCGCGAACTACGGGCAGCATCGTCGGAGGCGTTGGCATCCGGCGCTGGATACCAGTGTCCGCTGTTCCCGGAGTTCGCGGCGGGGGTGCTGGGATTGCCGGAAGCTTCCGAATGGCAACTGCCGCCCATGGCGCAGCCGGCGCTGGAGACCGTGTCGCCGCAATGGGACGCGAGGTATCGCGAACCGGCGCCTCGCATGGCGGCCGCTCAGTTCCGGTCGGCCCTGCCGAAACTCGGGCCCACCGGCGGCCTCCCTTCGGGCACGGCGGCGGAGCACGCGCCGCTGCCGCTGGAACTTCTCGTGGAAGTGGCCGCCGCGGCCAATCCATGCTCCTTCGCCGCGCGTAAGATTCGCCTTCAGGGCGGGCTCCTGGATTCAGGAGGGCTTGCCGCGACCGAGCGAGTGCCGACGGGGCTTCGGCAGGCTCTCGATCCCCAGCCGGTCGAAGCCCCGTTCACCTCTGCCGTGGCGGTTGCCCGCATCGGTTGGGTCCAGGATCTGTGCCTGCCCCCGTTCGAGTTGTCGGCCAGCCGGGGATTCTCGATCGCTGGCTTCGGCGACTCTCAGGCCGAGGCCGCGCCGCCCGAGCCGCAGGAGCTGAACGCCAAACCTGCCGTGCTGGTGCCGATTTCGTGGATCCGGGTCCAGGCGCCAGTGACGCCGGACGGGCGTCACACGGCCCGCGTTCCCAAGCCTGGATTCATCCCGGTCGAATTCTACTGCCAGCGCGCGGCTTTGTCCCGGGAGAGCCGGGTGGAGTGGAAAACGCCCGAGATCCCGCTCGTGCTGCCGCGCTTTGGGTTCAAGATCGCGGCCGAGCGCACGGAAGAGATTCTGCCGCCCAAGCCGGAGCCCAAGCCCGCTTCTGCCACGGAGGTCTTCTCGCTTCCCGGCGCTGACAAGCGGTGGCGGCCGAGCCGCGCTGAGCGGCGCTTCGCCCAGATCGCGGCGTGCCTGCTGGTCGGGCTGTGGCTTTGGTTCGGCAGCCAGGTGATCCAGATCGGCAACCCCATCGAATCGGTAGACCGGGCGTTCTCGCAGTCGGCGGAGCGTCCCTCCGGCGAGGCGGGTCAAACCGCGGACGCCGCCGGCGGCCGCGCGCCCGGCCCGCCCACCACGGCCGCCGCGTCGCAATCGGCTCTACAGCGGGTCCGCCACGCCGTCGCCGACCGGGCGGCCACGGAATTGACCGACAACTTCCGCAATGGCATGGAGGCCTGGGGCAGCGCAACCATGAGCTGGGCTCCCGGCTGGACGCGGCATCCCGACGGCTACACCCGCCCGGGCCAGTTGGCGCTCTTCCGGCCTACGATGACATACACCGACTACCGGCTGGAATTCTTCGGCCAGATCGAGGACAAGGGCCTCGGAATGGTGGTGCGGGCGCAGGATTCGCAGAACTATTACGCCATGAAGGTCAAGATGGTGCAGACGGGCCTGCGTCCCGTAATCGCCATGGTCCACTACCCGGTAGTGGACGGCAGGAAAGGCCACGCCGTGGAAACGCCGCTGTCGGTGATGGTGCACAGGAATCTGCCGTTCCACATGGAAGTGGACGTGCGCGGCAACCGGCTCACCGCGCTGGTGGAAGGCCAGAAGGTGGACTCCTGGACGGATGACGTGGCGGCCCGTGGCGGCGTGGGATTTTTCAGTGAGGCCGGCGAGCACGCGCGCCTCTACTGGATGAGGGTTTTGAGAAACCAGGACTGGCTGGGGGTAGTCTGCTCTTTTCTCGCGGGCGACGCCCCGGCGCAGACGGCGGAAATTTGGAGACCGGGAATGCCGGCCGATCGTCCGCAACCCGCTCCCCCGGCGCACACCGATGAGATCATGCTCGCGGAGGAGCCCAGCGGTCCTTCGTGCGAGGGAATTCACAACCAAGGGAGGTTCGGAAGATGGAGTTGATGACAGGAGTAAATGTGGGCTCGCAGGCGCTGCCGCCAGGCGTCACCTCGATCAATGAGCTGAAGCAGCAGAAGCGCGTGAGCCGCACGCTTTCGAAGGCCGTATCCCTGCACCTGGAGGGCAAGCTGGAGAGCGCCGCCAGGCTGCTGGGAAAAGCCATCGAGACGGGCGAGCACGAGCCCGGACTCTACTCCGCGCTGGGTCACATTCAATACGAGCTGCGCGACTTCGAATCGGCCGCGGCGGCATATGCGCAACTGGTGCAACAGGAGCCGCAGCACCGCACGGCGCATTTCAACCTGGCGGTGTGTCAAGGCCACCTGAAGAGATGGAAAGAGGCGGCGGATGCGTTTTCGAGCGCCATCTTGGCGGACGGCACGCGCTCGGAGGCGCTGCTGGGGCTGGGCATCGCGCTGATTCACAGCGGCCTCCCGGAAGACGCGCTCTACCCGCTCGAGAACTACCTGGAGCTGGTTCCCGAGAGCGAGCAGGCGCTGTTTGCCAAGGCCGTCAGCCTGCAGCAGTCCGGCCGGCACGCCGAGGCGGTCGAACAGTACCGGCGGGTCCTGACGGGCAACCCCAAGTGCGAAGAAGCCCTCTCCAACCTGGTCGCCATGTTCCTGGAGAAAAAGGACGCCGAATCCGTGCGGCGCTATTCGGCGATGCTGTCGGAGGTGCAGCCGGATTCGCCGGTGGCCATGGAGGCGCAGGCCACCCTGGCATTCGGCGACAGCGATTACCTCAACGCCATCCGATACTGCCGGGGCCTGGTGGATGCGGCGCCCGAACGCTTCGAGAACTGGTTCAATCTGGGCGTGGCGCACCACAAAATGGGGAACTACGACAAGGCCGCCCAAGCTTACAAGCAGGCGTGCACCCTCAAGCCGGATTCCACGCAGGCATTCCTCAACCTGGGAGTGGCGTACCAGGAGTTGAGCGACCTCACCCTGGCTCGGGGCTGTTATGAGAAGGCGCTCGCCCTGGATGCTCACCAGCCGGACGTGCTGTGGAACCTGGCGCTGGTACTGGAGCAGCAGGGCGACCGCGCGCGGGCCGAGAGCCTCTACGCCAATATGCCTGAGGACGCGCCGGAATGGTGCGACGCCTCGTTCCGCCTGGGCTATCTGCTGCTGCTCCGCGCCGACTACGCAGCCAGCGCGGAAGCCTTCCAGGCGTGCCTGGCCAAACGGCCCGAATGGCCCGAAGCGCACCTCAACGCGGGGATTGCCTATGCCCGCTCCGGAAAATCCCGCGAGGCTCGCCGCTGCTTCCAGGATGCGCTCTTGATCCGCCCGGACGCTTCGGACGCGGTGCGCGGACTGGCGGCGCTGGCGCTCGAGGATCAGGACTACGACGAGGCCTTCGAGCTGCACCGGCGCCTGATCGAGCTGGGAGAGAAGAGCCCCGAGCTTTACTACAATGCCGGCCTCATCTGCCAGAAGCGCGGCCAGCCGAGCGACGCGGCGCTGTACTATCAGCAGGCCCTCAACGAAGACCCGCAATTCGCCGAAGCGCTGTTGAACCTGGGCCACGCGTTGATGGCCATGGGGCAGGAGGAAGAAGCGCGATCCTACTGGCGGAAGGCGATCCGCGAGAAGCCCGAGCTGGCGCAGATGTATTTCGAGCCGCCCGCGGCGTAGGAGGCCCTGGAGGCGGCGCCCCGCGCGCGTGGCTGGCCAGCGAAAACGAGAACCGGCCGCGGACCCACGCAGAGGAGCGGGGATTCTTCTCCTCGCCGCGCCTCGGCCGCCCGCTAGATAGTCTGGCAGGCAAATCGCAGATACCCTACGGCACCGCGACCGACCCCACGGCCTGCCAGTTGGTGTTCACCGCGTTGTTGCGGGCGGCGAGGAAAAACACCTTGTTGCCTGCGAAGGTCGGGTAAAACGTGATGGGGAGCGTCAGCGTGAGGGTGTTGCCGCTGCCGGACGCCGAAGCTCCCGTTCCGCTGACGGCGCACTGGAGGTTGCCCACGCTGCCCGGCCCGGCGGGCGGACCGGGCAACACCATACCGGAATACGGACCTGCCGCCTCGCCTGAATCGTCCACCAGAAACAGGGAACCGGCCGCGGATGCCGTCGGAACGAAGGCCAGATAGCAGGCCTGGCGTCCGTCGATCGCACTGTTGATCAGGATGTTGGCCACCGTGATGTCCTGCCATCCGTTGGTATCGGTGAAAGTGAACGTGTAGGTCTGGACCGCCAGGTCGCTGCGCGCCGGGCTGACTCCGCCCACGGCGGGACCCGCCGTCTGCGGCCCCGGCACTCCCCAAGTGCCCAGCGCCTGCCAGCCGGTGTTGTTCGACGACGTGTCGCGTGCCGAAAGGTACACGACCTTGTTTCCCGGGAAGCCGGCCTTGAAGGTAATCGCCAGCGTTAGCGTGAGCGTGTTGCCGCTCCCGCTGGCCGAACTGCCCGCGCCCCTGATGGCGCACTGGCTGTTGGAAACCGCACCGGACCCGGGCAACACGATCCCCTGATAGGGACCGCCCGCATCGCCTGCGTCATCCACCAGAAACAATGAACCGGAGGAAGCTCCGGAAGGAACGAACGCCACGTAGCAGGCGCTCCGGCCATCCAGGACACTGTTGATGAGCACATCCACCACCGCCAGGTTCTGATAGCCTTCGGAATGGGAGAAGACGAAGGTAAAGGTCTGGCTGGCGCCGCCGCCGGAGGCCGGACCGGTGGAGACCGCCAACACGGGCGGCGGGCCTGGAAAGGACAGTCCGGTCATGGTGCCGCCTTGATCCGAAAACACCAGACCCGGCCCGGTGGCGCCGATGGAGCTCACCGCCACGCCGGTGGGGGAAGATCCGGAAACGAGATGCTGCTCGGGTTGGAACGTTCCGTCGCCATTGCCCAGAAGGTAGGTCCCGTCGCTTTCCCCGCAGCAGTGCGCCACGATCAAGTCGAGTTTGCCGTCTCCGTCCAGGTCCGCCACCGCCAGGCCCTGCGCCCCGGGCTCCGTGGTAGGCGTGGTGGCCGCCTCGAGGAATCCTCCGGCGCCGTCTCCCAGCAGAATGTCGAGTTGCTGGCCGAAGTTGCTGACGGCCGCCACGTCTGGTTTGCCATCGCCGTTCCAATCGCCAATTGCCACGGCGCTCAGTGTGCCGCCCGTGGCTTTCAAGGGAAAGGTCCGCGCCGGCGCGAATGTGCCGTCGCCTTGTCCCAGAAATATCGCCAACGTCGAGGGCTGCGTCAACGCCGGGTCGCAGACCAGCACCACGGCGAGATCGAGCTTGCCATCACCGTTCAGATCCGCGGCCGCGACCGCCTCGGGATGGAGCCCGCTCACGGTCAGCGTCGCCGGCGGCTGGAATGTTCCATCGCCTTTGCCCAGGAGCACGGCGACACCGCCGGGATCGGATCCGCCGGCGCCGGGTATCGATCCGAATGCCGCCACGGCCACGTCCGGCTTGCCGTCGCGATTGAAGTCCCCGAGCGCCAGGCTCTGCGCGGTCTGGTTCACGTTGGTGCTGGCGGGCGGCTTCAGAGTGCCGTCGCCGTTTCCCAATAGGACGCTCACCGATCCCGGCGAAGTGAAGGTACCGGCATTGGCGGTGATCACGTCCGGCTTGCCGTCGCCGTTCAGATCGCCGATCACCAGGGCCTGAGGCAACGGCGAGGGTTGACCCAGCGAGTATCCCACCGCCGCTTTGAACTGCCCGCCGGCCTGCGCGATCAGAACCGAAACGTCGCTGGAGGCGCCGGTGAGCACGACGTCGGGCATGCCGTCGCCGTTCAGGTCGGCCGCGGCGACCGCGGTGGGCTGCCCGCCGACCACGTCGAGCGGCGGCGCGCCCACCACACCCTGGGGCGTGACTACGGTGAACAACACATCGCCCGTGATCCCGTCGGCGGTGACCAGGAGGGTGGTGCCGTCGTCCAGAGGCTCGACGCCAATCGACTGGGCAAAATTTCCGGTGGCGTATGCCGCGGGCGAATGAAACGTGCCGCCGCCGTTGCCCAAGAGGATGACCATGGCGTTTGAGCGGTAAGAGGCCGCGGCCAGATCGAGCTTCCCATCGTGATTGAAATCGCCGAATGCCAGGTAATTGGGGTCGAAGGGCAGGGCCGTGATCGACGGCGGGCCGAACTTCCCGCCGCCGGTGTTCAGCAGCACCGAGATGCTCTTGTCTCCATTGTTGGCGACCTCCAGGTCGGGCCGGCCGTCGCCGTTGAGATCGAGCGCGAGGATGGACTGCGGGTTGCCGAGGGCGTCCTCACCGATGGCCACCGAGACGGGAGCCGCGAAGGTCCCATCGCCGTTGCCCGGCAGGATCGAAATCGCGCCGTTGCGATTGCCGGCGGCGAGGTCGATCGTGCCGTCGTCGTTGAAGTCGGCGGCCGCCAGCGAGAGTGGATTCGACCCCGCCGGGAACGATTTCGGGGCGCCAAATGTTCCGTCGCCGTTGCCCAGCAGGATGACGACACTCCCCTGGGCCGGCGGAGGGCCGTAGTTGTTGAAGGCCAGATCGAGCTTGCCATCGCGGTTGAAATCCGCCACCACGATCTGGGTGGTAGGGTCGGGTGTGAATCCCAGCGTGAGCGGCTTGGTGGAGAGAAGCGAGCCATCCGCGGCCCGGAGTTGCACCGAACTCACCGAGATCGTATCCCCGAAGCCATCGCCGTTCACATCGGCGACCGCGAATCCCTGGGCGGCCTGGCCGCTCGACGGCGATGCGGCCGCCGCAGCCACGGCGCGCGCGGACTCTGCCGCCTGGCGCGCCGGCGACTTGGAGACAGGCGGGAAGTTTTGGCTGTACCAATCCGGTCCACACATGGACTGCAGCTCCGCCGGTAGTCCGCTGGCCATCCCCTCCCAAACCAGCACCGCGTCGCCGTTGGGATATTTCTTCCAGATCTGAATGGTTCCGTCGGGCCTCGTGTAGACCTGTATCTCCGGGGCGAAAGACCCGGGCAGAATCGTCGACGCCTTGTTGAATACGAAGCCGGGCAGCCCGCCTCCTTCGGGTGGCAAGGCCAGAGAAGCCACCGGCTTGCCGCATTGGCCGAAGAACATGTTCGGCACAATGGCCCCGGCCCACAGGCAAGCGAAGATGCTAAGGGGTCGCAACAGGCATCGCTCCGCCGCCGGTGGTCCGGCGGACATGTCAGAATGCTACTACAGCATGCCGGAGCCCGCAATCCGGTAGACGGGCGAGGGCGGAGTGTCCGCATTCCCCGCGTTCCGCTCGGGCGGAGCCATAGCCCGCGTGATATCATGTAGTTTCCTACTCCATCTGAGGTTTTCGTGGCTAGAATTACCCGCAAAGAGCTAAAGAGCGATAAGTTCGCCCTCGAAGTCGAACACACAGTAAATTTTTTTGAAGACCACCGGCAGGAAATCGTCCGTTATGGCGGGATCGCGCTGGTGGCCGTCGTGCTGATCATCGGTTACATCATTTACTCGGGCCATCAGCATGCACAGCGCGAGGAGGCGCTGGCCCGGGCGATCCAGGTGCAGGAAGCCCCGGTCGGGCCGCCGACTCCCGGAGTGAATCTGAATTTCCCCACTCAGGACGCCAAGGACCAGGTCGCGTTGAAAGCCTTCGCGGACGTCCAGAGCCGGTATCCGGGTACCACCGAGGGCTTCATCGCCGAATACTACCTGGGGGCGATCAAGGCGGATCAGGGCAAGCTGGGTGAAGCCGAAACCCTCTTCAAGGACGTGGCCGGCAAGGCCGACGCCAAGTATGCCTCGCTGGCCCAGTATTCGCTGGCCCAGATCTACTTCGCCGATGGCCGCGCGGACCTGGGCGAGAGCACGCTCCGCGATCTGATGGCCCATCCCACAATTTACGTTTCCAAGGACCAGGCGGCTCTCACGCTGGCCCGGTTTCTGTCGCCGAAAAAGCCCGCCGAAGCCCGCAAGCTTCTCGACCCCCTGCGCAGCGTGAAGGGGACGGTCGGGCAGAACGCCCTGGCGATTCTGAGCGAACTGCCTCCGCAGTAGCCGCCCCCTCCCCTATGCTGGCGCGCTTGCGCTTTCCGGTGGAACGAAGCCGGGGGCGGTCCTACCCGGAGCCCGAGCATCCCTACCGCAACGCTTTTCAGCGCGATCGCGACCGGGTGATTCACTCCCGCGCGTTCCGGCGGCTGGAGGCCAAAACACAGGTCTTCGCACCCGAGCTGTCGGATCATTTCCGCAACCGGCTCACCCACACCATCGAGGTGGCGCAGATCGCCCGCACGGTGGCCGGCGTGCTGGAACTCAACGAAGCTCTCACCGAAGCTCTGGCCCTGGCCCACGACATCGGGCATCCGCCGTTCGCCCATGCGGGAGAGGCGGAGCTGAACCGGCAGATGAGCCGCTTCGGCGAAAGCTTCGACCACAATCTGCACGCGCTGCGCATCGTGGAGAGTTTCGAGCAGCGCTACGCCCGCTTCCCCGGGTTGAACCTGACGTTCGAGGTCCGCGAGGGGATGGTAAAACACTCGCGCGATTTCCAGGCCGGGGAGGTGCCGGAGATCGAGCCATACCTGCCCGGCCTCCGTCCGCCGCTGGAGGCGCAGTTGATCGACCTGGCCGACGAGATCGCCTACAATACCGCCGACCTGGATGATGCCTTTTCGGCCGGGCTGCTGAGCGCCGAAGACATCGCCGATGGCGTGCCCCCATACCGCGCGATTCAGGAAACCGTGGAAACCCAGTCCCCCGGCGCCACCGCCCGCGAGAGCTTTTACGAGGTGCTGCGCCGGTTGATCGATCAGATGGTCTCCGGCTTGATTCAGGGAACCGTGAGGAGCGCGCGAGAAGCGGGCGTGGCGGACTGCGACGAGGTGCGCGCTCTTCCCGCGCGTCTGGCCGTGTTCACGCCCGGCGCGGCGGCGGCCAGCCTCGCGTTGAAGCGATTCCTCCACGCCAAGGTGTACGACTCACCGGCTTTAGGCGAAGGCCGCCGGCGCTCCATGGACATGATCGCAAGGCTGTTCGAGCTTTTTGTGGCGGACCCCCGGCGGCTGCCGCAGCCGTACTGTATCCAGGCGCTTTCCGAGCCCCCGCACCGCGTGGTCTGCGACTATATCGCCGGAATGACCGATGCGTACTTCCGCCGGACCTATGCACAGATGATCGGCCCGCCTATTCTTCAATGACCACAAAGCTGGAGAGCTCCGCCTCCCGCACGCCGTACAGTTTCTTGAGATGGCGGCAGATTTCGTCGCCCATCCGCTGCGGCTTCTCGTCCGCTTCGTGCTCCACTTCAACTTTTAAGAACAAGTTGGTCCTGCTCATCGGCTCGTCGGCCCTCTTCTTCCTATACTAGAGGGATGGCTTGCGCGATTTGCATGGTCCGGCGTCCGCGCCGCTTCTGTCCCGGAGTGCGTGGCGACATCTGCACCATCTGTTGTGGCACCGAACGCGAGGTCACGGTCGCCTGCCCGCTGGATTGCGAGTACCTCCAGGAAGCCCGCAGGCACGACAAGCCGGTACCCCTGGTCCCGGAGCAGCTTCCCAACCGCGACATCCGGGTCTCCGAGAAGCTGCTGGCAGAAAATGAAGTGCTTCTGGCATTCCTCGGCAGCACGGTGGCCAGAGCCGCGCTCGACACCTCGGGTGCCACGGACCTCGATGTGAGAGAAGCCCTCGAAGGATTGATCCGTACGTACCGCTCGCTCGAAAGCGGGGTCTACTACGAGAGCGTTCCCTCGAACCTGCTGGCGGCCGGCATCTATCAGGCTGTGCAGCGCGACACCCAGGAGTTTCGCCGGCAGGAGAAGGAGCATACCGGCGTCACCAAAACCCGCGACGCCGACGTGCTGGGGTGCCTCGTGTTCTTGCAGCGGCTCGAGTTCGAGTACAACAATGGCCGGCCCCGGGGGCGCGCCTTCCTGAGTGCCCTGCTCGAGTTTTACGGGGGGCCGCCCTCGGCCTCGCCGCCGCCCGCGCCTTCTTCATTGATTCTCCCGTAAGGCAGGATCTGGCGGATCTGCTCGATCAGGCACGCCCGCTTCTTGCGTGTGCTCGCCACCTGCGTCGTGAACTTGCGCGTGCCGTTGACCAGCAGCTCGATGGACCGCTCGACCGGATAATCGAAAGTCAGCAGGTGGCCTTCGTTCAACCCCAGCAGGTCGCGGACGCTGAGGGTCGGCCCTTCGAGGCGGGCCTCGAGCGAAAGGAGCCCTTCGCGCAACATCCCGAGCACGCGGGCCTGCTCGGCGTCGCTGGCGTGGGTCTTCCGCACGGACCACTGCTGGTCGAACTTCTGCCGCATCATCTTGATCACGATCGAGGGCATGGCGATGTTCATCATGCCCACGGTCTCGCCGATGCGGATCTCGATTCCGATCGAGACCACGGCCTCGTTGGGGGCCAGGATATGCAGCAACTGCGGCTCGGTCTCCATCGATTCGATGGAGAAATCGACCGTCGTGACCCCTTTCCAGGCCTCCCGCAGGTCGTGAAGGATGATGCGAAACAGGCCGTCGAGAAGCTTCTGCTCGATTTCGGTAACGTCGCGCTGGATCGGGGTGGAGGTTTTGCCCGTGCCTCCGAGCAGCATCTCGATGATGGGAAAAACCAGGGACGGGTTCAGCTCCATCACCCCGTTGCCGTCGTAAGGGCTGAGCCCCAGCGAGACCATGCAGGTGGGTGACGGCAAACCGTCCAGAAACTCGGCATAGGAAAGCTGCTCGACGCTCACCAGGTTGACGGTCAGGTAGGAGCGCAGATAAGCCGACAGGCTCGAGACCAGGTTGCGGACGAATGTGTCGTGGAGCAGGTGGATGGCGCGGACCTGCGATTTGGGGATGCGGTCGGGCCGGCGAAAATCGAATTTCACGGCGGGGGCTTCGCGCTTCCGCTCATTGATGTTCTGGAAAACGGCGTCGATTTCCTGTTGCGAGAGCTGGCGGCTCAAATCCTTTCCTCCTGGACATAGAATCGACCTTCCACTCCGAAACTTTAGCCCCCGAGGATGCGCCAGAGGGTGTTTCCCGGCTCTCCGGCGGCGCAGCCGCTTCCCGGCCCGGCAATCCGCCGGTTTTTCCTGATTCTCCCCTAATGAAACAGCCCATTCCTCCGATGAATTAAGTGTGTAAGGAGTCGAATGGAATCAGAAATCCTGGTCGTGGACGATTCTGCCGCAATCCGCAAGATCCTGCAGCGTGTTCTGCGCCAAACCGGCATCGCCATCAGCACGATTCATGAAGCCGGAGACGGACAGGAGGCGCTGGAAGTGATGAAGAACCATCCCGTGAGTCTGGTGCTTACCGACATCAACATGCCTAAAATGGACGGAATCCAGTTTCTGGCGGCAGTCCGGGGCTCCCCCGCCTGGCATGCCGTTCCGGTCGTGATGATCACCACCGAGGGCGGGGAGACCAAAGTCGCCGAGGCCGTCCGGCTGGGGGCCTCTGGCTATGTCCGAAAGCCCTTTACCGCCGAGCAGATTAAGGAAAAGTTGTCCGTAGTAATGGAGCTGGCATCATGAACCTGCAAAACCTGATTGTGGACTTTATCAACCGCTCCGCCGCCGAGGTGTTTTCGACCATGCTGGGTGTGGAACTGTCTGCCGGAGAAGCCAGCGTCGAGAGCGGCACGCCGGAAGCCAATGACGGTGTGATGTCGTTGATCGGCATGGCGGGAGCGTGGGCCGGGACCGGCTCGCTGTCCTGCTCCCCCCTGCTGGCGTGCCGGATCTGCTCTCTCATGTTGATGGCGGAGTTCCCGGCGGTGAATGAAGACGTCCTGGACGCCGTCGCCGAGTTGACCAACATGATAATCGGTGGCGTCAAGAACGACCTGGAGCGGCAGCTCGGCCCACTCGGCCTCAGCATCCCCACCGTCGTCTTCGGGAGAAACTTCAGAACCCGGAGCGCCGGCACCGCGGAATGGACGGTGGTGCGATTCCCTTGGGAGGGCGAATGGCTGACGGTCAAGCTGTTCCTGGCGCCGGCGGAAAAGGCCCCTCACGTCCCGGCCCACGTGGCCGGGCACCACTGCGGGCTGGAAGTGTGATGGAGGTCCGAAGAAACCAATGCCGCCCACAATACACTCCGCCAACGAAACCGGGGCGCCCTCCGGCCCTGTGGTCCAAAACGATGCCCGCGCCGGCAAGTACCTCACCTTTCAACTGGCCAACGAAGAGTTCGGCATCGCCGTCCTGAAAGTGCGGGAGATCATGGGAATGCAGGACATCACGGCCGTCCCGCAAACGCCCGCGCACATCCGGGGCGTGATCAACCTGAGGGGCAAAGTGATCCCGGTGATCGATCTGCGCCTCAAGTTCGGGCTGGCCGCCGCCGAGTATACGCAACGCACCTGCATCATCGTGACGCAGGTCCGGGGCGATTCCGGACTGATTTTCATCGGGATCATCGTCGACGGCGTTTCCGAGGTGCTGAACCTTACCGCCGGAGAGATCGAAGATACGCCCGATTTCGGCGAAGCGGTCACCGGCCGGTACCTGCTCGGCATGGCCAAGGTCAAAGGCAAAGTCAAGATCCTGCTGGATATCGACCAGGTACTTTCGTCGCAGGAACTGCACCAGCTCAACACCATCTTCCAGTAACGGGATTCGGGGCGAAACCGTGATGAAGCAAGAAGACATGAAATTCGGAACCAAGATCGCGCTCGGAATGGGAGGCCTCGCGGCCGCTCTGGTCCTGACCGCAGGATACGGGCTCTATACGATCTCCGGGTTTCACGACGCGTTCGAGCGCACCGCCGGCAAAACCGCGAAGGGGGTGGAGTTGGCCGGCGCGTTGAACACGGCCGTCGCCAACATGGCGGCCGGCCAGCGCGGCACGATCCTCTACGCTTACGCCAAAGACCCGGCCAGGATGGCTGCCGCCCAGCAGCTTTTCGAAGAGAACAGCGCCATTGTCCGGGGGAAGTTGAGCGACCTGCGCCCGCTCCTGACAACCGGAAACGGTGGAAGAATCGCCTCCCACTTCGAAGCGGGGCTTTCGGCCTGGCTCGCCAGGTATGGGGAGCTGGAGCGATTAGCGGCCGCGGGCGATCCGGACAAGGCGGTCCGCTTCTTTAGCGAGCAAGTGGCTCCCCTGCGCGTGGCTGCGAGCGAGGACTCGAAGGAGCTCGCAGCCCTAGCCATCGAGATCCTCGAGGTCGACCGGCGGGCGGCGCAGGACGATTATGCAGCCGGCTGGCGCATCACGCTCGGGCTGATCCTCTTGGGGGCCATCGCCGGAGCGTCCTCGGTGGTGGTAGTCCGGTCGGCCACTTCCGCCATTCGCCAGGTTGCCGCCGAGATCTCGCAGGGCTCCCAACATGTCGCCGCAGCCTCGGGACAGGTGGCCTCGGCCAGCCAGTCGCTGGCCCAAGGCACTTCCCAACAGGCGGCCACGCTCGAAGAGACTTCCTCCTCGACCACCGAGATAACGGCGGTCACGC
Organism: Bryobacteraceae bacterium; assembly: GCA_035638575.1. GTDB lineage: Bacteria > Acidobacteriota > Terriglobia > Bryobacterales > Bryobacteraceae > DASQZT01. The sequence continues at coordinate 71,962 of DASQZT010000237.1, forward strand.
GCAAGAATGCGGAGAACACCCGCTCCGTCGCGGCGCTGATGGTGGGAGCGGCACAGCTTGTGGCGGAGGCGAATCACAACCTCGGGGAGATGGTTCACTCGATGACGGAAATCAACAGTTCGAGCGAGAAGATATCCCGGATCAATCGGGTGATCGATGAGATCGCCTTCCAGACCAATATCCTGGCGTTGAACGCGGCGGTGGAGGCCGCGCGTGCCGGTGAGGCCGGAATGGGATTCTCCGTGGTCGCCGACGAGGTCCGAAACCTCGCGCAGCGAAGCGCTCAGGCCGCCAGGGATACCGCCGCCTTGATCGAGGATTCGATCGGCAGAACCGGCGACGGCGCCAGAAAACTGGACCAGGTTGCCGGGTCGATTCAGCAGATTACCGCGAGCGCGAAGGCAGTCAAGGCGCTGGTGGACGAGATCGAAGCCGGCAGCCAGGAGCAGTCGCGCGGCATCGAGCAGATCGCCGTGGCCATGAGACAGATGGAGCAGGTGACCCAGCGCAGTGCCGCCAGCGCGGAGGAGAGCGCGGCCGCCAGCGACGAGTTGGCGGCGCAGGCGCGGAGTCTGTACAGCATCGTCCAGCGGCTGCGCGTTTTGGCGGGCGGAGAGGCGCGGAAGGATGAAAGCATCTCCGCGGCGCCGGTTGCCGCGGGCCGCCCTCCGGGCCCGGCGCAGGCGCGCGAGCGCTCCTCGTTTCCGCTGGATGACAGCGAGCGGGGGGGTTGAGAGTTCCTCGTATGCCCCAATTGGCTGAATTACGCCGGGCGATCGATGAGCTGGCGCTGAACATGGTGGTGTCGCCATCCGAAGTCGGAATGGAGCCGGCCGGCTGGACGCCCGCGGTCCAGCGGATCCGGGAGATGGCGCTGGCTGAGAACGCCGGGCAAGTGGCGGCGTCGGCTGGGTCGATGATAGGCTCGCTCTCCCGGCTGAGCGCCCTTTCCGGAGGCAGCCCCGAGCGTATCGCCGCCGAACTCGCCCAAGGCATCGCCCGGCTGCAGCAGGCCCTGGACGCCGATCGGCAGGCGGATGCCCCGGTCCCGGAAGCCGCGGCTCCTGCGCCCCTCTCGCAGGATCCCGAGCTGCTGGCCGATTTTGTCCTGGAGAGCCGGGAGCACCTTGCGGCTGTCGAAGCCCAGGTACTGGCGGTCGAACGCGATCCGGCGGACAAGGAAGCTCTGAATGCGGTCTTCCGCGGCTTTCACACCATCAAGGGGCTGGCCGGCTTCCTGGAGCTTCGCGAAGTACAGGGGCTGGCCCACGAGGTCGAAACCATACTCGACCGCGCCCGCAACTCGCAGTTGACCATCACCGCTTCCGCGATCGACGTCGTTCTCCAAAGCGCCGACCACCTCCGAGGCTGGCTCAACCACGTCGAATCGCAGTTGCGGCATCTGGCGTCGGACCCGCCGGAGCGCGACGAGTCCCTGCTGGGGAGGATTCGCGCGCTGGCATCCGGCGCGGTCGAGCCGGAATGCTCTCCAGAGCCGGGCGCCGGCGAACTCGCGGCGCTGGCGGCGGCCGTCGAGAGCGGCAAGCCGGAAGAACCCGCCGCTTCCCGCCCCAGGGAAGCCATGGCCGTCAAGGTCGACACCGCCAAACTGGATTACATGGTCGACATGGCGGGCGAGATGCTGATCGCCGAATCGCTGGTCCGGCACGATCCCGACCTGAGCGCCATCAAGAGCCCCAAGCTGCAACGCAAGGTCGCGCAATTGAAGCGTATCACCGCGGAGTTGCAGAAGACCGCCATGGCCATGCGGCTGGTCCCCATCGGACCGCTGTTCGGCCGCATGGCCCGGCTGGTGCGGGACCTTTCCCGACAGTTCGGCAAACCCGTCGAAATGGAGACGCTGGGCGGCGAGATCGAACTGGACCGGAACATTGTCGAGGAACTGGCGGACCCTTTGATGCACATGGTGCGCAACGCGCTGGACCACGGCATCGAGCCTCCCGAGGAGCGGCGGCGGAAGGAGAAAAGCGCCGTGGCCCGCCTGCTTCTGAAGGCTCACCATCAGGCCGGCCAGGTGGTCATCGAGATGGCCGACGACGGCCGCGGCCTGGACCCGGACAAAATCAAAGCCAAGGCCCTGGAGAAGGGCCTGATCACGGCCGCCGAGGCTCTGTCCGAGGCCGAAATCTACAACCTGATCTTTCTGCCCGGATTCACTACCGCCAAGCAGGTGACCAGCATATCCGGCCGCGGCGTAGGCATGGACGTGGTCCGCGGACACATCGAGAAACTCCGCGGGCGCGTCGAGATCCGTTCGGCTCCGGGCCGCGGCACCGCCTTTGTCCTGAAGCTGCCGTTGACGCTGGCGATTATCGATGGCCTGGTGGTCGGCGTGGGCCAGGAGCGTTACATCGTGCCCCTGTTCGGGGTCCGCGAGATGTTCCGCCCCACGCGGGAACACCTCTGGACCGTGCAGCAGCGCGCCGAAATGGCCCTGGTACGCAACACCCTGCTGCCGGTTTTGCGCCTGTATCGGAGATTTCGGGTCCGGCCCCGGAGCGAGGATCCGCTCGAATCGGTGCTGGTGGTGGCCGAGGTCGAAGGACAACGGTTCTGCCTGCTGGTGGATGAGTTGGTGGGGAAACAGGAGGTCGTGATCACGTCGCTGGGCGAGACGTTCCAGAATGTGCCCGGTGTTGCGGGCGGCGCGATTCTGGGCGACGGCAAGGTGGGGTTGATTCTGGACCTGGAACGGCTCTTCAAAGGACAGGACCCATGAACCCGTCCGCGGACGCGATGGGCGGAGTCTGGACCGGACGGGATGCGATGTGCCCCCTGGCGCCCGGGGAATTCGCGAAGATCCGCGAGCTGGCTTATCGGACCTTCGGACTGGATCTGCGGCAAGGCAAGGAGGAACTCGTTTCCGCGCGGCTCGGCCGCCTGGTGAGGGAGGGCGGATTCCGCGGCTTCGACGACTACTACCGCCACGTGCTCGGCGACCGGACCGGCGAGGCCCTGGCGGGATTGATCGACGCGCTCGCCACCAACCACACGTCGTTCCTGCGCGAACCCGATCATTTCGATTTTCTCCGGCAACAGGTGCTTCCGGCGCTGGCCGGCCGGGAGCGCGTGGAACTCTGGAGCGCGGCCTGCTCCACCGGCGAAGAGGTCTGGACGCTGGCCTGTTTGCTGAACGATGTGCTGCCTTCCCGCACCATCCGCATTACCGCGACCGACATCTCGAGAAAGGCCTTACGCTTTGCCGAACGCGCGGTCTATCCGCCGGGCCGCTGCCAGGGGATTCCGGCGGCGTGGTTGTCGCGATATTTCATCCAGGACGCCGCGGAGGCATACACGGTTTGTCCGCGAGTTCGGGCCCAGGCCAGTTTCCGGCGCCTCAACCTGGTGGAAGGGTTCTCCTGGCCCCGCCTCTTCCCGGTGATCTTCTGCCGCAACGTCATGATTTATTTTGACCGCCAAACGCAGGAACACCTGGTGGGCCGCCTGGCCGCCTGCCTGGAACCGGGCGGTTATCTGTTCGTCGGGCACGCCGAAAGCCTGATCCGGGCGTCGCACCCGCTGGATTACGTCAAGCCGGCCATCTATCGCAGGCCCGCGGCACGGGAGGGTAAATGGACCAGATCGTAGTGGGTGTGGCCGATTGCCGGTTCGGACACGTGCCGGGGCAGGTGTTGGCGACCTACGCGCTCGGCTCGTGCATCGGACTGGCGGTGCACGATCCTGCCACCGCGGTCGGCGGATTGCTGCACTTCATGCTGCCCGATTCCACCATCGATCCGGCGCGCGGCCGGCAGAAACCCTTCATGTTCGCCGATACCGGCATCCCCCTGCTGCTGGAGCAGGTATGCGGGTCGGGCGCGTCCAAACGAAGGTTGCAGGCATATGCCATCGGCGGCGCGCAAATGGTGGACCAGGAGAGCGTTTTCGAGATTGGCAAGCGCAACTACCTGGCCATGCGGCGGATACTCTGGAAGGCCGGCGTCCTGTTGAACGGCGAGGTCGTCGGAGGATCCAGTTCGCGGACCGTGCGGCTGGAGATCGGCACGGGCCGGCTCTGGATCAGGGAGGCCGGAATGCAAACCGAGATGGTCACCTCCATGGCGGAGAAAGGAAGAAATTCATGGCGTATCGTGTCCTGATTGTCGATGATTCTCCCGCGATGCGGGCGCTCGTGCGCCGCATCATTCAAGTGTCGGGGTTCGAGCTGTCGGTCTGCTTCGAAGCCGGCGGCGGGCAGGAAGCGCTGGACCTGCTGCGCCGGGAGTGGGTGGACGCGATCCTGACCGACGTGAACATGCCGGGCCTGGACGGCGAGGAGTTTCTGCGCCGGCTGCATGCCGACGATCTGCTGCGCTCGATTCCGGTGGTGGTGATTTCGACCGACGCCACGCGCAACCGCATGATTCGGCTGCTGTCGCTGGGCGCCCGGGCTTACATCACCAAGCCCTTCCTGCCCGAGACGCTCCGCGAGCGGCTGGAGGCCATCCTGGGGGTGCCCTGTGCCTGATCCCGCGCTGGCCGAAGCCTTGCAGGCGTCCGTGACGGACGTCCTGGAGAAGATGTTCTTTATCCGCGGCCTGGGCGGAGGCGAGGAACCGGCCGGGGGCGGCGTGATTACCGCGCACCTGGCGTTTCGGGGAGAGCCTTCCGGTTCGCTCACCCTGCGCATCGGCGCGCCGGGCGCCCGGGGCATCGCCGCCGATTTCCTGGGCGCCGAAGAGGCCGAACTGTCCGATCGCGAAGTGGGAGAGGTGGTCTGCGAACTGGCCAACATGGTCTGCGGATCGGTACTGAGCCGGGTGGAGAGCGCCGCCACGTTCCGGCTGGCCACGCCGCGCCTGGTCGACCCGCATGAGATCCCTCCCGGCGAGGCCTCCGCGGAGCACACCGTCGAGATCGCCGGCGGCGTGATGGTAGTGTCCCTCGAGACGGAAGCAACCGAATGCAGCAGCCCGGCGCCAGAATACGCGTCCTGATCGTTGACGACTCGGCCATTGTCCGCAAAGTGCTGTCGGACGCCCTGGCCGGAGAGCCGGACCTCGAAGTCGTGGGTACGGCGCCCGATCCTTACGTGGCGCGCGACAAGATCCTTGCCTTGCACCCGGATGTGCTCACCCTCGATATCGAAATGCCGCGCATGGACGGGCTGACGTTTCTCAAGAAGCTGATGCATTTTCATCCGCTGCCGGCCGTGATCATCAGCTCGCTGGCCGGGGCTTCGTGCTCCGCCGCGGTCCAGGCGCTCGAATGCGGGGCGGTCGAGGTGCTGGCCAAACCCGGCGGTCCTTATTCGGTCGGAGAGCTGCGCGACGTGCTGGCGTCCAAGATCCGCGCGGCTGCCGCGGCGCGCGTGAGGCGGACCGCACCGGCGCCCGCGGCCGCGGAGCCTGGCCCTGCTTGCCATCTCCCCTTCCCCGCGGGCTCGGTGATCGCGATCGGCGCCTCCACCGGTGGGACCGAAGCCATCGCCTCCATGCTGGCCAGGCTCCCCGCGTCCTGCCCGGGAATCCTCATCGCCCAGCACATCCCGCCGCAGTTTTCGCGCGCCTTTGCCGATCGCTTGAACGAGATTTGCCGGATCGAAGTTCGGGAGGCGCGGGACGGCGACACGCTGCATCCAAGCCTGGCCCTGGTCGCGCCCGGCGATCTTCACATGCTGCTCCGCAAAGGCGGTGGGCGGTATAGCGTCACCGTCAAGACGGGCCCGCGGGTCTGTTACCAGCGGCCGTCGGTGGATGTGCTGTTCCTTTCCGTAGCCGAAGCCGCGGGCCCGGAGGGGACCGGTGTGCTGCTCACCGGCATGGGCTCCGACGGAGCGCAGGGGCTGCTGAAAATGCGCCAGGCGGGCGCCCGTACCATTGCCCAGGACGAGGCCACTTCGGTCGTCTTCGGAATGCCCCGCGAAGCCATCCAGCTCGGAGCGGCGGAAAGGGTGCTCCCGCTGCCCGCCATCGCGGGCGCCATCGTCGATGCGCGCACGCCTCACGCCCCAGCGCCTGTCCCCACGCCGTAATGCCCGGTCCCCGACGCCCCGAGCTCCTGTCCCTTTGACCTTCATTTCCGTCCCGGGCGCTCTATCCTGGCGTAACCCGGCATTTACAATTTTTCCCTTGATTTCCTCCCCCTCTGGCCCTATCCTGATAAGGCGAATAAAAAGCGAATCTACCTGGAGGACAAACCCTTATGCCGATGAATCAATCCGTACTGCCGGAATTCGATCAGGAAATGGCCGGCACCCGCAAAGTTCTCGAGCGCGTGCCGGAAGACCGCCTGGATTTCAAACCGCATGTCAAATCCTGGAACATGCGCCAGTTGGCAACCCACGTCGCGCAGATCCCCGGTTGGGGCACGGAGACTTTCACCAAAGACTCCGTCGACATCGCACCCCCTGGCGAACCGCCCTACAAAGCCCCCGAGGTTTCCACGCGGAAGGATCTGCTGGATATCTTCGACAAGGGCTCGGCGGCGGCCCGTGCCGCCATCGCCGCGGCAAGCGATGAGGCCTTTTTCCAGCCATGGTCGCTGCTTTCGGGCGGCCAGACCCTGTTGACCATGCCGCGAGCCGCCGTTCTGCGCACTTTCGTGATGAACCACCTGATCCACCACCGCGCGCAGCTTTGCGTTTACCTGCGGCTCACCGATGTTCCAGTGCCCGGGATGTACGGGCCATCGGCCGACGAGTCCGGCTTCTGACTACGGCCTCAATACGGAATCCGATCCGTTTTCCGGGCCCACTCTCGAAAGGGCAATGTGGCGTGTTCGTCCGCCAGCCGGGCCATGGGTACGCTGCGTTCCGAGAGCGGCGTGCTCATCTGCCGGTAGATGAAGGAGTCGTCGAAGCCGGCGGCGGCGGCATCATCGTGCGTGGCGGCGAAGATGACCCGTGCGGGCCGCGCCCAATACAGCGCCGCCAGGCACATGGGGCACGGCTCGCAGGACGAATACACGTCGCATCCGGTGAGCTGAAAGCTGCCGAGCACCCGGCACGCTTCCCGGATCGCGACTATCTCGGCATGGGCGGTGGGATCGTGCGTGCGCGTCACCTGGTTGACGCCGGTCGCGATCACGGTCCCGTCCCTCACTACCAGTGCGGCGAAGGGCCCTCCGCCATGGCGGACGCCCTCCACCGCCATGTCTATGGCTTGCCTCAAGAAAAGCTCGTCCATGGAGCCCGGTAGGACACGCCAGACGGCCTGTCCGCCCCCCTTACGCTTCGATCAACCCCGCGCGAATCGCGTACCGCACCATGCTGGCGGTTTCGTGAACTCCGAGTTTTTCCAGGATCCGGCTGCGATGCGAGTCCGCCGTCTTGTAGCTGATGCCCAACTGGGCAGCGGTCTCCTTGGTGGACTTGCCCCCCGCGATCAGCACCAGCACCTGCCGCTCGCGCTCCGTCAGGGCGAACACCAGGCGGGCCGATTGCTCGTCGGGAGTGAAGGTCCCCCGCTTCAGATCGCTGGTGATCGCGGCCCCCAGGAAACCGGCAAATCCGCCGTCTTCGTCGCACAGCGGCATGCCCATGCTGTCCACCCAGCCGAAATCCCCCGACGCCCGCATCATGCGGTACTGGATGTGAAACTGTTCCCTCGCGCTGAACGACCGCAGGTAGGCGTCCAGGCACAGCTCGCGATCCTCCGGATGCAGCCCGTCGGTCCATCCGTTGCCCAGTTCCTCTTCCAGGCGCCGCCCGCGAAACTCCAGCCACGCGCGGTTCACGTAGGTGCAGAGGCCCTCCGGCCCCGACATCCAGATCATGAAGGGGGCCGCCTCCGCCAGTTCGCGGAAACGCGTCTCGGTCATCTGCAGCCTTTGCCTCTGGCGGTGAACTATCTGCTCAAGATCGGCCACCCTCTCCTGCAGGGCGGTCAACTGATCTACGTTTTTGCCGGGCGCCATTGAGTCTCCACTCTTGACCAAATATCCAGGATAGGACACCCACGACTGTGGGTAAAGTACCAAAATGGGATAACTTATACTTGACACAGGGCCAAAGTTCAAAAGGCGGCGGCCTTTGTGGAACTTTTGTACAACTTCAAGGGAATCAATGAGTGAAGGTCCGATGTCGCGAACCCCGCCGGATACCGACGACGATTTGCTGCTGCGGATGCGCAGCGGGGACAAAGAGGCCTTCGTGGCCCTCTATCGCCGGCGGCAGGCGGCCCTCTATCGCTTCGCTCTGCACATGAGCGGCTCGGCCACCGTGGCCGAAGACGTCACGCAGGAGGTTTTTCTCGCGCTCATTCGGGACGAGTGTGGATACGATCCGGAACGCGGAACGCTCTCCAGTTATCTCTTCGGAATCGCCCGCAAGCTGGTGCTGCGCTTCCTGGAGCGCGGGCGCTCCGATGTGAAGCTGGAGGAGGATGGCGAGGATGGCAGTTGGCCGGAGTTGGCCGTCCACGACGATCCGCTGGACGATCTGACGCGCAGGGAAGGCATTGAAATCCTGCACCGGGCGGTGACGGCGCTGCCCCGCCGCTACCGCGAAGTGGTGGTGTTGTGCGATCTGGAGGAAGTGGACTACGCGGACGCCGCGCTGGTCTTGAGCTGTCCCATTGGCACGGTGCGTTCCCGGCTGCATCGGGCGCGCGCCCTGCTGCTCGACAAGCTGCATCAGGAAAGGAAGGTCCGGCCGGCGATGGAGTCGTGGAAGCCGGCCAGGTGTTTGACATGACCTGTCAGGAATTCTGGAATACGATGCCCGAACTGGGGAGCGGCGCCGCCCACTCCGATCACGTGCGGCAGTGCCCCGCCTGTGCCTCGCTGCTGGAACGGCAGCGCAGCTTGTCCCAGGGCCTCCGAGCCGCCGCCGGGGAATGGAGCCGTGTGGAGGCGCCTCCGCGCCTGGAAGCCAGGTTGACTGCCGCGTTCCGCAGCCACAACGGCCTGGCGCATGACCGCCGCCGGATGTGGCCGACAGTGCTCGTGTGGGCCGCGGCCGCCGCCTCGGTTTTGGCCCTGGCGTTTTTCCTGGTGCGCGGCCGGCAGCCGATGCCGGCTCAGAGAAGGGCGCCCAGCGCCATGGAGCTGGCCGGGCTCGAACCCGCCGGAGTTGTGGACACGGGCGATGATTCCGCCGACGCCGACAGCGGTTTCATTCTGCTGCCGAACATGGAGCGTATCGGCCCCAACGAGGATGTGAACCTGGTGCGCGTGGAGCTCCCCCGATCGTCGATGATCGCCGTGGGATACGCCGTCAGCGCCGAACGCGCTTCCGAGCCGGTCGTGGCCGAAGTGATGCTGGGCGCCGATGGCCTGGCTCACGCCGTGCGATTTTTGGATGAATAAGAACCGCTTCGTAGAAGCTCGTATGCGAGCGGATGTTTGCAGGAATTTTGCAAGGAGCAAAACATGATTCGAACGACCGTCATCTTTCTCTTGGTTTTGGCAGCGGGCGCGTTGGCGCAACCTGCCGGCCCCGGACGCGGTCCCGGCCGTTTTGGTCCCGGTCCCGACCCGGCCATGGGTCCCATGGGCCGTTTTCTCGGAGCTGAAGCCGGCATGCCTGGACGGGTGGTAAAGAACGCGCCGTATACCGCCGACGTCGTGAGCGAGGTCTCGCAGACGCTTCCCGACGGTAACCGCATCAAGCAGACCGGCACGGTGCACGTGGCGCGCGATTCGGAAGGACGCACGCGGCGCGAGCAGGCGCTGGAGAACCTCAATGGACTCGCGCCCAATGCCAGGCTGCCGCACGTGGTGTTCATCAACGACCCGGTTGCCGGAGCGAACTACGCCCTGAACCCTACTGAAAAAACCGCCACCAAATCCGCTTGGGTCCCGCGCGGCGGCGGCCCCGGCGCCAGGGGCGACCAGCCCGGCGGCGGGCCTCGTCCCGCCGTACGTGTGCCCGGAGCGGTCCGGGTACGCCCGAGACCGAACGTCAAAACCGAAGCCCTGGGACGCCAGAGCATCGAAGGGGTGCCCGCCGATGGCACCCGTACCACCATGACCATCCCGGCCGGTCAAGTGGGCAACGAACAGCCGATTCTGGTGGTCACCGAGACCTGGTATTCGCCGGACCTCCAGACCGTGGTCCTGTCCAAGCGGAGCGACCCGCGCTCGGGCGATACGGTCACCCGGATCACCAACGTCACCCGCGCCGAACCGCCGCGCACCCTTTTCGACGTGCCCGCCGACTTCAAATTGACGGATAACACGAACCGGCCCGGCCGCGGCCCCAGGCAATAGGTTTTCCCGTGGGGCAGGCTTCAGCCTGCCAAGGTGGGGCGGGCCTTCCTGCCCCACTTCTCAAAACGCCATCAGGTCCTTCTTTTCCTCGATCTTCTTCCCATCCACCCCCGGCACCTTTTGCAGGTCCTGCCACCGCTCGAAGCGGCCGTTGGCTTCGCGGTAATCCGCCACCGCCTGCGCCTGCTGCGCCGTAATTCCCAGAATTGTTTTCAGCTCCACCATCGGAGCCGTGTTGACGTTGATCTTGGCGTCCGGGCCGAAATACCGCACCAGGTATTCCACCACCGCGTCCAGTTCGGCTTCGGTGCCCTTGGCGCCGCGGTCCGCCATGTCGGCCACCTTGTCCGACCACTCGTCGCGGCTCAGCCGGCGTTTCCGGAAATTGCCCGTATCGTGGCAGTCCAGGCACAGCCGCGCCACGGTCTCTTTGCCCGCGCCCTCCGGCAGCCGCATGGCATCCTGTTCGTCGGCCGCCGCAAACCCGCTTCCGGCCATCAGAGTCCACACGAGGATTCTTTTCATTTGATTTTGTTGATCGCGCAGCCGATCGATTTCGTCACCGGATGCGCCACCGGCCTTCCCGCGAGCACCGCGTCGAGCGCGTCGCGAAGATCTCTTTGGGTGGCCTCGAACCGCTGCTTGCCGAAGTCCTCCACCCGGTTGTCGATGCGGCCCAGGTACAACACGCGGCCCTCGGGTGAGAGGACCGCGGCCTGCGGGGTGACCGTAGCGCCGGCCATCCGCACCAGCGCCTGTTGCGGATCCAGGAGCAACGGGAAGCTGTAGCGGTATTCCCTGGCGTAGCGGGCCACGTCCGGCCAGGCTGCGGTGGCATCCGCCTGGACCGCGTACACCAGCACGCCGCGCGGTTCGTACGCCTCGCGAATGCGGTTCATTTCCGGCACGTAACTGTTGGCCACTGGGCAATCCGTCGTCACGAAAAACAGTAGGATGGCCTTCCGCCCGCTCCACTCCGCGGGCGAATGCGCCCTGCCCCCGGTGTCGCGCAACCGGAATTGCGGAACGGCGGGCCATGCGGTCAGAGCGGACAAAACCAGCAACGGCAGAACGTGTTTTCGAGGCATCCCGGCTTTCCTTATATTATAGCCGCGCGCTTTACACTGGAATAACGGCGATCCACCATGCCCCTCTGGCTTTCGGAATCCGACGTCCGGGCCGTCCTCGCGCCCGCCGAGCTGATCGACGCCATCGAATCCGCGCTGGCGGCCCTTTCGAGCGGCCGCGTGGTGCAACCCGTGCGCACCGCCTTGGAAATCGGAGACCGCTGCTTCTTGGCCCTCATGCCCGCCTTCGATCGCGAGCACGCCATTCTGGGCGCGAAGCTCGTCAGCGTGGTTCCGCCCAATGCCGCGCGCGGGCTTCCCACGCACCTGGCCGCCATTTCTCTCTTCGACGCTGGCACGGGTGAGCTGGCCGCCGTGATGGATGGCCGCTACATCACTGAAGTCCGCACCGCCGCCGCTTCGGCCGTTTCGGTCCGCCACCTGGCGCGGCCCGGCGCCTCGGTGCTGGCCATTCTCGGCTCCGGCGTCCAGGCCCGCAGCCACCTGGCGGCGCTCCCCCTGGTGCGGCAATTCGCCGAGGTGCGCGCGTGGAGTCCCACCGCGGACCACCTCCGGCAGTTTATCGCTGAAGCCGGCGCATCGGTGCGGGCCGCGCGCACCGCCGCGGAGGCCGTGCGAGGCGCGGACGTGGTCGTGGTGGCCACCAACTCCGTCGTGCCCGCCATCGACAACTCCTGGGTGTCGGAGGGAGCGCACGTCATCGCCATCGGCGCTTGCCGCCCGTCGCAGTGCGAAATCGATCCCGCGCTGGTGGCCCGTGCCCTCCTGGTGGTCGATTCCCGCGAGGCCGCATTCGAGGAATCGGGCGACATCCTGCAGCCCATCCGCCAAGGCCTCTTCACACCAGATCACGTCCGCGCCGAATTGGGCGAAATTGTCAGCGGCCGCAAGCCCGGCCGCCGCGACGACGCCGAAGTTACGCTCTTCAAATCCCTCGGCCTGGCGATCGAAGACCTGGTGGCAGCCGATCTGGCTTACCGCCGCTCCCAACAAGCCGGCCTCGGCGTGACGGTCGCCTTGAAATAATACTTGACCCTGACGCAACGTCAGGCCCCACCGCTCGAGCCCCGGCGAACGGAGGCGGGCTGCCGCCTGTACCGCGTCCGCGACCTGGAACGCCTGGAGCAGATCGTCGCGCTGAAATTCCTGGGAATGCCTTTGAAGCAGATCAAGACCTTGCTGGAACGGGAGGCGCCCGAGTTGTCCCGCGCCCTGCGTATGCAACGCCGCGTGCTGGAGGAGAAGCGCCGGCTTCTGGACAGCGCCATCTCCGCCATCCGGGAAGCCGAAGCCGCGCTCGAAAGCGGACGCCCGCCCGAAGCCGCGGTCTTGAAGAAAATCATCGAGCTGATCGCGGACCAGCCGCGCGATTTGCGCCGCCCGGCCTCTCCTACTTCCGCTCGATCTGCCCGATCCCCTTCGCCAGATCCCCCGGCGTCTGGATCACCATCACCTTTCCCTTCAGCTTCGTCACCGCCCGGTGGATGCTGTCCGACAACTCGGCCTGTGCTTGCAGAAAGGGCCTGTACTGGAAGTAGAAGAACCGCGGCGTGGCCGCCGGCGGCTTCTCCAACTCCTCCGCCGGCACTTTGTCCGAGTACCGCGCGAGCGGCCCCAAAAACAGCACCACGTCGGAAGGCTCGGGCTCTTTCAGCTCGCGATTCACCATGTCCGCCAGCAGGTCCAGATGCCCGGTCCGGTTCTGCAGCACGCGGTAATCCACCAGGTCCAACTGAAGCGCGTCCATGGATCGTGCCACGCGTTCCAACTGCCGCGGGACGAATCTGTCCTGCCGGTACAGCTCCTTCTGCTGCTCCAGGCTGAACACCACTACCCGCACGGAACGGACCGGCACCCGCTCCAGCAAAGCCGAAAGCGTGCCGAGCAACAAGATCCGATCGCGCGCTCCCATCCTGGTGCGGCGCGGCGACATGGGCGCCGCGTGCAGCAGCACGGTGAGCCGGATGGGCGCCGCATCGTCCTTCACGCGGTCGGCCGCGGGCGCTCCCCGCAAGGACAGGTCCGTCACGGTGTCAGGCGGCAGCGCCACTTTCACCGCGTGCTCGCTGTGGCGCAGTTTCGCTTCGACGTCCCAGTCCTTGCGGCACACCCGGCCGCTGTCGTCGATCAACTTCCACGAGACGTGGTAGCGGCCCTCGCCCAGCAGGTAGACACCGCCCGCCTCCGCTTCCACCTTGTTCGGCGGCACATTGGGCAGCCGCATCCGTTCGCCCAGGTACACGGGCTGGCCATTTCCGTCCTTCGGGGTGATGCGCACCAGGGTGGCCCATCCGTGCCCGGCCCCTTCAAACTGGTTCATGGGGATGCGCACCGCGTAGCCGGCCTGAAAGTGGAAGTTGAAACTCAGCATCGGCCGGAAGGGCGTCACCTCGCAGCGCAACGGCAGGTCATGGGGTCCCGGATCGAAGCTCTTGAGGGAAGGAGAGAGCCTTGCCGGATCCATGACAGTCTGCGCGGGCGCAACTGACGCGAGCACCGCCGGAATCAGAACCAGGCGTACGGCCCATACCGGGCGCTGCGCTGCTGCGGCCATCATCCCCTCTATTATGATGGGTGTTGCACGCTGAAACATGAAACCATTTGCCGCTCCCCTTGCCGTCGCTGCTTTTCTCCCGGCCGTCCTCGCGCAGACCGCCGCTTCCGCCAACCCGTTTCTCGGGCGTTGGGACATTACCGTGACTACCGGCCGCGGATCGTATCCCGGCTGGATGCAGGTCGAGCGAACCGACTGCTGCCTCGACGCCTTCATTCAGCCCCGCTCCGGCAGCGCGGTGCATGCTTCCTCGGTGAAGTGGGATGGCTCGCGCTTGACGGTGACCATCGGCCAGGCCACCGAAAAGGGACCGGCCACCACCTGGGAATTGACGGCCGGCGGCGGGCAGTTCACCGGCACGGTCAAGCAGGGCTCTACCGTGCAGGGCCAATTGTCCGGAGTGCCCGCGCCTGCGCTGAAGCGTCCCATGCCCACGGCCTGGACCGATCCCGAACCGCTGTTCAATGGAAAGGATCTCACCGGATGGGAGCCCACCTCCGCAACCGCCAGCCACTGGGTCGCGAAGAACGGCGAACTGGTGAACGAAGACCACGGGGCGAACCTCCAGACCACCCGCAAATTCGACGATTTCAAGCTGCACATCGAATACAACTGCCCCAGTGGCGGCAACAGCGGAATCTACCTGCGCGGGCGCTACGAAGTCCAGATCGAGTACGAAGCGGTCGACGCCAACGACGCTCCCCACAGCATCGGGTCGATCTACAGTTTTCTCGCGCCCTCGGTGAATCTGCCCAGAACGCCCGGCGCATGGGAGAGCTTTGACATCACTCTGGTCGGCCGCTATGTGACCATTGTTCGCAACGGCGTGAAGACCATCGACAACCGGGAGATCCCGGGAATCACCGGCGGCGCGCTCGACAGCCGCGAAGGCGAGCCCGGCCCGTTCTACATTCAAGGCGATCACACCGGCGGCCTGCGCTACCGCAACATCACGATCTCGCTGCCGAAGCAGTGAGCCGCTGACCTCGCGAAACCCGGGCCCCAGCTTCGCCCCGCCCGCACCGCCCACGCCGTACAGCCCCGCCCGCGCCGCCGGCATACGGCCCCCCCCGCAGCTTGATAAAATAACCGCAGAGATGTTGAAACGCTTTATCCTGTGGGACTACCCGCGCGGGAGCCGGCCGTACGATGTGATCGTCGCCCTAATCCTTGCGTTTATCTTCCTCACGCCGCGGGCCTGGTTCCGCGACTTTCCGAAGGCCAGCAGCGTCGCCATGGTCCTCTCGGACGCCTTCTTCGTGAGTGCGGACGAATTGGCGAAAGTGCCCGAGAACCAGCGTATCGACAAGGCCACGGAAATCGTCCGGAAGCGCTTGAACCGCCGGAGCGTGACAGTGAAGCGCGTGGAGCCGGTTCCCGATTCCGAAGGCGAATTGCTGGGTTACATGGCATTTTGCTCGCCCGCGAAGTGACCAGCCCCCTCCTCATGCGCCTGCTTCGACTAGCCTTCGTGTGGATCGCCACCGCCGGGGCCGTCTTTGGACCCCGGTGTGCACTGTTCGCTGCTGACGATCCGCTCGCCGCCCTGTTCGGCAAAATGGACCGGGCAGCCGCGAAATTCAAGGATCTCACGGCGAATGTGAAGAAAGTCTCGTACCTGGCGTTCATCAAGGAAGAGAACGTGGATATCGGAACCATCGCGGTAAAGGTCCCCAAGCCCCATGACTACCACGTGTTGATCGACTTCCAGCAACCCGATGCCAAGAAGGTCATGGTCTCGGGGACCAAGGTGGACCTCTACTACCCCAAGACCAATGTCGACCAGGACGTCGACCTGGGCAAGAGCCACCGCTCTCAAATCGAGTCCTTTCTGCTGTTGGGGTTTGGCAGTAACTCCAGGGAACTGCAGAACGCCTATTCAGTGAAGTTCGGTGGGCCCGAAGCCGTCGAGGGACAGAAGGCCACGCGAATCGAGCTGTTTCCGAAATCCAAGGACGTGGCTACCCAGTTTCCTGAATTCGAGCTGTGGATCTCCGACGATACCGGCATTTCGCTTCAACAGAAAATGTACCAGCCCGGCGGAGACTACTCGCTGCTGACCTACACCAACATGAAGCTCAACCAGAACCTCCCCGACTCGGCCGTGAAACTCAACTTGCCCAAAGGTGTCCAGCATGAGCACCTGGCAAAGTAAGGTCCGGGTCCCGCGGTGAGAACCAGAACCAGCCCGTACCGGCTTCAGTATCTGGATTGGCTCCGCGGCCTCGGCGCCGTGATCATGCTCCAGGGGCACGTGTTCGATTCGTTCCTGAGGAACGATCTGCGGCCCGGCGGGGCTTATACCCTCTCGCAGTTCGCGGGTGGCATGCCGCCGGCGATTTTTCTTTTCCTGACGGGCGTGACGCTGGCGTTCCTGATGGACAGCACGGAGCGCAGAGGGCTGGCGCCCTGGGAGCGCGTTTCCGCGGCATTCCGCCGCTCCGGATACCTCTTCGTCCTGGCGTTCGCTTTCCGCATCCAGCTTTGGGTTTTCGGGATGCACGCGGCCTGGCAGGACCTGTTCCGCGTGGACATCCTGAACTGCATGGGCCTTTCGATCGCTCTGATCTCGGTGATGGCGCTGTTCCGCACCGCCGACCGCGTGCGGCTGTGCGCGGTGCTGGGGCTGGCGATCGCCTTCGCATCGCCGCTGGTTTCGCAGATCGACTCGTCGCGCCTGCCGTGGATCGTACGGAACTACATCGTTCCCGACTACCGGTTCTTCGGCTTCTTTCCCTGGGGAGCGTATCTGGCGTTCGGCGTCAGCGCGGGAAGCTTGCTCCGCGCGATTCCTCCGGACGCGACCGAGCGTGTCATGCAGTGGGCCGCGATTGTGGGCGGCGCTCTGATTCTGGCGTGCCAGTACTTCGCGGGGCTGCCGTATTCCATCTACGCGAATTCGGAGTTCTGGCTGAACAGCCCTGCGCAGGTGCTGAGCAAGCAGGGCGTCACGCTGCTGCTGATGGCCCTGGCCTATCTCTGGACGCGCAACGGTGGGAGAGAGAGCTGGAGTTGGGTGCGGCAGTTCGGCACCACATCCCTGCTCGTATACTGGGTGCACGTCGAACTGGTCTACGGCCGCTGGCTGTGGTTCTGGAAGGGCAGCCTGAACGTCCCGCAGACGGTGATCGCGGCGGCCGCCGTGATCCTGCTGATGCTGGCGATTTCGGCTGCGAAGACCTACCGCGGCCGGATGGCGGCGGCATTGTCGCAGATGGGCTGGTGGGTGGGCCCCAAGCCCCAGCGGGTGCCGGGAGATTAAGCCTCGCCGGCTTCGAGCAGGCCCTCCAACTCGACAAGAACGGCAGCATCTTTCTGTCGTCCGGTGGCACGTTTGGACTGAATCAGGCTGCGCAGGTCGAGCGTGGCAACCTTGCGGCCAAAGGCTTCCACTATGATCGAGTGGGCCTTGACGTCATCGTAGGATCCCAAGCCTGCCACTTCGGCCAGCAGATCGATTTCTCCAAGATCCGTTTGCAGCGTGAAAATCGTACCGTTACGGAGAGTCTTCTCGTCCCAAAGGAAGGGCAGTTCGGCTGGGAATTCCACCGGCCGCGGGTGAAACGGAGCCAGTGCAGCAGCCAGGCGCTGCAGGTTTGAGTGGACTCGCGAGTAGCAAATATCCAAGTCGAAAGTGGCGCGGGGACCGCCATGGAGCACCGCGCAAACACCGCCGATGATGACAAAGTCGACTCCGCAATCACAGAGCGTCTGGACGGCCCTGGCAAACTCCACTAGGAGCGCCTCCGTGCAATGCCATGGACTTTCTCGAGCGCGTTCGAGGCAGTCTCCAAATTCCGGGCCCGCTCGGCGGGCGTGAGCCGCAGTTGTTCCAGGAGCTGATACAAGCTGATGCCGTAGTCCCTGGCCGCCGCGATGCGGCTCCCCGGCACGGGATGACGGAGCCGCTCCGCCGCGCGGGCAAACTGTTCCGGCGTTAGTGGCCGAAGCTCCTCCACGACTCTATTCTAAGATCCTGCCCGGCGCAGCGCCAGCACCGCGTTCAAGCCCCCGAACGCGAACGAATTCGAAATCGCATACTCCACCTGGGCCGAGCGCGCCTGGTTGGGGATCACGTCCAGATCGCAATCCGGGTCGAACTCTTCGAAATTGGCGGTGGGGGGCAGCACGCCGTCGCGCAGCGCCAGCACCGTTGCCAGGCATTCCAGCGCGGCCGCGGCGCCCAGGGCGTGGCCGTGCATCGACTTGGTCGAGCTGACCGCCAGCTTGCCGGCGTGCGCGCCGAATACGGCGCGGATCGCCGCCGTTTCCGTTGGATCGTTGGCGGGAGTCGCGGTGCCGTGCGCATTGATGTAGCCGATCTGCCCGGGCTCGAGCGAGGCGTCGCGCAGAGCCGCCCGCATGGCTCGCATGGCGCCTTCGGCCGAGGGCTGCGTGATGTGGCACGCATCGGCCGACATGCCGAGACCCACGATCTCGGCATGAATCCGCGCGCCCCGGGCCAGCGCGGCTTCGAGCGGCTCCAGCACGAACATGGCGGCGCCCTCGCCCAGGATCATCCCGCGGCGCGTCTTGGAGAACGGACGGCAGGTATCCGGCGAAACCACGCGCATCGCCTCCCATGCCTTCAGGATTCCGAAACTGAAAGGCGCCTCGCTTCCGCCCGTGACGGCCAGGTCGGTGACGCCGCTTCGCACCATCCAGTAGGCTTGGCCGATCGCGTGGCCGGCCGACGAGCAGGCGGTCGAAATCGTGAAGCTGGGGCCCGTAATGCCGAACTCCATCGAGATGTGGCTCGCGCCGGCGTTGGCCATCGTCTTGGGAATCGTCAGGGGATGGACGCGGTTGTGGCCCAGCTTGTACACCTCGTGGAAGCCGATGTCTTCGGTGCTCTGCCCGCCCACGCAGGAGCCGGTGATGATGGCGGCGTTGTCGCGAAGCTCGGGCGTCCATTCCACCCCGGCGTCGGCCACGGCCTCGCGCGCGGCGATTACCGCGAACTGCGCGAAGCGGTCGATGAAGTCGGCGCGCCGGTCGTCGAAGTAGGGCTGGTGACTGTAGCCCTTGACTTCGGCGCCGTTTTGAAAGCGCATCTGGGATATGTCCGCCGATTCGATGGGCCCGATTCCGGAACGGCCCTCGCGGAGCGACTCGGCCACCTCCGCGGTGTTCCGGCCCAGGGCGCAGATTGTGCCCATTCCAGTGATGGCGACGCGCCGCATGCGCTACTGGCCGGCCGCCGCGCTGGACTTGGCGGCTACGAGCTTCTCCACGCCCTCGCACATCTGCCGCACATTGCGCACGCTGCGCACTTCCTCGTCCGGAATGCTGATGTCAAATTCGTTCTCCAGGGCGAAGAGGATCTCAACCGCATCCATGGAGTCGATTCCGATCTTCTCGAATTCGCCGTCGATGGTGACTGTCTCGAGTGGAATCCTCTTGGAAGTGGCGATCACCTTGAGAACCCGTTGGATTAGTTCGTCGGACATAGTAGTCTGCTTACCGTCTCGAATCTGTAGCCTCGCTCCAGCAGCATGGGAACCAGGCGCCGCACGGCTTCCACGGTTACGCCGATATCCGGCTTGGCGCGAAGCTCGCGTCCGTCATGAAGGCAGACGATGGCGCCGTTGCAAACCCCCGCAGCGATGCGCCGGACGACCCGATCCGCCTTCTGACTCCAATCATACCCGATTATGGTCCACATCACGCCGGTCAGGTGCGTCCGGCGCTGCACGCCGGCCAGGCCAAACCAGCGGGCGCCGAACGGGGCGCGGAACCATGCCGGGCGCGCGCCGGTATGGGCTTCGATGCTGTCCTGCGCGCGCTCCAGGTCGTCTTCCATGAAACGCCGCGAGCGAAAACAGAACAGCCGGTGGGTGTGGCTGTGGTTGCCGATTTCGTGGCCGCCCTCGCGCACCGCGCGGGCGATCCCAGGCAGTCGCTCCACATTGACGCCGCATTGAAAGAACGTGGCGGCCACGCCGTAGCGCGCGAGGATTTCCAGCACCTGGGGCGTAGCCTCGCTGGGGCCGTCGTCGAACGTCAGCGCCACCGCGCGCCGCGAGCGCGGCCCGCGCCACACCGAAGGCGCCAGGAGGCTCGAAGACCGTCCCCGCACACACCAGGCCATGAAGGCGCAAGCCGCCGATATGCCGGTGAGTCCGAGACTCGCCTGGGTCAGGGATTCCATGACATTTTATTGTAGTGGGAAACCGGGAAGCTGCGGCCCGAGGCGCGAACAAACTCTTCCCTTCTGACTTCTGGCTCCTGGCTCCTGACTTCCATATCCCGCAGGGATATCCAGGGCGGAAGCCCTGGCCCTCAGAACCGTTTCTTGAAGAAGAAATCCAGGCCGAACGTGCCGTTTTCGTCGCGCAGCGCGACCACCGACCATTGCTTGCTGAGGGCCCAATCCACGCGCACTACCTCCGGATTCGTGGTGGTCACGTTGGTGACGTAGGTGAACGTGATGGCCGGACTCACCTGCTGCTCCAGCGTCAGGCGCGCCTGCGGATTGTTGGTCTCCACCCCAGGCAGCGTCGGATCGATGCGCAGCCTGCTCACGCCGAAGAACCTCTGCAGCCGCCCCGCGACCGGGTTGGCGATGGCCTGGCCCAGCAGCGCCGTGGCCCCCATCTGCTGCCAGGATTGCGGCGTCGTGCTCTGCTGCGCCAACAGCGTGGGATCGGACGTCGGCGTGCGCCCGGTGGCCAACAGCGCGACAATTTCGTTGAACTCCAGCGGCGGGTCGGAACGCGGCGTGAGCTTCGGCTTGTTCAGCGGCCCGGTGACCGCGAGGGTGATGTCGATGCCGCGCGCCTTGGTCTCCAGATCGATGTCCAGTATGGGGTCGATTTTGACAGGGTTGTAGAAAGCGATCGATCCCTGGTTGATCGTGTACTTGGTTCCGTAGAACTCCAGTTGGCCTTGGGTGACGTTGATGCGGCCGATCAGCGCGGGATTGGTCGCCGTGCCGCGCAGCCTCAGGTTGGCCTCCACCTGCAGGTCTTCGGTCAGCGAGCTTTGAAACTGGATATCCGGCGAGGTGTTGATCTGAACGTCCAGATTCAGGCCGCCGATCAGGCCCGTACGGACCGATGGAGTGCGCACCGGTTCGGCCGATCTGGCGATCAGCGAACTGAAGTCCGATTGCGGATTGAATCCCGTCCGCAGCACCGTGATGCTGCCCGAAAGCATGCTGCGGTCCACCGTGCCGGTCAGATCGAGGTTCGCATCGGCCGTGGTGCTGACCCCTTCCGGGTACCGCACCCGAACCTGCTCGGCGTGCGCGTGCAACTGGAAGACCGGTTGGCCGCCGCCGTAGCCGGCCGAGCCGGAAAGCTCGATTTTGCCGCCGCCGGTCTCGCCGCTGAAGCTCTGGATCGTGGCGCGGTCGCCGGTAAACAGGATCGCGCCCGCGGCTTTGGAGATGCCGTTCGGAATGTCGTTCACGCTGAATGAGGCGTCCTGGAACTGCATGCGGCCGTTGACCTGGGGCGAGTCCGGGGCGCCCCGCACCGTGGCGTCGGTGGAAACCGTCCCGGACGTCAGGAGGTCGGCATCGAAGTCGTGCAGGATGGCCAGGTCGATGCGGCCGTTCACTCGTAGATCGAGCGCGTTCTTCTGATCGACGTTGACCTTGCCCGACACTGTGAGATCGGTGGCGCGCCCTGACAGGTGGGCGCTCTCCACGGTGACCACCGAATTGGCCATGGTGACCACGATGGGGCCGGTGTTGTGCAGATCGTAGGAGCCGGGTGGCCCTTTCAGGTTGGAGGACCCGAATGCCCCGGCCGGCGGCGGGCCAATCTCCAGCTTCGGAATTCGCAGCTCGGCCTTGAGTGCCGCCGGCTTCATCGCCGGGCCCTCGATGCGCAGTTCTCCCTCCGCCGAGCCCGTAAACGGAACGGGCTCGCCCGCCTTCGACGGAGCAAGCCAGGCGCGGATTTGGGCGAAATCGACTCTGGAGAAGGTCACCGTGGCGCTGCCCGGATTGTCGCCTTCCAGCCGCCATTCGCCTTGGCCGCGAATCGCCGAGTTGGCGAAATCGGATTCGAAGCTCGCGCGCAACACCTGCCCCTCGGAGTTGGCGCTGAGGTGCGCATTGCCCAGCGTTTGACCGGTCAGTTCCAGGCCGCGCGCCGACACATCGGCATGCAGGTCGAGGATGCGGTAGGCCGGTTCGGCGCCGGCGCCGTCCACCAGCTCCAGCGCGCCATTCGCGGTCACCTGAACGGTCCCCTGCAGGCCGGGACGCGCTTGTACCAGCGTCTGGATCCGATTCAGTGGCATGCTGTTGCTGGCCACCTGGAGGCGCAGGCGGCCCCGGTCGAAACGCTCGGGCGCGGCATCGAAGGCGCCGGAAAACTGCAGCGATTTGGGCCCGGCGGTGACCTGCCCCGACGTGACTTCGAGCTTGCGGCCGCGGAAACTGATGTGCGCGGCAAGGCGGTCGAAGGGCTCCTCGCGCACCGAGCCATGCGTGACTTCGGCATCGCCATCGAAGCCCGGGCTGGCGATGGTTCCGCCAACTCGGGCTTTCGCCGTGAGCGTCCCGGCGACCGGCGTGTCCGCCGCGTCCAGCAGTGCGGCAAGCTCGGTGATGTCGGCGTTGCTGATGGAGCCCGTGACGGCGATCGTGCTGTCGTCGCCGATCTTCCAATCGCGCGGGCCGATGGCGCCCGCGAACTGCGCGCGTAACCCCCCGCGTGCCAGCGTGGCGTCCTGGAAACTCACGTTGTCCGGGGACGCGGTCACCGCCGCCTGAAGGGAATCGAAAGTCTTGCCGGAATACGAGAACCGCGTGACGCCCAGGCGCCCGCTGATTTCGGGCTTCTCCAGGTTGCCGGCAACCGTGCCGTCCAACACCAGCGAACCGTTCTCCAGCTTCACTGGAACGGAGGCTGCGCTCTCTCCGAGCGCCGGCAGAAGGTCGTTCAAATCGTGGGTCTCCAGGTGGACCCGCATGTTGCGCCCCAGCACGCCGGAGAAATCCAGGCGCGAGGCTGGCAGCATCAGGTTGGATTGGCCCACATCCAGAGTCTCGCCGCGAGCCGCGTAGTCGGCCGAAATCCGCCCGCGCACGGCAGCCCCTTCCCCGGCGGGCGAGATGTCGAGGTTGGCGGAGAGATGCAGATCCTCCTTCCGGCCGAGCGTTCCCACAATGTGCATGGGGCCGGACGCCTGTGCGTCCCAGGGCAGGCGCTCGGCGCTGTAGAGCGCCACCACCCGCCTGGCCTCGAAACCCGCTATTACGCCGTCCACGGTGTAATACTGGAACTCCCGCAGTTGTGCGTTCCCTTCGAACGTGCCGCCCAGAGCGGCCAGCACCACGCCGCGGAGGTCGAGCGCCGGCCCGCGAAGCGCTACGTTCGCGATCCGCCCGAAGGCCGGCACGCGCGTGGTGCGGGTCACGTAGTTGCCGGTCAGCCGGGCGCCCCTTAGCTCGATGCCGCGCGGGTTCGCCGCCAGCGCTCCCTCCAGACCGCAGTCCCGCAGGGTGATGGTGGAATCCTGGAAATCCACCCGCTCGGCGCGCAGGTTGCCGGTGGCGGAGAACTCGCCGCCGCCGGGCCAGATCGCGTTGCCGCCGATCTCCACCGTGCCGCGCTGCAACTCTCTCACGCCGAGAATGCGGGAAGCGTCGGCGATCGAGAGGCGCGCGTCGTACCGGAACGTGCCGTGCGGCGAAACCAGGTCGTCGATCGCGCCGGAAAGCTCGATGCGCGATTCGCCCGTCGAGAGCTTCGCCGAGGTCACCCCGGCGCGGTTCTTCTCCAGCGTCAGCGCCACCTCCACCCCGAGCGGCACGGTCGCGCGGCCCGGCCATTGGACCTCCAGCGGCTCGATCGAAACCGTGCCGCGATAGCGCGGGCCGGCCAGCTCGTACAGGAAATGCGCTCTCAGGTTGCGGCCGTGCGCGGAGAAAGTCTGGCTGGACGGCGCCGGCCGCCTGTCCCACTGAACCTCGAACAAGCCGTCTTGAACATCGAAGCGCCCGATCGCCAGGCTGAGAATTGTCTCCACCGTGGTGCGCTGGTCCCGGCTCTTGATCTTCGGCTCCGGCACGTTGGTACGGCCGTCGGGATCGATGATCAGATGAATTCGCGGCTCGACAATCTCCAGGTACTGGATATCCACGTCGCGCTTCAGCAGCGACACGATCTTCAGGCCGGCAGCCACCGAAGAGGCGCGAAAGAGCGGCGGCGAGTCCCGCGGTTCCAGGCCGTGCAGCACGAAGCCCCGGATCTCGGCCCGCAGCCGCGTCCAGTCGAACTGGAATGACGCCGCGTCGACGCGGCCGCCGGTGGCCGTTTCCACCGTGCTCACCACGCGCAAGCGCACCTGCTCGTAGAACCAGTGGCTGCGCAGAACCAGGACCGCGGCCGCCGTCGCGATCGCCAGCAGGCCCGCCAGGGAAGCGGCGGCGATCCAGGCAAATGGTTTCCCCCTCACTGGAACACCTCTTCGTGAAACACGATCTCCGTGCGTTTGCGGGCTTCTTTCAGCCACTGATCCAGTTCCTGGTCGACCCGCTTTCCAGCCAGCGTCTGCTCGACCTGGTCGCGATAATCCTCGAGCGCCAGCGGCTGTCCCGGATGCGCGGAGCGGGCCGCCGGAGCCACCACGCTGTCGAAATAGTCGCGGATCTCCTGATCGCTCACCTGGATCCCCGGACGGAATCTCACCTCGATGAACGCCAGCAGGGTGCGCTGCCAGAACAATTCGTTCTTGACGTCCTGATCGGTGATGCCGTAGCTGGCCAGGGTCCGCTGGTAGTCTTCCTCGCTCCCCGGCTGTTTCTTTTTGAACTCTTCGAGCGCCGGTTCCACCTCCGCGGCCTCGGAAACCGGATACCGGCTGGTCTCCAGCTCGCGCCGGATGAGCTTCTGCTCCACCATGCGCTCCGCGGTTGCGCGTTTGCCGGCCGGCGTGAAATCCGGCTTCACTCCCTCCAGAAACGCGTTCACGCGGATTTCGCGGTCCAGATCGCTGGTGGTGATGACGCGGTTGCCCACCGATACGGCGATGCGATCGATGATGTCCCCAAACAACGCCGGTGCGATCGCCAGCAGCAGGACGGTCCATCGCCATGTGCCTGGGATTCTCAAAACGTCTGTCCTATGGAAATAGCGTACGTGAAATGGCTCAGCCGCTGCACGATGCAACTGTTCGGAACCCCGGCGGGCGGGTGGCACGGATCGGGGCCCGCATTGATCAGGTCCTGCTGCGTGGAGCCCTTGGGGAAGCCGTAGTAGTAGGGCGGATTGATGCTGTAGCCCAGGTCTACGCGGATCGGGCCGACGGGCGTGCGATAGCGCAGGCCGAAGCCCACACCGTGCACCGTGTAGTCGAAATCCTGAATGTTGCGCTGGCTCGCGCGGAACGAGAGATTGCCCAGGCTGGAATAGATGTTGCCCATGTCGTGGAACAGGACGCCGCCCAGGTTGTCCCCTACCAGCGGAAAGCGCAGCTCGACCTGGTTGAACAGCAGCGAGGTGCCGCCCAGGGGAAACCCGGTGGAGGTGTCTCGCGGGCCGGCCTGCAGGTCCGCGAACCCGCGATGCGAAGTGCCGCCGCCGCCGAAAAAATGCTCGGCCAGTGGAATGGCCTCCAGCGGATCCTGGGTGGAGCTGATGGCGTGAAGGTCGCCGAATTCCGTGCTCCGCGCCAGCACCACCTTCTTCCCGATCGGGTGGTAGGTGGCGTTGCGCACCAGCAGCCGCGTGAAGGTCACCTGCGAGCCGAGAGCATGCGCGGCCAGGCCGATATCCACCGTATTGTAGATGCCCTTGTGCGGCTCCACGGGATCGTCGCGCCGGTCCTGCACCAGGTTCATGGACGCCATCCCCACCCGCACCCGTTGCGAAAGTTGCGGGATCAGTAGCTCGCTGATCTTGAGGTCGCCCACTCCCACCCGGCGATAGGCCAGCCGGTAAAAGAGCGTAATGGCCTTGCTTGGCTTTTGGGTCAACTGCGCCGAAACCTCCTCGCGGCGGGAAGCGAAGGTGCGCACGTCGTGCGAGTACTCGTAGAGCCCCGTGAAGGAAATGTTGAGATTCTCGGTATTGCCGACGCGCGGCCACGAATAGTTGAGCAACGCCCGCTGGTCCAGCGTCGAGACGCGCGTCCGGAGGCTGATGCTGTGCGCGTCGCCCCAGAGATTGCTGCGCGTCACGTCGACCGAGACGCGGGGAGAGAAACCCGTGGCGCCGCCCGGCGCGTCCAGGCAGTCCGAGCATCCTCCGATCCGGCCCAGCTCGGCGCCGAGTCCCGTGGCTAACGAGTAGCGCCGCGCCTCGTCCACGTTGTACAGCACGTACTTGGAGTCGGTTTCGCCATCCGGATCCTGAATGGCCGCATCCACCCGCGAAAACACCCCCAGGTCGTACAGGCGCCGCTGCGTTTCGGTAACGGAGGCGGGCGAGAGCGGGTCGCCCGGATTCAACGTAATGTTGCGATCGATCAGGCGTTCCCGTGTGTTTTTGTTCCCGCTGATCACCACCTGGCGGACCGACTGCTGCTGGCCCTCGTGGATCGCGTAGCGCAAATCCACCCGGTGCGGGTCCGCGGCCGGTTTCGAGCTCCACTCGAACGTCACGCCGGGAAACCCGCCTTCGAAGTATCGCGCCAGGATGGCATCGCGGTCCACCGCCACGCTGAAGTCGCTGAATGGCTGTCCCTTGACGGAGCTCAGCCGGGAGAGGAGTTCGGCCTTGTTCATCCGCTCGACGCCCTCCAGTTGCAGGTCGTCGATCAGATACTGAGGCCCCTCCTCGATATCCACGTACACGACGATTGCGACCACCCCGCCTTGATGCAGGTCGCGCAGCCGGTGGGCCACCTTCACGTCGCGAAATCCGTTGGATTGGTAAAGGTTCGCGATGGATTCCTCATCGCGCCGCAGCAGGTCCTCGCTGTATCGCCCGTGCCGGAACTGAAGGAACGACGCGGTCTGAAGGAACATGCGCTCGCGCAGCGCCTCGGTGCTGAAGTACCGGTTGCCGCTGATCTGGATGGATACCAGCTTGTGGCGCACACCGCTGTTCACCAGGTAATCGATGGAGGCGCGATCGTTGCTGGCGTTTTGTTCTTTGAACTCGACTTCGGCTTCGAAATAGCCTTCCGATTGCAGGTAGTCCCGGAGATTGCGCGCGCCCTCCACCAGCAGATCGTGATCCACGGCGTGTTCCTCGAATACCGGCACATACCGCCGGAGCTTGCTCTGGGAGATCTTGGCGCCAACGGCGTTCACCTCGATGCGCGGGCCGGCATCGATGCGCAGCGTGGGGGTGGCGGCGTTGGTCTGGGCATCGTACTTCAGAGAGTCGAGCGAGACTTTGGCCTCCAGGCGGTTTTCCTTTTGATAGAGCGAGCGCACGCCGTCGAGCGCCTGGCGCACCCGCGTCTGGGTCACTGGCTTCCAGGTGCGGATCAACCACCGGTGCAGCTTGGTGGCACGGAAGATCCTGGCGGGATCCATCTTGAGATCGCCCGAGAGCACAGGTGTGGTGAAGCGCGCACGGACCCCGGAGTCGATTTCAAAACGCAGATTCACCTGCTGGTATTCCCGGTCGCTTTCCCAATCGAAAACCGGGTGGATCTGGGTGTGATAGAGCCCGTTGCTTTCCAGAAGGCGCCGCTGATCGGCCATGCCTTGCTTCAGCTTGGCATCCGAATACGGCTGGCCCAGGTTGAGATCTGCGGCGTTCTCCAGTTGCCCCGCGTTCGGCGGGTTGGAGATGCGGCCCGCGGCGGTGATCCCGCCGATGAACCAACTGTTTGTGGTGACAAACACGATCGCGACGCCGTCACGGTAGGGCTGGGCATCCACCTGGATGTCGGCGTAGCGGCCCGTGGCGAACAGCCTTTCTATGCTGGTGCGCACATCCGCCGGGCGCAGCGGTTCGTTCATCTTGAGCGGCAGGATGTCGTGCAGTTCGTTGGCCCCGAGGGGCTGCTGTTCCGGGTTGAAATGGATTACGCGGACCGGCAATCCCTCGAACTTCTGGTATTGGGCGCGGAGTGCCGGAGTCTGCGCTGCCGCGACAAGAAGCAAGACACAAGGGTAGTAGGCGAGCAGGCGGCGCACCATCCTCATCATAGCCTAAGCCCTTCATAGCAGGTTTGTTACCATCGGTTCCATGAGCCCGGAAGAGCGCCTGAAGTATTCCCGCCAGATCTTGTTCCCGGGTATCGGCGAGCGGGGCCAGGAGGCGCTCTTGCGGTCGCACGCCGTGGTGGTGGGCTCGGGCGCGCTGGGAAGTTTTCACGCCGCGGCGCTGGCCAGGGCGGGCGTTGGCCGCCTCACCGTCATCGACCGCGACTACGTGGAGCCGGGCAACCTGCACCGGCAGTGGCTGTTCGAGGAGTCCGATGCCGCCGACGCGCTCCCCAAGGCCGTGGCCGCCGAGCGCCGCCTGGCCCGCATCAACTCGACGGTGAGCGTGCGCGGAGTCGTGGCGGATCTCACGGCCTCCAACGCCGCCGAACTGCTCGCCGGCGCGCACGTAATTCTAGACGGCACCGACAACTTCGACACGCGCTACCTGATCAACGATTTCTCCGTCAGCCGCGGCATTCCGTGGATCTACGGCGCGGCGGTGGCCAGTTACGGCCTGACCATGACGGTGATCCCTGGCCGGACCGCTTGCCTGCGCTGCGTATACCCCGAGCCGCCCTCGGGCCCGCAGCCGACCTGCGAGACCGCGGGCGTGATCAACCCCATCGTCTCCGCCGTGGCATCCATTCAGGTGGCGGAGACGCTGAAGATTCTTTGCGGCAGCGCGGACCCGGGCTGCGGCCGCATCACCACCATGGACGTGTGGACGGGCGTCATCCGGCAGATCGCAGCGCCCGCGCGCGACCCGGAGTGTCCCGCCTGCGCCCGCGGCGAATTCCCATACCTCGAGGAATCGCGCCAGGCCCCGGTCACCCTGTGCGGGCGGAACGCGGTGCAGGTTCACGAGCGTCATGTGGCGATCGATCTCGCCGAGCTGAAATCGCGCCTGGAGCCGCTGGGCGAAGTGCGCGCCAACGAGTTCGCCCTGCGCTTCCTCGCGCCGCCCTACGAGATGACGATCTTCCCCGACGGCCGGGCGATCGTCAAAGGCACCAGCGATACGGGCGTGGCGCGAAGCCTGTATGCGCGGTACGTGGGGTGAAAGTGTGGGGCAGCCAATCCTGGCTGCAGCCGGCTTTCAGCCGGCTTCTTAAGCGTTACTGACTATCCACGGGAACAGGCAGACTGGGGCACGTCTTCCGGTACGGCTGGTTATGGAAAACCTGTGTCCACTCATCCGTCGAAAAATTCCGTGTAAGCCGGGCGCAGAGCTGCCGGATGAGATCCTCGGGCGCGAGGGAATACAAATGTACCTCGTTATCCTCCGCAACTGCCAGCCACCCGCCGTCGGAGCTGATTTCGACGTCTTGTACCTCTTGACCCCGTTCCAGCAGCGCCAGGTCCTCCTCTGTCCGCGCGTCTTTAAGGGTCAGGCCGATGTCGTCTGGTATGTCCGGGAGAACCCCCCAGTTCCCATCCGCACTTACCCCACCGACACCTAAATAAAACGATACCGGATTACCAACCGTGTTCCACTTCATGGACTCACGGGCGAGCGATGCGTTTCCTGTCTTTTCGATGCTCTTGTCGGGATGGCGGGTATAGGAGCCGGCTGCCTTTCCGGTATCGAGCGCGAACACGGTCCAAATGAATGAGGAGGGACCGGAGCTGGAAGGTATCGATGTAGATATCGAGAACCAGCGCCCGTCGGGGCTGAAACTCACGTCCTGCAAGTCTCCCCCGTCAATTGGTCCGGGTGAGTGCCACGACGAGGTCTCGAACAGTTGGACCTGGCGTTTCTCCTTGCCGGAGTCAGCTACCGACACAAGCCAACGGCTATCCTCGCGAAAAGCCAGTCTGGAAACGCTGCCGCCGGTCTTCAGGCTGATGACTTCATGCCAGCCGGCCGTGTCGAAGACACGAACATTGCGACCCGCGCCCACCGCGCAGAACCGGTCATCCGGGCTGAATGCGATTGCGGCCGCTTTTCCTCCGAGGTCCTTCCGCACTACCTCCTTTTGCGTTGCCAGCTCGACCACCCTCAGCATGCGATCCACGCCGCCAATCGCCAGCCATTTGGTGTTGGCGCTCAATCCGAGAACGCGCACCGGCGCGCTCTCATGCATTCGGATCGGCTCGAGTCCGGCATCGATCTGCCAGACGGTGATGGGCCGTTGTGAATCTGTATTGACGGTGGCAACCATGTGCCCGTTTGGGTGGAAAGCAATCGCGCTGGCACGCTCCGGAATCCGGGCAACCTCGCGCTTATCGGAAAGCCGCATGATCCGCACACCATCAGTGCTGGCCACCGCCAGTGACTTCCCATCCGGGCTAAACGAAACAGCACTCTCCAACGCTCTGATCGGTAGGTGAATCTCGGTTCGCGTTGCCCAGGGTGCGGGCTCCTCGAGACGCCTCACGACGATCTCTTCAAAATCGATGTCAGCCCACAGACCATCGGGACCGAATACCGCATTCCTCACCCGCTCGGAGTATGCGTTCCGTAGGGGGCCTCCTTTGACGGGCCAGATGCGAATCCAGTCCCCGCTCGCTTCAATCAGAGAGCCCCCATCCTGAGTGAACGTCACGGCGGAAATCGCCCGAACGTCGGTTCCCGGCTTCCGCTCGCTCCAGTTGGCAGTATCCAGCACCAGGGCGGAAGAACCGGAATTGTCGGCCACCGCCAACAGCGTGCCATCGCGATTGAAAGCCACGGACGTCACGCGGAGGATGCCGCTTCTCCGTTGTTCGAGTTGTTTCACGACATTCCATGTCTCGGTGTTCCAAACTGTCAGATGGAGAGCTCCCGCTGCCAGCAGGCGCCCATTCTTGCTGAAGGCCAGACAGCACACTTGCCCTTCCACAGTGAGCCGCTTGAGCGGTGCGCCATTCGCCGTGTTCCGGACAACCACGGTTCCGTCACTGCCGCCGGTCGCCAGCCATCGCCCGTCGTTGGAATACGCCGCCGAGACCAACTCGCTCCCTTGCGAACCCCACACCGCAACGCGGTGCGGTAGCAGCCCTAGAACCCACGCCGCCCTTCGTCTTCCCTGAAAGGTCGGATAGGCTCTCAGCGACTCGACAGCCAACAGACCCGCCGCCACGATGCCCTCTTCACCAGACCCGGTGTTGTGCGCATCGTCCGCATTTAACGAGAGTTGAAGTGCCAGGGACTGTGCTTTCACCGACGCCTCGATCTCCTTCTGCTGGTTGAGAGCCGTCTGCGTGGCTCTCTCTGCCTCGCGCAGTCCAGCTTCGGCTTTGCTCAAATTTGTACGGTAGGTCCGATAATCCGCCGAATCGCGCCATAGCTGCCGGCCAAGTACCACCGACACAAGTATCACGGCGCCCGCCGTCAGCCACAGCTTCAAGAGCCGGTTCTTTCGGCTGCCCTCCAGAAAAGCCATCGCTCCGTCGAAGTCGGGATAAGTCCGCCGCGCCCACGCCGCATTCGGCTTCCGCTTTTTCCTCCAATCCAGCGCCAGTTGCAAGTCGGGGTTGCGCCAATACGCCGCCCGTCCTTCTTTGTGGAGCATCGCCGCCTCCGCAACCCTTCGATAGATCGCGCGCGATGCCGATTCGTCGTCCACCCACTTCCGCAACCGGTCCCACTGCCGGATCAGGCTCTCGTGTGAGATCTTGATCAGCGGGTCGGCGGGGTCGTCCGACACGGCCAGGAAAGAGCGCCCGTGGCCGCTGAATCGCTCCACGATCCCCTCCAGTTCCTCGCGGCGGGCGCCCGTGATGGCTTCGATCTCGCTGAGTTTGGCCGCCCGGCGCACGCGGCGGTTGCCGGCATCGGTATCGGTCAGCGCCTGGAAAAACCTCTCGGCCACCGCCTCGGACGACCCCTTCAGCGCGGCCTCGGCATCGCGCGAAAGCGCACCCCGAATCGTCCCCACCGCCTCGTAATGCGGGATGTCCAGCGGCCCTTGCGCCTGCTTCTGCCATTCTTCCCAGCAGCGCAGCATGGCATGCTGCATCACCGGCAATTGATCGCTCTCGTCGCCGCCGTCGTTGAGCACGCGATCCAGGAGTTGCGGCGTGATCGATTCTCCGAATAGCCGGATTGGCCCCTCCACCGCTTCCCGGCGCTGCTGCCGGGTCAGGCGCGGCACCAGGTATTGGCTCCGATTCATCGCCTCCGGAAGACTCGGGAACGCTTCGCAGTCTCCCAGAAAATCGGATCGCATCGTGATCACGATGTACACCGGTGCGGTCCTCTGCTCCGCCAGCGCCAGCAGGATGGATACCATGTCCGCCGCCTCGTCCCGCCGGGCGGCGTCCTTCGTGTGTACGCCGAACGGGAAAATCTCTTCGAACTGATCCACCAGCAGCAGGAAGTTGGCATCCGTCCGGGCCAGCGCCGGCGCCAGGCGGTCCACGATCGCCGCGGCTCCCCCGGCGCCGATGTCGCTCCGCAGCGCATCCACGCTTTGGGCGTCGGGCTCTGAGCCGATCCCCGTCAGAACGGCCCTCGCCAGGTTCCACATCGGCCGGCCGCCGGGATTCATGCTCGCGGACATCCACCGGTCGCGATCTTCGGCCAGAAATCCGGCCTCGAGCTTCGGGATCAGGCCCGCATACACCAACGACGATTTACCGCACCCCGACGTGCCCACCACGGCGACGAAATGCGTGCGGTGAAGCGATTCCATCAGCTCGACGGTCTGCTCGCGGCGGCCGAAAAAGAGGAGGCTTTCGTCGGTCCGAAAAGGCCGCAGCCCAACGAAGGGAAACCGGGCCGATGGCCCTGCGCGCGCCGCCGGACTCATACGTCCGCCCCCTTCAAACCCGCCAGCAGCGGCGCCACCGACTGCGGGTCAAAGCCGGCAGAATTGTCCAGGATGGCGATCCGAAACGGCCCCTGGTCGAAATTCGGAACTTCGCCTTTCTGCCGCGGCGGCGCCAGGTACACGCCGCAGGCTCGCAGCGGAGAGCGGTCCGCGATCGCGATCTGCAGGGCCGTTCCCAGCCTCGCACGGACCCATTCTTCGGCGACGCCTCCAAAAAATACGATGAGAATGCTCACCTGCCGCAGCCGTTCCTGAAAGACCTTCAGATTCTGGTGCGGATCGTCCGCCTCCGGATTGATGAACGGCTGCACTCCGTGCTTCAGCAGGAACGCTCCCAGCTCCAGCGCGTAAAGCTGGTCCTTCAGGTGCGTGTCCAGCAGCGCAGCGGCGGGCGCCTGGCCTTCCTGGCGCGTCTGCGCCTGCAGTCTGAGCTGATCGGCTTTGCCCAGAACCTCGTGGGTGATGCGGCTTGCCGGGCCGCGCACCACATCGTAGCTGCTTCTTCGCGGACCGTTCTCCAACTCCGCCAGCCATCTCTTGTGCGTGTCGTCTTCGATCGATTCGCGGGCGAGCTGCTGTGGAATCCAGATCAACTGGGGCTTGCCGCGCGCCAGCCCCAGTTCCACCTGTTTGCGCGGGTAGGAGATTCCAGGCTCGCCATCGATCTCGTGCCCGGCGAGCCCATCCAGCAGGTGCACGGAAAGATCGGCTTTGCCGATTTCGGCGGCGGCCGTCGCTTCGTGAGCCGCGCGTTCGTGCGGCGGCGGCACGCCGCTCGCCACTTCCATCCCCTTCTGCCGTAATTCGGCGATCAACCGCCGCTGGGACGTGAGCAGCGAGTCGGCGGTGTCCGCGACATACACGCGGAACGGTGTCGGGACGGCTTTCGCCTCCCGGATGGAGGCCGGCGACGCCTCCTGGATCGCGGTGAGCGTGGTGTAAATGGCATCCGCCACCCTCCGGAGCGCCGACTGGAATTGCCTGGTGTCCGGATCCCAGGGTTCGCCCAGTTCGTCCTCTCGCTCGGCGTCGTGAAATGGCTGCCCGCCGGTGCGCCCGAATTCCGCCGGCCAGCGCGCCGGCGGAATGTTCTGCAGAAGAACGTTTACGATTCGCAGCCGGTCCCCGACCGCCACGCCTTGAGCCTCATGCTGCGCCTTTTCGTGGAACCCGCGCAGTTCGCTCCGGCAATACTTCGATTCCAGGTAGCCCTGCGAGGTCAGCGCGACGAAAATCGCCGACGTCCGGATCTTCTCCTGGATGGTCGCATCGAAAAGCTGACTGGGATCGATTTCCGAATCGCGCCAGATATGGACGGCGCCGATCCGGCCGATCCTCTTGGAAAGCGATATCACCAGGTGTTTGTGAAATCGAGTGACCCAGCCGGCGGCATCGCCGGATATCGAGAGATTGTCCACCCTGGCGTAGCTGAGGAAAACATCATACTCGAAAGGTGCCAGGTAGGCCATGGTTACTTGCCTCAATACCCCCGCCGCTTGTCCACCACGTTCAACAGCGGCTCGCCCTTGCGAAAGCGCTCGAACTGGTCGATGAAGAATTGCATGGCCCGCTCCAGCCAGTCGGGCGTGTGGTCGGCGCAATGCGGCGAGAGCAGCAGGTTGTCCAACTGGTAGAACGGGTGCCCTTCGGCCAGCGGCTCCTGGTCGAACACGTCGAGCGCCGCGCCCCGAATGCGCCTCGCGGAGAGTGCCCGCACCATCGCCGCTTCATCGATCACCGGGCCGCGGCCTAAATTGATGACCACCGCACTGGCTTTCATGGCCGCGAATTCGGGCTCCCCGATCATGCCGCGCGTCTCCGCGGTCAGCGGCGCCGCCATCACCACGTAATCGCAGCGCGCGATCATCTCGATGCGGCGATCGGGCGAATAGATCCGGCTGACCAGCGGGTCCACGTTGTACAAGGGCGGGCCCTGCCGTTTCACCGCCACCACCTGCATCCCCAGGGCGCGGGCCCGCGTGGCCACCGCCCGGCCAATATCGCCGTAGCCGATAATCCCCAACGTCTGTCCTTCGATCTCCGCAATGTCGAACTGCTCCCACCGGCCGGCCATTTGGTTGCGAACCATCCGGCGCAGGTCTTTGGCGAAAAACAGAATCGCGGCCATGGCGAACTCGCCCAGCGGAGCGCTGAAAACGCCGGAGCCGTTGGTGAGCGGCACCGGGCTTTCCACCAGCTCGGGGAAAAGAATGTTGTCCAGCCCGGCGGAGCGCGTGTGCACCCAACGCACCAGCGGACACATGCCGAATACTTCGCGCAGCATATCGCCCGCAAGCGACCAGTTGAAGATCACCTCCGCGTCCGCCGCCGCCCGCCTGAAGGCTTCCGCCGAGTCGCCCACCGCTAGGCTGGTTTCGGGCGGCAACCGCTCCAGCATGGCCAGCTCGGGTTCGGTAGGATCTGCCAGCACCACGACTGTGATATCGTCCATGAGGAGAAAGCTACCACATGTTCGACCTGTCGCTGGAATTGCTTCGCGTGGTGGAGGACGCCGCCATCGCTTCGGCGCGCACCATGGGCATGGGCGATCCTGAGGTTTCCGACCAGGCGGCGGTGGAGTCGATGCGGCGCTCGCTCGACACCATCGCCATCGACGGCACCATCGTGATCGGCGAAGGCGAGCGCGACGAGGCGCCCATGCTGTACATCGGCGAGACGGTGGGCTCGCACAGTCCCGATCGCCAGGTCACCGTGGATATCGCGGTCGATCCTCTGGAAGGCACCAACCTCTGCTGCACGGGAGGCGCCGGCGCCATCACCGTGCTGGCCGCCTCCGAAAAGGGCGGCCTGCTGCATGCGCCCGACTGCTACATGGAGAAGATCATCGTCGGCCCCGCCGCCAAAGGCGCGGTGGATCTGGACGCGCCGGTGAAGCATAACCTGAAGGCCATCGCGCGGCGCCTGCAGCGCGGCATCGACGACCTGGTGATCGTAGTCCTGGACCGCCCGCGGCACCAGAAGCTCATCGCCGACATCCGCGAGGCGGGCGCGCGCATCCGGCTGATCTCCGATGGCGATCTGTCCGCCGGTATCGCCGCCGCGGTGGCCGGCACCGGGGTCCACGCGGTGATGGGCTCGGGCGGCGCGCCGGAGGGCGTGCTGACCGCCGCGTCGCTGCGCTGCCTCAACGGCGAGATCCTCGGCCGGCTGATCGTGAAGGACGACGCGCAGAAGGAGCGCATGCAGCAGATGGGCATTCGCGACGTCCACCGCATCTATCACACGCCCGACCTGGCGCCCGGCCAGAACCTGGTGTTCGTGGCCTGCGGCGTCACCGATGGCAACCTGCTCCAGGGCGTGCGCTTCACCGGCGACGGGATCCACACCCAGTCGGTGGTCATGACCGCCGCTCCCGCGCGCGTGCGTTTCATCGATACCACGCACCTGGAGAACAAGCCGGACGTCAAGGTGCGGTTCCGCTAGCCCTGCCCCGCAGTTGCTTCCCCGCCGCCCCGTGAGTCAAACTGAAGATGCCCACGGGGAGAATGATGTCGGACTTCTGTGATACTTGCGGTGCGCCGCTCGCGCCGGATGCGCTCTCGTGCGACCAGTGCGGCAAGGCGCAGCGCGACCGGGGCGCGCGGGGAGAATTCTGCACTTGCGGCGCGCAGTTGCCTCCGGACGCGCTCTTCTGCCACAAGTGCGGAAAGCCGCAGCGCGACATTGTCGTGCCGGAAGCGGTTCCGCCGCGGCCGCAGGAGTACCCCGGCGTACTTCCACCCACTCCCGCCACGGCCACGGCCCCGGCCCCGGCGGAAGCCCCGCTGAACTTCCACAATCCGGTGGCCGTGCGAATCGCCCTGCTGGTGGCCATCAGCGCCACGGTGCTGAGCTTTCTGCCTTTCCTGAACTGGATCGCCGCGGGCTTTTTCGCGGTGTTCTTTTACCGCAAAAAAACCGGCAGCCTGCTGAATGTGGGCGCCGGAGTGCGCATGGGTTGGATCACGGGCATCCTGATGTTCGGCCTGTCGGCCGTAGTGTTCACCGCGCGGCAGCTTCCCAACGCTCTATCCGGCAAGCTCGGCGCTCTCTTTCAGGAGCAGTTGAAAAACCTCCCCGCGCAGGACCCGGCGGTGCAGCAGATGACCCAGTTCTTCCAGAGCGGCCCCGGCATTGTCGCCATGCTCCTGTTTTCGCTGGTGGCGCTGTTCCTGTTTATTACCGGCTTCAGCATGGCCGGCGGCGCTCTCGGGGCAAAGGTGATGGGGCGGAGTTAGCCCTCACGCTCCAGCCGCCGGCTTGTGCGCGTAGCGCTTGACCACCGCCACACTCGCGAAGATGATCGTCATGGCGACAGCTTCCTTCATGCCGAAAGGCTCGCGGTAGAACAGCCACCCCAACGTGACGGCGACGATGGCGTTGATGTAGGGATAGACCGAAACGATGGCCACCGGCAGGCGGTCCATCGCGTAGATGTACGCGCTGTAGCCCACCAGCGACCCGAAGACAACCAGGTAGAACAGCGCCATCACCCCGCGAAGACTCCAGTTCACGTGGTGCGGCGGGATAGCCGCCGCAAACGGCGCCAGAATCAGGCCCGCCGCCAGTTGTTGAACCCCGCCGGCGATGATCGGGTGGGCCTTGCCCACCTGCCGCCGCTGGAGGATCGATCCGAACGACCAGCCGGCCATGCCGATCTGCAGGATCAGAAAGCCGTACAACAGGTTCCGGTTGATCCCGTGAGACTCCAGATCGGGAGTGAACAGAAGCGAAGCGCCGAAGAGGCCCACTGCCATGCCTCCGATGGTGGGCGCGTGCAGCCGCTCGCCGCCCGGCAGCAGAGCTTCCACGCCCACCAGCCAGAACGGCGAGATAGTGATGATCAGGCCGGCCATTCCACTGGGGATGATCACTTCCGCGTATACCAGGGCGCCGTTGCCGATCCCCAGCACCAGGAACCCGCTGAAACAGGCCATCCAGAATTCGCGTCCTCGCGGCACGTAAATGCCGCGCGCCGCGGCGAACAGGAGCAGCAGGGAACCGGAGAGGATGTAACGCACCGAGACCAGCATCATCGGAGGGAACGTCTCCAGGGACATGCGAATGCCGAGGTAGGTCGTCCCCCAGAAAATGCACACCGCGACCAGGGCCAGGTAGGGCTTCAGGAGAGGATGGCGATGCAATACTTCAGCGTAACATCGGGGCGCGGCGGCGCGCAGTTCAACCGCAGTAGTCCGATGCCACCTCCGCCAGGATCTCCGCCAGCTTCAAGACGGAATCCAGATCCACCCACTCGACAGCGGAGTGCGCGCCGGCGCCGGTTGCCCCGAACACCACGGTCTCCACGCCGGCGGCCTGCAACAGGGCCGCGTCCATCCAGGGCGTGTCGCCGATGTGCGCGGCGGGGCGGCCGAGGACCTTCTCCGCCGCCCGATCCACCGACCGCACGATTGCCGCGCCGGGGGCGACTTCAAACGGATCCCTCGCGAAAAACGGGCGCACCGTGGCGTGGAAGTCCGGGTCCGCCGCCGTGAGGGAATCGACGATTGCCTGGATCTCACCGACGGCTTGTGCTTCGGTCTCGCCGGGGATGGTGCGCCGCTCGATCTTCACGCTCGAAGATGCCGCGTACGTGCTCAGGCCCGAGCCGCCCTCGAGCATGGCCGCGTGCAACGACGGCGGACCGACCAGCGGATGCCGCGGCCGCGCGCGCAATTCGCGCTCCAGGCGGGCCAGGCCGAAGAGAAACTGGCCCATCTTCATGTTGGCGTCGATGCCCAGCTCGAACTTGCTGCCGTGGGCCGCGCGGCCGGCGATCTCCACCTCGATCCACCGGTATCCCTTGTGAGCGAGGCACACGTCGAGCGCCGTCGGTTCCGTGACAATAGCGCCATCCACCCGGACTCGCTGGATCAGGTCGCTGGTGCCGAGGCTGCCGTATTCCTCGTCCGCCACCGCCGCCACCAGGACATCGCCGCGGAGGCCCGCCCTGGAATCGGCCAACGCCTTGGCCGCGGTCATGCAGGCGGCAAGGCTGCCCTTCATATCGAACGACCCGCGGCCGTACACTTTCCCGCCGCGCAGCGCGCCGGAGAAGGGCTCCGCCATTCCGGCAACGTCCACCGTGTCGCAGTGCGCGTTCAGCATGAGACTGCGGCCGCCACCGGCGCCACGCAGGCGTCCCAGCACGCTGGTGCGCCCGGGCGACGGCTCGAAGATCGCGGTTTCGAGGCCGAAGCTCCGCAGGGATCCCGCGATGAACCCGGCGATCTCGCGCTCACCCGGCGCGCCGGGGGCCAGCGCCGGGTTGACGGAGTTGATCTGGACCAGCCGCACGAGTATGTCGCGGGCGTATTGCCGATCGATCCGCATGTGCTTATTTGGCGGAGACGATCTCGACCGGGCCCAGAAGCCCGGAGGGCAGCAACGGGGAATTGGCCCGATAGAACGGCTGCGTGGTGTAGGTGTACTTCTTCGCGGCGCCGGGCTGGACATCGCCGATCAGGCGGTTGACCCAGAGGTTCGTCACCTTGACCTCCACGGTGTTGGCGCCCGGCTTCATGGCGCCGGTCACATCCACGCGGAACGGCGTCTTCCACACGACCCCCAGGTTCTTGCCGTTGACCGACACCTCCGCCAGGTTTTTCACGCTGCCGAGATCGAGCCACAGCCGCGCGCCCGCCTCGAACCAACCTTGCGGCGCCTGGATCGTCTTAGCGTAGGTTGCCGTGCCGGAGAAGTACTTCACTCCGGAATCGGTGTTGTCGGTCCACGAGCCCAGCTTGTCGAGGACGATCTTCGCGGGAGCCCCGCGGTCAGGCTGGAAGCCGACGTCCCACGGACCCTCCACCGCGGCTATCGAAGTTTCTACCTGCTGCGGCAAGGAGCGCGATGGCTCGGTGGCCGGTTTGCGGAATACCACGAACACCGCCTCGTAGGGATCGAGGTGCAGCGGCACGGTGGTGCGGCCCGCGGCGATCCGGTAGGATGCCGGTTCCACGCGGCCGGTTTCGGGATGCCAAAGCTCGGCAGCCTTGCCCTGCACGCGGAAGGTCGCGTCCACGGTCTCGATGCGGCCGTTCCGGTTGTCCACCCAGTACACGTCGCCATCGGCCAGCTTGCGATGCACAAACAAGAGGGTGGTGTCGGTCCGCGGTTTGGTGTATTCGAAATCCGGCGACGCGGGCAAAGCGGCCAGCACCTGGGCCAGCGCCTGGCCGCCGTAAACTTTGCCTTTGCCGAAAGGTCGCACTCCCCTGCCCCCGCCCCAAAGCTCGTCCGCGATGCTGCGGAACTCGTTGTGGTCATCGCCCAGGCTGGGCGTGCCGACGGGCTTGGCACCAACCACCGCGGCGCCCGCGTTCACCAGTTCGCGTATCTTGCGCAGGACCGGCAGGGACATCTGCTGGGCGCGGGGATCGAGAGCCAGCACGCGGTAGCTCATTCCCGACGGCGTGACGATCCGCCCGCCTTCCACCGACAGGCGATTGACCAGCGCGTCGGCGTTGACGTAGTCGAAGTTGTATCCGGCGGGCACGTCGGGCGATTTGGTGGCGAACAACGCCGTGAGGTTGGAGTCCTCTCCGTAAAAGTAGATTACGTCGGCCACGAACTTCCCCTGCTGGAGCATGTAGGAGCTGCGGGCCAGGTAGGTGGTCCAGGGCTTGGCCTGTTCCGCCCAGGTCTCGTTCCGCGTGAACCACTGGCCGAACGGACCCAGGCCGAGACCCGGAACTTTGTCCGACACGGGCTGGTGCACCGAGGTGTGGATGACGAAGCGGTTCAAACCCATCGCCAGTTCCTTGTCGGCGGTGGGCTTCAGCGTCTCGGGCGACCACGCCCACGCGGTGCCGATGGCCGTGAGAGACTCGGCAGCCACCAGGTTCTGGCCGTAAATGTGGGCCACGGAGGCGGACTCGCGGATGTCGGCGTTGTAACCGTACTGCTCGGCGTTGACGCCGGGTATGGAGGTCCACATGGCGCTCATGGGGATGGCGGCGCTGCGCTTCACCTCCATGCCGTCGCCGATGAATGCGCGGCCGGACTCGTGCGATTCGCTGTAGCGCCCCATTCCCCGCTCGCGCAGGGACGCGGTGATCTGGTCGTAGTGGCACTCCGCCGTCAGGTCGGCGATGGTTCTGCGGAAGTCCCACAGGAACCGGTCGCTCTCCCCGGCGCTTTCCACCACGCGGCCCGCCAGCACGGGAAGCCACGGGCGCGGACTGTAGCCGCGCCGCTTCGTGAACTCCGCGATCATGTCGTCCGTCCAGTTCTGAACGCCGGCCTCCCAACTGTCGGTAATCACGTACTGGACGCCGCGCCTGCCCATCAGCGCGCCGACCGTATCCTTGTACTGGCCCAGGTAATTGTCGAGATACTGCTTGACGAAGCCACGATTGAGCTTGTCGACCTCCAACCCGGTGGCCTCGGGGGAAGCCGGAGCGTTCCTGGCGCCGGTCAGGGAATAACCCATGCGCAGCACCACCCAGCGGCCCGCCGGAGGGGTCCAGTCGAGCGTGCCGTCGTGCTTCATCCGAGAGGTCAGGTCGGCGACGCCGGCCTTGCGGATGGCCTCCTCCGGCGCGGATGCCGGGGTCGGGAAAGCGTACAGGTCGGGCAGGGTGGCGAAGGCGGCCTTCTCCTCGAACCGATTCACCCGCGCATCCGTGTGCAGCACCAGCTCGGCGATCTTATATTCGGTAGGCGCCGGTGGAAGCCTGATGATATTTGCGAGGCCCGAGAGATCCATACCGCCGAAGGGGTTGGCCGGCGCGGCCTGCGTGCGGAGGGTCAGGCGGAAGAATCGGGCCGTGACCGGGGCGAAGGCGATGGTGTGCTCGGCCGCTCCACCAGTGGGAATCGCGGCCACGGTGTGGAAGTCCTGACCATCATCGCCGGCCTCCAGGGCCTGCCCGCTGTCCGCGCCGCCGAGCCGGTCGGCGAAAGGGTTCCCGCCACCTTGCGTAACCAGGGTCACCGCGTGGATGGTTTGAGGCGCGGCGAATTCGAACTGGATCCACGCCTTCTGGCCTACCGGCGCAATCGGCAAGGCGGTGGTCTTCGCCAAGTCTCCATCGGTGAGCGAAGCCAGGTCGAACGCTCCGCCGCTGGAGGTCACCTTGGGCTGCAAGCTCGCGGGCGGCACGTCGTTCTCCGGCGCGCGATAGGCGACGACGGCGCTGTCGGCGTAATATTCGGGCAGCGCCGCCGACGTCTGGCCCAACAGAGAGAACAGCTCGGCGCGCGGGATGTTCTGAAATGGTCCGGTGGTGGAAGGCGGTTTGGGCAGCGTGCCGGTGAACGGCCGGCCACCCTCGACCCGCGTCTCGCTCCATACCAGCTTCTTCATGGCCTGCGCCGTCGGAACCCAGGGACCGCCGCTCTCGCTCCAGCCGGGTGAGCCCGCAATGGCCATCTCCAGCCCCAACTGGTCCGCCAGAGTAGCCGCGTAGCGGAAGGCGTCCTTCCACTCCGGCGTCATGTAGACCAGGCGCTTTTCGACCACCTGGGGCGTGGCCAGCGCGGCGTCGAAGTTCTGGAAACCGCCGATGCCGGCGCGCTTCATCCACTCCAGGTCGAGCTTGATCCCTTCCTTAGTAATGTTGCCGTTCATCCAGTGCCACCACACGCGCGGTTTGGCGCTGTCGGGCGGGTTCTCGAAGCCGCGCTCCAGCGGGTCGCCCGCGTTCTGCGCAACCACGGCGCAAGCGGCGAGCAACGCGACAATGGCTGCCCAGCCGAGCCGGTCTGCCTGATTGAAGATCCTCATGGTTGTATGAAGCCGTCCGGGGGCCATTGTAGCTCCTGGCCGCCCGGAGAGAACCCGCGCCCGCAGGGGCCGGGAGGCGCATCGGGAGACGAATCCGTCCAAACGTGGTGCAACAAATCGTGCACGGCTAAGCTTCTCTGTTTCCTAGGGTTGCGGGGAAAGGTGGAAAACGGGTGACGCATGTGGAGAGTTTTTAACAGGCGCGGCTCCCGGATTTCGGGGCGGAGAGACGAACCGGACGCCGGGCGGAGAACGGGCGATGGCGGCGGGATTTGCGATGCGATGGGCCGTCTCATAAGGTCACTCTCAATTCCACGCTTACCATGGCGGTGAGCGGAGTTCGGGGGATGGGATCTTCAAGTTGGTGAAACGAGGGGAAATAAAAATGTGGAGTTTCTGTGACTCAACTTCACGGCCCCTGCGGGGCCGTCACCGGGACGGATGAATAATTCAGGAAGCCTCTCGAGGATGTCAGGGACACCGAGAAAGCCCTGCTCGCGCTTCAGGAACCAGACGAGAAGGAGTCGAAGGAATGATCCCGGCAGTATTCGAAGGGCGTTTCTCGCTCCCTCTGTGGGCGGGCGGAACTACGCCTTGAAAAAGGCCGCAGCCGGCGGTTTGACCGAGTCCTAGACCGCGTGCCTCAGATTCCCGCTTTCCCCTTGACATTCTACCGGTGTGGCACCTATGCTTGACCTAGAATGTCTACTCGAGACGAAGATGAGCGTGTCGCGCTACTGCAAGGGACCCTCGACCTGCTGATCCTCCGCACTTTGCTCCTCGGCCCAATCCACGGACATGCCATCGCCAAGGCCATCGAGCGCAACTCTGAGGACGTGCTTCAGGTCGAGCAGGGTTCGCTGTATCCGGCTCTGCACCGGCTTATTAAGCGCGGCTGGATCGCTGCTGAAGACGGCGCGTCGGAGAACAATCGCCGCGCGAAGTTTTACCGTCTCACTCCCAAGGGCCGCAAGCAACTGGCCGTCGAAACCACTAAATGGGACAAATTGGCGCGGGCTATCG
The DNA here is from genome assembly GCA_035638575.1 of Bryobacteraceae bacterium. GTDB lineage: Bacteria > Acidobacteriota > Terriglobia > Bryobacterales > Bryobacteraceae > DASQZT01. The sequence goes on from DASQZT010000237.1 coordinate 115,349, forward strand.
CCGGAATCCTGCGGCCCGCGGGCGGGGAGGGTAAATCATGAACTTCGACGAACTCCGGCGCGACATCGAGGAGCACATCGAGCACGAAACACGTGACAACATCGACCGCGGCATGACGCCCGAAGCGGCCCGCGCCGGCGCGCTGAGAAAGTTCGGCAATACCACCCGCATCGCGGAGGATACCTGGTCAGTGTGGCACGCCGTCTGGGTGGATCGCCTGCTCCAGGACGCCCGCTACGCTTTTCGAGTACTCAGCCGCAATCCCGGCTTTGCGGCGGTCGCGATCCTGACCCTGGCGCTAGGGATCGGGATGAATACCGCCGTCTTCACCGTCGTGAATGCGGTGCTGCTCAATCCCCTCCCGTACCCGGATGCCGACCGCCTGGTCTGGCTGGCGGAGTACAGCCAGTGGCCGCACTTCGAAGCCGTCCGTGCGGCCGACTACTTCGACTGGAAGGCGCGATCCCATTCCTTCGAGAAGATGGTCCCGTACGGCGACTTCAGCGCGTCGATGGATTTCGGCTCGCAGGCCGACCAGGTGGGCGGCATCGCAGCATCGGATGAATTTCTGGCGATTACCGGCGCCCGGCCGGAGAGGGGACGCCTGTTCACCACGGCCGACCGCAATGTCATTCTGATCACCCACAGACTGTGGGGACGCCGTTTCGGCCGCGATCCGGATATCGTGGGCAAGCCGGTCGTACTCGGCGGCCAGCCATTCACCATCTGCGGGGTGCTGCCCGAGAGCTATCGCTTTGCGCTGCCGCTAGAGGGTCTGGGTCCCGATATTGGTGAGATCGAAGCTTACATTCCCGAGTTCCTCGATCCGCAAGACCGCAGAGCAGACCGGATACTCGTGAGCGTGGTGGCGAAACTACGGCCGGGCGTACATCTGTCTCAGGCTGCCGCCGAGCTGGAAGCCATTCAGCGCGATATTGCACGCCGCTATCCCGCCGCCATGTCGGACTCGCTGAAGCTTCGGGTACTTCCGATGCAAGAACGGCTCGTAGGCGAATCGCGGCGAGCGTTGTTGGTGTTGCTCGCGGCCGTTGCGTTCGTACTGCTGATTGCCTGCGCCAATATCGCCAACGTGACGCTGGCGCGCGCGACCTCGCGGCAACGGGAGATCGCCATCCGCGCCGCCATCGGGGCCGGCCGTGTCCGCATGATTGCACAAATGCTCGCCGAAGGCATCGTGCTCGCGCTCATCGGAGGCGCGGCCGGACTGCTTTTCGCGCGCCTCACGCTCGGCGCCGTGGTCAGGTTCGGATCGCATGCCGTTCCCCGTCTCGGCGAAGCGGCTATTGACCTCAGGGTCCTGGGCTTCACCCTTGTGGTATCGATGGCTACCGGCATCCTCTTCGGTCTCGGCCCGGCAATCTCAGTGTCCCGCGCCAGTCTCGCCTGTGTGCTCAAAGATGGCGGCTCTACGGTATCGCCGGGCGCATCCCGAATCGCCATTCGCCGTTTCCTGATGGCGGGTGAATTAGCGGTCACGCTGGTGCTGCTGGCGAGCGCCGGTCTGATGATCCGAAGCTTCTGGCGCATGAGCGCCCATCCGCCCGGCTTCGCGCCGGAGAGTATCCTGACGATGAAGGTCGCACTCTCGGGTCCGTCGTATCGCGCCCGCGAAGCGCAAATCGCTTATTTCGACCGCCTCCTCGATCGTGTGAGTGCGGCGCCCGGTGTCTCTGCCGCCGCCATTACGAATGTGCCGGTCCGTGGCATCGTCAGGGTGGAAGGAATCCAATTCCCGGAGCAGGAGACGCCTCACGCGACCTATCACTCGGTATCCGCCGGCTACTTCCAGGCCATGGGCATGCGTCTGGTGGCCGGCCGCTGGCTTACCGGCCGCGAGCCGTCACCCGCGGTCATGATCAACGAGAGCTTCGCCCGCGCCGTGTTCGGCAAGGCCGATCCGCTCGGCCGCCGTATGACGACGCCGGCCTCTTCCCCAACCCAAGAGTCCTTGGCAACCATCGTGGGAGTGGTGGCGGACCTGCGATACGCCAAGCTCGACGCGAAGCCCGCTCCCGAAACTTACATACCTTATCGTCAGGCCATCTATGTGGGCTCGATGGACATCATGGTGCGCACCGCGGGCGATGCCTCCGCGATGGCCGAGGCCATCCGCAAGCTCATTCGAGACCTGGACCGCACGCAGCCTGTTTACGATGTCCAGACTCTCGAACAGGCACTCGCCGGCTCCATCGCCCCGCGACGCTTCAATCTTCTGCTGCTCGGCATCTTCGCTGCCGTGGCGCTGGTGCTGGCAGTGGTCGGAATCTACGGAGTGATGGGATACGCCGTGGCCCAGCGCACGCACGAGATCGGCGTGCGGATGGCGCTCGGCGCGCGCAGAGGCGAAGTGGTGCGTATGGTAGTGCAGCAGGGAATGGCGATTGCGGCGGCTGGAATTGCGGTTGGGGCCGTCGCCGCCCTCGGCCTGACGCGCGTCATGGGGTCTCTCCTCTACGAAATCGCGCCGACCGATGGTCCCACGTTCGCCGTCGTCTGCGGTGTTCTGGCCGCCGCGGCATTCCTGGCCTGCTGCCTCCCCGCGTTGCGCGCCTCCAAGGTCGATCCGGTTGTAGCCCTTCGATACGAATAGCAAATCCCGCGGCGGCCTCACTGGATACTCTCGACGAGATTCGTCCGGCCAGAATAGACTTCCAGAGCGAATCGCAGCCAAACAAGATTCTTCCGAGTCAGCTTCTCAGTCACGTGCCGCGATAAGGTCCAGCGCGGGCCAGATCCTCCCTGACGGCGTAGTGTTTACCATGCAAGTTGACGGTTTGCCGTCACGTGGGACAAGCGGCGGCGCGCGGAGAACCCCGGGCCGGAATCGGACTCTCCGGGAGGCGGCATGGCTGCACTTCCCGGTAACGCCATACATCGTTCCCAACCCAGACAGAAGGTTCGGGCCCGTCAAAAACCGGCGTGGCAGGCGCGGGGACGAATGGGCGACGGAGCCGTTGTAAGCGATCATGCGCCGTGATACCTTCAGATGCGGACGCAAACGTCTGGAAAGCGAGGGCACGACAGATGAACCGCAACGCATGCATTTTGGGTTTTCTCATACTTACGATTGCCGCATTGGGCGGATGCTCCACCAACCCACCAGAAAAAGAATCCACGAAAGGCAGGATCGCGCTCGACAAAATCCAGGGAAAGGCCCAGGTTCTGGAGGAAACGGGCGGCGGGGCGACCGATGCCGCTCTGAACGCGGGCGGACCTTCTGTGTACCTTTGGGAAGGCTTGCGCCGGTACCGCCTGTTCTTGAGGACGCACGTTGAGATAGTCCACGGAGACGAGTATGTTGCCGAGGGCATCTACGCGCAAAAGGTCATTGACGAGATGGGCGATCCGGACCAGGGCAAGAACGGCTATCCGCTCCAGGCAAGCTGCCAGCGTGCCGTCACGGCGGCCTGGACGAACCTGGCCTTCGACGACATCGATGCGACTGTCTCGCTGGTGCGCGCCAGGGTGAACCGGTATCCCGCCAGACCCTTATTTCTGGTTACGCGGATACGGCTCGTTACGGCTACGGATAGCAGCGCCGCTCCCGCCGCGGCCGAGGAGAAGAACATCCCCGAGGTCCCGGTTGCGGCGGATAAACAAAAGGCTTTACTGACCGAGGGTCCGACCGTTCAACCGGCACCCCTTTGGGATCCAGCGGGGGGAACGGTTCGTTGCAAAGTCGTGATCAACTCGAAAGGGAAAATCTCGGAACTCGACACCGGGGTGCAGCTCTGCGAGGCTGTGCCGTGGTCCCAGTTCACTTATCAGCCACCGGTCCGCGGCGGCCACCCAGTCAAGGTGAGTACCGAGGTTGAGGTGAAGTTCGAACCGCGAAAGTGAAAGCCCCGGCCGGATCAGGAACGCCACGCCGGCTGAAATAATGGCATCGCGGGACACCAGCGACCGCGCCGGCGGTCCTGGTTTTGGCTCGTAAGTACTAGATCTTCCAAGAGTAACGGCGTACCGCGGGTGTCCTTTTGGAACTGTCCCTCGAGGACTACGCTGCCGCATAATCGTTTCCAAGCACGAAGGAGCAGGAAATGGAACAAGCGGCAGACTATTACGAGGTTCTGCAGATCAGCCCGAATGCCGAGATGGAAACCGTCCATCGGGTCTATCGGATGATGGCAACGCGATTTCACCCGGACAATCCCAGGACGGGCGACGTCGAGCGATTCCTGCAGTTGCAGAGGGCATACCAAGTCCTTTCCGATCCGGCGCAGCGCGCCCAGTACGATGGGGCCCGCATCAATCGCGAGGCCGAGCCCCTTCCGATATTCGAACTCGAGGACTTCGTGCTGGGAATCGAGGGCGAGAGCAACCGCCGCCTGGGCGTGCTGTCGATCCTCTACAACCGGCGGCGCACCGACGAACATCAGCCCGGGATCTCGGTCCTGGAGCTGGAGCAGCGCATGGGTTTCCCCCGCGAGCACTTGAACTTCGCGATTTGGTACCTCCGGGCGAGTGGCTATATCACCATGGAGGAGAACTCGAGCTACGGGATCACAGCCCCCGGAATCGACTACGTGGAGTCCAAATCGACGACCAACAGGGTGATCCGGGAACTGCTGTCCGGCGGTTCTTCCGGCATGGAACAGCGCGAACCCGCGGACGGCCACACGAATCCGCGGGCGGGCGTTGCCGGGCCTGCCGTTTGCTGATCGCCCAAGGCTAACTGGCCAGCGCCATGCGGTCGCCCGACTGCTCCAGGACGGTGCTTTGCAGGAATTCGAGGGCATCGACCACGCGCTCCACGAGGTCGTCGGTACGGGTTACGCTGTTGCGGGCGGATTGGATGGCGGCAGCCTGCGCATCGACCTTCTGACACAGGCCGCGAATCTCGTCCGCCAGCTTCGATTGAATTTCCGTCATTTCGCCGCGCACACCGGTGGCGGCCTGTTCGGCTCCGGCGAGGCGCTCCTGGACGGCGGCAACCCGGCCATCCATCTCACCGAGCTGGGTGCTGGTGGCCTTCAATGCTTCGGAAGCCGCCTCCAATCCGGAGCGTGCTTCGGCAACCGAACGCTCGAGGCCGGTCACTGCCTCCTGCTGCCGCTCGGATCCGGACCGTGCTTCGGCCAGCGCGAGTTGCAGACCGGTCACGGTCCCGTGCTGCTGCTCCAATCCGGAGCGTGCTTCGGCCAGGGCGAGCTGCAGACCAGTCACGGTCTCCTGCTGCTGCTCGAACCGGGACGCCCAGCGCGTTTCGAGCTGTTGGATTTCGGCGCGCAACGCGGCTTCGATCTGGGTCTGGCGCAGCGCGACACCGGGTTCCGAGCGGCGCTCGGAGGCAGCCAGGAGTTTCAGCTCCATCCTCACCTGCTGCATGCGCTGCATTCGCGCTGCCCGGTCTTTGCACAGGCAGGCCCGGACCAGGCGATCCAGGCCGAGGTGGTCCAGACACGGCGGCGTGCTCCTGGAGAGCGACTCGGCCAACGCGTCCGGTGTGCCGCCTTGAAACGCGCGGCTGCCGGTGTACATCTCGTACACCACGGCGCCGAAGGCGAAGATGTCCGTGCAGGTATCGGGTGCGTGGCCGTGGAGCCGCTCGGGGGCGAGGTACGGCGTGACGGCTTCGACGTCGCCAGGCGCAGCCGGAAGCAACCGGAGACCGGAGGCGGTGGGGATCACCGATGCGGGTGTGAGAGCCCCGTGAGCGCAGCCTTCGTCATGGATGCGACGCAGCGCATCGCTCAGCAGAGTGGCGTAATGCAATGTTTCTAAAGCCGACATCCGCCCTTGGGTGAGACGTTGGGATAGAGTTTGAGAATCGCCTGTCATGGTCGCGTCCGAACAATCCATGCCCCAAAAGTATCCGGGCAGTGACCGTATGAACAAGTCCTCCAAGGAGATGAGAGGGTGTTAACTTCGGTTATGGAACCCCAACGAAGGTCATGGGCGGCGCCAGCCGATCCGCACGCCGTGGGCTACAATGCGGCATGAGGAACCACCGCATGACATTTCGACGTTTTGCCGCAATCCTCGCGGTCCTTTCGCTGGCGGCGCTCTCCGCCCTGGCCAAGCCGAATTTTTCCGGTGAATGGAAGTTGAACACTTCCAAGAGCGAGTTCGGCCAGATGCCGGCGCCCAACAGCATGAGCAGCAAGATCACCCACGAAGACCCCAAGCTGAAGAACGCCACCAAACAGTCCGGGGGCCAGGGCGACTTCGAGTTCGAAGCCAACTACACCACCGACGGCAAAGAGTGCACCAACGACATGTTCGGCAATCCCATGAAGAGCACGCTGAAGTGGGACGGCGACACGCTCGAGATCGACACCAAGGGTCAGTTCGGCGACAACGAATTCACCATGCAGGACAAGTGGACGCTCTCGGCCGACGGCAAGACGCTGACCATGATCCGCACCTTCAAGAGCTCCATGGGTGAAGGCCAGCAAAAGCTGGTGTTCGACAAGCAGTAGCGCTAGACGTATTCGAACAGGGCCATGAAGCCGAAATCCATGTGCACCTGTTGATGACAGTGGAACAGCGTCAGGCCGGGATCATCCGCGACAAAATCGACCTCCACCACCTGGTAGCCGCCGACCATGACGACATCCTTGACGACGCCGGACGTCTTCTGTCCAGCCACACTCGTCAGCTCGAAACTGTGGCGGTGAAGGTGGATGGGATGGATGTCGTCGCTCGAGTTCCGCATGCGCAACCGATACCGTTTGCCCTGAGAGACGCGAAACATCGGCCGCATGGGCCGCATGTGATCTTCGGCAAACGCGACATCGTTTATGGTCCACCGATTGAAGCCGCCCTCGGCGGCGTTTTGCTTGGCAAAGGTCATTTCGAAGACCTGATCCGGCTCTGGAACGGCCGCTCCCGGATTTCCGAACTGAGTATAGTTCCAGTGGAACGGCTGGGGAGCGACCCACTTCGGTTTCCCCTTCTGGCCGGCATATTCGACCACCGTACCCATGCCGTGCTGCCGGTCATCGTCCGCCATATCACCCATGATCCAAATGCCCGGGTGATTCATCTCGACAATGGCGGAGACCCGCTCGGCTGTCCCTAACCAGAGGCCCGGCACTTTCACCGGCTTGGGGATCAGATTGCCATCCATCGCCACAACCGTGAAAGTGTGTCCGGGCAAAGCAAGGCTGCGGATCTCGGTCGCGCTCCCGTTGAGGACGTGGAAGAGCACACGTTCGCCGGGCTTCACGCGGACCGGTTCACCGCTGCCCAGCATCCGCCCGTTGATCGTGAAAGAACCGTATCCGACCTCGAATCCGTGAGGCATGCCTTTGGCTAGCGAGGCGTTCATGGCGTTCTCGCCGGGATCCTTCAGCTCTTTTACCGTCGCCGAGGGCAACAGAAAGTCCATGGCCATGTCTCCGCCGCGGCTAAGTGTGGGTTCGAATTCCTTGAGAGTCAGGAAGACTTCGCGGTCATAGTTTCCGGGGTTGCTCTTCGGCTCGATATATACGGGACCAACCAGGCCGGTGTACTGTCCCGCGCTCAGATTCGCGCCCGCATGGACGTGGGTGTGGTAGAAGCGATACCCGGAAGGCCTCGGGGCGAACGTGATGCGGCGGCTTCCATGAGGGGGAATGAATGGCGTGCCTTCTTCCGCTGCGCCATCGACATCGGTGGGGAGAAACTGCCCATGCCAGTGCAATTGTTCGGGCGTGTCGGTTTGGTTGTTGATGTCGATGGTGACTGGCTGGCCTTCTTTGAAGCGGAGCAATGGCCCCGGGAATTGACCGTTGTAGGTAGTCGTGGAGACGATGCGATTGGATGCCAGTTCCACCGGCTTGACGGCGATTGTCAGGGTGTAATCCGCGGGGCCGCCGGCCTGACTAGCGGCTTCTTTGTTGCCGGACATTGCGGGCTGCCTGCATCCTACGGCAGGGTAAAGTAAGGAACCTCCCGCCAGCGTGCCCAGGGCTTTCCCGAGGTCCCGGCGCGAGAAGCGAGAACTCAGCATTGGGCCTCCCGAACAAGTTTTCCGAGGCCAGTATATCGCAGCCCGGCGACGCCACGCCGCATCGATCGCGCGCGCCAACTCCCGCACGGTGGGCTTAACTGAACGGCGGGTGCTGTAAGATTCCTGGGTCCTGGGGCCGCACCATGGTCTCCAACTTCACCTGGGGCCGCACGCTGGGCACTGCGCCACTAGCGCAGTACAACAGCTCCAACACCGCGCTCAACCCCTGGGACATGCACGCCGACTACGGGCCTAACGGGTTCGACGTCAAGCTCCAGTACAACCTGGCCTTTTACTATGCTCCGCCGGTCGACAAGGGCCAACGCGGAGTGTTGGGCCACATGCTCGGCGGGTGGACGTTCTCTCCGCTGTTTACAACCTCCGGGGCCTGCGCACCTTCAACCTGGATGCGACGGTGCTGAAGGACGCCGGTGTCTGGAAAGAGGGGCGTGTCGGCGCCACGCTCAGCTTCGAGTTCACCAACGTCCTGAACCACATGCAACCGAGCAACGGGAGCTTGAATATGAGCAGCCCGGCGACGTTTGGCCGCATCACCAGCCAGGGCAACACGCCGCGTCAGATGGAGTTCGGTCTCCGGGTCCACTTCTGAGCGGAACAATTTTTGAGCCACAGATCAACGCCGATGAACGCGGATAGTGGGTTGAACCCCTTCGGTCGCGGCTCAGTAACAACCGCGTCACTGCTTCTGATAGATCCGCACGTAGTCCACTTCGAAGCGCGCCGGAAATTCGGTGGCGGAAGGATCGCCGCCCGCCGTCCCGCCGATCGCCAGGTTCAGGATGATGTATTGCGCCTGCCGGTATCCGTTCTTGCCATCCGGATTGGCCGCCTGGTTCAGGTCGGAGTCGTTCAACACTTCCCCATCCACGCTGATGACGATCCGGTTCTCGTCCCAGTCCATCCGCCATACATGGAACTTACTCGACCAATCTTTGTCTTCGAACGACGCGATGGGCTTGCGCTTCGTAAACGATGTCGTCCGGCCCTGTCCCGCCCAGATCAGGTTCGCCAGCAGCGTGCCGCGGTAATACTCCATGATGTCGACCTCACCGTTGTTGGGCCAGCGTCCCTCCACGCCCAACGACCAGAACGCCGGCCACAGCCCGGCGCGCGTATCGATGCGGGCGCGCATTTCGAACCGTCCGTAGCGCCAGCTCGCAATCCCCCTGGTGGTGACGCTCGCCGACGTGTACTCGGCGTATTCGCGGCCGGTCCTCATGTTCCCGCTGGCCTCCTGGAAGTTGGGATTCTTCTTGCGCTCCCGCCGGCCTTCGATGATCAGCATCCCCTTCTCGCACCAGGCGTTCTCAGGCTGGTACCACTGGAGCTCCTGGTTGCGCACGAATCCCGTTTCGTAGGTCCACTTGGCGGGATCCGGCCTGCCGTCCTTGTCGAACTCGTCGGACCACACCAACTTCCATCCATCGGATGTCTGCGCGGCGGCGGACGCCGCCAGCATCGACGCCAGAACCGTCAGGACCAATCGCCATCTCATTCTACGCCTCCTGTGGCGGATACTCTTTGTGCGGCGGCGGGGTTGCGGACATGACCCGCTTCACCGGATTGAACGCGGCCACACGGCCGCTGCGATAGGACTCCACACCGAGCGCGATGCCGGCCATCACCTGGTATCCGCGCAGCACGTTGTACACCGGCGACTGGCGGCTGCGCATGCAGTCGAGCCAGTTGTCGCCCAGCGTGGGCCCGGCCTCGGAGAGAATGGTGACCTCGGTCTGGCCCTCGTTGGCCTGCTTGAATTCCGCCTGGAAGTCCCGTTCGGCTTTCACCACGGCCACCGCGCGGGGGCGGGCCTGCCCGGGTCCGGAAGGCGCGGGCGCCGCACGACGTTGATCGCCCATCGCGCTCATGGCGGCCTGCCCTTCCAACACTTCCAGCGTGGCCCAGTTCCCGTAGACGGTCACCGGCGCCGATGTGGCGTTCCCCATGCACGAAATCATGTTGACGCAGTAGTCGCCCGGATATTCGATGGTGGTCATGTAGGTGTCGGGAACCTCGCGGTTTTTCTGCACGTACACGCCGCCCAGCCCCACCGCGCGCGTGGGGAAATCGAAACCGATCATGGTGGACATCATGCCCAGCCGGTGGTACAGCAGGTCGCCCGCATTGCCGGTGGAGTAGTCCCAGAATTTCCGCCAGCGGAAATAGCGCTCCTTGCTGAACCGCCGCTTGGGCGCCTGGCCCAGCCACATGCGCCAGTCCAGGTTCTCGGGCGTGACCGCAGCATCGGGCCAGGAATCGTCGCCCACTCCCGGAATCGGGTAGTCCCACATGCCCGTGCGGGTGTTGCGGTTGTAGCTGATGAGCCCCCAGAGGATCTTGCCCATTTTGCCGGCCTTGACGTAGTCGTTGACCTTCCAGTACAAACGCGTCGCCGGCCCCGTGCCGCCCACTTGCAGGATGCGACTGGTCTGAGTGACCAGGTCATTCAGTTTGGTCGCTTCGTCCAGCGTGTGGGTCATGGGCTTTTCCAGGTAGACGTCCTTGCCGGCGAGCAGTGCCTCCCGCGCCATGGGATAGTGCCAGTGGTCCGGCACCGCCAGAACGACGCCGTCGATATCGCTGCGGCCCAGCACCTCGTGATAGTCGCGATAGGTCTTCTCCGCTCCCGACTGTTTCTGCGCGTAGGCCAGCCGCGGCTCCCAGACATCGCACACCGCGAGGAACTCCACGTCGCTCTTCTGCTGCTTGCGGTTTTTGAAGACCTGGAGCAGCGTCTGAAACTGCATGCCGTTGCCGATGAAGGCGATGTTGATGCGGTCGTTGGCTCCCAGCACGCGCCCGGAAGTCCTGGCCGGGATCTTTGCCGCGGCCGCGTTGGACGCCGCGGAAAGCGCCGCGGCGGTAGCCGCCACTTCGCGGGTCAGGAAGTCGCGGCGGGTCGATGTCTTGCTGCTCATGTCGAAGTCTCCTCTTTCGCGGCCGGTGGCCGCCGATCCGTTCCTTATTTCGGGAACAGCTTCTGCAGCTCCTCGGGGCTGGCCCGGCGGCCATACTCGCACAGCTCGAAGGACTCCGCGTGCTGGATCTTCTGCCCCTGCTCGGCGCCATAGCGTTTCTCCAGAGCGGCCCGGACCGCCGCCGGGACGCGTCCCCCGCGCGTTTGGTGGAGCCACTTCAGGCGCGCCGCCGGGTCCTTGGGCACCTGGTCCAGGTTGCCCGCCACCCAGGGCAGCCATTCGTACATCTGCGAAACCTGCGCGTCCAGGGCGCTGAGCTTGGTATCCCAAACGTCGTCGATGCTGACCGCCACATCGGGGCGAAACGGCGCGGGCTTCTGGAAATTATCTTCGTAGTAAAGAAAGACGGGGTTCTTGCGCAATGCCGGAGCCTCGGCGACGATGTTGGGCACAACCACCATGTAGGCCGCGTCCTGCACCAGCACGCCGGTGTACCGATGGTCCGGGTGATAGTCGTTGGGCCGCGGTGAGAGCACGATGTCGGCCTTCCACTGGCGAATGGCGCGGATGACCTGGCGCCGCACTTCGAGCGTGGGCATCAGTTCGCCATCGTGGTTGTTCATGACTTCGTACTCGGCGATGCCCAGGCGGCGCGCGGATTCCTGGGTCTCCGCGTACCTGCGCCGCGCCAACTCACCGCCGCCCATCTCCTGGTGGCCAGCATCTCCGTTGGTGACCGATACAAATTTCACAGCGGCCCCCGCCTTGACGAATTTGGCGGCCGTGCCGGCGAATTTTCCGTCGCAATCGTCCGGGTGGGCGCCAAAAGCGATCACCCGGAGCCTGGTCTCCTGCGCCTGCGCCACGACGGTCAGAACTGCCAGGCCGCAGAGAACCGCTGCCGGCAAAAACATTCCACTGGATTGAAGCGTAAGTTTCAACATGGGGCGCCTCCCGACGTCCAGCCTCAACTGGGATCTTAACAGCCAGCGAGGCGGCCCGCTGCGGGGCGGCTACCAGCGAAAATACCACTTGACTAGTGTATTAGTTGAATAGTACATTAGAGCATCGGAAGTCCATGGAGGGAAACATGACGCGACGGGAATTCTTCTCGATAGCGGTGGCGGCGGGAGCGGCGCAAACGGTCACGCGGGTCCCGCTGATCGTGCCGGTTCAACTCGTGCTGGACGGCCGCGTGCAGTGGAGCCCGGAGCCGGTCCAACATTTCTGGTCGCGCATCTGGCCGCAGGCTGTCCGCGACTTCGAACGGTGCGGCATTCGCCTCCAGAGCAGTCTGCGAGCAGGCGACGTCTGCAGGCCCCCCGGCGGGGAACCCGTGGTCACGGGACTCGAGCGCGGCGTAGTCAACCTCGTCATCACGGATCGCATTCCCATGGAATGGGACGGCGGCCGGGCCTTGAGCGGTTTTGCCACGAGCTATCGTGGGTACCACATGTGCATGGTCGCGCTGGAGCACGCCCATTGCCACCAGATACCGTTTCTCTCGGTCAACACCTGCGTGCACGAGCTTTTACACGCGGTGTTGCACGACATCTTCGAAGGCCGCCCGATGGGGTTGCTCGGGGAAGGTCGCGAATTCCGGATCGACTGGTACGCCACGCGCCTGTGGCTGTTCCACGATGGCGGCACCATTCGTAAATCCGCGCAGGCCTACGTCGAGCGCTTGCGATCGGGCAGCCCTCCGCGGACGTGAAACTCCACGGACCCCGGACTGGTGATATGCTCACCCAAAGAGACATTCCGGCCGCGCGGATTCGTTGCCGTGGCGGCCGGCGCGAAAGGAGGGGCTATGGAAGACAAGGGAAGCCGACGCGGCTGGAGCCGTCGCGGGATTTTCGAAGGGATCGCATGGGCGGGCCTGGCGGGGGCCGCGGCCTCCACCGCGGAAGCGGCGCCGCCCGCCGGGGAATCGGAGGGCCTGCCGAACTTCAAGTACGATCTGGAAGCGCAGACTCACTGGACGGGCGAAGGCGGCTCAGCCAAGGAAGCCACCGTTGCGGAGTTTCCCATTTCGCAGAGCCTGGCGGGGGTGTCGATGCGGCTCAAGCCCGGCGCCATCCGGGAGCTGCACTGGCATTCGCTGGCGGCGGAGTGGGCATACATGATCGAAGGACGTTGCCGCGTCACGGTGATTTCTCCCAACGGACAGGCCGAGGTGGCGGATTTCGAGCAGGGCGACACATGGTACTTCCCGCGCGGGCACGGCCACGCGTTGCAAGGCCTGGGCCCCGGAGAATGCCATTTTCTGCTGGTATTCGACAACGGCCACTTCTCCGAGTTCGGCACGTTCAGCATCACCGATTGGATGGCCAACACGCCTCCCGAGATCCTCAGCCGCAACCTGGGAACACCGGCTTCCGCGCTCGCCCGCTTCCCGAAGAAAGAAGTGTACATCGGGACGGGCCGGGTGCCGGGGCCCATCACGACTCTGCGCAACGACGCGGTGCAGCCTTCGCAGTTCTCCCACAAGTACCGCCTGGGAGACGCGACGCCCGTGATGTTCCCGGGCGGCGAGGAGCGCATCGTCTCGTCGGTCGAGTTTCCGATTCAGACCACACTCACGGCCGTTCGCATGGACCTAAAGCCGGGCGCGCTGCGCGAGATGCATTGGCATCCGCATGCCGACGAATGGCAGTATTACGTGAGCGGGCGGGCGCGCGTGCGGATCTTCGGATCGCACGGGCGAGTGCGCACAGAAGAATTCGGAAAGGGCCACGTGGCGTTCATCCCGCAGGGTTTTGGACACTACGTGGAACAGATCGGCGACGAGCCCACCCAGATCCTGAACCTGTTCAACAGCGGCTTATTTCAGGAGATCTCGCTGACGGCGTGGCTGGGGGCCAACCCGGCGTCGCTGCTCGAGGACAATTTCGGAGCATCGCGGAGCGTGGTGGACCAGCTTCCGGTGAAGAGCAAGGGCATCGTCGCGCGGGCGTGAGTCGGCCGCGCCTATGCGGCGAACGGCCAGACGCGCTCGATGGTCTTGCTGAGCATCCAGCTCTTGTCGTCGGCGTTGAGAAATTTCATGTCGTCGCGGACCACGGTGAGCGCCTGCGGATATTTCGCCCGGCCCTCGATGATCGGCCAGTCGGTGCCCCACATCAGCCGCTGCGGGCCGAAGCTTGCATGCAGCCGCTTCACCAACTCCTGCGAATCGAGCCACGGATAGTCTTGGCGCGAAAGCGACCAGGTGTGCGAAATCTTGACGAACACATTCGGGAAGCGCTTCAGCGCGATGAGCTTTTCGAGCTCCTGCGGCTGGTTGACGGGGCAATCGGCCATGTGGTCGATCACCACCGTCAAATCGGGAAGCTTCTCTAGTAACTGAGCTACCTGCGGCATGCGTCCGACGGGGGCCAGGACCGTCATCGGCACTTTGAGGTCCAGGCAGCGCTTCCACAGCGGGGGCATCAGCGGCCCTGTCAGCCAGTCGCCGGAAGCGCCGGCGCCCGGGCTGAGCCGCACTCCGTGGAATCCCTGCCCGGTGAGCTGCGACAGGTGGTCCGGCGCGGCCGGGTCCAACGGGTCCACGCGGCACACACCTTGGAACGTCCCCGGATACTGCTTCAGCACGTGCGCCAGAAAGCGGTTATCGTACCGGTAATGAATCACCTGGATGATCACGGTCTTCGAAACCCCGTTGGCCTTCATGAGCTCGAGCAGGGTTTCCGGCGCGGCGTCGCGCTCGGGGACATTCGCCCCCTGGGCAAACGGAAACTCGGGGTCGTGCTTCCAGGTGTGAACGTGGGAATCGATGATGCGGTAGTCGACGGCCGCGAGCGTGCTCATCGCCAGCGTGGTTCCGAGGAAAGTCCGCCGCGAAACGTCAGACATAAATCGACTCCAGCGTGTTCACCACGTACGCTCCGCACCGTTCATAGCTGACGCGAGGGCCTTTGCGGGCCACGTCCAGATCCACGATGAGCCAGCCCTTGAACGCGGCCGCTTTCAGCGCGCGATGGCAGGCCGGAAAATTTACGTCTCCATCGCCCAGGTCGTAGATGTTCTGGAGGAAGTTGCCTTCGCCCCGCTTGGCGTCTTTGTAGTCGGCCAGCATGAGCCGGTTCTTGTACCGGTCCAGGATCTTCGCCGAGTCCATGCCGGCCAGGTGAAGGTGCGCCGTATCGGGCGACAGCCAGAACAGCTTGGGATCGGTCATCTGCATGCACCGGTCCAGTTCATCTTCGTTCTGCACCATCTGCCCCATGTGGTTGTGCAGGCCCGCCTTGAATCCCATTTCTCCGGCCACTTCGCCCAGTTGGTTGTAGCACTCGCACATCGTTTTGAAAGCGTCCGGGGCCGCGCCCGCATTCCGATTCGGCGAAAACACCACCAGCCGCTCGGCGCCGAAATTCTTGAGGAAGGTCATGGCCACCTTGGCGCTGTCCAGAACTTCTTTGCGCTTGGACGCATCCTGCGCCTGGCCGTTGAATGAAATCGTCACGACGTGCAGCCCGCGCTTGGAAACTTCCGCTTCCATCTGTTCCGTGGTGATGCTGTAGGTCTCCAGAATCCTGGGGAACTGCGTCAAGCGGAGACCGATAAACCCGGTGTCGTGCATCACGTCGAGGATGTCGGTGAACTTCGACCCCTTGAAGGAATTCCAGAGGTTCGACCCCAATCCCCACTTCACGTTCTTGTTGGCGGGCAGCCGATCGGCCGCCCGCCCCAGGGCGCCTGCCAATGCGCCCAGGGTTCCTAACATATCGCGCCGTGTCATCATAGTTCTCATCCTTAAGATAGCTGCTCACTCGTCTAGGATTGATGCAGAAGCCACTTTACCGCGTTCTTCTGCATTTTCTCGTACTCCGGGTTCCACAAGGCCGTTAAGTCGTGCCCGGGAGCCATGAAACAGACGCGGCCCTTGCCATAGTCGTAGGCCCACACCGCTTCACAGGAAGTGCTCGGCTTCCCATTCCGGTCCGTATAGGTCAGGTTATCTTCATTGACGCTGACCGCCAGTACGTACTTGGGGTCCTTCTCGTACACCAGGAAGTGCTGCTCGTCCGTGACCACGAAGTCGTCAACACCCTTCGTGATCGGGTGATCGTGATTGACGATCTTCACCTTGAACGGCCGGATTGGCGGATGTCCGAGAATGGTGGCGCCCTGGACGTCGCGATAATCCTTTCTCATCAGTGACAGGCGGCTGTTGTTGTGCCACGCCCAGAGCGAGCCGCCTTCCTCCACCCAACGTTTTATGTCTTTGCACTGCTCGTCGGTAATAGTGGCGACGAAAGTGCGGTCGAGTTTCTTCTGAAGCGGAGGGACGCTGACGATCTTGCCCTGAATGTTACTGTAACCGCCGGGGTGCCGTGTGCCATTGCGGAAGATGAGCAGGATCTTGTAGTGCTTGAGGGTTTCGTAGCTGATCAGCTTTTCCTCATCGGTGAAATCCATGGGCAGTCCCGCGTCTTCGACGAGCGTGCTCTGAAAGGCCGTACGGTAGAGGTCCGAGTTATGCGACTCATCGCCGATCAGCGCGAGCGCCACTGCCTTGGTGCCGGTCACGGTCTGGGCGCTTGCCGAGCCGACCATTCGTGCCGCCACGCCCGCGGTTCCGATAGCACTCATCAGCGAGCGGCGGGTTACCTTCCTGTTGTTGTTCATGTTTGTTTTCTCAAAAATCAGAACTCGAACCTGCCGATGACCCACATATTGGGCCTCCCGGCGCCGGCCCCGGAGAAGGAACCCTGCACTCCGGTCATGCGCGCGAACGTACCGGGGCTGTTCACATTGTAAGCGGAGCTCGGGTTCGCATAGTTGGGCTCCTCGATGGGCCAGTTATACCCGTCGAACCGGAGCTGGAAGCGGTATCGTTCCTTCACCTTCCACCACTTCGCCAGCGACAC
Source organism: Bryobacteraceae bacterium (assembly GCA_035638575.1). GTDB lineage: Bacteria > Acidobacteriota > Terriglobia > Bryobacterales > Bryobacteraceae > DASQZT01. Next base: position 132,118 of record DASQZT010000237.1, read on the forward strand.
TTGCATCCAGTTGAGCCCCGGGCCTTCAAAGGTGTTGCGCCCCAGATCGCCCGCGGTGAACGCAGCCGGATAGGCGAACGAGGAGAAGTTCAGGTACGGATTCTGAGCGGAAGTAGGGAACCGGTTCGGACCGATACTCCAGCCTTGTACCGTGGCCTGAGGGATTGTAGTAACGATGTTGGGACGCGAACTGCCCGGCAGATACTGATAGGGGCTGCCCGAGAAGCTTACCGTGAAAGGCGTTCCCGACTGGAGCGTTTGAGTCTCGGTCAATTCCCAGCCGCCTAGCACCTGGTTGAACAATCCGCCCTTGTTCATCCAGCGCCGCCCTTTGCCGAACGGCAACTGGTAAGTCAAAACGCTGACGAACCGGTGAGTCGTGTCGAAGGCGGTTCGCGCTTTCTCCAAACTCCGGTTGTAATAGGTGATGCCGGTACAAGTTCCTTCGGCATCGCATTCCGACAGGGTCTTTTGATAAGTGTAAAAGGCATTGAGGGCCACGCCGGACGTAAAACGCCTCTCCACCCGCAACGTGCCTGAATGATGCGTGTTGTGGCCGTAGTTGGAGTAAGCATTGATGGAGCCGAACTGGGGATAGGGCAGATAGTTCTGGGTGGCCTTGTAGATGGCGGTCAGCACGGCCGGATTTGTGGAAACATTCAGCGGAATGGCATTCATGTTCCAACTATTGATCAACCCGACGCCGGATTGTCCCTGGTAGTTCATCTCCATCAACCAATTGTGGGCGAATTCCCACTGCACGCCACCCGCCCAGTTCAGCACATACGGCATGCGCATGCCGGGGTCCCACCAGCTTGCCGTGCGCGAGGAATAATTCGTTCCCACGAAGGGCACGGTACCGTTCGGCTGTACGCTGTAGGCGAAGCTCGGCGGCCCTTGGGAAAGACGGAAAACCTGGTTCGGATCGCCGGGCGCCGCCTGAATGGTCGCGGTCGCCAGGTACTCGTCGAAATTGATATTTTGCGTGGGCGCGAAAATATCGGCGTGGATGACACCGAACGAGGAGCGGAACGCCCACTTCGGCGCGAAGTTCCAGGCGAGGCCGAGACGGGGCTCGAAGTTGTTCCGGTCGGCCCGGGCAAGGGGTCCCGACTGGTGAACGATGGCGCCCATCAGCCCGCTGACCGGATCCTTCACGTTCGGATCGAATTGCGAGTTCTGGCCGTACTTAGTCTCGAATGGGGTCTCGTAGTCGTACCGTAGCCCGAGGTTCAAAGTGAGGCTAGGCAGCGCCTTCCAGTCATCCTGTATATACGCCTGGTGCGAAAGCCACCGCGGCAGCCAACTGGCGTAGCCCTGCGTGAAGGTCGCGCTGGTGACCGTGCCCAGCAGGAAATCGGCGAGGGTGTTGCCCGTGTTCGGAGTGAATGGAGCTTCGGTCCCTCCGAAAGTATAGTTGCCGCTGGGCAGCGCGGGGCTGGTGGCGTTGTAGCGCGTGCGAACCAACTCGTAGCCGAACTTGATCGTGTGCTTGCCTTCAATCTTGGTGAAGTTGTCCTGGACGGTAATGTCGTCGCCGATGTTATGGTAACTCGTCAGGCCGGCTAAGCCGTAACCAATATTGAAGTTCGGGAAGGTGGCGCCGCTGACATTGGGGATGCCGAGTTGTTGCGCCCAGTTCTGGTTCGCCGACGGGGCCGCCTGGTAAAGAGCGCGCCGGTTGTAACCGACGCGAAACTCGTTGTTCATCGAGGAGCTGAGGATCATCGTGTCCGAGAGGACAATGTTGATTTCATCGATCGGGGTGGGCACCGCGGCCGGATCGACAAGTTGCGAAAAAGCTTGCGTGGGGTCTGCAACCCAGGAGAACTGGTTGGTCTGAGCCAAGGTGCGATGCCGCGCTTGAGAGTAACGGGCGGACACTTTATGATTCGGAGTGAACTGGTGGTCGAACTTGACGTCCCAGCGTGTCCGGCGGACCCACTTCTGCGGGTTGACGTCCAGGTTCGAGGTAGGACCGGTCGCGCTGGGAATCCCCGCAAGGTTGGGCTGGCTGAAGGGATTCAGGGAAAGAAATTTCTCCGCGACCGGATCGAACAGGCTCTTCGGAACGATATTGCCGGGAAACGGATCCCGCACCCAGGTCGTGCCATTCAGTCGCGTCGTGTAGGGGTTGTACAGGGCCAGCGGCTTCGGACTGGTCTGACCGTTGAAGGAGAAATCGCCATTGTACATATCGGGGGTCGGCACGGTGACGAATGTGCCTTCGGTTGCGCCCAACTCCTGGTGACGCTGAAACCCGAACAGCCAGAATGTCTTGTCGCGGCCGTTGTACTTCGGCAGCACAACCGGGCCGCTGGCTACGAAGGACATCTCGTGGTAACTGAAGGGATTCGGCGACCGCGTCTGCTCCAGGACCGAGCGGTGAATCAATACCTTATCTATATACTGGTCTTCCGCCGAGCCGTGGAGCTGGTTGGTGCCCGACCGGTAGATCACCGCCTCCAGCCCACCGGCCGAGTGCCCGATTTCAGCCGGCGTGCCGGTAGTGTAGACCTTGACTTCCTCAAAAGCGTCCACCGCGGCGCTTAACTGGGTATCGGTGCCCCCATAACTCTGTATGCCGGGTTCCTTGCCTTCCACGCCATCCAGCGTGAACCCGATCATATTCTGCCGCTGGCCCAGCACGTGAAAGCCGGACATGCTGTTCGTGCCCTCATAGTAATACAGCATCTGGGTCACTCTCTTCTCGTTGATGGGCATTTTGGTCAGTTCGTCGCCCGAGAAAATCTGACCCGTGGAAGACGTTTCGGTTTCCAGCAGCGGTGACACGGCGGTGACGGTCACGCTCTCGGCCATCGCTCCCACCTCGAGTTTCACGTCGATGCGAGGCACCTCGCCCGCGCTGACCTGGATTCCGTCGCTCACGTACCGTTTGAAACCGGTCCCCTCGACGGTTAAGCGGTAGGTACCGGGCGCCAGATATGGGACGTAGTAGGAACCGGCTGCCGAGGTTACGGTCTTCGAGACAAAAGAAGTGGCCACATTGGTAACGGTGACGGTGGCATTTACCATGACCGCTCCGGTTGAATCGGTAATGGTACCCACCAGCGTGCCTGTCCCGGCGGTCTGCGCCAGAATGACGCCGGCAGACAACAAAATGAGCAATCCCAGCTTCCATCCAGTCTGCGACACAGCTCAACCTCCCGAATCCTCGTTTGCGGCTAACGCTATAACAAAGACCCAGCCGATGTCAAGCCTGTCAAGGCAACGGGCAAGCTACCAAGAACACGGGCAGGCTAAAGCGTGCCCCACGCTATCCCAACACCGTCGCGCGCAAATCGATCCGCTCGTCGCGGCACTCGCCCAAGCCGGCTTGCCCCGCCGAGAGGATGTATTGCGGCTGCTGCAACGGGCCGGCCTGGCCGATTCTCGGCGTCGATTCGGCGCTCACTGGCAGACCCATCTGGACACGCCGGGCGTCGATCACCCGCCAGCCCACGCGGTCCAGCGCCACCGCGTCCGTGGCGAAGTACATGGTCTTGTGCATCCAGTTGTATTCTTCCCGCCCGTGCGGTCCCGACTCGTAGATCCCGTGGACGCCGTCGATGATGTGCAGGACCGCCTTGTAGCGGATCACCGGCATCGACACCACCGCGGGAATATAAGTCGTGAAGGAATTCACATTCCCAGGGTGCGCGCGGTTCACATTGTTGGTCAACCCGTGCGACAGGTTCTTCAGCGCCAGTGTGACCCCCGCCGCGTTGTGGTTCTTCAAAACCGCGAGGTTGATCAGCTTGTTGACCCGGCGCGTGATGAACGTGGCGGCGTGGGAGCGGCGGTGGGCCGGGTTCGCCTTGTCCTGCCACGGCAGAAACAGCGGCAGATCGACGTAGTGTTCAGGGTCGTAGCCGGCGATTCCCGTCTGGTCGTCAGTGTAGGCCGGAGCCGCGGATGCCGTTTGCACCCAGGGCGGGAACCAGTCCTTGATCCAGCTCAAGATCTCGCCGTACCGCTCGTACACGACGATGTTTTTCGGGTCCACTCCGGCCTTGACCATCCCGTCGATCAGCTCCAGGATCACCGCCGGCGACGACCGGGTATCCTCGTTGGCGTTGGGGTTGACCTTGATCCCCACCACATCGCCGAGGCCGACGAACTTCCGCCAAGCGGAAACGTGGTCTTTCGTACCTGTCAGGGCCATCAGGCCGGAGCGGATCATCTGCCGGATCGGCTCGGGCTGCATCTCGAAATCCAGGCTGCTGCCGGAGTGCCGCATGGCGATCACGCGCGCCGGATACAGCCCCGGCGTCCCCCATTTGTTGGCTTTGTATTTGGAGACAACGCTGGCCGAGCCGGCGGACGGCAACAGTCCGGCGGCCGAGACTTTCAGGAGATCGCGCCGCGACAGCGGGAAATGTTTCATAGCCCTCCGACTCAACCATCCTACCAAGCAGCGGCTCCACGGCGGTTAATTCGTAACCCCTGCCCGCACCGCCCGTCCAAATCTGGGGTTCAATAGGAATATGCGTTATCTCAGTGGGTTGTTGCTTCTCTGTGTGCTTCAGGTCCCCGTCCGCGCGCAGTTTTCCGGCCGCGTGACTGGTTCGGTGATCGATTCTTCGGGCGCCGCGGTGCCGGGCGCCGAGGTCGATCTCATACTGGCCGGCGGCAAGCGGCCGCTGCTCTCCGTCAAAACCTCGGTCGAGGGCCTCTACAACTTCATCGGCGTTCGCCCCGCCGATTACGACGTTGCGGTGACCGCCCAAGGCTTCGTCACGACCACCGTACGCGGCCTCACCGTGGATGCCGCCAGGGAAACCGACGTGCCGCAGATCAAGCTGGCGCTGGCGACTGTTTCCCAGAGCGTGGAGGTTGCCGCCGAAGCCGAGACCGTCCAGACCTCCAACGCGGAGATCTCCGGAACCATCACCATGGAGGAGATCCGCAACCTGCCCATCCTCGACCGCGACGTGCTGGGCATACTGCAAACCCAGGCAGGCGTGGCCTCCAACGGCAATTCCAATACCGTCATCAACGGCCTGCGCACGTCCTACTCCAACGTGACGCTCGACGGCATCAATGTCCAGGACAACTACATCCGCGACAACGCGCTCGATTACTCGCCCAACAAGCTCCTCATGGGCCAGGTCCGCCAGATGACGCTCATCTCTTCGAACGCCAATGCGGCGGCCACCGGCGGGGCTACGGAAACGGCCTTCTCCACGCCCTCCGGAACCAACCAGTTCCACGGCGAGGGATATTGGTACAATCGCAACAATTATTTTTCCGCCAACGACTGGTTCAACAACCAGGCCGGCGTCGCCCGGCCCGTCCTCAATCAGAACCAACTCGGCGGCTCTATCGGCGGCCCCATCAAGCGCGACAAACTCTTCTTCTATTTCAATTACGAGGCCACCCGCGTCCGCCAGCAGCTCCCGGAAACCACCCAGATTCTGACCGCCCCGGCGCGCCAGGGCATCTTTACCTACCGCGATGCCGGGGGCAATCTTCAGCAGAAGAGCCTGCTGGCGCTGAAGGGCATTACCTCCATCGACCCGGTCATGCAGAACCTGCTGAGCCAGGTGCCGGGACCGCAATACATCAACAACAACGAAGTTGGTGACGGCCTGAACACTGCCGGCTACCGCCTCAACAAGCGCGACAACGCCACTCGCGACAACGTCACCAGCAAAGTGGACTACAATATCTCCACCAGGCATGCGGTCAGCGCAGCCTACATCTGGAATCGCGACAACGTCGACCGGCCGGACCTGCCGGACGATACCCAGACCCAGCTAATCGACTACTCCGTGATTCCCAAGACATACAATCCCACCCACTCCAATTTCGTGGCCACCTCCTGGCGCTATACGCCCACCGCCCGCCTGACCAACGAAGTCCGCGCCGGTTTCAACCTCACTTACGGCTACTTCTTCACCAACCAACAGTTCCCCAGCGGCTATTACTTCACCGGCATGCTGTACTCCGACCCGGTCAACGAGTTCCAGCCGCAGGGCCGCACCACCAACACCTTCTCGCTATCCGACGACGCCGCCTACCAGCGCGGCCGCCACTACATTCAATTCGGGTTTCACGGCCAGAACGTGCGCGTGCGCTCCTACGACGCCAGCGGCGTACTGGCCAGCTATGAAATCGGAATGAGCAACGGGCAGCCGGCGCTCACCAGGGCCCAGTTGCCCGGTGTCTCCAGTACCGACCTCACCACTGCCAACTCCCTGCTAGCCAGCCTGGCCGGCTACATCGATCTCGATTCCCAAACCTTCAACGTCACCAGCCGCACCTCCGGTTTCGTCCCCAACGCCCCCTACGTGCGCCACTTCCGCCTCAACGACTACGACCTTTACGTGCAAGATAAGTGGAAGGTCATGCCGCGGCTGACCCTCACCCTGGGGCTCCGCTGGCAATTACCCGGCATCGCCGATGAGCGCGATTCACTCACGCTCCAACCCGTTCTCCAGGGCACCCTCGAGCAGACCATCCTGTCGGATGCCTCCCTGAACTTCACCGGCGGCTCCGTAGGCCGTCCCTGGTACAACCGCCGCTGGAAAGATTTCGCTCCCAACGTGGGTCTTGCTTGGGACGTCTTCGGCAACGGCAAGACCGCCCTGCGCGGCGGCTATGCCATCAGCTACGTCAACGATCAGGAACTGGTCGCTCCCGAAAATATGCTGGAAGCCAATGGCGGCCTGCAACAACCCGTCGCCCTCACCAACGCCTCGGGGACGCGCGTGGTAAACGGCATTCCGCAGATCGATACCCCGACTTTCCAGGTTCCGCGGAACGCCTCCGACAACCTTGCGCTCGATCCCTTCAGCGTGATCGGCTCTGTGGATCCCAACCTGAACCGCCCGCACGTGCAGCAATACTCCATCGGCATCCAGCACGACTTCAAGGGCACGGTCGTGGAAGCGCGCTATGTCGGCAACCACGTCGTGGGCGCTTACCGGGCTTTCGATTTCAACCAGGTGCAGATCAACCAAAACGGTTTTCTGGCCGACTTCATCCGCGCCCGCAACAACGGATTCCTGGCGGCGGCGGCGACCGGAACCTTCAACCCCAACTACAACGCCAGCATCCCCGGCAGCCAGCAGCTCACCGTGTTTCCGAAACTCCGGGGCGGCGTTCGCACGTCTCTCTCGGATCCGAATGCCATCTTCTATCTCCAGACCGGCGAGGTGGGCGAGTTAGGCTACTACTATCAGACCAACCAACTGAACGGATCGGTCAGCTTCTTTCAGAACCCCAACGCCATCGCCAGCGACATGCTGACCAACTACTCCAGCTCGAGTTACAACTCCCTCCAACTGGTGGCGCGGCATCGCACCAAGTCGGGACTCAGCATGGAGGCCAACTACACGTTCTCCAAGGTGCTGAGCGACGGCGACGGCGACCTGCAGACGCGCTTCCAGGCGTTTCTGGATTTCAACAACCCGGGGCTGGAGCGCTCGCGCGCCAACTTCGACCTCACCCACATGATCAAGGCCGACGGTTTCTACGAGCTGCCGTTCGGCAAGGGCCATCGCTTGAGCGTGAACCCCCTGGTGGACCGCGCCATCGGCGGCTGGCGCGTGGGCAGTGTCATGGTGTGGCAATCCGGCGCGCCGTTTTCCATTCTCTCCGGGCGGGGAACGCTCAACCGCGAAGCGCGCTCCTACTACAACACGGCCGTCACTTCGCTCACCATGCCGCAGCTCTCCAACGTGGTGAAATTCCAGATGACCGGCAACGGTCCCATGATCGTCTCGTCCTCCGCCATCAACCCGGCGGATGGCACCGGCGTGAATTCCGATGGCTCGCCGGCGTTCACGGGCCAGATTTTCTACAACCCCGGTCCCGGCGGCTTGGGCACGCTGCAACGCCGCGCGTTCTCCGGTCCCTGGACTTTCGATATCGACATGAGCCTCATGAAGGACATCGCCATTACCGAGCACCAGAACCTGGAACTGCGCATGGAGGCCTTCAACGCGCTGAACCACGCCACGTTCTGGTCCGGCGACCAGAATATCAACAGCACCAACTTCGGCGTGATCAGTTCCATGTTCTACAACCCGCGCGTGGTACAGTTCGGGTTATATTTCAGATTCTGATGACGCAACTTCTGGACCACTTCGCGGCGGCCAAGGTGTACGACCTGGCGCAGCCCTATTTCGTGGGGATGCCGCACCATCCGGTGCATCCGCCATTTCTCTTCAGCCTGGTGAAGCAGCACGGCGAATATACCGGCCCGGGCGGCAACAGCTCGGCTTCGGACGCCGTCGCACTGGGCACCCACGTGGGCACCCACATCGACGCGCTGTGCCACTTCTCCTGCGGCGGCCGCTTGCACGGCGGCGAGGAAGCGGCCGGGGTGCAGTCGTACAGTGCGGGCCTGGAGCGCTTCTCCATCGATACGGTGCCGCCCATCGCGCGGCGCGGCGTTCTGCTGGATATCGCCGGCCAGCACGGCGCTGCGCCGCTGGCGCCCGATTACGAGATCACGCCGGACGATCTGGACCGCGCGGCGAACCAGCAGGGCGTCGAGATCCGCCCGGGCGACGTCGTGCTGCTGCGCACCGGCTGGGCGCGGTATTTCGAGGATCCCGCGAAGTTCGTTTCCCAAGTACACGGTCCGGGTCCGGGGATCGCCGGAGCGCGCTGGCTGAGCGCGCGCGGCGTCTATGCCGCCGGCTCGGACACGGTGGCGTTCGAGAAGGTGCCCAACCCCGCGATGCCGGTGCACGTCCACTTGCTGGTTGAATCGGGAATTCATATCATAGAGTGCCTGAACCTGGAAGAGATCGCCCGAGCGCGCGCCTGCGAATTTCTGTTCGTGGCGCTGCCGCTGAAGATTCGCGGAGCCACCGCCTCGCCGATCCGGCCAGTGGCGGTAATTGGATAAACGACCGCTCCCTTACGGTCGAACTTCTGTGAAGCGGCTCTGATTCGAGGAGAATTCGATGTTAGGCACCATGATGCAATACCCGTTGACCCTGACTCCCATTCTGGAGCGCGCGGCGACCCTGTTCGGCTCCGTGGAGATCGTCGCCCGGCTGCCCGACAAGAGCCTTCGCCGCTCGACATACGCCGACATCTACAGGCGCGCGCGCGCCTTGGCCGCCGCGCTTTCCCACGCCGGGATGGGCCGCGGAGACCGCGTCGCCACCCTGATGTGGAACCACGGCTGGCATCTCGAGGCGTACTTCGGCGTGCCCGCCGCCGGAGGCGTGCTGCACACGCTCAACCTGCGCCTCCATCCCGATGAGTTGACCTACATCGTGAACCATGCCGGCGACCGCATCCTCATCGTGGACGACGTGCTGTTGCCGGTGTACGAGAAGTTCCGCGAGAAGGTCCGCTTCGAGCGCGTGATCGTGGCGCCGACCACTGGCCGGCCCGTCCCGCCGGGGTTCGAGGACTACGAAGAATTCCTGAGCCAGGGCGACGCCGGCTTCCAGTTTCCGCAGCTCGAGGAGAACGAAGCCGCGGCCATGTGCTACACCTCCGGGACCACCGGCGTGCCCAAGGGCGTCGTGTATTCTCACCGCGCGCTGGTGCTGCACTCCTTCTGCGCCGCGATTCCGGATTGCATCGATCTCTCGCAGGCCGACTGCGTGCTGCCCATTGTCCCCATGTTTCATGCCAATGCGTGGGGCATCCCGTACGCCGCGGCCATGCTGGGCGTGAAACAGGTGCTGCCGGGACCGCATCTGGATGCCGCCAGCGTGCTCGAACTGCTCGAAACGGAGAAGGTGACACGGGCGGGCGGGGTTCCCACCGTCTGGCTCGCCGTGCTCGATCTTCTGGAGCGGCATCCGGGCCGCTGGAAGCTCCAGCCCGACCTCCGGCTGCTGGTGGGTGGAGCGGCATCGCCCGAATCCGTGATCCGCGCTTTCGACCGGCAGGGTCTCGAGCTGCGCCAGGCGTGGGGCATGACCGAACTCACTCCCATCGGGACGGTGAGCTACGTCAAGAGCCACATGCGCGACTGGACCGACGAGCAACGCCTCGCGGCTCGCGCCAGGCAGGGCACGCCGCTGCCATTCGTCGAGATCCGCGCGGTGGTGGGCGATCGCGAAGTGCCCTGGGATGGGGTGAGCCTGGGCGAACTGGAAGTGCGCGGCCCGTGGGTCGCCGCCAGCTATTACAATCTGCCGGACCAGCAGCAGCGCTGGACCGCCGACGGCTGGTTCCGCACCGGCGACGTAGTGGCCATAGACCCGGAAGGCTGCATCAAGATCGCCGACCGCACCAAGGACCTCATCAAGTCGGGCGGCGAGTGGATCAGCTCGGTGGATCTGGAGAACGCGCTGATGGGACACCCCGCCGTGCGGGAAGCCGCGGTGATCGCGCTGCCGCATCCAAAGTGGCAGGAGCGGCCTCTGGCCGCCGTGGTGTTGAAGGAGGGCCGGCGGGCGACGCAGGAAGAGTTGCGCGAACATCTCGCCGCCCGGTTCAGCCGCTGGCAACTGCCCGACGCCATCGTCTTCGTCGCGGAGATTCCGCGCACGTCTGTGGGTAAGTTTCAGAAGTCCCGGCTGCGCCAGATGTACGCCGGATGGAAATGGCCTCAGGCGGCGGGCGAACAGGGGTGAAGCCGCTCTCGCGCGTTCGCGTGCTGGACCTCTCGCGCCTGCTGCCGGGGCCCATGGCGACGCTTCACCTGGCCGATCTGGGCGCGGACGTGATCCGCGTCGAACCGGCCGCCGACGAAGCGCCGGAAATCGGGCTCGATGCGGTGAAGCTCCTCGACCACATGCTCACCCGCAACAAGCGCGCCCTGCGGATCGACCTGAAGCAGGCCGCGGGCCGCGAGGTGTTTCTGCGGCTCGCCAGGGAATCCGATGTCATCGTGGAGAGCTTCCGGCCCGGCGCGGTGGACCGGCTGGGCATCGGGTACGACGCGGCGCGGGCCGTCAATCCGCGCATCGTGTATTGCTCCATCTCGGCATACGGACAGACCGGGCCGGACCGCCTGCTGGCCGCTCACGACATCAATTTCGTGGCGCGGTCCGGCGTGGGCGATCAGATCGGCGTAGCCGGCGGACCGCCCGCGATCCCCAATTTGCAGATCGGCGACCTTCTGGGCGGGACTCTCACCGCCGTGATGGGCATACTGGCTGCACTGGTGGATGCCCAAGCTGCTGGGACAGGCCGGTACATCGATGTGTCGATGACCGGCAGCCTGATGGCCCACCAGGTGGTGGCATTTGCATGCATGATGGCCTCGGGCCGGAGTGCGCCGCGCGGAGAGGATCTGATCTCGGGCGGCCTGGCCTGCTACAACCACTACCGCACCCGGGATGGCCGCTACATGGCCGTCGGCGCTCTGGAGCCGAAGTTCTGGGAGCGGCTCTGCGACGCGCTCGACCGTCCCGACCTGAAGCCCCTGCACATGTCGAGCGGCGTTCGAGAAGAGCTGACGGCGATCTTCGCCGCCGCGGACTTTTCCCATTGGGTGGATCTCTTCCGCGAAGTGGACTGCTGCGTGACGCCCGTGCTGACGCTGGAGGAGGCGCTCGAAGGCCGCGAGCCACTGCCGCCGCCGCTGAAGATGAGCGATTGCGATTTCACCGGGGAGCGGCCGGCCGCGGACCGCAATGAGATCCTGCGGGCCGCGGGCTACGGCCCGGAGGAGATCGAAGCGTTACGGGCATCCGGGGTGGTTGGGTGATCACTGTATGGTGATCAACGTCCCCGGCCGCGTGCTCGACCCGCCGTACGTTGCCGTGATGGGCTGGTCGCCGCTCGCGACCGACGCGGGCACCATCACGTTGAACTGAAACTCGCCCGGCGCCACCAGACCCGCAAAGGACACCGTCGCGGCGATGCCGCCGATTTGGATCACGGGCAGCGGGGACAGCGTGCCCGACTGCACCTCGGATCCGCTGACTACGGGCACCGACGTAGCCCCGAAGCCGTTGGCGTAGAGCACCACGGTCTCACCCGCCCTGGCGGGAGTCGACGATCCGGGATACAGAGTGGTTGGCCCGACCAGGGTTCCGTTCGCGTGCGTCGCGATGACGTATCCCCCGCTGAAGACGAAAAACGACGGCGAGATCGCCTGCGCCTGAACGGTGACGGCGGCGCTGGTGGTTGCGCCGTTAATCAGTTGCACCTGCACCTGACCCAGGACCGCATCGGGCGGAGTGAGTATGTTCACCTGCGTGGGGCTGATGTAGTACACAAAGGCGCTCTTGCCGTTCACCGTCGCGCTGACGCCGTCCAGTTGAGTCGGCATCCGGCCGCCAACGAAGTCCGAGCCCTGCCAGATGCGCGTATCCCCCGGCGGCGCCAGGTTCGACCCCTTGATCTCCACCCACGTGTTCGGCGCGATGGTTGGCGTTTCGCTGGCGGCGTTGGCCACGAGGGTAATCGCCGTGGGCGGGCCCGCGGCAAGAGCGGTGTAGGCCTGCGCAACTTTCGCGCCGATGGCCGTCAGTTGATAGTTGGAGCCGGACTTCGCGATCAGGTTGCTGCTGTCGAAATAGCTCAGCGCCACGGAGTGATTCAGGGCATACGACGCGATGTTGGTGTGGTACGGCTCGGGGTCGTTGCAGCCGCCCCATTCGGTGATGGCGGCGGCGTGGCCATTGGCCTGGGCGAAAGTGACCAGCGGGTCGAAGTTCTGCGGCCAGTTGGCGTAGCGCGGCGATGCCGGTTCGGCGCACGTTCCGGCCGACGCCGTGTAGAGATGGAAATTCCACACGATGTCAGACCAGGCAAAGTCCGGCAGCCCGCCCGAGACGATCGATTCGAATGCCGTGCCGGTATCCTCCACGAAGATGAGCGACTGCGGGGCGTAAGTGCGGATGGCGGCGATCAGCGCGTTCTGGTTGTCGTCCCAGGCGCCGATGCTGATGCCGTGCATGTCCTCCCAGGTGTCGTAGAGCACCGCCGGATCGGCCGCGTACTTTTGGGCGAAGGAGGGCCAAAACGCAAAAGCCGCGTCGATGTTGTTGCCGGTGGTGTCCTGCGCCAGACAGAGCGAAGCGTTCGCCGCGCAGTTCAGGTCGCCCTGGTTGGGCGCGGGGCAGTTCTGCCCGCTGGCGCCGCAGGGAGCGTCGGGAAACTGTCCCGCCTTGAGAATCAGCACGTAGTTGCCGTACTTCTTGGCGCGCTGAATCAGCGTATCGATATAGGTCTGGTACGCCTGATTGGCGATGGGCACGTTCACGTTGGAATTCCACCACGCGGCGTTCACGAAGATCCGCACCAGGTTCATCGAGAGAAGCTGATTCTGCGCGGCATAGTCCGCATCGGTGGCGGTGGCGTCGGCATTGCCCGATCCGGTGCCGCTGCGATTGAGCCCGCGGAGCGCGACGGGCTTCCCCGAGTCGTCTACGATCACACCTCCGCTGGAGACGTGCAGGGCGGGCGTCTGCGCCTCGAGGGCAGCGGCCAGGAGGAATGCCAGCGCGATCCTCATTGGATGGTCACCCACATCGGGCTTACCCAAACGATCTGTCCATCCGTCTGCACGCCACGCACGTAGTAGTAGGCTTTGTCGCCCTTGTTCACCGCCTGATCCTGGTAGGTGAAGGACAAGACCTGGCCGCCGCTGGTGGAATAGATGATAGTGCTGTTCTTCACCAGGACCACTTTCTGAAACGGCGCGGTGCCAAACAGCCGGACCGAGAACACCGGCGCGCCGGTATTGGTGAAGGTGTCGCCCATGAAGTGCGTGCCGCTGCGGAAGTCCGCCAGGATGTAATCGGTGGAACCGTAGAGGTGGCGGCTCTTCATGGCGGCGAGGATCCCCGCGCGGGTCAGCGACGATACCCAGACATTGGTAAAGGAGATGTGCGTGGAGATGTGGTCGCTGGATGCCTCGAAGCCGAGCTGAATCCCCTTGCCTAGCGCGTTGGAAACGTAGCCGGAGGCCTCGTACCCGGAGATGGAATCGGCGGCGGTGTTGGTCCGAGGTGAGTCGGGCAACCCTTCGTAGTCCTGGCGGTCGCCTTGATAGATCTCGACAAAGGGTTCCACCACCGGGTCGCTGTTGCGCCAGTCCGTCCCCTGGTCCGTGGCGCTGGTGTGTGGCGCCGAGATGCCGGGCGAACCGGCGTTGGTGAAGAAGTGCAGATAGGCGTACAGCATGTTCGTATCGGGAGCCCCGCCAACAGGCACTGGCGTGACGGCCGAGGTAGGAAGGCGCGGCAAGGTGCGGATGCCGCGCGTGGCGAACAGCACGTTGCGGTGACCCTCCGGATACGCGACGCTGCGCTCGTAGTAGTACATGGGGAGAATCTTCGAGGGCAGCGTGTAGGCATCCGTAAACTTCTGGATCATCCACCAGGAATACTCGCGGCCGCTGCCGTCGTCGTGATCGCAGCAACCGAACCAGCCCAGGCCTGCGGCGTCGATGGCGTAGCGGTATCCATCCTCCAGTGGCCCATCGCCCTGTCCGTCGAACGAAAGCTCGGTGTGGCGGTGAAAGTCGCCGCGCAACAATTGCATCTGCTGTCCGTTCACGGTCGGCCGGTAGCTGCGATTCAGGGCGTTCGCCGCGGCTTCGGCGGCGGCTGCCGGATCGGGAGCGGCGGGTGTCACCTGCCCGATCTTGGTCAACTGCGGTGACTGCTGCTGCCTGGCGACCGGCAATTCCAGCGCGTATATGTCGGAGTTCGCGCTATCCACCTGCGGCGTCCCATTCGGCAGCGGCGAGAGGCGGTGATCGTTCGCCTGGCCAATCAGCAGGCGGCCCGAGCCCAGCGGAAGAATCGCCGGGCGGTTATCGCCCAGCCCATCGGAATTGCCCAGCACGCCCGGGCCGTGCCACTGCGCCCCATCGTAATAGACCATGGCGCCGACCCAGATCGTGCCAATGGATTGTCCGGTGGCGCTACTGTCGGAGACCCCCACGCTGCCTGTCGGCCTGCGAAATGCCAGGTACACCGTGCCATCGGGATCGGTGGCCAGGCGGGGAAAGGTGTTCTTGGGCGCCGCGGGGGCGCCAGCGCCATCGTTCGGCTGGCGCTTCTGAACCAAAGTGGGATCGGGTTGAGCGGCGAAGGGCCCGGGATTCGTGGGTAGGAATAACTGCGTCGCCAGCGCGCCCGGCAAAACCCCCGCGACATCTTGCGTGGTCGTATAGAGGTCGTTCCCCATGAGGCAGCGCACTTGAATGGTGTGGTTCTGGTAAAGCGCGATCCCGGTGGTGTCATAGGCTCCGAAGTCTTTACCCCACTTCGGGCCGGACACTTCGTAGGCAATCCACAAACGGTTCTGGGCATCGTAGGCCAGCGAGCTGCGCGCTTCGAAACCGAGCGTCGCGGCGATCGGGATGGGGTCATCCATTCCGATCTGGCCGGCGAATCGCACGCGGCGCAGGTAGACATCGTAGTCGCCCTTGTCATAGGTGTCCCAGGAAATGGCCACTTCCCCATTGGGCGCCGCGGCGATGGCCGCATCCCAATCGCTGGCCGGAGACGTCGATACGATCGTCTCGCTGGTGAAGGTATCGCCGTTCTGGGCCGCGGCCAGAATTTCCAGGTTGTCGTTGCGGTATCCCTGCCACGCCACCCACACGCGGCCCGTGGCGTCGGTGGCCGCCACCGGATAGATATCCGTGCCGGAATCGGTGGTCAGTCGGATTTCCGGGGACATGGCGCCGTCGGCGCTGGAACTGCGGGCGTAGATGTCGAAATTCCCGTTGCGCTGGGTGGAATAGAAGACCCAGGCGCGCCCCTGTCCGTCGATGGCGACCGCGTTGCGCATCGCGTCCTCCGTCGGGTTGGTCACGGCGAAGGGCCCGGTCCAAGTCCGCTGCCCCTTCGAATAGTGCAGGAGCAGAATTTGGTCCATACCGGTGGGGCGGCTCAAGAACGTGAAATCGGTGAGGGCCTTCTGCAGACCGTCGACGCCCAGCGCCAGAGTGCGGTTCCCATGAACGAATCGCGTGTAGGCCAGGTAGACGTCGTCCCCCGCCTGCGCCATGGCCGGAAAATCCTCCTCTTCGTCGTCGGAGGTCAACTGCAGCGGAGCGGCCGTGGGCATCACCAGTGCCCGGCTGTTGAGAAACGCCTTGCTGGCTCCGAACGAAACATCCTGCGAGGTGAAGCTGAAGTTGCCCTGCGTCGTCTTGACGTCGAAAGAGACAGGCGTGCCGCTTTGGGCGATGGTAACGATCAGCCCGTTTTCCTGGTAGAGATCGGTCCCCGACTCATTGGGCCCGGCCGACGTCATGCGGACTAACATCTTCCAACTGGAAGTCCCCATGATCGAGTCCGTTCCCTTGAATCGCCAGCCGGTGAGGCTCTGGATGGCGCCGCCGGTGGCGGTGATGGATCCGTCCCAGTTGGTATCGGCCTTTTCCCCGATGCCCAAAATTAGCAGAAAAGACTGGGCGTTGGGCGACGTGATCGGCGCCGCCGGAGCGGAAGTCTGAGGGTACACAATCCGCCGGCCGCCGAAAACCCCCAGCGCCAGTAGGGCCACCAAAGCAAATCGCATCCGCATAGGCCTGGCTACACCTCCCCGGTGAGCGAAGCGGCGCCGGAGACACTGCCGGTGCCATCACCGGCACGAACCGCAGCCGCATCAGCGCATGATACACCTGAGTTGTCAGAAAGTTGCGGAGGCTGACCGGGAGGATCGTCCCGCCTTGCCGAAATGGTGAGTTCCCTCACATCCCGGCCTGTACGGCGATCAACGTCCCCGGCTGGGTGGTCAAGCCGTTGTAAGTCGCCGTGATCGGCTGGTCTCCGTCCGCGAGCGACGCGGGTACCACCACGTTGAACTGGAACTCTCCCGGCGCCACCAGGCCGGCAAACAACACCGTTGCGGCGACGCCGCCGATCTTCACGGCCGGCAGCGGAGACAGCGTGCCCGACTGCACCGTCGATCCGCTCACCACGGGCGTCGAGGTTGGCCCGAAGCCGTTGGCGTACAGCACCACGGTCTCCCCAGGCCTGGCGGGCGTACTCGAGCCGGGATACAGCGTGGTTGGGCCCAGCAGGCTCCCGCTGAGGTGGGTCGCGGCGACGTTGGTGCCGTCGAAAACCAAAAAAGACGGCGACGCCGGTTCCGCCTGGGCCGTAAAGGCGGCGCTGACCGTTTCGTTGTCGGTGAGGACCACCTGGACCGGTCCCGACATCGCATCGGGCGGCGTGAGTATGTTCACCTGCGCGGGACTGATGTAGTACACGTAGGCGGGTTTTCCGTTCACCGTCGCGCTGACACCGTCCAGTTGAGCCGGCATCTGGTTACCAACGAAGTCCGAGGCCTGCCAGATGCGATTGTGCCCCGCCGGAGCGAGATTCGACCCCTTGATCTCCACCCATGTATTCGGCGCAATGGCTGCCGCTTCGCCCTCGGCGTTGGCCACCAGCCCAATCACCGGCGCGGTCTGGCCCGCGCCCTGAATCGTGGTCTTCATAATGACCTGGACATACGGGTTCCAGGTGGAGAGCGTGTAATAGAAGGTGGAAGTGCCGTTCGCCGCGGAGCCGGTAGTGAAGCGGGAAATGAAATACGGTCCGTAGGTGCCACCTCCCACGCCTTCACGGCCGGGATCGCCAGCCTGATCGCAAACCGGACTGGTGGGCGTCACCGCGCGGTGAATGAAGTGGCAAAACCCCCGGTCCCGTTGGCCATTGAAGATGGTCTGCGGAGCGCCCCACGGGCCCCACGGCTGTGGCGCGAAACGCATGTAGATCCCGCCCGGATTTGCCGGTGTTTTGTCCAGGCAGTTATAGAGCATCACCCAACGCTGGAGGAACGTGTTGTAGTCGACGCCCAGCTCACCGGTGCAGTTAGTCGGCGCTGGGGGTGTGCCGTCGAGATCCTGGAACAACTGCACGGCGTCGGATTCGGACGCGGACCAGCCGGGCGTGACGCCGTCCTTGGCCAATCCGGTGAAGTATTGCATGCCGCCCGCCTGGGCCATCGCCGTAGCCAGCTTTCGCGCGAGGAACACGGAGCTATTGCGGTAGCCCGTGCCGCCTCCGGATCCCCAGAAGTAGAGATAGCCATCCTTCAGGCTGGAGGCTCCGCTGCCAATGGCGACATTGACGAACCTGGCGCCATTGCAGAAGGCGCACGAAGGGGCGGAGAAATCGTAGAGGTAGTGGTAGGTGTTCCCGTCGTCATCGGAAACGGCCAGCACGGAGCGAGTGGAAAAGCCCGTGTCGCCCCCCGGCGACATGGCCCTATTGTCGTCCGTCGCAAAAATCACGAACATGCGTCCGGCGACGTCGATGCCCGCGATCGGCACCTCGAAGTCGCCCAGTGTGATGGCCGGCTTCCCTTGCGCATCCAATACTACCGGGCTCTGGTAGGCGCCGATCGAGTCGCGGACAAAGTCGAGCTTCACGCATGGGCCGATGTTGGCGCCTGAAGTGAAGCCGATCGAGTCATTGTCGGCGGACGTTCGGGGCGGATCGCTTTGCCCGTTGGGCTTGCCGTTGAAGGTGGCGGTCGGATTCGTGTCCCCGAAGAGGAACCACAGCTTACCGTCGTGCTCGAAGGAGGAGCCGAGGTCGTTACCCGCCAGTCCGTAATTCGTCGCCGTTTGGCTGGCGGTCGGCTGCCCGGTCTCATGATCCAGTTCTCCTATGAGCTGGCAGACTTTTTGCGATGATCCCGGCACCCAGACGGGATCGGTCGCCTGTGCCAGTGCGATCACGGGGAACAGTACCGCGACGAATACCAGAACCAGCTTCATTGGCCCCTCCTAGTGTTGGATGGTGATCAACGTTCCAGGCTGTGTAGACAAGCCATTGTACGCCGCCGTGACAGGCTGGTCGCCATCCGCCACCAAGGACGGCACCACCACGTTGAACTGAAACTCGCCCGGCGCAACCAGGCCAGCAAACGACACCGTCGCGGTGGCGCCGCCGATTTTGATCGCGGGCATCGTAGCCAGGGTGCCCGACTGCAAAGTCGATCCGCTCACCACGGGCGTTGTCGTAGTCCCGAAGCCATTGGCGAACAGCACCACGGTCTCTCCGGGCTTCGCCGGCGTACTAAGTCCGGGATACAGGCTGGCAGGCCCCACATAGCTCCCGTCAAGATGTGTCCCGGCGACGTAGGGTCCGCCGTTGAAGGCGAAGAACGAAGGAGAGTCCGGTTGTGCCTGGACCGTCACCTGGGCGCTTGTCACTCCGGCATTGGCCAGTTGCACCTGCACAAATTCCGGCATGGCATCGGGCGGCGTCAGAATGTCCACCTGGGTGGGGCTGATGTAGTATACATAGGCGCTTTTCCCGTTCACGGTCACGGCAACGCCGTCCAATTGCGCCGGCATCTGGTCCAATGAAGTCCGAACCCTGCCAGATGCGCCTCCCGCTGCCGCATGTCGTCCACCACACCCACCACCGTGAGAAGCTCCCAATCATCAGGGTACACCGTAAAGTGTATCTTGTCAGTTGTCAAGCACGAATCGTCTCACGTCCGGCCGTTTATGAAACACGCCGCGGGCTCCGTCCAGTGGCCCGTTATGTTGCCGGCGGCCGCCTGTCTTATTTGATGTACTTGGCGTACCAGGCGAGGTAGCGCTCCATCCGGTCTTTCTGGTAGCTCGGGCGCGTGATGCCGTGATTCGAGTTGGGGTAGACCACCAACTCCGTCGGCACCCCCAGGCTCGAGAGCGCCTGGTACATCTGTTCGCCGCCCACCAGCGGCACGTTGAAGTCCTTCTCGCCGCCGAGAAATAGCGTCGGCGTGGTGATCTGGTCGGCGTGCAGGAACCCGTACGAGATCTTGAGCCATGGCTCCAGCCCCACCTTCCACGGCGGGCCGATCTCTTCGTCGTATTGAATGATGTACTGGTCCACGCCGTAAAGCCCGATGGGGAATGCGGTGCCCGCCCCGCTGGTGGCGGCTTTGAAACGGTGGTCCTTGGCGATAATGGCGTCGGTCAGGATTCCGCCGTAGCTCCAGCCGCCGACGCCCAGGCGATCCGGATCGGCCAGACCGATGGAGACCACGTAGTCCATGGCTGCCTGGAGGTCCAGCACTTCCTTATTGCCCCAGTCGGCGGCGATGGCGCTCCCGTATTTCTCGCCGCGGCCGGAGCTACCGCGATAGTTCACCGCCACCACCACGTAGCCGTTGGCCGCGAAGAACTGGCGCTCGAAGTTGAACGAGTGCCCGTCCTGGCCGTTGGGACCGCCGTGGATGCGCAGCAGCGTGGGATACTTGCGGCCCTGTTGATAGTCGGGAGGCTTCACCAGCAGGCCGTGGACCTCGTTGCCGTCCTTCGCCTTGCAGGAGAACTCCTCGGTGGCGCCCAGGTTCAGCTCCGCCATCAGCGCGTCGTTGTGGTGCGTCAGCGGGCGCAGCTTGCCGTTTTCGAGCGCGTGAATTTCGCCGTGCGCGGTGTCGCTCGCGGCCATCACGGCAAAGCGGCCGTCTTTGCCCTGCTCGATGGTGGAGATGGTGCCGGGCCCTTTCACCAGGCGCTCGACCTCGCCGCCATTGGCCGGAACCAGCGCCGGATATTCCCAGCGGTCGTCCGCCACCAGGAAGAGAATGGACGCGCCGTCGCGCGTGAATCGCGGGGCCGCGGCGCCGCGATCGAGTTTCTCCGCCAGGATCTTCGGCGCCCCGCCGGCCATCGGAACCACGGCGACGCGGTTCATGTTGTACGCGTTCAGGCTGGCCCCCGAGCTTTGCAGGTACACCAGGCGCGAGCCATCCGGACTCCACTCGGGACGCGAACGCGAGGCCGAGGAGTGCACGCCGTCGTAGTGCGTAATCTGGCGGGGCGCCGCGCCCGCGCGCGCTTCGATCACGTAGACGTTCCACGTGTTGTAGCGCTCCGCGTCCTTGCCCTCCTTGCCCAGGAAGGCGATCGATTTCCCGTCCGGCGACCACGACGGGGATGCGGCTTCGAGCGTCTCCGCGGTCAGCGCCTCCGCCTTTTTGGCGCCCATATCGTACAGGTAAATGCGCGGCGGCTTCTGCGTGAGGTACCCCACCACATCCTGTTTGAACTTATAGCGGTCGATAACGATGGGCTTTGGAGCTTTGGCGTTGGCGCCGCCCGCGGCGGGAACCGGGGCGGGCCTGTCTTCATCCGGCGCGTCGGGATCGCGGTCGGCCATCACCAGCAGCAGGCGCTTGGAATCGGGCGACCACTCGTAGGAGGAGAGCCGTCCCTTCACGTCGGTGAACTGCTGCGCTTCGCCGCCGGAGCGGTCCAACAGCCACACCTGCGAGCCGCGCGCCTTGCCCGGCCGCGACGAGGTGAACGAGAGGTAGCGCCCATCGGGACTCCAGCGCGGAGCGTTTTCGGCCTCGGTGCTGGAGGTCATGCGCAACTGCTGGGCGCCGTCCCAGCTCGCCATCCAGATGTCCGAGTCGCTCTTGTCGGCGGTGGCGTCGACGGTGCTGAGGCTGTAGGCCACCCATTTGCCGTCCGGCGAGATCTGCAAGTCACGCACGTCGCGAAAGGCGTGCATGTCGTCGATTTTGATGACCCGCCTGGCAGCGGGCTGGGCCAGGAGCGCGGCCGCCAGCGGCAGGATCAGGGCGCAGCGGAGAAGCGTGGTTCTCGTCATGGCATTCGAGTTTACCACGCGTCTAATAGATCTCCGGATGCGCCTCGCGCATCTCGCGGGCTTGCTCGCGCGCCGCCTCGATCTGGATCAGCGGGCCCTTCCCCATCCCGGGGCAGTAGCGCGCCGTTTTCTTCCATTCGCGGCGGCTCTCCACCAGCTCCGGCCAGAACGGAAAAATGCGGCATTGCGTGGGCTTGGCCGGGTGGATGGAGCATCCGCCGTCCAGCAGGAAATGGCACTGCACATCGCGCGGCACCCGCAGCCGCATACGGTTGCGCGTGCGATACACGTACTTTCGCTCGAACGCCCGCGGGGTCATGCCCAGGAAACCTGCGGCGCGCGCGAGGTCCGCCTCCGTCAGGTAGACGAAACCCTGCTGCCGGCAGCATTCCGTGCATCCCGGCTGGCATTCGAACCGCAATCCCTCGGCCATGGAACTCGGCGCGACGACACCCGCGAACGGGCGGTTTACTTGCCCACCACCACAATGGAGAAGGAATCCGGCAGCATCTGGCCGCGGCCCGCGCGCCCACCCGGCGCCGGTGGCGTGGCAGGCGTGGGAGGCGCACCGTACTCCGCGGCGATCAGCAGCACGTGGTTCGTCTTGGTGTCCAACGTCAGAGTCTTGGCCCCCCGCATGGTCTGCACATTCTGTTCCACCACGAAGCTGGTCGGGCTGTTTTCCTTGATGACCGTCAGCGTGCCGTCGCCGTTCGAGCTGAATGCCTCCATGGTGTTGGGGTTGAAGGTGGCTCCGTCGGTTCCCGCGCCGATCGGCAGGGTATCCAGAATTTTGCCGGTATCCGAATTGAGAATCACAAAGGTCGCCGGGTTGTGGCAGGACGCGAAAAGAACGTGGTTCTTCACATCGAATGCCAGCCCCCCGGGACCGCCGCCCTTGCCGCCCAGATCATAGTGCCCGGTGGTCTTCAACTCCTTGGCGTCCACTACCGCGATGTTGTCCTTGTCTTCGAGATCGACGTACAGATGGCCCTTGCCGTCGGAGACCGCTTGCTCGGGCGCGCCGCCCAGATCCACCGTGCCCACTACCGTGCCGTCCGCCGCGTTGATCACGGTGGCGTTCGGCGCCCGGTGGCTGAATATCCAGACTCGCGCGTTGAACGGGTCGTACAGGATGCCGTCCGGGCCGCCATCCACGTCGATGGTCTTGATAGTTGCGAGCGTCTTGGTGTCCCACATCACGACCGGTTTGCTGCTGGCGAACCCGTGATTCGACTTGGGATCGACCGCCGCTCCACGCGCGTTGGCATCGGCGATTTCACCTGCCGGCTCGAGCGTATCCAGATTGAAGACGGTGACCCGCGCACCCTGGCCGGTGCGCGGAATGTACAGCTTGCGTCCGTCTGCGTCCGCGTAAACGTAGTCAAAACCGCCCGCGCCGCCGACTTTGGCAGTCTTCAGCACTTTGTAAGGCCCCGTCTGTTGGGCCAATCCGATCAGCGCCGCGAGCGCGATCGCTACTGCAAATGTCAGGCACACTCGTCGCATTCAAAACCTCTCCTTCGAGCGGGATTGCCGAATCGTGGCTCCCGGTTGACAGCCAGTATACACCCGGGCGCGCGCCTTTTCGGAGTGCGATATCCTGGCTCCGGAGACCGGCCATCATGGATGATTCGCGAAGAGCGTTTCTGCGGAATGGGATGTTCACCCTCGCGGCTGGCGCCGCTGCCACCGTTCGCGCGCAACCCGGTGGCTCGCCGTCGCCCCAGGAAGCCGCGGCCATGGAGGGCGTGGCTGCCGCGTTCATGCAGGCCCATTCCGTGCCCGGACTGTCGGTGGCCATCGCGCGCAATGGCGAGTTGGTATACGACCGGGGGTTCGGATTCGCCGACCGCGTCACCGGCGAGAGGGTAATGCCCTCGCACCTGTTCCGCATTGCCAGCGTGACGAAGCCGATCACCTCCGTGACGGTATTCAGCCTGATCGAGCAGGGCCGCCTCTATCTCGAACAAAACGTATTCGGTCAGGGCGGAATCCTGGGCGATGATTTTGGATCCCCGCCTTACCGGCAATATGTAGCGGAAATCCGTCTCAAGCACCTTCTGACCCACACCGGTGGCGGATGGCAGAACGACGGCAGCGATCCCATGTTCCGGAATCCGGAAATGAATCACCGCCAACTCATCACCTGGGCGATCGCCAACGTGCCGCTGACCCATCCGCCCGGGCAGCGCTACGCCTATTCGAACTTCGGCTACTGCATCGTGGGCCGGGTCATCGAGAAAGTCACCGGGCGGCCGTACGCGGAGTACGTCCGCGAGGCCGTATTGAGACGGTGCGGAATTTCCGAAATGCGGATCGCGGGAAATACGCTGGCCGACCGGGCGGAGCGGGAGGTGGCGTACTACGGCGTCGGCGGCGAGACTCCCTACAACATGAACGTCCGCCGCATGGATTCCCATGGCGGGTGGCTGGCCAAGCCCTCGGACCTTGTCCGGTTCGCGATCCACGTCGACGGCTTTTCAGCCAGCCGCGACATCCTGGCGCCGGAATCGATCCGCGAGATGACTACCGCCACCGCCGCCAACCTGCAATATGCAAAAGGATGGGCGGTGAACGGCGCCAACAATTGGTGGCATGCGGGAAGCCTGCCCGGCGCCACCAGTATCATGGTCAGAACCGCCAGCGGATTCTGCTGGGCGGCCCTGGCCAACAGCCGTGAGCCGCACGGCGATACCGGTGGCGCGCTGGACCGGATGCTGTGGCAGATGGTGCGGCAGGTGAAGAGTTGGAACGCCTGAGTCGAACCCGGCGACGCAGCGGTGTTGACACGCGCAGCGCAATCCGATATAGGTTTGGTTGCTCACCCTGTGGAAAGGAGCAATCATGATTCTGACTCGACGCGACCTCGCGAAAGTTGCGCTGGCGTCGCTGCCGGCCTCCCGCCTCCTGGCGAAGACGAATTCCAGATTTGGCGGCGTGCAGATCGGCATCAACGCGCCCTATAGCTTTCACGGCGCGTATAACAGCGGCGACGAGTGCCTGGACGCGATGGTCAAGCTCAACCTCAGCTCGGTCGAGCTGCGCGCCCAACCCATCGAGCAGTTCATGGGAGCGCCGCCCAACCTGGTGGCCTATCCGGCCGTCCGGCCGGGCGCCAACCGCGGCGGTGGACCGGGAAGGGCTGCGGCGCCGGCCGGTGAAGGCGCGCCCAAGGCGCCGTCCAAAGGCGTCGGCGGCGGGCGCGCCCAGCGGACGCCCGAGCAGGAAGCCGCCCGCAAGGCCGCGGCCGACGAGCTGCGCCAATGGCGCCTGGCGGCATCCATGGACAAGGTCAAAGCCTTCCGCAAGAAGTACGAGGACGCCGGCGTCAAAATCGATATCGTCAAGGTGGACGCCATCGACACCTTCACCGACGAGGAAATCGATTACATGTTCGGCCTGGCTAAGACAGCGGGCGCGCATGCCATCTCCTGCGAGATCCCGCTGAGCCACACCAAGCGGCTGGGCACGTTCGGCGAGAAGCACAAGATGATGATCGGCTACCACGGACACACCGACATCACCAGCCCCGAGGCTTTCGGGCGGCCGGAAAGCTGGGAGACCGCCATGAGCTATTCCAAATTCAACGGCATCAACCTGGATATCGGCCACTTCACCGCCGGGAACAGCACTTCGCCGATTCCGTTCCTCGAGAAGTACCACGACCGCGTCACCCACATTCATCTCAAGGACAAAAAGCTGCATAACGGGCCGAACGTCCCGTGGGGGACCGGCGACACTCCCATCAAGGAAACCCTGCAACTGATGCAGAAGGAGAAGTGGCATTTCCCCGGCGTGATCGAGATGGAGCACCCCATTCCGCAAGGCTCGGATCTGATGACCGAGCTGGCGAAGTGCGTGGAGTTCTGCAAGAACGCCCTGGCGTAAGAGGGGGAGGACGTGTTGCCGCGCAGGCGAGCCTGGAACTCGCCCAGATCGGCCGACGCTACAGTTTCATCTCCCAGCCCTTGCGCGCCGTGGGCTTGACGTACTTGTTGGCTTCGGCGCTGTTGGTGAAGCGCAGGTTCTTGCTGTCCCAGTCGAGCTTGCCGGGGACGCGGTAGGCGATGGGGATGAGCGACAGCCACTCGGCGTAGGGCGCCGTGATGCTGAAG
>DASQZT010000238.1:0-42837 GCA_035638575.1 Bryobacteraceae bacterium
CTCGTCCCCGTCCGCCTCACCCCCCAGCGCCGCTTGTCCTATAGGCGTTCTTCATATAGGATAGCTTTATATGGACCTCGTGCAAGGTACGCTGGACATGCTGGTGCTCCGCACGCTTCTCTTCGGGCCCCTGCACGGGTACGGCATCGCCAGGGCGATCCGCAGCACTTCGAATGAGGCGCTGGACATTGAATTCGGGTCGCTGTATCCGGCGCTCAAGCGGCTGGAGATCAAGGGCTGGATTTCCTCGAAATGGGAAATGTCGGAGCACCACCGCCGCGCGAAGAACTACCGGCTCACGGCCGCGGGGCGGAAGCAGCTAAGGCGGGAGCATTCGCAGTGGGCGGAGTTCGTGGACGCCGTCGCACGCGTGATGGGACCGGCTCCCCACGAGGTGAAGGGATGAACTGCAAAAAGTTGCATGAGTAGCTGAATTCGCTGGCGCAATTCGCCGATTCCCGCGAGCTTGGCAACCTCTGCAAATGTACGCCGCCGGACCTCGCTAGAAAAGTGGATCTGATTCCGTTTTGCGGTCCGCCAAAAACCCAGTCACAACAATTTTTCTTAATGGATTCAACAACTTAACTATCAAACCCTTGACTCGGTATGCTAGCCTGATGTCGTGAATGGATTTGAGCGCCGCTGCCAGAAACGAGGAGCTTTTGCGAGTCCGATCCGCTGCCGCGGGTGGGAAGCTTGAAAAACCGCAAATGCATTTGCGGAAATTACCGGGAAGACAAGACTCAAGTCCTTTGTTTCCGCCAGAGCGGCCTCTGAACCACCGCAAATGCATTTGCGGTTTCGCTCCCTGGCTGCCGCCTCGTCACCAACGGTCCCCAGCCCTGGCTGCCCTCAGGCCCCCTGGCCCTGTAAAATATGAGTAAATGAGCGAAGCCGAAATCAATCCACTGGACCGGGAAGAAACGCGCCTGCCGCCACCGTCGTTCACGTTCATCGTGTTCTCGTTGCGGACCCAGGCTGAAATGCAGTTGGGCCTCATGAACTTCGGCGAGGAGGACAAGCCTCAGCCTGAACTTCAACTGGCGCGGCACACCATCGACCTGATGGGCATTCTGCTGGAGAAGACCAAGGGCAACCTCGCGCTGGAGGAGCAGCGGTTCCTCGAAAACTCCCTCACCGAATTGCGGTTCCGCTTCGTGCAGGTCTCCGAAGAGGCCGCCAGGGAAGCGGCCCAGAAAGAAGCGGCGCAGAAATCCTGAATGCCGGCGCTTCCCGTCAAGATCACCGTGCTGGGCTCCGGGACCAGCGTCGGCGTGCCCACCATCGGCTGCCACTGCGCGGTCTGCACGTCCGCCGACCCGCGCGACAACCGTTTGCGCCCCTCCATCCTCGTGTCCTACGATGGCCGCAACATCCTGATCGACACCACGCCCGATTTTCGCACCCAGGCGCTGCGCATCGGCCTGGACCACGTCGATGCCGTCCTGTTCACCCACGCGCACGCCGACCACATCATGGGCCTCGACGACCTGCGGCCGTTCAATTACCGCCAGAAAGGACAGATTCCGATCTACGGCGCGCCCGACACCATGGCCGCCATCCAGCGCTGCTTCTCCTATATCTTCGATGGCGGCAAGAAGGATTCGCACGTGCCGCAGCTCGATGCGCGGCTCATCCACGGCGAACCCTTCGAGGTGTTCGGCCTGGAGTTTCTTCCGGTGCCCATCCTGCACGGCAGCCAGACGATCCACGGATTCCGCTTCGGACGCGCGGCCTATCTCACGGACCACAGCGATATCCCGGCTGCCTCGCTCGAGCAGTTGCGCGGCCTGGACGTGCTGTTCCTCGACGCCCTGCGCTACAAGCCGCACCCCACGCATTCCACGGTGGACCGTTCCGTGAAATCGGTGGAGCAGCTCGCGCCGCGGCGCGCCTTCTTCACGCATATCTGCCACGACCTGGGGCACGAGCGCGCCGAAAGCCTTCTGCCGCCGAATATCCGGCTGGCGTATGACGGCCTGGAGATCGTGGTCCCATGAAGATCTACCGCGGCCTCGCCGAACTGCCGGCGGATTTCGGTCCGAGCGCGCTCACCATCGGCAATTTCGATGGCGTGCATGTCGGACACCGCCAGATTCTGCGCCGCCTGAAGGAGTTGGCCGCCGAGCGCGGATGGAAATCCTCGGTTCTGACTTTCGACCCGCATCCCACGCGCGTAGTGGCGCCCGAGCGCGCGCCGCGGCTGATGACCTCTCCCGAGCGCCGCGCCGAGCTGATGCGGGAAGAGGGCATCGAGCAGGTGCTCGTCCTGCCGTTCACCCACGAGGTGGCGCTGCTCACTCCCGAACAATTCGTGCGCGATCTGCTGGTCGAAAAGCTGGGCGCGCGCGCCGTGCTGGTGGGGCACAATTTCCGCTTCGGCCATCGGCAGGCGGGCAACGTGCGGGTGCTCGCCGAGCTGGGCGGCCGCTACGGCTTCGAGACGGTGATTGTTCCCGCCGTGGTCTGCCGCGGGCGCGTGGTCAGCAGCAGCGGCATCCGCAACCTGATTCTGGCCGGCAGTGTTTCGCTCGCCGCGCGGCTTTTGCAGCACGCCTACGGGCTCGAGGGCGCGGTGGTGAGCGGCCGCGGCGTGGGATCCAAAGAGACGGTGCCCACCCTCAATCTCGCGACCACCGCCGAGGTGATTCCCGCGCGCGGCGTCTACATCACCCGCACCCGTGACCTGGACGACGGGCGGGAGTGGGAGTCCGTCACCAATATCGGCTACCGTCCGACGTTTGGCGCGAGCCATGAGCTTTCCATCGAGACCTTCCTTCTGGAAGCGCCCGCGGGCCCGCCGCCGCGCCGCATCCGGGTGGAGTTTCTGCGCCGCATCCGCGAGGAACGCAAGTTCGAGCGTCCCGAGGACCTGAAGGCCCAGATATTCGACGATGTCCGCAAGGCCCGCACGTGGTTCCGGCGCGCCAAGGCCTGGGTTGGCCGGGTACCATGCACTTCATCCTGAGCGGTTTTTACCTCATCCTCATCGACCTGCTGCTGGCCGGCGACAACGCGCTGGTGATCGCCATGGCGGTCCGCTCCCTGCCCAAGCGCGAGCGGCGCATCGGGACGGCGCTCGGCGCGGCCGTCGCGGTGGTCCTGCGGATTGCGCTGACCACGGTGGCGGTGTGGATTCTGACCGTGCCGTACCTGCAACTCGCCGGCGGCGTCTTCGTCGTGTGGATCGCGCTGAAGGTCCTGGTGGATGCCGCCGATCCGCCCGATTGCGCGCCGGCCTCCACCCAGCTTCTCCAGGCCGTGTGGTACATCGTGTTTGCCGACCTCACCATGTCCACCGACAACATCCTGGCGATCGCCGGCGCGTCGAAGGGCCACGTCGGCCTGATCGTCTTCGGCCTGTGCGTGAGCATTCCGTTTGTGGTGTTTTCGAGCAACCTGCTGGCCGACCTGATGAACCGCTTCCCCGTCACCATCTACCTGGGCGCCGGCATCCTCGGCAGGGTCGGGGGAGAGATGATCCTCACCGATCCGGTGCTGGAGCGCGCGCTGCACCCTGGCGACACCGTGCGCTACGTGGTGGAAGGGCTCTTGATTGCCGCGCTGCTGATCGCCGGGAGGCTGATCGCCGCGGCCAGGCTGCGGCGTGCCGCGGCGGAGCCGGGACCGGCCGATAAATAGCTGTTGCGTTCAGCCCCTTCTACCCTGGAAACTAAATAGAGGGACCGACAGTCTAATACATATGCGCTACTGGGCCTATTTTGCCGCGAAAATAGTGGTCGCGGCGGCGACGCTGTACGGATTGCTGGCGTTGCTCAACTGGTACTGGCCGGCTGAACCGCATGTCTTTTGGTACATTCCGCCCCGGTTTGGCTACGATCTCGGATATACCCTCGCCGTCCTGGTGTGGTTCCTGCTGTGCACCGGCGCCCTGTACCTCGTCATCTTCGACCAGCGATACCGCTGCCGCGTTTGCCTGCGGCGGTTGCGCATGCCGGTCGAAACCGGGTCGTGGAGCCGCATGCTGCAATTCGGCCGCCCGCGCATCGAGTACATTTGTCCCTACGGCCATGGGACCCTCAAGGAAGAGGAGCTGCAGTCCTTCCTGGAAAATCCGGAGTGGACACCCCATTCCGATGACTTTTGGGACGAGCTTTGCGCCTCCAGCGAGAAATCCGACGAGCCATGAACCAGGTTCCGCGCTGGCGCCTGGCGGCCGGAATCGCCGTCCTGGCGGCTCTCGTCTTTGTTCTCGCCGACTTCGCACCCTATTATTTCCGCAATCTCGAATTGCAGAACTACGTGTCTGACATCACACACCGGGGCCCAAGCCAGACACAATCCGACGATGTGCTCCGCACCTGGGTGGTCGAAAAAGCTCACCAGCTCCGGCTGCCCGTTTCGGCAGACGACGTGCACGTAAGTCACCTGGCGGAAGGACTGCAGATCGACGTGCGGTATATGGTGAGCGTCAATCTGCCGGGGTACAGCGTCAACCTGCACTTCTACCCCGGCGCCGGCAGCCGTTGAAGTTTGAAATCGGCGCGCTCGAACGCAAGCGTGAGAAAATGAACGTGGTGCCCAAGGTCGCTTCAAAGCCGAAGAGGGAAGTGAAGGTTCGGGTGCCGGAACATTCCGGCCTGGCGCGCTTCATTCTGGCCCCACACGGCCGCCTGCTGGTGATCGGCTGCGCCCTGTTCATCATCCTCGGGCTCGGGACCTTCACGTACTTCTACGCCAAGTACTCGCAGTTGATCGACCAGAAGCTGCGGGCGGGCCCCTTCGCCAACAACGCCAAGATCTTCGCCGCCCCCTTGACCATTGGCGTCGGCGACACGATCCCGGTCAACGAGATCGCCGCCGAATTGCGTCGCAGCGGCTACACCGAATCGGTTTCCAACCCCGTCGGCTCCTACCAGATCCAGCCGAATGCCATCCAGATATTTCCCGGCGCCGATTCCTACTTCGATCAGGAGGCCGGGCTCATCCGCTTCTCCGGCGGAAAGATCTCGCAGATCATCTCGCTCCGCGACAATACCCAGCGCGGCCAGTACCAGCTCGAGCCGCAGCTCATCACCAATTTGAGCGGCGCCGCGCGCGAAAAGCGCCGCATGGTGAAGTTCCGCGATATTCCCACCGTGCTGGTGGAGGCGGTCACTTCGGCCGAAGACAAGCGCTTCTTCCAGCACTCCGGCTTCGATCCCGTCCGCATCATCAAGGCGGCCTATGTGGACCTGAGGGAAGGCCGCAAGGACCAGGGCGCCTCCACCCTCAGCCAGCAGCTCGCGCGCATGTTCTGGCTGTATCAGGACAAGCTCTGGAAGCGCAAGCTGGCGGAGGTGATCATCACCCTCCAGCTCGAGCAGAAGCTCTCCAAGGAAGAGATCTTCGAATACTACGCCAACCAGATCGACCTGGGCTACCGCGGCACCTTCAACATTCGCGGATTCGGCCAGGCGGCGGACGTGTACCTCGGCAAGGACCTCAGCCAGATCACCATGCCCGAAGCCGCCGAGCTAGCCGGAATGATCCAGCGGCCCGGCTACTTCGACCCCTTCCGCCATCCCGACCGGCTGAAAGAGCGGCGCAACGTGGTGCTCAGCCTGATGCGCGCCAACGGTTATATCAGCGACCGCGAATATGCGCTGGCGCTGGACATTCCGCTGACCGTGGCCAAAGGAGCGGCGCAGTCCGTCGAGGCGCCGTACTTTGTGGACCTGGTGAACGAGGCGCTGCAGAACAAGTTCCAGGACACCGATTTCCAATCCAACGCCTTCCGCGTTTACACCACGCTCGATATGCACCTGCAGCACGCCGCGGCGGAGGCCATCCGCAAGGGCATGGCGCTGGTGGACGAGCAGATCCGGAAGCAGCGCCGCTTCCGCGGCAAGACGCCTCCCGAAGCGCAGGTGGCGCTGATCGCCATCGACCCTCACACGGGCGAGGTGAAGGCGCTGCAAGGCGGGCGGAATTACGGCGTGAGCCAGCTAGACCACGTGCTGGCCAGCCGGCAGCCCGGCTCGATCTTCAAGCCGTTCGTCTACGCCGCGGCCCTGGATACCGCGGTGGAAGGCGGGCAGCACGTGATCACGCCGGCCACCATGGTGGTGGATCAGCCCACCACATTCTGGTTCGACGGCAAGCCGTACGAGCCGAGCAACTTCGAGCACAAGTTTTACGGCGGGGTAACGCTGCGCGAGGCGCTGGCCCATTCGCTCAACGTCGCCACGGTCAAGGTGGCCGAGATGGTGGGCTACGAAGCCGTGGTCGATATGGCCAACCGCGCCGGCATGAATTACAAGATCCAGCCGACGCCCGCGGTGGCCCTGGGCTCCTACGACATCACGCCGCTCGAAGCCGTGGGCGCGTACACCATGTTCGCCAATGGCGGCGACTACGTGAAGCCCACCTTCCTGCGGCTGGTGCGCGATAAAGATAAGGTAGTGTACAAGCAAAAGCCCGAAGAGAAGCAGGTGCTGGACCCGCGCATCGCCTTCATGATGACCAACCTGATGGAGGAGGTGCTCAGAACCGGCACGGCGGCCGGCGTGCGGGCGCGCTACAACTTCAACGTACCGGCGGCGGGAAAGACCGGCACTTCGCACGACGGCTGGTTTGCCGGCTATACGTCCGAGCTGCTGTGCGTGGTGTGGGTGGGTTTCGACGACAATAGCGTGCTGGACCTCGAAGGCGCGCATTCCGCCGCGCCCATCTGGGCGGAGTTCATGAAGAGCGCACTGCAATATCGCGAATACCGCGACACCAAGCCGTTCCAGGCCCCGGATGGCATCGTATCGATCGACATCGATCCGCTGTCCGGGATGCCGGCCAACCCGGCCTGTCCTAAAACCCAGACGGAGGTTTTCATCGCGGGCACGCAGCCGGTGGGAGTCTGCCCGCTGCACGGCGGACGGCAGGGAATCACCAACGTGGCCGGATGGGAGACCGAATCCGAGAAGCCGGTGGAACCGCCGCCTGGGGCGGACACCACGCCGCGCATCACCGGATCCGGCGGCGATGGCCAGGTTGCCAGTGAATCCGCCGCGCGAAGGGCCGCCCGTCAGGCCAGCGGCGTGCCGAAGGCAGCCGCCCAGCAGCAACCCGCCACGGAGCCCGAGGCCGAAAAGAAGAGGGGATTCTTCGGCCGCCTGTGGGACCGCATCAAGAAGTAGAGCTATGACGCTTTGGCGCCCGGCTTGGCGCCCTCGGTCGCGTCCTTTGCCTGCACCTTGGCGAAGACCGTGCTGAACACGTTGCCCAGCATCTCCAGCGCCTGCTTGGAAAAGAGTCCGGCCAGCACCGAAAAGCCGTAGATGCCCATCCAGTTGAGATTTCCCGTAGCGTTACCCGCGTTAGACGCCGAAGGACTCAGGACACCCACTCGCAGGAGCAAGTAGAAGGCCACGGCCAATGCCGACCCTTCTATAGGCATCAGCATATAGTAGATTACCCAGCTCCGCAAAAGATCGCGATTTCCGACGTACTTCGACAGCGACTTGGTCAGATGGAGGAAGCCTCCCAGGGCGCCCATGAGTATCACCATGAACAAGACGTCTTCTTCCCGCGGGCCTGGCGCGAGGGCGGCCGGTGTGGCCGCGCCGGTGGGCCCCGATACACCCAGCGGCTCGGTCTTACCCACGTTCGTACCGGCGGACGGCCCGGAGGGCCCTGTCGGCCCCGAGGTTCCGGTTGCCGCCGAAGGTCCCGTCGCGCCCGGAGATCCGGTGGCGGCAGGAGCGGCTGGCACGGGATTCGGCGTGGCAAGTGCGGCCGGCACGACGACGATTACGGCCACCGGCCGTCTCTCGGTGGCCCACTTGAAGCTGGCATGGATCATACCGAGCGTAAAGAACGTCCCGAGCAGCGCCAGCAGCGTCAACGCGATCACCCAGCCGTTCGAGACGTATTGCTTGTACATGATGCTGCGCGGATCGGTCGGCCCGTCCACCGCCAGCAGCACCTTGGCGGATTGGCAAGTCCGGTCCAGGCGTTGGAGGCGCAATCGCTGATCGTCCTCCGAGAATCCGGCCCACGTGGCGGCATTCACGGTTCCGTCCGCATCGGCGGCCGCGTCTGGAAACGCGCCATCCACCAGAGACTGCACGCCGGTCGCGCTGGCCTCCGCTACGCCCTTACTGGCCAGGGCTTGCTCCTTCAATTCCTTCAGGCTGTCTACCAGCGCCTGGACGTCCTGCGGATCAACTTTCGGCATAAGCGTAAGTCCGACTGAATATACCACGGGCCGCTTGCCCCTAGCCTCCGCGCCCAACCCCAGCTAGAATGAACACAGGGGGTGAGCCCTCATGTCCTGTCGACCTTTCACTTTGTTGCTTGCGGCGGGCTTAGGCGCCGCAATCGCGCAGCCACCACCGAGTTCTATGCTGGACGGAACCAAGGCCCCCACGGCTGCTCCGGCCCAGTTACCCAAACCGCAGCTTTCCGCGGAAATGCGCGGCGACATCTTCATGGCCCGCAAGATGTACCGCGAAGCGATCGAGACGTTTCGCGAAGGTTCGCCGAAAGATCCCGTGCTCCAGAACAAGATCGGCATCGCCTATCACCAGATGGTGCAACTGGACAGCGCCCGAAAATGTTACGAGCAGGCCATCCGCCTCAAGCCCGACTACGTGGAGGCCATCAACAATCTCGGCACGATCTATTACGGCAAGAAAAGCTATCGCCGGGCGATCACCTATTACAACCGGGCGCTGCGCCTGATTCCCGAGGAGGTGCGGGCGGCCTCCATCTACATGAACCTGGGCACGGCCTTGTTCGCGCGCAAGCGGTACGACGACGCCACCCAGGCCTATCAGCACGCGATGCGTCTCGACCCGGACGTCTTCGAGCGCCACGGCAACTTCGGCGTCATGCTCGAGGAGCGCAGCGTGGAGGAGCGCGCCAAGTATCACTTCTACCTGGCCAAGCTGTACGCCAAGGGCGGGCGGAACGAGCTTGCCATGCAATACCTGCGCAAGGCGCTGGAGGAAGGCTACAAGGATAAGAAACTGGCCGAGACGCCGGAGTTCGCCACGATTCGCGAGCTGCCCGAATTCAAAGAACTCCTGGCGCGGGAGCCGCGTGTTCTGTAGTCCGCCGCGTCTGGCTGGGGTAATCGCAGTGCTGGCGCTGATGCCGGCGGCGTGCGGCCGCCGTTCCGCCGGACCGCAAATCGAGCGCCTCGCGGTCCTTCGATTCGAAAACCTGGGCCAGGACCCCTCCGCCGACTGGATGGGCCGCGCGTTTTCCGAAATCATCACCGACGAGCTGTCCACCGCTGCTGACGTCTACGCCATCCCCATCAGCCGTCTGCTGGCCTATAACCAGACGCTGGGAGTTCGCCCCATCTCCGCGCCCGGCATCTCCGGCGAGTGGGCCATGGCGCTGGCGGCGGGGGCCAACCGCATCGGCTACGGCGAGTACTCGGTGCGCGGGGGCCGTCTGGAAGCGCGGCTCAGCATCGAGGATCAGCGGTCCGGGAAGACCACCCGCGTGCTTTCCAGTTCCGCCGCGGCGGGCGACGTCATCGCCGCCGCTACCGGGTTGGCCCGCCAGGTATCGGATCGCGCCCAGCCCTACGGCACCCGCAACCCCCAGGCGGTGCAGGCGTGGGTCGCAGCCGAGGAGTCGGCCGCGCCGGAGGCCGCCCGCCAGGCTGCCGAACAGGCGTTGGCGGCGGATCCCGATTTTGCCGCTCCCTACCGCGGACTGGCCCAATGGAAGGCGAAGCGCGGCGATCCGGCAGGGGCCCAGGCCCTGCTCGCGCAGGGGCTCGCGCGCGGCGGCCGCATCTCCGCGATCGAGCGCGCGCGCATGGAAGAAGGGCTGGCGGAAATCCGGCGCGACGCTTCCGGGCGGCAACGCGCACTCGCCGCGATGCTCGAGCTCGACCCGCTCGATCCGGTGGCCTGGCGCTCGCTGGCCGACACGGCCGTGAACCGGCACGAATACACCGCTGCCGTCCAGGCCTACCTGA
The DNA here is from genome assembly GCA_035638575.1 of Bryobacteraceae bacterium. Lineage (GTDB taxonomy): Bacteria > Acidobacteriota > Terriglobia > Bryobacterales > Bryobacteraceae > DASQZT01. The sequence goes on from DASQZT010000238.1 coordinate 9,935, forward strand.
GGTCGCTCGAAATCGAGCCCGACGACCTCAATGCGCGCAACCAGCTCGGCTATGCGGCGGCCTGGGCCGGCGATCTGGAGACCGCGGTTCGCGCCCTGCGAGCCTACCAGGCCCTGCGTCCCACCGATGCCAATCCGCTCGACTCCCTGGGCGACGTCAACCTGATCACCGGCCATTTGCGCGAAGCCGAAGGCTTCTACCTGGAGGCCGTGAAGAAGGACCCCAATTTCCTGAACCACATCGAATACTTCAAGGCGGCCATGGCCCGGCTGATGACTGGCGACGTGGCGGGCGCCGACGCGCTGGCCAACCAGTACATCAACCTGCGCGCCGGGGTCCACGATCCCGCCTTGGGCTACTACCGCGCCGAATGGTCGTCGATCAGCGGACGGCGGACGGCCTACCAGGAACTGCTCGCCGTGGCGGAGAGCCACGCGGGGTCGGCCGACGCGGCTTCGCGCGATCTGGCTTCCCGCGCCTACGCCGAACTGGCCATCGCGCACCTGATGCGCGGCGACCGCGCCTCGGCGGCGCAACGGGCGCAGGAATCCGCGCGGCTGGCGGGCCCTTCATCGGCGGGGCTTTCGCTGATCGCGCGATTTCTGGCGCAGCCATCGGGCTCGCCCGCCGAGTGGGCAGCCCGCGCCGATCGTCTCTTCGGCAACGCCGCCCAAAGCCCGCTCCGCGATCTGACTCTGGGATATGCGCTACTGCTCGACAAGCAGTTTCAGGCCGCGTCCGGCGCGCTGAAGCGGGCCTGGGAGGCGAGCGGCCCATCTACGGACACCAACGCGGGCATCCTGCTGGCGTGGGCGCTGCTCGAAGGGGGCCGCGTCCAGGAAGCCGCCCCGCTGCTGCGGTCCAATCCCGTTCCGCCGTCCAGCGGGATGGGCCCCATGATGTCCTTCTGGTTCCCGCGCATTTTCCAACTGCGCGGCCTGCTGGCCGAAAAACAAGGCAAGCCCGGCGAAGCGCGGAGCAACTACCAGATCTTCCAGAAATTGAGCGGGGGACAGTAGGAAAGCGGCCGCGAAGGAGCGGCCGCCGCGTTCCACCTGGGCGATCGTTATCGCGCCGCGAGCCCGGCGCATTGTTATCGTCCTCCGAGGGTCGATGTTGGATCGTGATCAATTTGCACCGAGTGCGTGAGCTACCCAAATTTTCTGGTGCGATGGCTGTGGGGCCATGTGCCAAATGTTAAACTTCTGATCCAGGGATACAGAGCGCGCCGACGCCCGCCATGGTCAGTTCCACAACACGGAGAGACGAACGGCAGTTGCGCGATACGCGCTTGGCCATGCGTCTCTCCCTGATTTTTGGTTTGGCAATGCTGCTCTGCAAGACCACGGCCTACTTCATGACGCATTCGGCTGCCATTTTTTCCGACGCGGCCGAGTCGGTCATCCACGTGATAGCCGTGGGTTTTGCGACTTTCAGTCTTCGGCTCAGCACGAAACCGGCATCCTCCCAATTCCTCTACGGCTACGAGCGGATCGCGTTTTTCTCCGCCGGATTTGAAGGAGCAATGATCGTGGTGGCCGCGCTCGCAATTCTCTTTGAGTCGATCCGGAAGTGGATTGCCGGGCTACAACTGGAGCGCCTGGGAACAGGCGCATTGCTGGTCCTGATGGCTGGCATAGTCAATGCCGGCCTCGCTTACTATCTCCTGCGGATCGGCCGGCGGACCAATTCACTCATTCTCGAAGCCAATAGCAAGCACGTCCTGACCGACAGCTGGACCAGTTTCGGCGTTGTGGGAGGACTAGGGCTGGTGCTGCTGACGCGCTGGAAGCCATTCGATCCGCTGGTGGCCATCGCTGTCGCCGCGAATATCCTTTGGTCAGGAGGGCATTTGGTCTGGCGTTCGGCAGTCGGGCTCCTGGATTATTCCGATCCGAAGGCCGGCCGGAAAATTCGGGACAAGCTGGATGCAATCTGCGCGGACCTGAGCGTTCAATACCATGGCGTACGCTTCCGAACGACCGGATACCGCCAGATCATCGAAGTGCACTTGTTGTTCCCGCGCGTGACATCGGTCAGCCAGGCCCACCGGCTCGCGACAATTCTGGAGGAACGGCTGCCGGCGGACCTGGGGATGCCCGCCGAAGTCATCACTCACCTGGAGTCCCTGGAAGACCACGCCGATGTCCACCACCCACAACACTACACGGGGAAACCCGAGTAGAGGGTGACGCTCGCAGACGACAAGTTCCCGGAGTGCACACCGCCAACGGACGTTCCGGAGGCGCCGGATGCGTTATTCTTGATTCGGTGTTCGAGATCACCCCAGCCGGCGCCGCGCCGTATCTCGCCGCTCGCGGGCTGCCCGAACCCCGCGCCGTCACAGAACTGGGAGGCGGAGTCTCCAACACCGTCCTGCTGATCGAGTTGCCCGAGAGCCGCATCATCCTGAAGCAGGCCCTGCACAAGCTCCGCGTCGAGCAGGACTGGTTCTCCGACCGCGGGCGCATCTTCCGCGAATCGGCGGCGCTCCGCCGCCTCGCCCCGCACCTGCCGCCCGGCTCCGTCCCCGAAGTGCTGTTCGAAGACCGCGACAACTTCGCCTTCGCGATGACCGCCGCGCGGCCCGAAGCCGAAACCTGGAAGGCACAGCTCATGCGCGGCGAAGCCAACCCGGAGATCGCAGCCGCCATCGGCGAACTGCTCGCCGCCATCATCCGCACCACCTGGCGCGGTTGCGAGTGGGAGACGCGCTTCGGCGACCAGACCGTCTTCGACCAGTTGCGCCTCGACCCCTATTACCGCTCCACCGCCCGCGCGCACCCCGACCTCGCGGACCGGTTCGACAACCTCATGCGCGAATCCGCCTCCCGCCGCGTCGCCCTGGTCCACGGCGATTGGAGCCCGAAGAACTTCCTGGTCGCCGGCGGCAGCGTGATGGCGATTGATTTCGAGGTCGTCCATTTCGGCGACCCGGCCTTCGACGTGGCGTTTCTCCTGAACCATCTTGCCCTCAAATCGTTCCTCCACCGGCCTTACAAGCCCCGTTATCAGGAAGCCGCCGCGCGGTTCCTTGCGCCGCTCCCCTCGTGGCTCGAACCGGCCGCGATGCCCCACCTCGCCGCCCTCATGCTTGCCCGTGTGGACGGCAAGTCGCCGGTGGAATATCTCCCGTCCGGCCCGCGCGCCGAAGTTCGCCAAACGGCTCGCGGCCTGATCCTCGATCCGGCTTCCACCGTGCAGGAAGCTTTCGCCCGGATATGACTCCACGCATCCAATCCATCGGGGCGGTCGAGGTCCTCGACTCCCGCGGCAACCCCACCGTTTCCGCCGAAGTGACACTCTCCGACGGAACCGTCGCCGCGGCCAGCGTGCCCTCCGGCGCATCCACAGGCAGCCACGAAGCCGTCGAACTGCGCGATGGCGGCCCCCGCTATGCCGGCAAAGGAGTCCAACAGGCGGTCCGAAACGTCTCCGACGTGCTCGCGCCGGCGCTCTCCGGCATGAGCGCCGAGGATCAGTCCGCTATCGATCAGCGCATGATCGAACTCGACGGCACCCCGAACAAATCGCGCCTGGGCGCCAACGCCATTCTGGCGGTCTCCTGCGCCGTTGCGCGCGCCGCCGCGTCCTCCCGCCGCATGCCTCTCTGGCGCTACCTGGCGGCTGGCCGCGCCGCCGTCCTGCCCGTTCCGATGGTCAATATCCTTTCGGGCGGACTTCACGCTCAGGGCGGTTTCGACTTTCAGGACTTCCTCGTCATTCCCCAAGGCTTCGCATCCTTCGCCGAAGCGCTCGAAGCCGTCGTAGGCGTCCATCGCGCCACGCGCTCCGTACTCGATGAACGCGGCTATACGATCGCCGGGGTGGCCGATGAAGGCGGTTGGGGACCCCGGCTCCCCGGCAACGAAACGGCGCTCGAAATCCTCTCCGCCGCCATCGACCGCGCCGGCGGCCGGATGGCCATGGCCATCGATGTTGCCGCGACGCATTTCTTTCGCGATGGCCGCTACCTGCTCGCCAGCGAGCGGCGCTCGCTCACCAGCGAAGAAGTCATCGCTCTTCTCGGCCGCTGGATCACGCAATATCCTATCGTCTCCATCGAGGATGGACTCGCCGAAGACGATTGGTCCGGCTGGCGGCAGCTCACCGCCGCGCTCGCGAGCCGTGTGCAGTTGATCGGCGACGACCTGTTCGCCACCAGCCTCGTCCGCCTGGAGCGCGGCATCGCATCAGGCGCCGCCAATGCCGTACTGGTGAAGATGAATCAGGCCGGCACCCTCACCGAAACGTTCGCCGTCATCGACCGTGCACGCTCCGCGGGCTACCACGCCGTGGTCTCCGCGCGATCCGGCGAGACCGAAGATCCGTTCCTCGCCGACCTGGCCGTCGCCTCCGGCGCGGGCCAGATCAAAATCGGATCTGTGCGCACGTCCGAGCGGCTGTCCAAATACAATCGCCTGCTGAAACTGGCGGCCGGCCTGCCGTGGGCGGGTTGATTCAGTGCGAGCGCCGCGGAGCCCGCGGCATGATCAGTTCCGAGGCGACACCGTCTCACTCCGCGGCTTTCGCTGCGAGGTCATCGACGACCGTGCCCACGTAGGTCTGAATCAATTCCTGAGGCAAATGGTGCCTCGCTTGAAGGTAAGCAGGCGCATTGTAGGAGATCCGGACTTTGCCATTGGCGTCCTCCCAAACGAGGGCCTTCATCGGAAGATCGATTGCGACGCTGGGCGAGGCGATCATGAGGGGAGTTCCAGCTTTCGGATTGCCGAAGATCAGCAGCCTGGTGGGGCGCATTTGCATGCCGGCCTTCTCCGCCTCACCACTGTGATCGACCAAGGCGAAGAGTTTGACGCCCTTTGCCCGGAGGACGTTTTCAAAATTTTCAACCGTGCCGGCCACCGAGTGATGGCTGGGTATGGTTACAATTCCGTTCTCTGTATTCGAGGTCATGGACGTCTCCTTAGGTGTTTCCAGATGCGCCTGACCGGGCTCGCGAACCGAAATGAGGTAGATGGCCATGGCCAGTCCAAGCACTGCTAATATCACCGCGACGGCCACCGCCAGAGAGGAGGGACGGTTGTATGCAGACCCCCCTCGATTCAACTCTCGAACCAACCAGATGTGGTTCCGTGCGCACACAATATTGACGGCGACTCCAAGCCCGATGAGCGCCGTGCCGAACCAAAACGAAAGCCCGTAGGGCCGCGCCGGAAGATTCGAGGACCCGATCTGCAACGCCTGCAGGAACAGGCCGAAGCGGGCCACGACAAAGCCGAAGCCCATAAGCGCCAGGCCTGTTCGAATCCAGGCGAGGAAAGTTCTTTCCGCAGCAAGATAGTCACTGGGGCTGCTGGTCGACCGGTCTGCCATCTCTTCACTATGTCAGGGAGCGGCCAGGATCGTAAACCGGCCGGCCACCCACGATTGCGCGGGAGCGCCGAGCCTTGTAACACTTGTGAGCAAGTGCCGCCCGTACCCAAATTCGTCTGTCCGGGGAAAGCGCCGGCATCGGAGATCAAAGTCCATGAAGAACACAGCATTTCTTTTGCTATTCACTCTGCAGCTCGCATGCGGGCCGATTCTGGCACAAACGGCCCCGGCTGCGGTCATGCCGGCTAAGCCCACGGCGGCGAAGGCGGCGTTTTCCGACCTCGAGATCGGGATGTTTATACATTTCGACATAACCAGCCGCGAGGGACCCCGCGCGTCCGGCCAGATCCCCGCGTCTCAATTCAACCCGACCGAGCTGAATTGCGAGCAATGGATGCAGGCCGCCAAGGCGCTCGGCGCCAAATACGCCGTTTTGACGGCTCGCCACGCGGCGGACTTTTGTCTTTGGCCCTCCAAGACCACGGAGTACACCCTCTCGCAAAGCCCGTACAAAGAGGGCAAAGGGGACATCGTGCGCGAGTTCGTCGACGCCTGCCGGAGAAACGGCATCAAGCCGGGCCTGTATCTCGGTTATACGCAGCCGCTCTGGCAGTCGCGGGAACAGAGGGCCATCCAGGAACTGACGGAGGTGCTCACCACATATGGCCCGCTTTACTACGTGTGGATGGATTTCTGGGGAACCGGCCCGGACGCCGAAGCGCCCACCTCGCCGACTGCGAGGTACTGGAAGACCGTCACCGAAACAGCGCACAAGCTGCAGCCGGATCTCCTGATCATGGGCGCCGAAATCGAGCACGGCGGCAACGAGTCCGGTTTCATGGGCTACCCGATGTGGAATCCCGTGGACACGCCCGACGGGAGCATCAACATGATCGGCACCGTATTCAATTTCGGATGGGAGAACACCGGAAAGCCGCTAGGCAAGCTATGGCGGCCGCGCGAATTGCCCTGCACAAGCTGTTTTTCGGCCGGTGGCTGGTTCTGGAGGGGTGCGCGCGATCCCAAGCCGCTGGAGGACAGGCTGGAAACCTACTACCGAACTGTGGGCCATGGAGCGAACGTCATCATCAACATGCCCCCCGACAACCGCGGGGTGATTCCCGAGAACCTGGTCGCGGCCGCCGGCGAAATGCGCAAGGAACTCGAGCGCCGGTTTTCCACCCCGGTCGCGCAACGGGAGGGCTCCGGTGACACCGTTGAGCTTGACTTGAAAGAACCCAAAACGATCGACCATGCGATCCTCATGGAGAACATTGTCAACGGGCAGAAGATCTCGCGTTATTTTATCGAGGCGCGGGTCAATGGAAGATGGACAGTGGTAGCCGACGGCCTGACCGTAGGCCACAAGAAGATAGACCGGTTCCGGCGGCCGGTCACCACGGATGCGGTCCGGTTTCGCTGCCTGGACTCGATCGCCAAGCCGGTGGAACTCCGGAGTTTTGCTCTCTTTGATACGCGCTGACGACTCGCTGGCCGTTGGAGAAGAAACCGTTATGAACATCACCAGGCGGTACGCGATCGGCATTCTGGCGGCCGGCGCCGTTACCCGCAGCACAGTGGATGCACAGACGCAAGAGCGTGCCACAGAGTCTCTGGCGGGAGACTGGCGCTTCGAGCTCGATCCGGACGACAAAGGCCTGGCAGAAGGATGGCACCGGCGGAAACTCCTGGATGGCATCACTCTGCCTGGCACCCTGGAGACCAACGGCAAGGGCTATCTCAACCAGGCGTATGGGAGCGAAGGCCTCGCGCGGAAGTGGATATACGCCGGCAGCACCTGGTACCAGCGGGATATCGACGTGCCGGCAGTCTGGGCCAACAAGCGCGTCGCACTGCTTCTGGAGCGCATCGGCGCATCGCGTGTCTGGATCGATGACCGCGAGGTGGGGTTGCAACAGTCTTTTCAGGTGGTGCCTCACGTTTATGAGCTGAGGGAAGCGATCTCGCCGGGGCGGCATCAGATAACCATATTCGTGGGCGGCAGCTCCCGCGTCCCGATGGCTCGTGGTGCAAGTTCGGGAATCCTCGGGCGGATCGAACTTTTCGCCACCGACCGCGTCTGGGTGCGCCAGGCGAAAGTCATTCCCGACATCGGACGCAAGACGGCCAGCGTGAGCATCGAGGTCGCGAATGCCACCGGATCGACGGTGAAGGGCACGGTTACGCTCCAGGCGCACAGCTTTAACAGCGATCGGGAACACGTTCCAGGTCCGGTGGAGCTGCAATTCGAAGCGGCCGCCGGGCAGCAGACGGTCAGCGGCGAGTTGCTCATGGGGGACGGAACTTTGCTTTGGGACGAGTTTCACCCGGCGCTCTACCGTCTGGCCGCCACGTTGAAGGCGACCGGCGGCGGCGGGTCGTACGCAGATCGGGTGGAGACCGATTTCGGCATGCGCCAGTTCTCCCACAGCGGGCCGCAGTTTCAGATTAACGGCCGGCCGGTATACCTCAGGGGCAGGTCCAATGGCGGCTCATCGCCCCTGACAGGCCACGCGCCTTATGACGTGGAGGGTTGGAGGCGCTACTTCCGCATCAACAAGGAGTACGGGCTGAATCACCTGCGCGCCGGGGCGTGCCCTCCCGAAGCGGGGTTTCGGGCTGCCGACCTGGAAGGCGTATACCTTCAGGTGGAATTGGGAGGGCGCAGTCCGGTGGGGGATTCCTCCGTTCAGTCTCTGATTGATCTCGGAACGGCTCTTTTCGAAACGTATGGCAACCATCCATCGTTCTGCCTGCTCACGCTGGGCAACGAGCTGTACGGCGACCGGGCAGTGATGGCGCAGATCGTCAGCCGCCTGCGCGCGCAGGACAGCCGTCACATTTACGCGAGCGGGAGCAACAATTTCATCGAGAACCAAGGGCTTCAGCCGGGCGATGACTTCTGGGTCACCGACCGCACGCATCGGGGCTTCGACGGCTTAGTGCGCGCGTCCATGTCCTGCTGGGACGTCCCGCCAGGCCACCTCGAAGCCGGTCCGCCGAACACGCGGCATGATTACAGCAAGGGACTGGCGGGCGTCCCCATCCCGGTGGTCGCTCACGAGATCGGGCAGTATCAGGTCTATCCTAACTACGACGAGATCCCGAAGTTCACGGGCGTGATGCTGCCGCGCAACCTCGAGATCTTCCGGGAGCGCCTGATTAAAGCCGGCATGTTCCACCAGTGGAGAGACTTCTTCCGCGCTTCGGGCGCGCTGTCGGTGCTGTGCTACAAGGAGGACATCGAAGCGGGCCACCGCACGCCGGGGTTCGGCGGCTTCCAGATTCTCGATCTGGCCGACGCCCACGGCCAGGGGACCGCGCTGGTGGGGATTCTGGACGCATTCAACGACTCGAAAGGCCTGATCACGCCGGAGGGGTGGCAGCACTTTTGTAACAGCACTGTGCCGCTGCTGCTGTTTGACAAGTACACGTGGACTGCTACCGAGACCTTCACCGCGGATATGGAGGTGGCCCACTACGGGCCGGCGGACCTCCGGGATGCCGTGGTGAGTTGGACCGTGAAGAACCAGGCCGGCCAAGTGCTCCAAAGTGGGGATGTCGCCTCGTCCATAGGGCAGGGGCGAGTGGCAAAAGTAGGACGTCTTTCTGTGCCCTTGACGAATCTGAAGACGCCCGCCCGCTACGACGTGGGACTGGCCCTTCGCGGCACGACGTTCCGAAACCAATGGTCGATCTGGGTTTACGATTCGTCCATCGACACGCGCCCGCCGGCCGGCGTGACTCTGTCGCGAAGCCTGGACAAGCCTGCCCAGCAGAGGTTGATGGAGGGGGAGAATGTCCTGCTGCTGCCGGAGCCTGGCGCCCTGTTGGCGAACGCCGTGGATGGGCAGTTCCAGAGCGACTTCTGGAGTTACAGCATGTTTTCGCAGATGTGCAACGCCAACGGCATGAAACCGTCGCCGGGCACCCTGGGCATTCTCACAATTCCCGAGCACCCCGCGCTAGCGCGTTTCCCCACGGAGTATCACACGAACTGGCAGTGGTGGCACCTGATCGAGAACAGCCGCTCGGTGGTATTGCCCTTAGCTTACACGACGCCTCGGGTCTTTGAAGGCATTCCCAGTGACTACCGGCCCATCGTACAGGTGATCGACAACGTGTACAGGAATCAGAAGCTCGGACTGGTATTCGAGTTCCGCGTCGGCCGGGGAAAGCTGCTGGTCTGTGCCATAGACCTGCCGAAACTCAGAAATCGGCCGGAAGCGGCACAACTGTTACACAGCTTGCTCGCATATGTTTCATCGCCGCAATTCCGGCCGGTAACAGAGATGGACTCAATGGGCCTGAAGAGGATTCTCGGCATCGACATAATTTCCGATTAGTATGCTGCGACGCCTCAGAAACGGAGGATCTATAATGGGACGGGTCCTACCGGATGCAATCTGCCGCAAGCGCCGTCAGGTGTCGAGCATGCTGCGCCATCTTTTACTTTTTGGCGTGCGCGGTGGCGGCGCATGCCGATTCCACCGTCTGCGCCGAGTGTCATTGGCAGATCGCTGAAAACTACGCGCGCACGGGCATGGGCAGATCGTTCCGCTCCGTACGCGCCGATACGCGACTGCCTGAATTCGACGGTGGCGCGTACGACCACGAAGGCTCCCGGGAACACTTCACCAGGCTGCGCCGCGACGGCAGGTATTACGTTCGCCGGTATCAGACCGGCGTGGATGGCAAGCCCGCCAACGTACGCGATGAGCCGGTTGATTACGTGATCGGGTCCGGCAATGACTGGATCAGCTATCTGCATCGCACGCTCGACAACAAGTTGATCGAGTTTCCCGTCAGTTGGTATCCGGAGAACGGCGGCCACTGGGGGATGAGCCCGGGGTATGACAGGCCGAATCATGCGGGATTCAGCCGCCAGGTTTCTTACCGCTGCATGTTCTGCCACAACGCATATCCGGCTACGCCCACCGGCCCGGGGGATTACGACGACGCTACCGTTTTTCCTTCCGAACTACCCGAAGGCATCGATTGCCAGCGCTGCCATGGACCAGGGGCAAACCACGTTGCAGCGGCAGAGCAAGGCGGATCTTCGAGCGTCGTGCGCGCGGCTATTGTCAATCCGGCGCGGCTGACTCCGCAGCGCCAGCTCGAGATCTGCATGCAGTGCCATCTGGAAACGACCAGAGCCCAACTTCCAGGCTACCTGAAACGGTTCAACCGCGGCGTGTTTTCATACCGCCCTGGTGAGCCGCTGGCAGATTACATCGTCTATTTCGACCACGCGGCGGGAACCGGGCATGACGACAAGTTCGAATTGATAAGCGCCGCATACCGCCTGCCCAAATCGGCGTGCTTCACCGAGAGCGGTGGGCGGATGACTTGTAACGGTTGCCACGATCCGCACGGGGCGCTGTCCCGCGAGGCGGCGCAGCGCAAGACCAATGCCGCATGCAACGGGTGCCACCAGGCAAAGATGGCTGGTCTTGTGCGGGCAGGACGGCATACCGCAGGGGAGGATTGCGCTTCGTGCCATATGCCGAAGCGGAGACCGACAACCGCGATCCACATTACAGTGACGGATCACCTGATACAACGGCCGGCGGCAACTCCGATATCGCCTCCGGCCGTCGAGGAACACGACGGAAACACGGCTCCCTACGCGGGGGAAGTTGCGCTTTACTACCCGAAGGAGGTGGATCCGGTTTATTCCGCCGTCGCCCAGGTGAAGGATCTGACTAACATTCAATCCGGTCTGGCGAGGCTGGAGAAGTTACTCGCGGGCCCGCGCCTGAAGGATGCTGAACCCTACTTTGTGTTGGGAGAAGCACTCCTCAGGACGGGACAGACGGCAAAAGCTGTTCCGATGTACCAGGAAGCAATGAAAATCGAGCCCGCAAATTGGCGGTTTCTGAATGGCATGGGGCAAGCGTGGCAGGCCGCGGGCAAGCCCGATCGCGCAGTGGATGCGTTTGAGCGGGCGATTGCGTTGGCCCCCGCCGAGACAAATCTGTTGTACGGCTTGGGAGAGGCATACGAATCACAAGGCCGGATTCGCGAGGCTGTTCGAACCTTTCGCGATGCCTCGCAGCGGGATCCAGAGGACGCGTCCGCACTGAATAACCTCGGCATCGACCTGAACCGGGCAGGCGACGCCAGAGGAGCCGAAGAGGCTCTTCGCGAGGCCATCAGATTACAGCCGGAGACAATGATGTTTCACGTGAATCTGGCAGGACTCCTGATGCGGGAAGGCAAACCGCGCGAAGCACAGCATGAACTGGAGGACGCGATTCGGTATGGACCTTCAACGTTGGCGGAGGCGGACCTGACACTGGGCGCGTTACTGGTTGCGGCGGGCCAGCCCGAGGAAGGGAAAGCGCACCTGAAACGGGCGATCGAGTCACCTGACCCGCGAATACGGGCGGCGGCGATGCGGTTATTGGCCAAGCCGGAAATCCGGCCGTAGTTCGAGGCGGCTTACGCCAGGGCAATTCGGAAGGCTATCGCATATTCACCCGGCTTTTGTTCGGGCAATTCGACCTTCAGAGCGGCGGAATCCTGATGCCACGTGAGCTTTCCTTTGTGCCCGAGCAGATCGACGTTACGGATTTTAGGCACGTCGTACTTGCCGCCGGCGGCGAGGGAAGGAATCGAAGCCGCCTTGCCCGGCCATCCCATGACGAATGCGTAAAGCAAGTTGCCCTTTGTAGTGAAACGAATGTCGTCGGCGGTCAGGTCCTTCCGGTTGCGCTCGTTGAAGCGCTCGTTTGGGGGAGTTGTACTAACGAGCGAAGGCCCGGCGCCGAAGGTCTTCCACGGCCTCGTGGCATAGATGCCCTCGCCATTAACCGCCATCCATTTCGTAATCTCGTCCAGAATCTTCAATTCTTCCGCATCGAGTTCGCCGTTATTCGGCAATGGAAAGTTGAGCATCAGATTTCCGTTGCGGCTGACGATGTCACAGAGCATATCGATCACAGTCTTGGGCGTCTTGTATGTGACGTCGCGTTTATAGTGCCAGGTGCCGATACAAGTGTCGGTCTGCCATGCGTTGGCCATGACTCCGTCCGCCACGCCCCGTTCGATGTCATAGACGCAAGTACCCGTTTCGCACTCGTTGCGGCGTTTGCTCGTATAGACAGCTTCGACTTTCCCGCCGTGAAGCCTGGCGTTGACATTGTAAAAATGGGAGACGAGCCTGGCGCCGATTTCACCGAATGAAATACCGCCGTCCGTGTACAGCAGGTCGGGCTGATAATTGTCCACCAGGTCTTTGATACGGAGAAAGTATTCGGTCTTCCATGCAAGGGGCACATTGCTCATGCTCCCGCCCATACCGCCCGGAGTTATCGTGTAACCGGCAGGCAACTCGTGGTAAAGATCCTTGTACTCGGGATTTGTGCCGTCATAAGGGACGCCGGCGAGGGGACCGGTTTTGTCGCTGCCATGAGAGACCGCAAACCAGTTATAGCTGGGAGCCAGGTGCTCGCTCACTGCGAACCGGAGGCCCTGCTTTTGAGCGGCCTTCTTCCATAGACCGACGATGTCCTTTTTCGGCCCGGTTGCGACGGCATTCCATCTCGGCTGGTGCTTCGAGTTCCAGAGATCGAAGTTGTCGTGGTGGACGCCCATGCTCATGAAGTACTTCGCTCCGGCCTTCTTGTAGAGCGACATCAGGTGGTCGGGGTCGAACTTTTCGGCCGTCCACATCCTGCAGATTTCCTTGTGGCCGACCTTGGAAGGATGGCCGAACCGCTGGAGGTGGTCTTTATATTGCGGGCTGTCCTCAATATACATGTTGCGGGCGTACCAGTCCCCATCCTCAGCGGCCGACTGCGGTCCCCAATGGGCCCAGATTCCGAATTTGGCGTCTTTGAACCACTGGGGAATTTGATATGCCTTCAGGCCTTCCAGAGACCCGTCAAAAGGCCCTCGTTCGATCTCGGGCAGGGCGTCCTGTCCGGACGCCTCCCTCGTCAAAAGGAGCGCGGGCGCTCCTGCTATCGCCGAGACCGCCCGGCGTCTTGTGATTCGCATGAAGGTTTCCTTTCGTATCGCTGAACACACCCGATTCTAAACCTGCGGTAATCCGTCTGTAAAGAAGATTTCCGCATCGAGAATTCTCTTGACGATATCGCTAACGACGTGATAGACTCGACTCCGATTAGAGCACTCGCTTGGAGGGTATCGAAGATGTGTCCATACTACTTGCCCCAGTTCTTCCGAGGAACTGCCCCGCAAACTATTGATTCTACTGCCCAATGCGCCAATGCGACTCCATACCGGCTAAAGGGCTGCGCTTGTGCGGCGCTCTTGCTGGCCGTTTTCGTGTCCATGCTGCCCGGGCCGCTCTACGCCCAAACGGCAGGTAGCATCGCCGGCCTTCTGGCCGACCCATCCGGAGCGGGCGTGCCCGGCGCCAGCCTGACCCTGACGAACCAGGACACCACGGCTGTCATAACGACGCAGAGATCCGACGCCACCGGGAACTTCTCGTTTCAGGCCGTCCCGGCGCCGGGCACCTACTCCATTTCGGTTCAGGTCAGTGGTTTCACGCGGCTCGAACAAAAGGACATCGTCCTCACGGCCGGCGAAAGAAGGTCGGTCGGGACGCTCACTCTGGTTGTCGGCAGTACGAGCGACTCAGTGACCGTGCAAGCCGAGGTCACTCCCGTTCAAACCGCCAGCGCGGAACGTTCCGGCGACCTGGACAAATATGAGATCGGAGCTCTCCTCGCTCGCGGATTGAACTTCAACGGGCTCCTGAGGAGTCTTCCGGGAATTTCCGGGGCTACCGATCCGACCACTCCAGGCACCGCTTATGCGCCATATGGGAGCATAAACGGAACGCGCTGGAGCGCAACGGTTCCGACCCTGAATGGAGTCATGGCCTCCGATACATCCAGCCAGGGCCAGCTTCAGGCGGTTGAACCGCTGGATGCGTTATCCGAAATCCACATCAACACTTCGAACTACCAGGCCGAATACGGCCAAAGCGGCGGGGCTACCATCAATTTGACGACCAAGGCGGGCACCAGGGAATATCACGGCGACGTGTATGCGTATCTTCGTAACGAAGATCTGAATGCGAACGACTACTTCAACAATCTCAACAGTGTCGCAAAACCGAGATATCGATATGCCATTGGCGGCGGCAGCATCGGAGGGCCTCTCTACCTCCCGTTCTTGAAGAAGTTCAACTCTTCCAAGAACAGGGCGTTTTTCTTCTTCAACGATCAATATTCTTACGCGGGTATTCCCGGCTCGCTGATACAAAACACCATGCCCACGGCTCTGGAACGCGCCGGCAACTTCTCTCAGAGCGTCACCGTGGGTGGAGCCTTGATTCCGGTCTACGTATCCGGCACAAAAACTCCGTATCCGGGCAACATTGTTCCCGCGAGCCAGATCAGCGCTTACGGGCAGGACCTCCTGAACGTCTTCCCGCAACCCAACTTTATCAACAGGGCAGTCAGCGGCGGCAACTACAATTACGTGTTCCAGGAGACTCCCTTAAACCGCACCAATAACTATACGTATCGGCTGGACTTCAACCTGACGGATAAGTTTCGGATGTACGGGCATATGAATCAGATCAATGCCACCTCCCAAGGCTACGCGGTCGGCGCCGCTCCCGGGCCGAATTGGGGACTGGTCAAGTCTTTTTACGATACGCGAAATGAAAACCCATCGGTGAACTTTATATATGACATCACTCCCACATTGATTAACGAAACGACTTTCGGCGTTCTTCACTGGGATGAACCCGGTGGTCCGCTCAGTCAAGCGGAGAATGCCAAGATCCAGCGGCCGACCTATGGCCTGCAGGGGCTGGGGCAATGGTATCCACTCGACAATGCGAACAATGTCATACCGATCATGAGCTTTTCAGATGTTCCGAGTGCGGCTGGATATTCTTACGACGCCCGGGCTCCGATCGATGGCGCCAGCACCGTTTTCACGATCGCCGACAACCTCACGAAGGTCGTCGGCAAACACACGCTTAAGGCGGGACTGGATTTCTATCGCACCCGGATGTGGAAGGGGAATCCCGGGACGGCATATTCCGGCAACTTCGCGTTTGGCCACGATGTGAACAACCCGCTGGATACAGGCTACGGCTATTCGAACGCCATGCTTGGGGTTTTCGACACGTATACGGAAAGCCAGAAGCGCACGGGTGCGGATTACCGCGAATCCGCATATGAAGAGTATGTGCAGGATTCGTACCGGGTAAACAAGAAACTGACCTTGGAGTTGGGAGTGCGCTTTACCTCGCGGTTACCGTGGCACCAGCGCAGCAACCTCATGGCCGGCTTTGGTCCCGCGGCCTGGAACCCGGCACAGGAGTCCCTGCTCTACACTCCGGCCATAAATTCAGCGGGAGTGCGTGTCGCGGTTAACCCGATTACCGGGGCGCAGCTACCGGCCGTGTACATAGGCGCCCTTGTGCCCGGAGTGGGCAATCCCGCGGATGGAATGCTGGTGGTCGGTCAACCTGGAGTTCCACAGGGCCTCACCAGTTCGCAGACCCTCGTTGCAGCGCCCAGAGTCGGTTTTGCCTGGGACGTTTTTGGCGATGGAAAAACGGCCGTCAGGGGAGGGTTCGGAATCAGTTATCTGCCGACCAGCGCACCAAGCCTCTGCTGTTCCACCAGCTATCAATCGATGCCGCCGCTCTCCTATACGCCTACGACCTACTATGGAACACTCGCCACGTTCGTGAGCACGGCGGGCACTCTCTTCCCGTCCAGCGTGCTCGGGCTGGACGATTCCAAAATGGCATCGAGCTACAATTTCAGCACTGGCATTCAGCGGGAGGTCGGCTTCGCAACGGTAGTTGATGTGGCTTTTGTCGGCAATCTGGGGCGTCACTTGATGATGTCCCAAAACGTGAACCAACTTCCATACGGTGCGAGGTTTCTCCCCAGCAGCCAGGACCCGACGGTGCCCGGCAAGCCGCTTCCCGACAATTTCCTCCGGCCGTACCCCGGCTTAGGGACTATCACTTACAGGGAGCCTATCGGAAATTCGAGCTACTATGCTCTCCAGACCCAGGCGAATCGGAGGTTTTCACACGGGCTGGAGTTCAAGGCGAATTGGACCTGGTCCAAAGCCATGGATTATGGCTCGAGCGACGGAGCGACGCTAACTACCTACGCGAGCCGGGTCCTGCTTGACTACGGTGAGGCATCCTTCGACCGCACCCACATTGTGAACCTGGCGTGGCTTTATGAAATTCCAGGCTCTGAGCACATGTCCAATCCGCTTGTTCGCACTGTCCTGGGGCATTGGAATGTGTCGGGGACAACAACCTTCGCGAGTGGCGCTCCCGCGGGCGTCAGTTTTAGCACTGTAAGCGGCGTCGATCTGATCGGGGGCGGCGATGGACAGAGAATAGATATCTCCGGCAATCCGAACTTAGGACACGGCGAGCATTCCGTCTCCCGGTGGTTTACTCCTGGCGTGTTCTCGCAACCCCCGCTGGGCTATATCGGAAACGCTGCCCGGGATGTGTTTCGAGGTCCCGGACAGAACCAGTGGGACCTTTCCGCCTTTAAGAACTTCCGCATCCGCGAGAAGGGCCAGATTCAGTTTCGCGGCGAGTTCTACAACACTTTCAACCACGCTCAATGGTCGGGTGTGAATGCGGCGGCAAAGTTTGACAACAACTTGAATCAGATCAACACGCTGTTCGGCCAGGTCACTTCGGATCGCGGCCCCCGGGTAATACAGTTTGCTTTGAGAGTGGGCTTCTAGCTGCCTCCGACGTACTGCTGACGATGCAGGCGCGCCCATTCGTGGACGTGCCGGCATCGTTTCGCCGGCTCTCCTGAGCCGGCTTCAGTTCATGAGGTCGTAACACGGCGGGCTCGTTGCGTGTAAGGACAGTACCAAATGAAAACAAATTCGATCCGCGCCGGGTTCACATGGGCTTTGCCGGTGATCCTGGGCATGACATCCGCCGCCTGGGCGCAGCGGTCGATGGTTTCCGACGATGCGGCAGCTTCGCGCATTGCATGGTGGCGCGACGCTAAGTTCGGTCTCTTTATGCATTGGGGTGTTTATTCCATTCCCGGCCGCGGCGAATGGGTGCAATGGAACGAGCAGATTCCGGTAAACGAGTATGCGAAACTGGCCGGGCAGTTTCATCCGGACAAGTTCGACCCCGACTCCTGGGCTGCCATTGCCAAAGCGGCCGGCATGAAGTACACGGTGCTGACCGCGCGCCACCATGATGGATTCGCCTTGTTTGACGATCCAGGCAGCGATTTTACGGCGATGAAGTCGGCGGCTCACCGCGACTTCGTTGCCGAGTACGTTAACGCTGTCCGCAAGGCCGGGCTGCGCGTCGGTCTTTATTATTCGCCGCTCGATTGGCGATTCCCCGGTTTCTTCTTTCCCGATCTCTATCAAGCAAACGCCGTGGAGATGCGCGAGCAGTATCACCGCCAGCTCAACGAACTGGCGTCTCACTACGGCAAGATCGACATTCTCTGGTTTGATGGCGGCGGCGTCGATTGGCTGGGGTTCGGCGGCGTCGGCTTCAAAGGCGGGTGGAAAGCGCGGCCAAGGGGCGAGCACTACACCGGTTCGTTCTCCTGGCAGGACGATCAAGCGGTGGGCAATCTGAGGAAGCTTCAGCCGTCGATCGTCATTAACGGCCGCACCGACGCCCCAGCGGATTTTCGATCGCGTGAAGGCGACCGCGCCATGGGCAGTTTTGACAACCAGCATCCCTGGGAGCTTTGCACGACCCTGACCACCGGCGCCTGGGGCTATCAGCCGAATGCCAAGGTCAAGCCGCTGAACGATGTCATTCGCCTGCTTGTTGGCGCAGCCGGACGCGACGGGAATCTGCTTCTCAACGTGGGCCCGCGTCCCGATGGACAGATCGAGCCGGAACAGGCCGAGCGTCTCCGCGAAGTTGGCGATTGGCTGAAGCGGTTCGGTCAAAGCATCTATGCCACGCGTGGCGGCCCCTATCTGCCGGGCGATTTTGGCGTTTCAACCTTTCACGACAGGACGATTTATCTGCATGTCCTCAATGCCACCGGCAAGACGCTTTCGCTTCCAGCTCTTCCGGCCAGGATAGTGAGTTGCTCCAGCCTCACGGGGGGAAGCGCCGCCTGTAAACAATCCAGTGACTCCGTGGAGATTACGCTGAACGGGAATGCGGATGCCGTCGATACAATCGTCGCGCTGACACTGGCGTCGCCGGCGGCAGAGATCAAGCCGATCACTACTCCAGTTACCGCCAAAGAGTAGGGACGGGCCTGCGCATCGCTTATGGACTACCGGCCGCTGGCCGGCGCCCCCGGCAAGGCAGTGAATAGAGGATACCTCCCGCAATCACGCGGGCTGAGAGATGAGATAATCGGCTCTAAAGGCTCTATTTGAAAATAGAAAGGATAGAGGACAACCGATGAAGCGGACCAGTACTTTTCTAATCGCAGGCGGTCTCGGCGCTGTGGCGCTGTTGGTCGTGGCGCCGCGTGCGTCATCGCAGCAGCCCCCACCTCAGACCGGCGCACCGGCCGGAGGCCCTGCTGCGCCCGGCGCCGGGCGCGGTGGCGGCATGGGCCGCGGCGCACAACCGTTTGATTACTCCGACAATGAAGGATGGATCTCGCTGTTCGACGGCCAGACCTTGAACGGCTGGGACGGCGATCCACGGTTCTGGTCGGTGAAGGACGGCGCGATTTATGTCCAGGCGACCTGTGAGAAACCCACCGGCACGATCTACCTGGTATGGCAGGGCGGCGAACCAACCGACTTCGAGCTCAAATGGGAGTTCAAGGGCACGGGACGCGACAATGGCGGGATGCAGTACCGGAGCTACCTGACCGCCGATAACAACGTGACTTTCAAGTACACGGGACGCGGAGGCGGCGGCACTCTGGGACGTGGAGCAACCGCGACTGCCGCGGGCGGAGGGGGGGCGCGCGGAGGCGCACCTGGCGGACCAGGTGGTCCCGGCGGGCCTGGTGGCCGCGGCGGCGGTGGACGCGCTCCGCAGTGTGCGAACCCCGGCACGCCTCCGTCCGCCGCGGAGCGTGCGAAGTGGGATATGGCCGGCCCACAGTTCGATTTCGACGCGGACAACATGTTTTCGGGACAATATTATGAGCAGTTGGGCAGGGGCATCGTTGCCAGCCCCGGCCAGGTGGTCATCGCCGAAGAGGGAAAACCCAGAAGATTGCTAGCCACCCTCGCGGATAAGGCCACGTTGGACTCCTGGTTCCACAAGGACGACTACAATCAGTTCCTGCTCGTGGTGAAAGGTAACACCCACTCGATGTTCATGAACGGTCACCTGACCTCGGTACTGATCGACGACGATCCGGCCTACTTCCGGGCCAGCGGCAAGATCGGCATCGAAACCGAAAATCTGGGCGAACTTTTCACGCGCAACATCTGGCTGAAGCGGCTCAACTGAGCGGCAACGGTGATGAAAGCGTACGGCGGGCCGGTGCCCTGAGGGCGGCGGCCGGCATCGGCGGCTCGTCTACAAGGTGGATTCGTACAGCTACCACTTCACGGTGGCGAGCCGACGAGGCCTCGCTGTCAGACCCGGCCGCGCAGGCTGGTTGCCGTACGAGCGCTCGCCATCCGCCAATCCGGCGGTTTTCGCTGAAGCCGCTCTCAACGATCTGTCGATCTTTGCAGAAAAGGATCGGCGCAGGTAAGGAGAGGTTGAGTTGACTGGGAAGCAAGCATTTGAGGTTCCGGCGGCCGTGAAACGAATTCTGATTGTGACGTTCGTGGCGCTCTGCACCGTTCTGCAGGCAAACGCGGCTGCCGTCATAAAACAACTGCAGGTGGAATACAGAAACACCCCCCTGGGTATCGATGTGGCACAGCCGCGTTTCAGCTGGCAGATGGCCACGACGGCAGGCGAGCGCGGATATGCGCAGACCGCGTACCAAATTGAAATCAAGGATCCCAAGGGCAACATGGTCTGGGATACGAAGAGGACCGAAGACTCGACTTCGCTCGGCATAACCTATGCCGGGAGCCCACTCAAAGCCGCTACGAGATACACGTGGATGGTTGCCGTGCGGAATCAGGCAGGGGCGAAACTCACTGCCAGCTCCTGGTTTGAAACCGGCCTGATGGATCCCGCTCCCGATTCGAGCGCCTGGGCCGGCGCCAAATGGATCGGCGGGGGAGATGAGGACCTGGTGCTCTATGCGCCTTATCTGGCGATCTTCGATGTGAAATATGCCTTGACGATCGCGCAGGGCAGCACCCGCGCGAGCTTTGTATATGGGGCCAACGACTCGCGGTTGATGGATAAGAACAAGAACATTTACCAGGTCGAGAGCGCCAAAGATCAGAGCTACATCAAGCTGGAACTCGACATTTCAGCCGTTGATGGCACGCCGGACGGCAAGGCGAAGCTACATGTCTACCGCGCTGGCTACAAGGACACCGATACGCCGTCACAACCGCTGCGGACTTTCGATATCTCGACCGAGTTCATCAATAATGCCAACAAGAATGCGGAACACGTCATCGACTTCCGCAGCGCCTTTGGACAGATTGCGATTTCAATCGACGGGAAAACCACATTCGCGGGCGCTGCCGGGCAACCCCCTGCCGCCGGACCTCCGGGCGGCCCCGGGGGCCGCGGCGGATCAGCGAATTCGGTGAATCTGAATCCCGTCGGCTCGGGCGGCAATTTCATTGCTTTCGGAATGCTCTGCGATATCGGTTTTTCCGTCGGGCCGGGCCAGAATGCCGCCTTCGGCGATGTCACGGTTCGCAACAACCGCTTCCCCAACAACACCCTCTTCCATGAGACTCTGACGGGCGGCCCGTATAAGGGGATCTATGCCGACTTCGTCAAGGCCGGCTCCGGATTCTCCGTTGCCAACGGACGCTATGTCCTTGCCGGCGGCGGCAAGGGCGTCTTTCTCGTCAGGAATCCGAGCCGGAACTCGGCTCCGATGCTGCGCACCACGTTCAAGACGTCCGGCAAAGCCGTCGAAGGCGCCCGTCTTTATGTTACGGCGCGCGGTATTTACGAGATCTACCTGAACGGCAAACGCGTGGGTGACGATTATTACAATCCCGGCTTGACTCAGTACAATATTACTCACATGTATCAAACCTATGATGTCACCGCCATGGTCAAGGCCGGTGAAAACGCCATGGGCGCGATGCTCGGGGAAGGCTGGTGGAGCGGCCTGCTCAGTTTCGGGAACATCTGGAATCACTTCGGCGACCGGCAGTCGCTGCTGGCCAAACTCGTGGTCACTTACAAGGATGGGTCCTCCGACACGATCCCCACCAATGGCCGGACGTGGAAATACTTCGCCGGCGGCCCCCTGGTATATAGCAGCCTGGATTTTGGCGAGGTTTACGATGCTGCCAGGGAACCCGCGGTGGCAGGATGGACCACGGCTGCCTATAACGACAGCAAATGGAAAAGCGCGGCCGTTGTGCCGCTCCAAGGTACGGCATTTACGGGCGCGGAAGCCGGACGGGGCGGAGCACCAGGAACGCCGTTCAACTATGACAGGCTGGCCCTCGTCGGACAGATCGGCAACAATGCCGGCGTGTTCCGGATCCTCACGGCGAAAAGCGTCAAGGAAGTGCGGCCCGGGGTGTACGTCTTCAATATGGGGCAAAACCTGGTGGGAGTGCCGAGGATCACTATCGCCAACGGGCGCGCCGGCGGCAAAATCACCCTCAGGTATGCCGAGATGTCGTATCCCGACCTGAAAGAGTCGGGGAAAAACGTCGGCATGATCATGACGGAAAACTATCGAGCCGCGCTCAGCCAGGACGTCTACACGATGAAGGCGGGAAACCAGGTTTTCCAGCCCCGGTTCACATCCCATGGATATCAATACGTCGAAATCACCGGGATTGATAAGCCGCTTCCGCTCGAAGCCGTTCAGGGCGTGGCGATCAGTTCCGTCAGGGAACTGACGGCCGATTACAAAACATCCAGTGAAAAAGTCAACCGGCTATGGTCGAATCTTGTCTGGTCCAACGTCGACAACTTCCTCACCATACCGACTGACTGCCCGCAACGCAACGAACGCATGGGCTGGTCGGGTGACATCAATGTCTTTTCGCGCACCGCCACCTACATATCCAATGCGGATCAATTCCTTACCCGTCATATGTACGCCATGCGCGACGTGCAGGCCGCTTCCGGGAGGTTTACGGATGTCGCGCCGGTCGGAGGAGGCTTCGGCGGCGTCCTATGGGGAAGCGCGGGGATTGTGGTTCCGTGGGAGGCCTATCTGCAGTACAAAGACGTCGCGCTGTTGGAGCGTCACTATCCGGCGATGGCCGCCTATATGGACTATCTCGAGACCACGATCGATCCCAAGACGGGCTTGAGTTCGGACGGGCAGTTGGGTGACTGGCTGGGACCGCAAAACAATGTGCTGGGATCCCCCTTCCTGTCGACCGCATATCACGCCTATGACCTCGGAATCATGGCGAAGGTAGCCGAAATCTCAGGCAAGTCCAATGATGCGGCAAAATACAGGGGCATGTATGAAAAGCGAAAGGCGTTTTTCAATGCCACTTTTGTAAATGCCGAAAGAAAGACCCTCGGCACGGGCGGCGGACGCGGCGGGCCCGGCGGCCGGGGAGGAGCGCCAACACCTCCGGAATTCAAAGTCGCCGATACGCAGACTTCCTATGCGACAGGCTTGGCCATGGGTTTGTTCAACGGCGAAAACGCTCCCTATATGGTCAAGAACCTGGCGGAAACCGTGGCACGGGAAAACAAGGACGACGGTGGGGCCGTACGTCCGGAATATTCGCTGATGACCGGGTTCATCGGCACTTCCTGGATCAACAAGGCTCTGTCCGACAACGGCCTTAGCGAACTGTCATACCGGATCTTGCATAACAACCAATATCCGTCGTGGCTTTATGCAATCGACCAGGGGGCCACCTCGATATGGGAACGGCTCAACGGATACACGGTGGAAAATGGATTCGGCGGCAATAACGGCATGAACTCGTTCAACCACTATTCCTTCGGCGCCGTCGGCCAATGGATGATGGCCTATTCGCTCGGCATTCAGCGGGATGAACCCGGTTTCAAGAAATTCATCCTTCAGCCGGAGCCCGATCCTACGGGAGTCATGACATGGGCGGAGGGCTATTACGATTCCATGTACGGCAGGATCGGCAGCGCCTGGAAAGTAGACGGCAAAGTACTCACCTACCGGGCGACCGTCCCCGCCAACACGAGCGCCACCCTCTATTTGCCGGCAACTGCGCCAGGGGCCGTGAAGGAGGGCGGAAAGAATGCCGGCGAGGCGAACGGCGTCACTTTTATCAAGTATGAAAGCGGCAGGGCCGTCTACACTCTAAAGTCCGGCAGCTACGAGTTCATCTCGAATCTATGACCATTCCGGCCCAAAACCCAAGAATGAGACAGCCGGTAAGGTGAGATCTGTGCGGCGATTCGCTGGGCTTCCGCACCGCGGATTTCTTTGAGATAGGCCTCGGTCCCGCAGCACGTTTCTCGGAAGCTCACGACGCTCCGGAAACAGGAGCCCAAATCCTCGGCCGATGCCGCCAGAACTTCAAACTGATAGGGAACGCCGGGATAGACCCGGATTCTTTCCGCGCGCAGCAATTCGAGGATCCGGCGACAGCGTGCGGAATCGTGCACAGGATATTGTCGTCCGCATTCAATCCGGTCGATTCCACAAAGTTGTTCGCCTCGAAAAACAGGTTCTTCCGAGTGCAGCAGATGCGCTGAGTCCGTGGAACCCGATGTGTAGAGATAGAGCGCATCGCCGGAGAAGGGGTTTTCAGGCGGAGAAATCTCTTTGCAGCGGGACCAGCTCGCGCGCTCGACGACAACGACGCTCCGGGCGCCGGCCCCCTCCCGGCACAGCGGGTCGCGCCGAGCATCGGTGATAAGAACGTGGGCGTTTTCTGGAGACCAAGAGGCGATTCCGAGATTTAGCCCTCTCCTCCGCTGTTCCTCCGCTGCTCCAGCGGGATGGCGGCTGGCTGCGGTCAGGGGGCGCTCCTTTCGCGTGC
The DNA here is from genome assembly GCA_035638575.1 of Bryobacteraceae bacterium. Lineage (GTDB taxonomy): Bacteria > Acidobacteriota > Terriglobia > Bryobacterales > Bryobacteraceae > DASQZT01. Next base: position 34,271 of record DASQZT010000238.1, read on the forward strand.
GAGATCTGGCGGAGTACAATGAATCCCGTGGCCATACTCCTCCGGGCCGGCTGTCTGCTGCTCACGTTGCCTTTGCTTTGCGCGCCACAGAACGCGAATTCCAGGATCGACCAACTCTACCAGCAGGGCGTGGAGGCGGCGAAGCAGAGTGATTTTGCCGCAGCGGAGCGCGCCTATCGCGCCGGTTTAGAGGCCGCTCAGAGTTCTGACAACAAGGTGTGGACGGCACGACTACACCGGTCTCTGGCAGAAGTTCGGGAAGCCCGACGTGAATGGAAGGACGCCGCCGCGGAATATACGCAAGCGCTGGCGTTATATGAAGAGCTTGGAGACAAATCGGGCGCCAACGCAGTTTCAATGAGTTTGGCCAGGGGTTGGGCCGGCGTATCCGACCACTCCAAGAGCATCGAATACGCGAACCACGCGCTAGCCGGCTACCTCGCGTTGTCCGAGAGCGCGAACGCAGCAAAAGCGTTGGACATAATGGGACAGGAGCACGCGAAGAATTCCCAATACGGTGACGCCGAGCGTGCGCTGACTCAAGCGGTTTCGCTCTACGAGAAACTGAACGACGAGAGGGGCAAGGGCAAAGTGCTGGGCAGCCTGGCCGACCTCGATCGCCGCACGTCGCGGTTCAACTCGGCGCTCGACAACGGCTTTCGCGCGCTGGATACCGATGAGAAATTCGCAGACCACCAGGAGATTGCCAAGGTTCTCGATGTTCTCGGCACCGCGTTCCTCGACATGGGCCAATATGAAAATGCGCGGCACTACTTCGAGCGTGGGCTGGAGGAGCGGCGCAGGTTCGGCCTGAGCCAGCACTTATCATTCAGTTATCGGAACATGTGCGCCGCTTTGTTCTACTCCGACAACTATGCCGAGGCAGTGGACTACTGTCGCAAGTCTTTGCAGGAGGGAATGAACGCCGGAAATTTCCGCGAAATTGCCGGTTCCACACTGAACATCGGAATATCCGAACTGCAACTCGGGCGCATGGGCGACGCGCGGCATGATTTGGAACAGGCCTTGGCGATTTCGGAGGAGCATGCATATCGCCAACAGGAAGGCTCCGCTCTTTACAACCTTGGCAACCTTTCCCGGACGGCGGGCGATCTCGACAAATCGTTGGAGTATCATCAACGCGCGCTCGAGGTGCGCGAACAGGATCGGGACCGCAGGGCGGTAGTGCGCAGTCTGAGCCGCATCGGGCTGGTGCTGGAAGAGCGCGGAGATTTGCAGGGCGCCTTGGCGGCGCACGAACGCGCGCTCGCGCAGTTCGAATCCATCGGCGGGGAAATCAGCGACCCTGTGCAATACGGGGCGTTCCGGCAGACATCGGTGGGGTTGTATCCGCATTATGCGCGCGTCCTGGTAAAGCTGGGGCGGACGTGGGATGCGCTGCTCATCTCGGAACGGAGCCGGGCGGTGGGCCTCTCGCGCATGGTAGCGCTGAACGGCGCCGCGTTTCTCGACCTACTACAGCACGATCATGCCGAAACCTGGCGGCAGGCAAGTGCGGATCTGGCAAGAGCCGGCAACGCGCTGCGAGTGGCGATGGAGCGGGCGCAGGTTCAAGCGGAACCCACCGACGGCCGCACCCGGGCCATGGAGGCAGCGCGTGCTCGATATTTCGAGGCGCAGAAGAGGCTTTCCGATCTACGCGACCGCCTATTTGCCTCGACGCCGGCGTTACGCGCGGCCCAGAACCCAGCGCCGCCCACGGCGGCTCAGTTGCAAGCGATGGCGAAGAGTTCGCCGGACACCCTGTTTCTCGAGTGGATGATAGTGGACGATCAATCCGCCTTGGTATTCGCGCTGCATGCCGGTGCATTGGACGCGTTCGAATTGAATCACGGCACTGCCGACCTGCTCTCGGTATCGAATTCCTGGCGCGACGCCCTGGGGCGGGCCGGCCGAAGTCTCAGCCCTGCCGCACGGCGCAGCGCGGATGGAAAAGAGGAGACGCTGGCGAAAGAACTTTACACCGTTCTCTTCTCGAAATTAGAACCTGGGCTGGCCGCGCACAAAGTCGCGCGGCTGGCGATCGTGGCCGAAGGGCCGCTATTGGACATCCCGTTTGCGGCACTGATGACTTCCACGAAAGCGCGGCTCATCGATCAGTACGCGATTTCGAACGCCGTTTCCTTGGCATCCCTGCTGCGCCCGCCCGTTCGCTCCAAACCGGTGCAATCGATGCTCGCGGTAGCGGATCCGCTGGGCCAAGGAGAAAGCCGGATCGTTCCTCCTTCGGGCTATTCCTATGACGAACTGCCGGACGCGCGCGCGGAGGCAAGGAATATCGCCGGTATGTACGCGAAATCGGTCTTCCTCGCCGGGCCCTCCGCTCGGGAACAGGAAGTGAAGAAACTCCTGCCGCAGTTCGAATTTTTGCACTTCGCCACGCACGGCATTCTGGATGCGCATGATGGCCTCAACTCGGGACTCCTGATGGCCACGGAATCGGCGGACGGTTCCGAGGACGGCATTCTGCACGCTTGGGAAGTAGCGGAACTGTCGCTGACCGCACGCCTCGTCGTGCTGTCGGCGTGCGACACCGGCCTCGGCAAGGAGCGGCAGGGCGACGGTCTGCTGGGAATGGCGTGGTCTTTTCTGGCCGCCGGGGCTCCGCGCGTGGTCGCTTCCCTTTGGAGAGTGGACGACGCGGCGAGCCGCGAGTTTATGACCGGCTTCTACAAGGACGTCAAAACCGGAATACGGCTCGACGATGCCATGCGCAAATCCATGCTCGCGATGCGCAACGGCACGCCCGCCCCGTCACCCTACTATTGGTCGGCGTTTCAGATCCTCGGCAACGCGGGAGGGCTTTGAAACCATCCGTTGCCGCCATAGAATGGCGAGCAGCACGATGGAGAGCGCGACGACGGATTGGGTGCCGGGCTCGGGCGTCGCGCTGGCCGGGATGAAGGTGAGGCTCGTCAAAGTCATGTTCACAGACACGCCTCCCTGCGATCCCGAAAAAGCCAGCTCGAGGCCCCCACTATTGCTGTAGTACGTGTTGATGACCGAGGCCTCGCCAGGCAGCACGGCGCATGGGTTGGTCGTGTACGCTCCCGTCCCCGTGATGGGCGCGGTAGACGTACACGGGCCGGTGAGCTTAATACCAGTACCGCCGCCACCAATCGTGACGGGCTGATTCAAAGTCGGTCCGGTGTTGTCGAAGACGAGCGTCACGGTATCGTTTATCGTTGAGCAGAGAGTGGTGTCGCTGCACTTCGTGCTGTTAACGTTGAAACTGAACTGAACGAATGCGAACGCGGGGAGCGCGGCGTTGCAGGTCAGCGCATAGTCGGCAAAGGTGGTAGGCGCCGAAGCCGAGGCGTCCGAGGTGCTGGATCCGCAGGCGTTGGGGCTGAAGTTGCTCGCCGAGGCGGGAGCCGCCGCGAGCAGCAACAGAATGGGAATAGGGGCAATTATCGTCAGCAGCCTGGCCGGCGCGGTCGAAAGCGCAAAATGGGAAAGTACTTTCCAACGGTTCGTTTTCACGGTTAGTTCCTCCTCCGATTTGGATTAGAATTACCACATCCCGGCAATCCGCTCAACCCGGTAACTACCGTATGAGCGCGTCGATTTGTAACAGAGCAGAGCGAATGTGATCCTGCGTACCAGAATTTGCTAACGCTGCCGCGAACTCCTCCCTCGCTTCGCGCAGAAGCCCGAGGCGCCGGTCGATCTCTCCGAGTAGGGCGAGGCTGTCGGTGTCGCCCACATTCCGGACTGCCGCCTTCAACGCGGCGCGACGAGTCTCGTCCTCCACCGGCAGCACGGAAAACTGGGCGCCGCACCGGGGTCCCTCCCCTTCGGGCACGACGCCGCGGACTTCCCAGTAATAGATTGCACCCGGTTTGAGGACTCCCGCCGGAACAGTCACGGGGGCTCCGGATGACTGCGCGCGATGAATGACCGTTCCCTCGTCGTTCTCGATCTCAATTACATAAGTTGTAACATCGCCTATAGGTTCAAAAGAGAAGATAGACGGGCCGGACAGGATCGCGGCGTTCGCGGCAGGGTAACAATGCCGTAACTTAGGTCCGCGAATCCGGACCACTCCCCCGCGGGCGGTGGAAGGCGAATCGGCGATTGCAGCCAACTTTGGAATCTCCGCCAGCCCTGGTAAGCGCCGGACGCTTCCCGCAACGGTCCGAATAGTGCCCGTCTCGAGCGTCGCGCGGCTCCGCTCTCCGACTTCATATCGCGCCCCGCTTACCAGAACTACCAGTACGCGTCCCGCTCGATCCGTCTCAATCAAAGTGTGAGGTTTCAACCAGTCGAAGCCTTGGGCTCTCGCTTTATGGCCATCCGGGTAAGTGAGGGTGACAGTCCCCGTGACGGATGCCAGGACGCCGGCGGCGGGCGCTTCCGCGGTGCGCTGTTGCGCTGCCAGGAGCAGCGGCGCGAGTACGAGAAATGGAAACCGCCGCATCATCGCCACACATTATACAGCGCGAAAAACCGGGAAATCGGGTAAACCGGCCACGCCTCATGCTGGCAAAGGATTCTTGCCGTGCCGGCGCAGGACGGCGGCTCGGGTGTCCCGGCGCTCACCTTGAGTGCGGCGCAACAGGTGGTCACTGCCGGCACGTACGTTCTGGCCAAGAACTTCACCATCGCTCCTGGCCGCTATGCCGATTTCAAACTGCCTACGGCGTACAGCCTGGACCTGAGTTCGCAGGTCGCGATCTCCACCCTGTCCAACTACGGCCTGCCGGGAATGTTCATCGTTCCGTACTTCGCCGCGCCGGGCGCTGTCTGCACCGCCGTGGACCCGATCGACTGCTCGCAGTTCAACTTTTTCACGCCGGGGGCGCGGTCGTGCCGGTATATGGGAGCTACATGGTAGTTCGCGTCTCCAACCCGAGGCCGCAGCCCGTTGTCTATGGTCAACTGATGGCGCACTGGTCCGGGCACCAGAACTGTTGCACCGAGGTAATCGCATGGCACCCTCCCGCGCGTCAGTCTGGTCCACTGCCAGGCTGGCGCGCTTTGCATTTTTTGCGATAGACTCCCTACGTATGGCTCCCGGCGAAGTGACGAAGATCCTGAGGGAAATCAACCAAGGCAAGCAAACGTCGGTATCCGAACTGTACACCCTGGTCTACCAGGATTTGCGCCGGCTTGCGGCCGGCTTCATGCGGCGCGAACGGCCGGACCACACGCTTCAGGCAACAGCGCTGGTGAACGAAGCCTACATTCGCCTGTTCCATGGCGGAGCCTTTCGCTGGGAGGACCGCAAGCAACTGTTCGGATGCATGGCACAAATCATGCGAAATCTCCTGGTGGACCATGCGCGCAAGCACGGCGCCGGCAAGCGTGGCGGGGAATTCAAGAACATTCCGCTGGACGAAGCGCTGATTGCCTCCGACGAGCGGCCCATCGAGATATTGGCATTGAACGAGGCGCTGGAGGAACTGGGGCGCCTGAACGAGCGGCAGGTCAAAGTGGTAGAGCTGCGATTCTTCGCGGGGCTCACGGTGGAAGAGACAGCGGCGATGCTGGAGCTTTCCCCGGAAACAGTCAAGCTGGACTGGCGTTTCGCCAGAGCGTGGCTGACGGAACGGCTGAAACCGGCCTGACGCAAGTCAGCCCGGCTCCGGGCACCATGGACACGACGCAGACCACTACCGGGCACCACCAGCGTCTCGAAGAGCTGTTCCTGATGGCCGTTCGGACGCCGGAGACGGAGCGCAGCACGGTGCTGGATGCGGCGTGCGCCGCCGATTCGGCATTGCGGCGCGAAATCGATCGTCTGCTGGCGGCGGACCGCGCGCAGGGAGAACTGCTGGATGAGCCCATCCTGCGCTACCGAGGGCCGTGGGCGCACGAGTGTCCGCAATGCCACAGCTGCTTCGATGCGGGTCCTGAGTCGTGCCCGTTGGATGGCGCAAAGCTGCAACCCGCATTCGCCGGCCCGGTTTTGATCGACGGGCGTTACCGTGTGGAGAAACGGCTGGGGAGCGGCGGCATGGGTTCGGTGTATCGCGCGCTTCACATCGGCCTCGACCGGCGTTTCGCGCTCAAGATGATTCATTTGGGCCGCCTGACGAGTAACGATGCGCGCGAGCGCTTCCGGCACGAAGGCAAAGCCCTCGGCCGATTGAAGCATCCGCACATTATCGAAGTGACCGATGCGGGCGTGGATTCATCCGGCCGGCCCTACCTGGTGACGGAGTTGCTCGAAGGCTCGACGCTCGATTCGGTTCTGAAACACGAAGGGATGCTGCCGGCCCCGCGTGTCCTGACGATCGCGCGGGCGATTGCCGAAGCGGCGGACTTTGCTCATCAGAACAAAGTGATTCATGGCGACATCAAGCCCGGCAACGTTTTCCTGACGGCGGACGGAGGTGTGAAGATCCTGGACTTCGGCGTGGCCGAACTCCTCGACGCAGGCTCCGGCGCCCGTCCCGTGATGGGTACGCCGGCGTATATGACGAAGGCATTACTGAAGGGCGCACCCATCACGGAATCGGCCGATCATCATGCGCTGGCGGTGATGACGTATGAGTTGCTGACGGGCAATGTTCCGTTTGGCTGGAAGCCTTCCGATGTGGCCGCGCGCCAGCAGGAACCGCCGCCGCAATTGAGCGTGGCGAACCCGGCCTTGCCTCGGGAACTGGATGCGCCTGTGGCCGCGGGTCTGACCCAAACGTTCCGGCGCACCGTCGATCTGGTGGAACCGCTCGAGGCCGCGTGGCACAAGGTGTGCGTGCGTCAGTGGCGGTCTCGTGAAATCCCGGTGCGGTCGGTTTTGGCGGTTGGGCTGGGGCTGCTCCTCGCTTTGGCCGCTACCTGGTTCGGCGACCTGCCTGCCATCCAAAGTTTGGAGTACCGCACCGACGATCTTCGCTTTCGTTTGCGGCCGGACCGTGCGCCGGATCCGCGGATTGTCCTGGTTTCGATCGATGACGCCAGTCTGGCGGCGGATGAAAGACCATTGACCGCGCGGGCAGACGAGGCAGGCGAATTCCTGGAACGAATTTTCATGGGCCAACCCGAAGCCGTGGCCTTGGATTTGATCCTTCCGGAACAGTGGGGCCGCTCCGAGGCATTCCAAAACGTGATCCTGAAGCACTCCGACCGGTTGAAGTTAGCGCTGCTTTCCACCCGCGAGGGGACGACGTTGGGGACCGATTGCATCTCACCGTTGGTTGCCGGCCTACTGGGAACCGACGGGATCAGCAGACTGTTCGCCTTCGCGAATGTCGAAGACGGCGAGCCGGTAAGGCGCGCGCGATATGCGTATCCCGACCGCGCGAACGCCCAACGCCCGTCCCTTGCCGCGGCTCTGACCGGGCGCGGCGCAACGTTGAAGGGAGCATTCTGGCAGGACCAATCGATCAATTTGCGAGGTCTCGCACGCTGGTCGTGGAAGGATGTGCCGCGCATCGATTCTGCCGTATTTCGCGGGCGCTACGTTCTGGTAGGCGCCGAATACTCCGGCTCGGAAGATGTGTATCGGCTGCCGGAGCGTCGCGGGCCCGCGCGCGACGTATCAGGGCTCGAGTTGCATGCATCCATTGCCGCCACCATTTTGGAAGGCTCTCCCATCCACGATCTCTCTGGGAGGTGGACTTTACTGCGGCGCTGTTTGCTTTTGATGCTGTCGCTTGCGTTGTTTCTCTGCGCGCCTCGCGCATTCTCGGGAGCCTGTGTGGCGTTCGCCGTAGCCATGGTCAGTGCCGGAATCGATCTGACTGTGTTCCGCTTGACCGCTTTGCTAATGCCCATGACCGCCGAATACCTGTCGCTTTTCGCCGGAATCGCATGCGCAGCGTTGATTAGGAAACAGAGGCCCGGTTTCCCCCTGCTTTGACCGGGCAAGCAGCCCTTCGGGGGTCCTTTTGCGGTTATGCCAACAAAAAAACCGCGGGCGAGCGAAGTTCTTCGTAGATAGGGGCAGCGGTTGATGTAGCAAGTGCAGCTCTAGCATCAACCACGAATGCCGGGCCAACTGAGCGTGTGGAATCGCGAGGCGGGGCTGAAACCGGGTCGCCGGTATTGTCGAAGCGGGCGTATTCCGCCCAAAGAGTTCCGGTATCATGCACTTCCTTGTACAGGCCATATGGCTAGCTTGGCCAGTCCCACCAGAGGGCGGGTCTGGCAGGTGAAATCTGGACCCCGGCAGTTTTGAATCATGGGATGGTCCTCGGCGGCGCCAAGGCGATGAAGTCACCGCGCACGGCGGAGATTACTTGGAGTTCAAAGTTGGTCAGGACTTAGCTTCCACCTGGGCGTCGAAGACCCCCGTCTCGACGCGGCCCGCCCGGCGGATCTGCACGAAGATGCGGTATCGGCCGGGGCTGGGGAAGGCATACGGAAAGGAGACCTCGGGCGGAATCGACATGTGATGATGCATACCGGCCATGGCGTCCGAGGTTCCAGCCGTCTGCACGACCTCCAGCGCGGGCATTGGAGCGGTGCCGGCGGGGTGGAGGTGGGCGAAGACGCCGAAATCGCAGCGCACAAACTCGGCGTGTCCGGCCATGCCCATGTACGGATCCATGTCGGTGACGGGAGTGCCATCGGCGTTCTCCACGCGGAAGCGGAACTGC
>DASQZT010000239.1:0-13633 GCA_035638575.1 Bryobacteraceae bacterium
GCCGTCACCTTGGGCGCCGGCAACACTGCGGTGCAGGGGATCAATACGATTCCGGGGCTGGTTGGCGCGAACCAGGGTTTGGCGACGAACATCCTGACCGATCTCACCGGCTCGGTTTCATCGATCTCCGAGGGATTTGGCGTGGCCAACGGAAAGAATCCGCAGTGGATTGTATACCCATCGCGCGCGGCCTTTGAGCAGCGTGACGCGAACGGCTTCATCAAGGACGATTTCAAAGTGACCTCGAACCTGACTGTAAACTTCGGCATGCGCTGGGACTGGGTCGGGGTGCCATGGGAAAAATGGGGCCGCGAGCTCTCGCCGACAACCGGCTTCGCCGGCGCTTTCGGCATTTCCGGGACAGACTTTGGCGCGCTGTGGAACCCCGGGGCGTCGGGCGGGGCCCTGACGCAGATGGAGACCGTGGGGCCGCACTCGGCGAATCCCGGCCAAAACCTCTACAAGGACTATTACCATGCCTTTGAGCCGGTCGCAGGGCTGAGTTGGGCGATTCCGTATTTCGGACAGAACCAGACTGTACTGCGGGTAGGATACGGCATGTCGCGCCCAATGACTCTGAGTTTTCTGGATATCAGCGGCGTCGTTACGCAATTCGCCACCAGCGCCACGTTTTCCGCAGTCGCACCCACGTTTCTGAACAACATTAACCTTCCGCTGTCGCCGACCTTCAACAACCCCTTGCAGATTTGGCCGATTAACGACAAGACCCAGAGTATTGTAGCGACCGATCCGAACTTCAAACCGTCCGTCGTGCAGAACCTCAACGTCTCGCTGGAGCGGCAGATCACTCCGAGCCTGTCGCTGGCCGTGCGTTACGTGGGCAATCACAGCGCGCACCTGCCCGGAGGTTTCGCCTTAAACACCCCCAACGTTTTTGAAAACGGATTTGCGGCCGCAACCACCCTCACCGCGCAGGGAGGGAATGCGCCCCTGTTCAACAAGCTCCTCAACGGAATCGCCATTCCCGGAGTTGGTACCGTCAATGGCACGACGCTTACCGGCTCTCAGGCGTTGCTCCAGTACACCGGCACATTCGGCTTTTTTGCCGGCAATAGCGCCGGCGGCCTGGCCAGTTTTTTCAACACCAGCCAGGCGCTGGGGCCAGCCGGGACCACCCCGGTCCGGGGTTGGTTGCTGGGGAACGCCGGCTTGCCGTCGAACTTTGTCGTGGTCAATCCGCAGTACTCCGGCGTAACGGACGAATGCGCCTGTCTCAATGCGAGCTACAACTCGGGAGTGGTCGAGCTCATCAAACGTTTCTCGAACGGCCTGGCGTTTGATGGGAACTTCGTGTGGGCCAAAAGCATGAGCCTCAACGGCTTTAGTTTCGATCCCCGAAACTGGAACGCGCAAAGAGAGCCAGGCGGACAACAATTCACATGGAAGGCAAGCGGCACCTACGAGCTTCCATTTGGCCGGGGCAAGCGGTTCCTGAACGCCACGTCCGGCGCCGCCGGTGTCATTGATAAGATCATCGGCAACTGGCAGTATGGGGGTATCTTCACGCTGAACTCCGGAAGTTATCTCAGCTTCACTTGCACCGGCGATCCCACCGGGGGCACCGACCCTTGCACCAGCTTGCAGCCCATGGGTAAAGATCCCGGTCACGTCATCCGCACCGGGAACGGCGTGGTGTTTTATAACCCCAGCCAATTCACGCAAGTCAAGGACCCTTACTGCACCTCCATTACGAACCAGTACAATCTGCAAAGCCATTGCACCGACCTGGCGATACAGTACAACGGCAATATTCTCTTCGAGAATTCCGCGTTGGGACAACCGGGCACCATGGATCTGGTCTCAAATTGGAAGGGACCGGGCCTGTTCAATTTCGACATGAACCTGCTCAAGCGATTCACGGTAAAGGAGCGGTTTACGGCGGAGTTCCGCTTGGATGCCATCTCCTCGACGAACACGCCCCATTTCCCCAACCCCACGACCAGTATCAATTCGACCAGTTTCGGCCGCATCTCCGCTCCCTCCGCGGGCGGCTCGAACTCGTATACCACGCCGCCGGTGTTCTACGGCAACCGTGTCTTTGTGGCGAATCTTCGAATTTCATTCTAGGTTTCGTCATCGATATGAAGAACCCTTCGGCGGCTCTGGCCGCCTGTTTCGCTCTGGTATCGACCGGCAGCATCCGCGCACAGAAAGATTGGGAGTATTTCGGACAAGATCAGGGAGGATCCCGCTACTCAGACCTCAAGCAAATCGATGCCACCAACGTCCGGAATCTGACGCGCGCATGGACGTTCCACACGGGCGAGAAGGCCGCCATGGAAGCAACGCCCCTGGTCGTCGACAGCGTGGTGTATCTGGCCGCCAGCAATGGAATCTACGCGATCAATGGCGTAACCGGCGGGCAGATCTGGAAATATCCGCTGGCGCATCCTACGAATCGCGGCGTCTCCTACTGGCCTGGAGACGCCAAATCAGCGTCGAGGATTGTCGCCTCCGCCGGCAACAGGATGTTCGCGCTCGATGCCAAGACGGGCCAGCCGATACCCTCATTCGGCACGGAAGGATTCGTCGATATGGGTTCGGTGATGCAGTCGCCGCCGGCCATCTACAAAGATCTGCTGATCACGCCCAACCGCGCGCCCCTGGTGCGAGCGTGGAACGCCCGAACGGGTGCGTTGGTCTGGACCTTCCACCTCATCCCCCAACCGGGCGAGGTGGGACACGACACGTGGAAGAACGACGCCTGGAAAACGGCCGGAGGCACCAATGTGTGGGGCCACATTACGGTCGATCGGGCGCGGGGTATCGTGTATGCTCCGACGGGTCCGCCTTCGCCTGATTACGTTGCAGTGAGCCGGCCCGGTGACAACCTCTACGGCACGGCAGTGGTAGCGCTCGATGCCAACACCGGCAAGCTGAAGTGGTATCACCAACTGGTGCATCACGACCTCTGGGACTTCGATTCCGCGGCCGCCCCTGCGCTTCTCGACGTGGTGAAAGACGGGCGGCCGATACCGGCCGTCGCTCACATCGGCAAGATGGGTCTTATGTTCATCTTCGACCGTACCAACGGCGCGCCGCTGTTCGGCCTGGAAGAGAGACCCGTGCCGCAAAGCAATGTGCCCGGCGAAATCTCGTCTCCCACGCAGCCGTTCCCGGTGAAGCCCGAGGCGATCGCCAGGATCGGCATGAAGAAGGAGGAATTGCCGAAAGGCATCACGCCTGAACTCACTCGGTACTGTGCAGACTTGTGGGAGAAGTACAAACTCGAAGACGCTGTGCCGTTCGGCGCGTGGAAATTGAATCAGGACATAGTGGTCTATCCCGGAGCCATCGGCGGCGGCAACTGGAACGGGATCGCGGTCAACCCGCCGCTCGGCTTGGTCTACACGAACATCACGAATGCCGGTCAATGGGGCCATATCGCGGAAGTCGCGCCCGGCTCCGGCAGGGGAGGCAGGGGCGGAAGAGGCGGCCGGGGTGGAAGGGGCGGAGACGACGCAGGTGCGTCCGCGGACGCGGCAACGGCCGCTGCCGGACGCCGCGGCGGAGCCGGTGCGGGTGACGACGAGGAAGCACCGCCGCCGCAGCCGGCTGGCGCAACGGGACCCTCGTACCGCAAGGTCACGCCGGAGTCAGGCCGTTTCTGGCAGGCGGAGACGCGCTATTCCTGTGTTGCGCCGCCCTGGGGAGAACTCGTCGCGGTCAATGCCAATACCGGTGACATCGCGTGGAGAGTTCCGTTGGGGACGTTCGATGAACTTGAAGCCAAGGGGCTCAAGACCGGCGCCCCGAATCTTGGCGGCGGAATCACCACTGCGGGAAATCTGATTTTCATCGGGGCTACCATCGATAGCCGGTTCCGCGCGTTCGATGCGCGAACCGGCCGCGAACTTTGGGTTACAAAGATCGATGCGCCGGCGCATTCCATACCCTCGACGTACCTCGGAAGCGACGGCCAACAGTACGTGGTGGTCGCGGCAGGGGGCGGCGGTTTTCTTCGCGACCCGACGTCGGACGCCCTGATCGCGTTTGCGCTTCCGAAAAATGCGAAGTAGAAACACGGCCGCGGAAAATGCCGCCCGGCCGTTTACTCGCTGAACGCGATGAGCGCCCGCTTGTCTTGCAGTTTCTCCGGATTCGCTCCGGGAACGCTCTTGAGTTGCTCGAAGTTCTTGATTTGCCCCTCGCGTTCGCGGTAGGCGACGATGGCCCGCGCTTCTTTCTCCGTCAGCCCGAGGAAGTCCTGCAACTGGGCCGGCGACGCGGTGTTGACGTTGATCTTGCCGAAGTATTTGGTCAGGTAGGCGACCACTTCGGCCATCTCCTCGTCCGACCCCTCCGCGCCGCGGCCAACCATGTCGGCCACGTTGCGCTGCCAGCCGATTTCGGTGAGGCGGGAGCCGACGACTTCGGCGGCTTCGTGGCATCCTACGCAGCGTTTCAGCACCGTGGCTTTGCCTTTGCCGTCGGGCAATTCGGGGTTCTGGCCCGCCAGGAACGGGGCGGCCGCCACCATCATCCATCCTGTCGCGAGATGTCGTGGCATGCTTGGAACCTGTCTACGGCAACCGGAAAGCGATCATGGCATCGGCGTGGCTCTTGTCGCCGAGGAAGCCTCCGCCGGTGGCGGTGATCACCACGTACTGCTTGCCGTCCTTCCCCTGAAACGTAATCGGCGCCGAGTGCGCGCCGGCATCGATCTTCTCCACCCACAGTTCCTTGCCGGTCTTGGATTCGAAGGCCCGGAAGCGGCTGTCGTCGGTCGCGCCGATAAACACCAGCCCGCCCGCCGTGGCGAGCGATCCGCCGATATTCGGACGGCCGGTGTTCTGCTTGCCGGCCGGCAGGCTGTCGCTGACGCCCAGCGTGCTCTGCCAGGCGATCTCGCCGGTGTTCACGTTGATGGCGAAGATCCGGCCCCATGGCGGCTGGTTGCAGGGCATCCCGCTCTCCGGCTCCCAGAAGCGGTTGATGCCGTTGTAACCCTGGCGGCTATAGCGGGAGCCGTCGGAGCTCTTGACCATCACATTCAGGCTTCCGAAATCCATGGTGTTGACGAACAGGTATCCCAGGCCGGGGTCGAAAGAAGGCGGATTCCAGTTGCCGCCGCCGATCGAACTGGGAAAGATCACGCTGGGAGTGGTGGAGTAATGCGTGAACGGTCCGCCTGCGTGCAGGCCGCCGGGAATGCTGTCGAACAGCTCCGTGCAGAACTTGTTGAGGTCCGGCGTCACCGTGGCCATGTCTTCGCGATGGAAACTCGTACGCGCCAGCGGCGGCGGCTTGAGCGGCACCGGTTGCGTGGGCCAGACTTCGTCTCCCGGCAAAGCGTCGCCGGTAGGAAATTTGCGCTCCGCCACGCCGAAGACAGGTTTGCCGGTGACGCGGTCCAGGATGAACAGATACCCGGCCTTGCTCAGCACGCCCACGGCGGGAATCGTCTTGCCCTTCTGCTTCACGTCGAACAGAATCGGCGGTGCGCAGAGGTCGTAATCCCAGACGTCGTGGTGAACCGCTTGAAAGTACCATTTCAGCTTGCCGGTGAGTGCGTCCACCGCCACCAGCGCGGTGCCGAAGAGGTTGGCGCCGGGCCGGTCGCCGCCCCAGTAGTCGGTGGTGGGCTCGCCGAACGGCATGTAGAGAGTGCCGGTGGCGGCGTCGATGGTCATCAGGCCCCACACGTTGGTGCCGGAGCGGTTCTTCCAGTCATCGCCCTTCCAGGTTTCGCTGCCGCTCTCGCCGGGGCGTGGCACCGAGTGGAACGTCCAGACCGGCTTGCCGGTGTGCGCGTCCCAAGCGCGCGTATCGCCGGCCGCCCCGATGCTTGGTCCCTCCTGCACATGGGCTCCGGTGATGACCAGGCCTTTGTAGACGATGGGCGGCGAGGAGAGTCCGAACTGCGAATTGGCGAGGCCGTTCAACGCGCCGGGTTTCATGTCCACCATGCCTTCATTGCCGAAGCCCGGCACGGGCTTGCCGGTCTTGGCATTCAGGGCATAGAGCTTGCCGCTGGAAGTGCCGAAGAAGACTGTGGCGGGGGATTGCGCATCGCCCGGCCAGTACTCCAGGCCGCGCGTGGCTGGAGCGCCGTCTTTGACGTCGTAAGCCCAGATCTCCTTCGCGGTTTCCGGCTCGAGAGCCACCACTCTGCTCATGGCGGTGAGGTACATGACGCCGCCGATTACCAAGGGGATGGCCTCAGACGTGCGTCCCCCGCCGCCGAATCCGCGTCCGCCGCGTCCGCGGCCCTTGGCGGCGTCGCCGGCGGCGGAACTGCCGGGCGCGGCCCGTTCCGGAGCCGGCGCGCCACCCGCCTCCATGTGATAGGTCCATGCCCGGACCAGTCGCGTCACGTTCCTGGTATCGATCTGCTTGAGGGTCGAGTAGCGCGTTCCCGCCAGGTCGTGGCCGAAGGTCGGCCAGTCCGTCTGGCTAAACCCGGCTTGGGCCGCGACTGTGGCGGTGAAGGCGAAAACAGCAAGACGCATCGGGATCCCCATCCTCTCTTCCATCCCAGTTTAGGACCCCTGACTCGAGGCCGGCTTGGATGTAACAGTAGTGGCACGGTTACCACGCTCGCCTGGCGCAGGCCAGGAGCTTGCGCCCTCGCTCCTGTGATCCAGCGTTGATCTAGCGTGGCTCCATGGTAGCGGGGCGTGGGCATGCTATCGGGGATACCTGGGAGCGATATTGATGTTGTCCCCCGGACTGCCTTGCGGAGCGGCGGGCGGCGAGTGCATGCCCTGGTCAGGTACGGCCTAGCTGTGGTGGATCATTGAAAACCACCGTCTCGCAGCAGGGTCACCAGGGAATCGATGATCTGCCAGAATGGTTCCGGCTTCAGCTTGCCGACCTGCGTCACCATCAAATCCTGACTGGCGGTGAAAAGCTTGCCTGGCCGCGCATAGCTTGTGGCGCGCAGCGAGCCCGCCGCGAAGCTGGCGTCTTCAAGCCTGATGGCGCACGCGTCACCGTACGCCTTGCTGGTCACTTGGCACAGAATCCGGTCCCCCCGGCCGGCGTCGGCAAGAACCACGGCCGGGCGCAGCTTCGTCTGCGACAGGTCGGAGAATGGGAACCGCACCAGGATTATTGCGCCTCCTGCAGGTGCGACCACGCCTCATCCTCCTCCGGGCGGTTCCAGTCGGCAAGCGCCGCCTCGCTCAGCAGCGCACTTTCGGGCGCACCGGCGATTGGGTGGTCCTCCAGGATCGTTACAAGCGCGCGCCGCGCCGTCGGGAGATGCACGGGCTCGAGCAGGCGCACATTGCCCTGCTCATCGATCACAGCCTCGACCGTTTGAATCATCGGCTCTTCCTCTGTGCGCAGTGTACACCATACGAGCCGCGCCAGCCTAACCAGGCAAGGGCTTCGCCCTTGAGCATGGGCTTCGCCCTTGAGCATGGGCTTCGCCCTTGATCCGGTGGGGATGGGAGTCAGGAGTCAGGACCCGGACACGTGTAGGCGCCGCCGGGTGGCCGGCGCTACCAGGTTTCCGTGTTGTAGAACTCGCCGAATAACTCGGCTTCCGAGGGCCGGTCTTCCGCAATCGGACGCGCCACCCAGGTCAACTGCATGTAGTGTTTCAGCGAAATATTCTCATTGGTGATGTTGCCGCCCCAGATGCCGCACCCCATGCTGGAGGTCATCGGCATCCCATTGTTGAACGCGCCCGCATTCGCCTTGGACTGCGGCTGGCGCACCATGATGCGGCTCACCGGCGCCATCAGGGCAAGGTGATGGATGTGCTCGTCGTTGAAGGAGTAGATGCCGCAGGAGTGGCCCTTGCCGCCAACTTCGTAGATCCGCCGGACCATCTCCAGCGCGTTAGCAAACCCGCCGCCGTACTTGAAAATCGAGAGCACGGTACACAGCTTTTCGCTGGAGAATGGGTGCTCCTTGCCGATCTGCGTTTCCGGCACGATCAGGAAGCACCTGTCCGGCGGAATGGAAAATCCCGCGATCTGGGCGATACACGCGGCCGGCCGCGCGATGGTCTCCGTCGTGCGATGGCCCTCGGCATCCCACAGTGCCTTGCGCAGGAGTGCTTTCTCGTCTTCGTTCACCAGGTAGCCGCCTTCCACCTGCAATTGATCGAGGAACCGTTCGTAGATGGTCTCCTCCACCACCAGGTTGCCATCCGCGGAGCAGCCCGATCCGAAATCCGACGTCTTGCTGAGGCGCGTGTTGCGCGCGGCTTCTCCGATCTCGGCTGTTTCGTCGATCACCATGGTGGCGTTGCCCGCGCCCACGCCGTAAGCGGGCTTGCCGGAGCTGTAGGCCGCCCGCACCATGGCGCCGCCGCCGGTGGCGATGGTCAGGTCGCAGATCGCCATCAACTCTTGTGCCAGCGGAATGCTGGGTTTCTCGATGCACTGGAAGACGTCTTCCGGAGCGCCCAGCCGCTGGAGTGCTTCGCGCATGACGCGCACGGTCTCAAAGGTAGTTCTGCGGCTGCCCGGGTGCGGCGAGAAGATGATCGCGTCCTTGCACTTCAGGGCGTAGATCCCGTTGCCCGGCTCGGTCAGCGCCGCGTTGGTGACCGGGACCAGCGAAGCGATCACTCCCGCCGGCTTGGCGTACTTGACGATACCCTTTTCGGGGAGCTCCTCGATCACCCCCATGCTTTTTTGGCGTAGGGCGTCGCGGAGTATGCCCATAATCTTGAAGCGCTTGTTGGGGCGTCCCGCGCGGTCGCCGAGGCCGCTCTCATCCACCCCCATATTCGCCAGCCGGGTGGCGGTCTTCTCGTTGGCGGTTGCCCAGGCAACCGCGCGAATGAGGCGGTCGATGCGCTCCTGATCATAGCCGGCAATCTGGTCCATGGCGCGCCGCGCGCGCTGAAGCAATTCCTGGGCGAGATTCTGCTCCTCGGGTGTGATGGTTCTGGCCATGATGGATCTCACCTTCAAACCTAACATCCGGGAAAGTAGCCTACAATCAAGTTACCGTTCCACCACGGTTACATCGTTGTGGCAGCCTGAGGGAAACGGCTACCATCTACGTGAGGTTCCCATGTCCACTCTCGTCCACAAATCGGGCGCGTATTCGAGCACGGAGTTCCCAGAACGAGACGGGCTCGCGTTGCCACAGGGAAGAATCGGCGAAACCGCCGCCTATGGACGGCCGCCCGGCACGGAGGAGAGGATTTCCGCTTATCTCCTGACCGAGTATCTGGAGAGGCTTGGAGTTGAAGTGGTTTTCGGCCTCTGCGGCCATACGGTGATTGCCTTTCTGGATGCCTTGGGCAAGAGCAAGATCCGCTATATTTCGACGCGGCACGAGCAGGTGGCCGCTCACGCCGCCGATGGATACGCGCGAGTGACCGGCAAGCCCGGAGTGCTGATGACGCACCTGGGTCCAGGCCTTTCGAACGCGGTGACCGGTATCGCCAATGCGGCGCTCGATTCGATCCCCCTGGTGGTGATCGCTGGCGATGTTCCGTCCTACTATTTTGGCCGGCACCCGCACCAGGAGATCAACCTGTTTCTGGATGGAGGGCAGTTTGAACTGTGCCGCCCGTTCTGCAAGCGCATCTATCGCGTGGATCGTGTCTGCGACCTGCCGCGCATCATGGAGCGCGCCTTCCATCTCAGCATGAGCGGGCGGCCCGGTCCGGTGCTGGTGGACGTACCGATGGACCATTTCTCGTCGAATCTGTTTGCCGACGCGTTCAGCAAGGAGCCGCCCGCGGTAGCCAAGCCGTCGCTGGACGCGGCCACGGCGCAGCGCATCGTGGAGGCGCTGGCGCACGCGCAGCGCCCCGTTCTGTATGCCGGCGGCGGCGTGATGTCGGCGCTGGCCGAAGGCGCCCCCGCTCTGCTGGCCGAACTGGCGGAAGCTCTCGAAATCCCCGTGGCGCACACGCTGATGGGCAAGGGCTGCCTGCCGCACGGCCACCCGCTGCTCGCCGGCCAGACGGGATTCTGGGGAGTTCCCATTGCCAACGAACTGTGTCGCGAGGCGGATCTGATCCTGGCGATTGGCACGCGGCTCGCAGAAGCCAACTCCAGCTCCTGGGACACGCGGTTCACGTTCCAGATTCCGCCCACGAAGTTGATGCACATCGATATCGATCCCGCGGAGATCGGCCGCAACTATCCGACGGTGCTGGGTGCGGTGTCCGATTCGAAGATGGCATTGCAGCAGCTCGCCCGCGCCGCCAAAGAGGTCAGACCGCGGGACCGCGGGGATCTGCGGGCGCGCATCGCCGAGGGGCAGGAAGAATTTCTGGCGAATTTCCGTGAGTATTATTCCTCCAGCCAGTTTCCGCTGCGGCCGGAGCGGATTCTTCGCGACCTGCGCCGCGCCCTGCCGGAGGATAGCTATGTGGTCACCGACGTGGGCTGGAACAAGAACGGCGTCGCACAGCAGTTCCCGTTTACGGTTCCCGGCACGTTCATCACGCCCAGCGGGCTGGCGACCATGGGGTTCGGACCCGCGGCGGTTCTGGGCGTCAAGTACGCCCGGCCGGATCGGGTGGCCGTAGCGCTAACCGGCGACGGCGCTTTCAGTGCCAACATGTCCGTGGTCGCCACCGCCATGGAAGCCAAAATTCCGGCCATCTGGGTGGTGATGGACAACTCGGCGTTCGGGACCATCGCCGGCCTGGAGAAGGCCAAGTACGACTGGAGCTTCGGCTGCCTGTTCCTGCGCGACGGCGCGCCGTACAGTGTGGACTATGCCGCGGTGGCGCGCGCGCACGGCGCTAACGGAATCGACGTCAAGGCGGCCGACGAGCTGGCGCCGGCTCTGCAAGTGGCGATCGAGTCGGATCAGCCCACGGTCATTCGCGTGCCCATGGAGAATGTCCCCACACCGACGCCCGGGCATTGGAACATCAACGACATTTACCGCCCGGGCGACTAGCAGAAGGCGAGGCGGATTGACGATGAACCGGCGGACGTTCCTGTGGACCGCGTCCGCGCTGGCGTCCGTGCCGGCGCTGACGTTCGCGCGCAGTTCCGGCGACGAGCCCTGGACACTCCGCTTCAGCCTGGCGCACCTCACGGTGCTCGGCTGCCCGCCACCCGAGGCCACGCGCATCGCGGCCCGTGCCGGCTACGATCTCGTCAGCTATCGCCTCATCTATATGGGCCTCCCTGACGAGCCGAACTACGCTCTGGCCGGCAATCCGGCGATGTTGCGGGAGACCAAAGCCGCGCTGGCCGCAACCGGCCTCAAGCTGCACGATATCGAGCTCGCGCGCATCATCGATGGCGTGGATGTGGCGTCCTATGTGCCGGAACTGGAGACAGCCGCCGAGTTGGGTGCGCGGCGAGTGATCAGCAGTGTATGGACGGCGGACCGGAACTACGCGCTCGATTCGCTCGGCCGGCTCTGCGATCTTGCCGGGAAGGTGGGCCTCGCGATCAGCCTGGAATTCGTCACGTGGTCCAATGCGCCCAGCCTGCGAGAGGCCGCCGGTCTGGTACGTGCCGTGAAGCGCGCGAACTGCGGCCTGCTGATCGATATGCTGCACTTCAACCGATCACGCGTCCGGCCGGAGGAGTTGGACGCCGTTCCGCGCGAGTGGTTTCACTTTGCGCATCTCTGCGACGCGCCTCGCGTGATTCCGGCTACCCCCGAAGGTCTCATTCACACGGCGCGCGAGGCGCGTCTGGATCCGGGAGAGGGCGCCATAGATATCGCGGCCATTGTGAATCGGATGCCCCCGGTTCCGTATTCGCTGGAGATCCCCAATCTCGAGCGGTCCAGGCGGGTGGGTTATGCGGAGCACGCCCGTCTGTGCCTGGAGCACGCGAAGCAGTACCTGCTTGGCCATCCGCACCCTGCCGCCCGCCGGCGGATGTAACCGTGGCGTCACTGTAACCTGGCGGGTGCCGGGCATCATGCCGCTGTATCCTGGTGACGAAGGTCAATCGTTTCAGGAGGCGGAAATTGAATCTGACTACCGCTGAAATCGACGTTCTGGTGAGTGAGGTCGGACCACGCGACGGCCTCCAGAGCATCCGCCAGGTCATGCCGACCGCCGCCAAGCACCGGTGGATCGCCGCGCTGGCCGGCGCGGGATTGCGCGAAATCGAGGTGGGGTCGTTCGTCTCGCCGAAGCTGTTGCCGCAGATGGCAGACGCGGAAGAGGTAGTCCGCGAGGCGATCCGGATTCCGGGGTTGACGGTTTTGGCGCTGGCTCCGAACCTCAAGGGGTCGGAACGCGCCATCGCCGCCGGAGTGCACAAGGTGACGATGCCGGTGTCGGCCTCACGTGCCCACAGCATGGCCAACATCCACAGGACGCCCGAGCAGGCGATCGACCAGGTGCGGAGCGTCACGGAGTTGCGAGATAGCCTGCCGCCGGGCAGCAGACCTTCCATCGAGATCGGCATCTCGACTGCCTTCGGGTGCTCCATAGAAGGTCCGGTATCGGAGGATTGGGTCTTCCAGATGGTCGCGCTGCTGCTCGATGCGGGTGCGGATTCGGTGGGGCTCTCGGACAGCACGGGATATGCGAACCCGCGCCAGGTCAAGCGCATGTTCGAGAGGCTGCGGCGCGAGGCCGGCGAAAAGGCGGGAGCGGCACATTTTCACAACACCCGTGGCCAGGGCCTCGCCAACGTAGTTGCGGCGCTGGATGCGGGTGTTGTTACTTTCGATGCCTCACAAGGGGGGATCGGCGGGTGCCCGTATGCGCCCGGGGCCACCGGCAACATCGTAACCGAGGATCTGGTGTTCCTACTGGAGGCGACGGGGCTGCGAACCGGAATCGATCTGGAGATGCTGATCGAGGCCCGGGAGATCATTCGCCAGGCTCTACCAGGAGAAGCTATTTACGGCTACCTGCCCGATGCGGGACTTCCCCGGGGCTTTGTCTACGCGTGCGGGAAGCAGCCCGTGAAGTCCCCGACTGGGCCTTCAAATCTTTCGTTCGCCGGGTCTTTACCGCAACCGGACTCGACATCACTTGCCTCGGATTGCGCCTCAACCTGCCGGCGGAAAGATTAAAAGGAGTTCGGTTCGAGTAAAGATCTCGGAGGTGTACCCTCAAGCCATCAACCTCACAGGGCGATCACCGGGGCCGCGGATGCCGTGCGGGTGGGGCTGCGGCGCCAAACTCACCAACGGCTAGATGCAGCGGCACTTCACGAATTGCCCGCGGCGGCCGACGGTTCAGGAAACGATCAGGCACTTGCCGCGGAAACCAAATCGGGGCGGACGGCCGCGTGGTCCGCGCATGCCCTGTGGTTGGCACTGCGGCGCGAAGCTCACCGCCTCAGAGATGCGGAGGCACTTCGCCGGCCTGTACCACCAGGAGACCCGGCGCGCCGGCACAGCAATAACAGTGCAAAATGACAGTGCAAAATTTGAACCCAGTGTATTTTCATATTCGCCGATATTCCGAACGGTCCGTGAGAATGCTCACACCGCGAGGCGGATCTTGAAAGCCTGGCCTTCCGCGATTAGGGTTGATCCCGTACTCAAGACTGGCATCGGACGTGGCGCCGTACCGGTGGGTGGTACCTGACACCCGATTCCCGACGGGTGCCAGAGGCGGGACGAGAGTGTCTCCAGGGACAATACAGGCGGCACTGGAGTATCTGGAGATACACACCCGGCGCCTGCGGCGGCACGGCGATGGCGCCCGATGGATGACTTCTCACCAACGCTGTGGTTACCGCGATGGCGCGAG
>DASQZT010000240.1:0-10607 GCA_035638575.1 Bryobacteraceae bacterium
CCACTGCCCCAGCGACCTGGACCGGACGTGCGCTACTTAATTAGATGCAACCAGGATTCAACCCGCCAGCCGCTTGGGTTTTCATCACTTTTGGTGAGCCCCAGGCTCATGGCGACAGGATGGTATCCTGCGGCGGGTTGGCAACCCGCCCCGCGAGCGAAGCTCGCCTCTTCACGCAAACGTGATCCGGCACGGCTGTCCCGCCTTCAGCGGGATGGCCGCCGCGCCGTCCGGCGATGTCGTCACCCGCACCCGCGTGTTGCCCGATCTCACCTCTGCGATTTGCGCGCCCTTGGGCGGGCGGATGCGGTGTGTGCCATCGGTGGCTGCTTCGACCGTCGCCGACACCGGTTTGCCGCCTCGCCAGGAGATCCCGACTTCCAGCCCGCCGCGCGCGCGCAGCCCGCGGTAGCTGCCGTCGGGCCATGCCTTGGGCAAAGCCGGAAGCAGCGCCACCTCGCCGGCATGGCTCTGCAGCAGCATCTCGGTGATGCCGGCCGTCCCTCCGAAGTTGCCGTCGATCTGGAACGGCGGGTGCGTATCGAACAGGTTCGAGAGCGTCGACTTCGTCAGCAGCGCCATCACGTTCTCGTGCGCCAGTTCGGCCTCCTCCAGGCGCGCCCAGAAGTTGATGATCCACGCGCGGCTCCAGCCCGTGTGGCCGCCGCCGTTGGCCAGGCGCCGCTCCAGCGTCTTCTGCGCCGCCACCGCCAGGTCCGGCGTGCCCCGCTTGGTGATCTGCCGGCCGGGATGCAGCGCGAAGAGCTGCGACATGTGCCGGTGGCCCGGCTCGGGCTCGTCGAAGTCCTGCGACCACTCCATAATCTGGCCGTATTTGCCGATCTTGAGCGGCGTCAGCCGTGCCCGCGCCGCCGCCGCCCTGTCGCGGAATTCCGGTTCGACGCCCAGAATCTCCGCCGCCTCGATCAAGTTCGTCAGCAGGTCGTGGACAATCTCCTGGCTCATAGTGGGCGCGATGTCGACATTGCATCGCGACCCGTCCGGAGCGAAATACGAGTTCTCCGGCGATTGCGCCGGGCCCGCCACCAGCTTGCCGGTCCGCGGGTCTTCGACCATGTAATCGAGATAGAATTCGGCTGCCTCCTTCATCACCGGCCAGGCCCGCTCCCGCAGAAATTTGCGGTCGCCGGTGAAAACGTAGTGCTCGAACAGATGATGCGCCAGCCAGCCTGACGCGCCCTGCCACATGGCGTACGAAGTGAGCATCTCGAGTCCCGTATGGCCCCACAGGTCCGTCGTGTAATGTGCCACCCAGCCGTGGCAGCCGTACTGGACCTGTGCCGTGCGCCGGCCCGGCTCGCGCAGCATGTCGACAAAATCGAACAGCGGCTCGTGGCACTCGGAGAGATTGCACATCTCGGCCGGCCAGTAGTTCATCTGGATGTTGATATTGACGTGGTAGTCGGCTTGCCACGGCGGGGCAAGGCCATCCGCCCAGACGCCTTGCAGGTTCGCCGGCAGGGTTCCCCGCCGCGAGCTCGACATCAGCAGGTAGCGGCCGAACTGATAATAGATCGCCAGCAGTTGCGGATCGTCGCCGCCCTGTTGTATCGCCGCCAGGCGCTCGTCGGTGGGGATGGCCGACCGGTCGGGCCCGCCGAGCGAGAGTTCCACGCGGCGAAACAGGCGGCGATGCTCGGCGATGTGCGCCTCGCGGACGCGGCCGTATGGCTTGCCCGCGGCCGCGGCCAGGCGGCGCTGGCAGCCTTCACTGGGGTCTTCGCCTTTGAAATCGGGATAGT
This sequence comes from Bryobacteraceae bacterium, assembly GCA_035638575.1. GTDB lineage: Bacteria > Acidobacteriota > Terriglobia > Bryobacterales > Bryobacteraceae > DASQZT01. The sequence continues at coordinate 1,764 of DASQZT010000240.1, forward strand.
GCAGCCGGTAGTTCGTGCCGGCCGTGAGCACCAGGGTCGCCGCGTTGGCCCCTTCCACGCGCAGCCCTTCCGTAGTGGCCTGAGTCTGACCGCCCTCGGCGCGCGCCTCCAGCCGGCATTCGAAAACCACGCCTTCATTGGCCGCCTGACCGCGCAGCACGATGCGGCCCGGAGCGGCGCTCTCCGCCCGTGCGTCGGCTTCGCGGCGAAGCTGCGCCGTGAATGCCACGCTCCCCGGTCTGTCCGCTGCGAGCCGCACGACGATCGCCTGGTCGGGCTGCGAAACAAAGATCTCGCGCGTGTAACGCACTCCGTCGCGGCGATACGACGTGCGCGCGATGCCGGTGTCGAGATCCAGTTCTCGGCGGTAATCCTCCGCCGCGGGTCCGCCGCCGAAATTCAGCACCAGATCGCCCATCGTCTGATAGGATGGCCGCCGGGAGGCTCGCTGCGCCGGGCGCCACGCCCGCCCCGCCGCGTTGGCCTCCGTAATCTTGCCTTCGAGCAGGAGCGAGCGCATTTGCGCGACCGCCTCGCGCGCCCCCGCATCGTCATCCTCCACCGGATGGCCCGACCAAAGCGAGTGCTCGTTCAGTTGAATGCGCTCGCGCTCGACGCCGCCGAACACCATGGCGCCGAGATTCCCGTTGCCCACCGGCAGCGCTTCGGTCCAGACCTTCGCCGGATTGCGAAACCAAAGCGTGAGCGGGCCGGCCACGGAGCGGTCCTGTGCCGCCGCGGGATGCGCCGCCAGCGCCATACCGGCTGCCTGCAGGAGTTCGCGTCGCGTGGTTTTTCGCATATCGCAAATGTATCACCTGTTCGTCGGTTGCGACCCGAGCGGCCGGAACCCGGCCCCGGCTGTCGAACCATCGCATCCCGGATCTCGCGCTCGCAAAAAACACGAAAGGCCGGGGATCCTCGAGAATCCCCGGCCCTGTCCATTCGAAAAAATAAATGCTAAGCGACTGCCGACCCTTTTTGGTTGCCCGGGGTCATCGCCGCCTTGTTCTTGCTCCCCGGTGGACGCCCCCGCCGCTTCACGGTCAGTTCTGACATCCACGCCGGTGGCCGGCCGCGGCGCCGGCCGCGTCCCCGCGCCAGTTGCTCCAGACTCACAATCGCTTCTTCGATTTGTGCTCTCTCTTCTCTCAATTCCGCCAGAATTTTGGTTACATCCATTCGATTGGCCCTCCTACCCGGCACGGCATTCGGTCACCGCCGGGATCCGTAGGCACTTCTCAGGATCCCTCCTGAAGTATCTTTAATTCTCGCGCTATTCATTTTCATTTTCAAGATAGAAACGCAAATTCGTTGAGCATAACCGTGGATTATTGTACCAGCGGCGCTGAGTCGCCTCTCTGTCCGCGGCCCTGTGGCACGCGCCTGCGCCAATATGCATAGAATGGCAGGCCCAAGAGTATTAATCCTATTCCCATTAGTGACTCCCGAGGGGAATCCAACAGGGTTGATAGTACTAGTGCGATGGCAGTTATAACAAAAAGTACTGGTATTACCGGATAGCCTAATGCCCGATATGGCCTCCGTAAATCAGGCCTTTTTATCCGTAAAATAACTACTGCCGCCGTAGTCATTCCGTAGATAATCCAGCTCGCGAAGATCACATATGTCAGCAACTGATCGTACTGGCCGGAGAGTACCAGCACTGCCGCCCACACGCTCAGCGCCAGAATCGAAACGCCGGGGGTGCGGTAGATCGGATGTACGTGCGCGACGGGCCGGAAAAAATATCCGTCCCGCGCGGCGGCGTACGGCACCCGCGACCCCGAAAGGATCGAGCCGTTCAGCGCCGCGAAAATGCTGATCATGGCGGCGATCGAAACTGCGTTCGCCCCCGCCTGGCCCAGGATCCGGCGCATCATCTCCGCGGCCACGCGCGTGCTCCCGCCCACGTCCGCCGCCGTCAGCACGTGAAAATACGCCGCGTTCGCCAGCAGATAAATTCCAATTACCGCCAGGGTCCCGAAGATCAGCGCGCGCGGCAGATTGCGTTGCGGATCGCGCACTTCGCTGGCCACCATGCTCACGTTGTTCCATCCGTCGTAGGCCCACAGCGCCGCCACCAGCGCCGCGAAGAAGCCCGCCGTCGTGAGCGAGGCCGCCGGAGCCGCAACCGCGGCGTGCGGCGCGCCGAAGCCCAGCCCCGCGACGATGATGAAGGCGATCAGCGCCACTTTCACCACCGTCACCGCCACCTGCACCTCGCCGCCGATCTTGACGCCGTAGTAATTGAGCCACGCCAGCGCCAGGATCAGCGCCATGGCGAACAACTGCCCGTAGCGGAGTTCCAACGGCCCGCCCTTGGGGCCCAAGGGCAGCGGCAGCGAATAGAAAACCCGGTCGAGGACGGGAAAGAAATTCGATAAATAGTAAAAGAAACCGGTGGCCAGCGTCGCAATCGACCCGCTCTTTGCCACCCACATCTGCGTCCAACTGTAGAGGAAGCCCCACATGGGGCCGTAAGCCTCCCGCAGATACGCGTATTCGCCGCCGGCTTCGGGAAGCGCGGCCGCCAGCTCCGCGTAGCTGAGGGCCCCGGCGAGGGACAGCGCGCCGCCGAACACGAAAATGAAAAACACCATCCCCGGCGTGCCCACCCGCAGAATCATGGTGCGCGGCACCAGAAATATGCCGCTGCCGATCACCGTGCCGACGACGATCGACGCCGCCGCCCAGGGGCCCAGTTCGCGCTTCAGTTCCACTTATCCCTCCGCCTTCTGAAACCACGAGCCGATCACCCCGGCGCCGAATGTCACCACGGTCCCGATCAGCACGTACCAGGTGAATGCGATAGGCGTGCCGAAGGTGACGTAGAGAATCACTGCCAGGCCCGCCACAACTCCGGCCACGGCCGCGCCTTCCCGCGGCTTCTTCGTCAGCACGCCCAAAAGGAAGACGCCCAGCAGCATCCCCGACGGAACGGACGCGATCGTGAGCCCCGCCTCCAGCACCGAGCGCGACCGGCTCGCCTGAATGGCGATCGGCATCATCACCACGCCCCACCCTACCGTTGCCAGCCGGGCGAGGCGCAGAGCGCGGGCCTCGCTCGCATTCCGCGCCAGCGTGCGGTATAGGTCCACCACCGTGGTGGATGCCAGCGAGTTCAGCGCCGCGCTCAGATTGGCCATGGCGGCGGCCAAAATGGCGGCGATCACCAGTCCGGCCAGCCCGGGCGGCAGGCTCTCCCAAATGAATCGCGGGTAGATTTCATCCGGGCGCGCCGGAGCCGGAAGGTGCCCATCGGTGTAATGGACGAAGAGCAGAATGCCGATCAGGAGAAAGAGCGTGAACTGCACGAAAATCACCGCCCAGCTGCTCAGCAGCGCAAGGCGGCTCTGGCGCTCGTTTTGGGCGCTCAGCAGCCGCTGCACCATCAGTTGGTCCGTGCCGTGGCTCGCCGTCGTCAGGAAACAGCCGCCCGCCAGCCCCGCCCAAAAATTGTACTTGCGCGAGAAGAACTCCATCGTCGGAGCAAACCGGAAATCAAAGACCGTGAACTTCGCGCCTGCCAACGCCGTCACGTGCGCCCACCCTCCGTGAATCTGGCCCAGGATCACCAGAAAGCTGACCACCGCGCCCAGAACGTAGAGTGTCATCTGTACTACGTCGGTCCAGATCACCGCCGTCATCCCGCCTTCGAACGTGTAAAACAGCGTCAGCAGGACGATCAGCACGATCGACGCCGTCGCGCCGGTGTGCAGCACAACCGCCACCACCAGCGCTACGCCGGCCACCCGCACCCCCTCGGCCAGCGTGCGCGTCACCAGGAATATCAGGGCCGTGAGCTTGCGGATCCGCTCGCCGAACCTGCGCCGCATCAGTTCGTACGCGGTGAACATCTCGCCCCGGAAGTACTGCGGCAGGAACAGAAATGAGATCACGATGCGCGCCAGCAGGTAGCCCAGCACGATCTGCAGAAAGCCCAGGTTGCCGCCGAACGCCAGCGCGGGAGTGCCGATGATGGTCAGGGTGCTGGTTTCGGCCGACACGATCGACAGGCTGATGGCCCACCAGGGCGCTGTCCGGCCCCCCAAAAAATAATCGCGAAGGCTCTTTTGACCCCGGCGAAACCGCGCGCCGAACCAGGTGATGCCGATCAGGTAGCCGAGAATAATCCCCAGATCCAAAATACGCATGAAAACAGCGACTCTACCATAGCTTCGATCTGATATCATTTGGGATTCGGAACTTCCCGGGTCGTAGCGGAGTCCGAATCAGTTGCGCCACTGAAGTGGTTCGGCTAAACTCCGTTAGAGCGCTCCATCGGCTCTGGATCGCCGATGGACCAGACGCCGGGTTGCGAAAGCTGATCACCAAACCAGGGTAGTCAGGCCAGTGTAGTCGTGGAAAAGCGGAAAAGGCGGGAGGCGCCAGATGCACAATCGCATTAAGACTATCAGGATGATTGCGGCAGTAGCCGCGTTGGGTGCCGTCGTTTTGACTGGTACCGCTCAGCAACCGGCGGCCCAGACCGAAAAGAAATATAAGGATCAGGGCGAATACGACATCTATAACGAGGTCACTAAGGATGTGGTCGCTAACAACTTCACCAAGGCGATCACCGATCTCGATGCCTGGAAACAGAAGTATCCGGAGTCCGACTACAAAGACGACCGGACGCTGCTGTATATTTCGGCATATAACGGTGCCAAGCAGTTCGCCAAGGCTGTGGACACGGCCAGCGAGTTGATGAACCGAAACCTCGACACGGTGTTCAGCGACCCCAAGACCGGGCCCGGCAATGTTGTCAAGGTTCTCTTCAACGCCACCGTCGCCGTCCAGCAGGTGCCCAACCCTACCGCCGAGCAACTGGCCGTCGGCGAAAAGGCCGCCAGGCAGCTTCTCGACTACAACAAGAAGCCCGAAGGCGTGAGCGACGCCGACTGGGCGACCGCCCGCACCCAGTTGCAGGCCGCCGCCAAGCAGGCCCTGCTGTTCATAGCCGTGGCGCCCGGCAACGCGGCCCTCGCCAAGAACCCCGCCGATTGCCCGACCGCCGAGACCGCTTTCGCCAAAGCGGTTCAGGATTACCCGGACCAGTCCTTCCTCTCGTACAACCTCGGCCGGGCGTATAACTGCGACGCTCGAGCCAATCCCCCCAAGGCCCCGGAGGTTGCTCCTAAGGCCATTTATGAGTTCGTTCGCGCCGCGGTCCTCGATCCCAGCCTCGGCAAGACCACCGACGCCAAGAAAATCACCGACTACGCCAACAGCGCCTACACCACCTATCACGGCGGAGAGGACGGCCTGGCGGAGCTGAAGGAGAAGGTGAAAGGGTCTCCGCTGCCTCCCGACGGATTCACCATCGAGACGGCTGCCGCGGTCGCCAGCCGGAAGGAGAACGAGTTTAAGGAGAAGTTTCCCCAGTTGGCCTTGTGGCTCGGCATCAAGGCCCAGCTCGCCGATGCGGCCAACGGCTCGCAGTATTTTGAAGGCCAGTTGAAGAATGCCGCCGTGCCCCCGCTCAAGGGCACTCTCGTCGAAGGAAAGCCCGCCTGCCGGTCCAAAGAACTCCTCGTCGCCGTGCCTCTCCCCGATCAGCAGGGCGCGCCCCAGGCCGAAATCACCCTCAAGCTCGATGCGCCTCTTACCGGCAAGGCGGAGCCCGGTGAGATCCAGTGGGAAGGCGTTCCGGCGGCCTTCACCCAGAGCCCCTTCATGCTGACCATGGAAACGGAAAAGGCCAAGATCCAGGGTCTGAAGACCAGTCCCTGTGCCGCCGCGCCTGTCAAGAAGGCCGCGCCGAAGAAAAAGTAGGATCGGCCTCCGGGCCCGTCCAATTGGCGCCGGTGCGGCTTAGGTCCGGCCGCCCGGCGCCGGAGCGTGCGCCTCCGCGCCTTTCGTGTTCGCCAGAAAGAGGCTGAACACCGCCCGCTCCACCGTGCTCATGTGGGCGCCGTTGCTCTGCAAGTCCCGGAAGTTCTGCCGGACGCTTTCGGCGGATGACACGAAGCTGGTGAGCATCGGTGAGGTCCGGACCGTTATGGCCGCCAACCCCACCGCCAGGATTCCGATGATTTTTGCTCTCCGCATCATCCTACCGATAAGACGCTGCTGTCCCTATATGAGTTAGCGGGAGTGCCAAGACTTAATAATTCTTTACCTGCCTTTCCCGTGGGGGATCTTCCCTGTCTGCGCCGCGCTGACGTGCATCGAAACGGCAAATGCTGCATCTGTTACACTAGAAGTAGGATTTCTGGGTGTTTCGCGTTTATGCCTCTTTACGAATACAACTGTCACCGGTGTGGCAAGACGTTCGAGGTCATACAGAAGTTCTCTGACCGGCCACTCACGGAGCACGAGGGCTGCGGAGGCGAGGTGGAAAGGCTGATTTCGACTTCCGCTTTTCAGTTTAAGGGTTCGGGTTGGTACGCCACGGATTACGCCCGCAGCGGCGGGAAATCCGTGAACAACGGTTCCAACGGGGCGTCGGAAACCAAAACCGAGGCCTCCAAAACCGAATCGAAAACCGAATCAAAGACCGAATCGAAGAGCGAGAACAAGCCCGCGCCCGCCAAAACCTCGGACTAGCTGGCTGCGTGCAGCTTCACGCTGTCCTTGGCGCAGGCGTCGGCCCAGCGCTCCAGCATCGAGTCGTTTCGAACCGGCGTGACGTTTGCCGGAAACGTGCGAGCCGTGCGGAATTCGTACTTGTCGATGGTGCAGGCCGAATCCCCATCGCAGCTCCGCAATACCCGCCCGAATGCGATCAGTCGAATCGCGCAGCCGTCGTCCAGCAGCGCCGGCCAACTGATCGAGAGTTCCACAAACGCGCCCGGCTTGAGCTTCCCACCCGCAAAGAACAACGCGCCTCCGCTGCCGATATCCACGGTGAAGCCGACGCCTGTCGCGACAACCATGGAATCCTCCACCAGCTTGTACCGAAGCTCGCGCCGGATGGGGAACCGCATTTTCTCCCGCCGGTCGTTTTCGTCTTTGTTCCTGTCCCTTGGCATGGGATCTTGTCCTCCGTGCTCGGCCTTGGGAGTGCAGGTTCGAGCCCATTCCCTACGTCCTGTCCCATCAGTAGTTTAGCTGGAATTCGCCAACTCGGCTGTCAATTTCATGTACACTGCCGCCCCGCCCGGCTGTTAACCGCGTGGACAGGCCGCCCCGGCGGTCGTGATACGCTGGCAGAGTCAGGCTCATGAAACGAATCCTCCTGTTTGTCCTGGTGGCCGCGGGTCTGCTCGCGAGTGGCGCCCCACCGAAGCCCAAGCTGCTCGTGGCGATCATTATCGACCAGTTCCGCTACGACTACCTCACCCGTTTCCGCAGCGAGTACACCGCCGGATTCGATCGCTTGCTCACCAGGGGCGCGGTCTTCACCAACGCCAACTACATCCAGTTCCCCACCGTGACCGCCGCCGGGCACAGCACCTTCCTGACCGGAGCGACGCCCTCGGTCAGCGGCATTGTCGCTAACGAGTGGTTCGACCGCGAAGAGGCCGCCCATGTGACCAGCGTCTCCGACCGCGGGACCAAACTGCTCGGTGGAGACCCCCAGGAAGGCGCGTCGCCCCACCGCCTTCTGGTGAGCACCGTCGGCGACGAGTTGAAGATGGCTCACGGCGGTAAGTCCCGCGTCATCGGAATCTCGCTGAAGGACCGGGCTGCCATCCTCCCCGCCGGCCACGCGGCGGACGCCGCCTACTGGTTCGACCTGAAGACCGGAAACTTCGTCAGCAGCACCTATTACTTCGCCGCCCTGCCGGGCTGGGTGCTGGACTTCAACCAGCTGCGCCCCGCCGACCGGTTTCGCGGCGCCGCGTGGCTCGGCCACAAGTTGCCGCAGGACTTCCGGGCGTACTACGGGGACAACAACGCGAGCCCCTTCGAGGCCAGCCCGTTCGGAAACGAAATGGTCGAGCAATTCGCCGAACGGGCCCTGGTAGCGGAACAGTTGGGGAAACACGACGCCACCGACGTCCTGGCCGTCAGCTTCTCCTCCAACGACAAAGTGGGCCACGATTACGGCCCGTTTTCACCGGAGGAGCACGACCTCACCGTGCGTACCGACAAGATCCTCGACCGGCTGTTCCAGGCCATCGACCGCCAGGTCGGATTGGACAACGTGCTGATCGTTCTCTCCGGCGACCACGGGGTTGCGCCGTCCGCCGCCGAGGCCGCGGCGAACCACATGCCGGGCGGCCGCATGCCCGCCAACACCGTTCGGGTCGCCATACAGAACGCCCTTGCCGCGCGCTACGGGAACGGGGAGTGGGTTCTCGGAAGTTGGGATCTTTCGATTTTCCTCAACCTCGAGCTGATCGCCGCCAGGAAGCTCGACCCGGCCGAGCTGCGCCGCGTGGCCGCCGGCGCCGCGTACGGCGTGGGGCATATCGCCCGCGTCTACACCCGCGACCAGCTTCTGTCGGGCGCGGTCCCCGGGGACGAAATGAGCCGCCGAGTGATGAACGGGTTCAACGTGCGGCGCTCCGGCGACATCCTGTTCCTACCCGAGCCGTATTGGGTCGTCACCGACGTCCTTGCCTCCCACGGCACCACTTACAGCTACGACGCGCACGTCCCGGTGATCTTCCTCGGCCCGGGAATCGTCGCGGGGCACTATGACAATTCCATCATCGTCAACGACATCGCCCCCACCCTGGCGACGATTTTGGAAATCGAGACCCCCAGCGGCTCGATCGGCCGCGTGCTCACCGAGATGTTCGCCCGGTGAATGTGGGGCACGGTCGAAAACCTATACCGATGCACCCGCAGTAGGGACGGGTGGAATGACCTGATAGCCCAGGGATCGAAGTTCCCGCACGAACTTGGCTACCCGGTTCCGAAGCAGCTTGGGGTTGGGGGCTTGTCCAT
>DASQZT010000241.1:0-9591 GCA_035638575.1 Bryobacteraceae bacterium
CCCGCCACTCCCTTAGGTTACCGTAAACTGGGCTGTCGGTGTTAGCACCTGGTTACGGTTCTTGTCGGTCACCTTCAGCCGTATGGTGTACTGCCCGGGAGCTAAGTCCTTGAGGGCATAGCCCCTTTCGATCGTAATCTGGCTGGCCGAGGCGTCCGGGAACTGCGAAAGGTCCTCTGTAAAATCTATGATCTTCTCATTGCTGCCGTTGCGGACCAGCTCATATTGCACCTGGCCGTCGGGTTTGTGGGTGTCCTCATTCTGGCCAAAATTGTAGAGCTTGAGATAAATCCACAGCTTCTCGTCGCGCCGGAACACGTCATCGATGCGGGGCCGCACTTTGGAGCTGCCGATCACAAACTGCCCCATGCCAATGCTGCGGTTCGGCACCTGTTGGATGTCGTCCGCCAGCACCAGGCTGCTGGCGCTCAGCTTGTCGGCATCCAGGCGGGGCACGGTTACGGCCACTTCATAACTGTTGAGGTTGCCGCCGATCAGGTCCTTGGACACTACGTTGAGGCGGTAGGTGCCGGGGGCCAGCGGCACGATCTTCTGGTAAATCGACTTGCGTTTGGCGTAGTCCTGAAGCTGTTCGGGCAGGCAGTTGACCTCCACCGCCTCCTCGAAGTTAGCGACCGGGCGGCGCGTCATGGTGGTGAGGCGGCCGAGAATGTTGACCGCGGCTTTCTGCATGCCTTCCTTGTTGTGGAACTGCAGGTCCTTATTCTCGAACTGCACGGTGATGGCGGTGTAGACGGAGGCGTCGGTGATGGGGAAGAAGTCCACCCGCACCTTCATGGGCAGAACGTTGTAGCTGATGCGCGAATTGATGACGGCTTCCAGGTCGGTGAACTTGATGGCCGGCGGCTTCTGCAACTTGGCGAACTGCTCCAGGCGGTTGAACTCGTTCATGCTCTCGGTCTCGCCGCCGAAGGGGACGCCGAGGTGGGTGCCGTCGGTGCGGTTGAAGCGGTCGGTCTTGTCGGAGAGGCCGAGCTGTTCCATCATGGTGAGGCCGGCGCCGGGGACGTAGAGCAGGGCGTCCTTTTCGGAGGGATCCATGGTCATGCGGTACTCGCCCGACATGGTGGGATCGACGAATTCGATGATGATGTTGGTGCCGACGCCTTCGATGTAGCGATAGCGCCACTGCTCGAAGGGGAAGGTGGACGTGGTGCCGCCGCCCTCTTCGGGAGGCCGCTCGTAGGTGCCGCCGGAGGGATGCGACTCGTTCTCGTCGGGCGGGCCGTACATGATGTAGATGCGGCCGCGGTCGGTCTTCCATCCGGGGATGCCCGAAGCGTAGTGCTCGTTGGTGTAGGCGATGCGGCGGTAGTGTTCTTCCTTGTACTCGTTTTCGATGGTATCGGGGGTGGGATCGCGGCGCATCCAGAACTGCTCGATGAACTGCTCGCGCTCCTCGTCGGTCTGGAGGTGCTTGAAGACGGAGCGCTCCTCATCGGTAATGATGTAGGCGACATCCTCGTTGAGCCACTTGCGGTAGGGGGTTTCCAGCTCTTTGCGGAGCTTATCCTCCTGCTTCTTTTTCTGCTTGTCGGTCAGCGGTTTGGCCACGGTTTCGCCATGGTTGGTGGATTTCTTGGTGGTGACGCTTTGCTGGGGCGCGGCGAACACGCACAGCACAATCAACAGAAATGCACAGGAAATCGAAAGCAGTGAGGCCTTCATACTGCGGACCGTCTCCTCTGGACCGGGCTAAAACTGGCTGACAACCATTTTAAATCGAATGGGTTGAGGCGGTCAATCCGTGAATGGGGGGCACAGGTGTGACGGCCAGGACTGAATTTGCCGGATGTCGGAAAATGGGAAGACCGTATGCTCATCGCAATTACCCGCGCCGTCAGTCCGGCGATCAACGCTTGCGAGTTGGCCTATGTACCGCGGCAGGAGATCGACCTTCACAAGGCGGCCGAACAGCACGGGCGGTATGAAGCCTGCCTGCGCGAGCTGGGGGCGTCGGTCCTCTCGCTCGCGGCCGAGCCCGACCTGCCGGATTCCATGTTCGTGGAGGACCCGGCGGTGGTGGTGGAGGAAACCGCCGTCATGACGCGCATGGGCGCGGAGTCGAGGCGCGGGGAATCGGAGAGCCTGGCTGCGGCGCTGGCGCGGTTCCGGCCGCTTCGCCGGATGCGGGAGCCGGCCACTCTCGAAGGCGGCGACGTCATGCGGGTGGGGTCCAGGCTTTTCGTGGGGCGGTCGGCGCGCACCAACGCGGCGGGCATCGCGCAATTGAGGAGCGAGCTGGAAGTATTCGGCTATTCGGTGGAAGCGGTGGAGGTGCGCGGCTGCCTGCACCTCAAGTCGGGCTGCAGTTACCTGGGCGACGGGACCGTGCTGGCGAATCGATCGTGGATCGATGCGGCGGCCCTCGGGGGCTTGAGGATCATCGATGTGCCTCCGGACGAGCCGCGAGCGGCGAACGTGCTGGCGATCGGCGGCACGGTGGTGGTCCCGGAGCCGTTCCCCGGCACCGCGCGGCTTCTCGAGCGGCAGGGGTGGAAGGTGCGGACGCTGGACATTTCGGAGCTGATGAAGGCGGAAGCGGGGCTGACGTGCTCCAGCATTCTGCTGGAGGGCTGAAGGGAAGACCTTTCAGTAGTCTTTGGTGTCGATCCCCAGCTTGCGCATCTTGGCCTGCAAGGTGGTTCGTTTCATGCCCAGGCGGGCGGCGGCGCCTTGCTCTCCGCCCACGCGGCCGGCGGCTTCGCGCAGAGCGCGCACGATGGCATCGCGCTCGGCCGCGGCCAGGGTCTGAATCGCCCCGGCGCCGGATGGGCCGCGCTTCAACTCGCGCACCGGCGCCAGCAACACCGGGCCCGGCGAGATAATCACGGCGCGCTCGATGAAGTTCTGCAACTCGCGGATATTGCCGGGCCAGTGGTAGCGCGCCAGGGCCCGCATCGATTCGGAGGGGATGCTGGTGATGCGCTTGTTCATGCGGCGCGCGTATTGCTGCACGAAATAGCGCACCAGCACGGGGATGTCCTCGGGCCGGTCGCGCAGGGGAGGCACGGTGATGGGGAAAACGTTGAGGCGATAATAAAGGTCCGCGCGGAACTGGCGCTCCTCCACCATGGAGGCCAGGTCGCGGTTGGTGGCCGCCACCAGGCGCGCGTCGGTGCGGATGGTGCGGGAGCTGCCGAGGCGCTCGAACTCTCGCTCCTGCAGGACGCGCAGCAGCTTGGTCTGAAGCTCGAGCGGAATTTCGCCGACTTCGTCCATGAACATGGTGCCGCGGTGGGCCAACTCGAAGCGTCCGATGCGCTGCGCGATGGCGCCGGTGAACGCGCCCTTTTCGTGGCCGAACATTTCGCTCTCGAGCAGCCCGGTCGGAATGGCGGCGCAATTCAGCTTGACGAAGGTGCCCTGGCGGCGGGAGCTGAGATCGTGGATGGCGCGCGCCAGCAGCTCCTTTCCGGTGCCCGTCTCGCCGTAGATCAGCACCGTGGAATCGGTGGGCGCCACCGTCTCCACCTCTTTCAGGATGGCCTTGAGCGCGGGGCCCTGGCCGATGATTTCCTCGAAGCGGTTGTCGGTGCGGATCTCGTCTTCCAGGTAGACCTTTTCCCCGGCGAGGCGCTCGTTCAGCTCCTCGATGCGCTGGTAGGAGCGCGCATTTTCGAGGGCGATGGCGATCTGGCTGGCCGCCTGCGTGAAGAACTGGAGGTCGTCCGGGGTGAAGAAGTTTTTCTGGCGCGATCCCAGGTTCAGCACGCCCAGCACCTCGGAGCGCGAAATCAGCGGGAGGCAGCAAAGCGACTGGAGGCCCTCGCGGCCCAGGAGATCGGCGGTGGTCCGGGAGATGGCATGCGTTTCCTCCAGGTTGAACAGGCGGCCTTCGCGGGTGCGGAAGACGTAACCGGCGAGCGAATCGTCGATGGGCACTATGGAGTCTTCGCGGATGGCGCCGGTGCCGCCGGGGAAGTCGAGCATGTGAAGACGCAGGGCCTGCAATTCGGAGTCGTATATCAGCAGGATGGCGTAGTCGAGCGAGAAGGTGCGGCGCAGCGACGCCCCAATCGCCTGGAATAGCGGCTTGCTGGCCAGGCAACTGACCACGGCGTTGTTGATTTCGAGCAGCGCGCGCAAACGGTCGCGCTCCCGGGCCAACTGGTTTTCGTAGGCCAGCGCGGCTTCGAAATTCAGCGCGTTCTCCACGGCGACGGCCACCTGGCGCGCCACCTGCCGCATGAATTCGATGTCGGCGGGCGAGTAGGCATTCGTCCGGAGCGAACCGAAATGCACGCCGCCGACGTCCCTTTGCGCGGTGAACAGGGGCAGCACGCAGAAGGACTGGATGCCGTTGGCGCGCAGCACCTCGCGGATGATGGGGAAGCGCCGCTCATCGGCAATGTCGGCGACATAGTAAGGCAGGCGCGTTTCGAGGGCGAAGCCGGTGGGGCTCTGGTCGATAGGGATGGGCCCGGGACTGGGGACCGGCACGGGCTGGTCGGTTTCGAGGATGTGCAGGCGCAGCGTGCGGTCTTTGGAATCGAGCAGGGTGAGGCTGATGAAGTCGAACGACACCAGGCGCTTCAGCAGGCGGCTCAGATCGGTGAACAGGGTGGAGAGCTGGTGGTGCGCCGCAATGGACTCCGCAACTTCCAGAAGCGCTTCATACCGGGCGCGGCTCGCGTCCGGCGGCTGCGGAGCGGGAGAGGGCATTGGTTTCAAACGTACCACAGCCGGCGGCGTCCGAGGCTTGGTTCACCAGGGCCTGAATCAGCGGTGTGGTAGCAACCAGTTGGACGCCGCTGCGGCCCATCTCGGAGACCAGGGCCTGACCTTCGGAATCGATGAAGTCCACCTCGCCGAGATCCAGAATGGTGTTGCGGCCCTGAGTGATGGAAGCGGCAGTTTGCCAGCATTGGCGGAGCTCGCCTACCCAGGCGCCGCAGAGCCGGCCCTCGAGGCGGAGCCGCAATTCGCCGGCGCCGTCGTGAATCGTAATCTTGAGCATTCCCATGGAACAATACACGCGGGTTGCCACGAGCTAAGTGCCTCTGGAATCGAGGAGAACGGGCAGGACTTGCGGGCCCCGCGCCGTCGATTGCCCAAATACCGGCAGAAGCCGCGCGGGGCCGCCTGCGTTGGGCGAATCGGCACAACTCAGATCGCGCACCAGGGCGGCACTCGCAATAACTTTCGAGGCGCGGAGCGGATTCCGGTAAAAAGTACAGGCTGCCCGGATGTCCCGTTTCTTCGCAGTCGCCTGATGCCAAACAGCTTGCCGGAATTGGCAAACAGGATGCCTCTCGAATGGCGGGAGCTGTTCAGGTTGCGGCCCGGATGGCATTCCAAGAAAGGGACCATTTCCATGAAGCTGTATCCAACGATTCATTTGCGGAGAGCCATGGCCGTGGCTTGCGGCATCGCGCTGGCCACGGTCACAGTCTCATTCCGCGCGAAAGCCGACCAATGGGACAAGCGGACCATCCTTACGGTGAGTCAGCCCATCCAGGTGACAGATACGGTTCTCCAGCCCGGCCAGTACGTGTTCAAGCTGTATAACTCGAGTTCCGAACGGCACATCGTCCAGATCTTCAACGCCGATCAGAGCCATATCATCAGCACGGTGATGGCGATTCCCAAGGAACGCATGGAGCCGACCGGCAAGAGCACGTTCACCTTCTGGGAGACGCCTCCGGGAACCGCAAAGGCCATGCGGTCCTGGTTCTACCCGGGCGACACGATCGGCCAGGAGTTCCCATACCCGCAGCATCCGTACCAGGTGGACATGCTGGAGAGCTCCGTGACGACCGCGCCGGCGGCACCAGCGCCGGAACCCGCGGTGACACAACCTTCGAGCCAGGAGGAGACCACCGCGGAGGAAGCGCCGCCTCCGGAGCCGGCCAAGACGGAAGAGCAGCCGACCGAGATCGCCCAGGCCGCACCGCCACCCGCTCCTGTCGAACCGCCAGCGGCCACGCCGGAGCCTCCGCCCGTAACTTCGCAGCCCACAGAGCTGCCCAAGACAGGAAGTCCGTATCCGCTGATCGGACTTTGCGGAACGTTCTTGCTGGGCCTCTCTGTGTTGCTTCGGCTCAAGCGTTCGGCGTAAAGATGGAGTGAGACATGCAGCGGCGCCTGGCAATTCGAACCCTCATGCTTGCCGGCGCCGCTTCCTTTCTTGCCGGTCTCCGAGCGGATGACCAGGACTTCGTGATCCGGAGCGAAGTCCGGCTGGTGCTGCTGGACGTGAGCGTGACGGACCGAAACGGCGGCTTTGTCCCGGGGCTCACGAAAGACAACTTTCGCGTTTTTGAAAACGGCGCGCTCCAGGCCATCACGGTATTTGCCAAGGAAGACCTTCCCGTGACGGTGGGAATTGTGGTGGACGAAAGCTGGAGTATGACGCCGAAGCGGGGCGACGTGATCTCGGCGGCCGAGACATTCATCGAGGAAAGCAATCCGCGGGACGAAATCTTCGTTTTGAACTTCAACGAAACCGTGAAGCCGGGGCTGCCGAAGCCTCTGCTCTTCTCCGACGATCTGGAGCAACTGCGCTCCGCCCTTTATCGCGGGATTCCGCAGGGAAGGACGGCGCTCAACGATGCGGTGATCGACGGCTTGAAACAGTTGGAGATGGGAAGGCGCGACAAGAAGGCCCTCATGGTCATCAGCGACGGCGGCGACAATGCCAGCCGGCACACGCGGCGGGAGATGAGCGAGATGGTGGAGCGGAGCATCGCCACGATTTATACCATCGGGTTGTCGGAAGCGGACGATCCCGACCGCAACCCCGGCATCCTGAAACATATGGCCGGGGTCAGCGGCGGCCAAGCGTATTTTCCGGCGAGCCCGCCGGAGATTGTTGCGGCGTGCCGCGGCATCGCCAGGGACATACGGACGCGCTACACCATCGGCTATCTCCCTCCGGCGAGCAATGGCGCCGGGCCGCTGCGGCATATTCACGTCGGCGTGTCGGCTCCCGGACGCGCCAGGTTGACGGCACGCACGCGGACCAGGTATCGCTATGAGCAGGCGGAGAACCAGAGCACGAAGTAAGACGCGGCGATGGATCGAGAGGCTTCTCCTGGTGGCGGGCCTCGTGGCCATCGGGGTCTGGGCCTGGTCTGACATTCGCAGCGCGGTGTACCAAGACTGGGGGAGCTGGGTATTGGATCGCAGACTCCGCGGCGAGCCGGCGACCGTCAGCCGGTACCTGAACGACAAGAAGGGACAGATCGCCGAGGCGGTGCGAGGCTGGTTCGGATCTCCGAGTGCGCCGAAACCGCCGCCTGCACCGAGCGCAGGTCCGCCGCCAAAAGAGCCGCCCGCCATCGCGAATGGCGACCTGGTCGGCCGACTGGTGATTCCGCGGCTGCACCTTAATGCCATCGTTCGCGAGGGAGCCGGGGAGGACACGCTCGATGTGGCGCTCGGGCACATTCCGCACACAGCATTCCCGGGCGAGAAAGGGAATGTGGGGATCGCGGGCCATCGCGACACGATATTCCGCAGTCTTCGACAGATCGGGAAAGATGACTTGATCCAGTTTCAGACGCTCTCGGGAAAGTATGCCTACGAAGTGGAGAGCACCGAGATCGTGAAGCCGAGCGACGTCGGCGTGCTGGATGCAGGGGATCACGCCGAGATCACGCTGGTGACCTGCTATCCGTTCTACTACGTTGGCTCGGCGCCGGACCGTTTCATCGTGAAGGCGCGGCTGGTGTCCGAGAGTTCGGCGGGGCAGGAGGTTGCGGCCACGAAAGCGCCGGCCGTCCCGAGGGAACGCGAGACTGCCGCCAGATCCGGCATCCAGAGGGTAAATTTTCAGGTGAGCGAGAATCATAGCCGGGAACTGGTTCCGGGAATTTCGTTCGGCTTGTCGCGGGCCGATGCCGGGCGCCGGCGCGCCAATGGGTGGATGTGGGTGATGCCCGACCGCCGCACGATCTGGCTGCGGGACCAGGCGGCGTACGAGCCGGTCGTTTTCTACGGCTTCCGCGATGGCCAGAAGCGGGAGTTGACGATCACCCGCGTCAGCGAGAACTCGGTGGCGGGGTATCTGACGGTGTACGGGGAATCGCGGGCGGCGGCGGAACATTCACGCCGCGGCGGTACTGATAATAAGCGGCGCAGGCGCCCTCGGCCGACACCATGGGCGCGCCGAGCGGATTCGCCGGGGTGCAGCGCGTGCCGAAGGCCGTACACTCGACCGGCTTTTTGAGGCCTTGCAATACCAGAGCGGCGATGCATTCGGCGGGTTCTTCCACGGTCATTTCGCCCAGGTCGAAGACTTTGTCGGCGTCGTGTTCGGCGAACTCCGCGCGCAGCCGCAGGCCGCTCCGCGGGATGGTTCCGATGCCGCGCCACTTGCGGTCCGTCACCTCGAAAACCTGTTCGAGGACGCGCTGCGCGGGAACGTTGCCCTGGCGGGTCACGCCGCGCACGTACTGGTTTTCGACGGCGGCGCGCCCTTCTTCGAGCTGTGCCGCCAGCATGGTGATGGCCTCCAGCAGGTCCACGGGCTCGAATCCGCCCACCACGATGGGCACGCGGTACCGCTCGCACAGCTCTTCGTACTGCCAATAGCCCATCACCGCGCATACGTGGCCCGGCGCGATGAAGGCTTGCACGCGGTTGCCGGGCGACTCCATCAGCAGGCGGATGGCGGGGGGCACCAGGACGTGCGAGACCAGCATCGAGAAATTGCGCAGGCCTTCGCGTTTCGCGATGAGCACGGCCATGGCGTTGGGCGGAGCGGTAGTCTCGAATCCGATGCCGAAGAAGACCACGCGGCGATCGGGATTGGCGCGCGCGATTTTCAGAGCTTCCAGGGGTGAATAGGCGATGCGCACGTCGCCGCCCGAGGCCTTCACCCGCAGCAGGTCGGTCGAGGAGCCGGGCACCCGCAGCATGTCGCCGTAGGACACCAGGATGGAGTCCGGACGGGATGCGATTCGAATGGCCTTGTCCACCACTTCGAGCGGCGTGACGCAGACCGGGCAGCCGGGACCGTGGACAATTTCGATCTGCTGCGGGATCAGGGCGTCGATGCCGTAGCGCATCAGGGTGTGGGTCTGGCCGCCGCAGATCTCCATGAGCACCCAAGGCCGCGTCACCTTGCGGTGGAGGCCGGCGATGAGCGCCTGGGCGATGCGGCGGTCGCGGTACTCGTCGAGGTACTTCACGGGCCTTCGTCTTCCAGCATGCCCATCTGCTCGAGGAGCTCGTAGGTCCGCGCGGCTTCTTCCTCATCCACTTTGCTGATGGCGAAGCCCACGTGGACCAGCACGTAGTCGCCGGCGCCGGCCTCGGGAACGAAATCCAGAAGGGCGTCGCGGGTTACGCCGCCGAACTGGACCTTGCCCACACGGTTGCCGCCGATCTCTTCTACCGATACGATTTTGCCGGGCACTGCCAGACACATGAGAGAAACTCCGGGAACGCTTGACGCCTGCTTCTATTCTCGCAGAAGTACGGAGGGCGGGTTGACAACCACTCCTGTCCAAGACGATTTTGTAGCACTGGCGGAAATCCTGTTAAGTTCAGATCTGGGTTTGCCTAGAACCGATCTTAGCCCAAAGGACTTCCGCCATGAATCGAGTATGCAGCATTTTCGCG
>DASQZT010000242.1:0-28130 GCA_035638575.1 Bryobacteraceae bacterium
CGGGGGGCCGAGGGGGCCGGCGAGGGAGTGGAGGCAGCGGAGGGCGTAGCGGAGGTCGGCGGGGGAGGGGAAGAACTGGTAGACGCGGAAGAAGGTGTGGAGGAGGAAGTCGCGGAAGCCGGGGGAATGGAGGGGGAGGAAGGAGAGGTCGCCTTCGGCGAGGACGGCGGCCCAGACCTGGCCGTCGGAGGAACGGAAGATGCGGTTGTCGCCGGCGATGGTGAGGAGGCGATGGACGGAGTCTTCGGGCAGATCTTTACGATGAGACATATGGGTGTGGATACCCCTCCGAATTCATTATCGGGGCGGGAACCAAGATAATTTGAGGCGAATGTCCGTAAATGACTGACAGAGCAGGGGAAAGTTTTTTTGCAAGTGGCGTGACTGAAAAAATGGCGGCCCCACGGGACCGACATCCGGGCGGGTGCGGATGTGGAACAGAAGCAAGGGGCGTTTGTCGATCCTAATCCGCGAATCCCGAGCCAACCTCAGACAGATGAGCCGTTTGGGCGTGATACGTCCAAGTGACCCGTTCGGTCGCCGATAGCCGGCCGGAGTTGTGATTCCGTGGATGCCCGACGCTTCCTCGGGAGCCATCTGAGTGATAACGTCGGAGGAGGGGGAACCGAGGCGGAACGTCTCCCAAGAATTTCGGCCCGCATGAAACGTTCCTGTTACCCCCTGGTGGAATACTATTGGTTGAGTGTTGCCGTGATTTCGGTGAATCCGCTTTACGGGAGAGATCTCAAATGGCACGACGAGTGTTCTTCAGCTTCCATCACGATGATGACATCTGGCGAGCAAACCAAGTTCGGAATGTGAATGTGGTGGCGGGACCTCACCTTGCCGGGTTTTTTGACCACTCAGAGTACGAAGCAGCCAAGAAATTGGGCAAAGATGGCATCCAGCGGATGATTCTCAATCATCTTAAGGACACGACGGTTACAGTGGTGTTGATTGGCACAAGGACGGCAAACCGCCGGTGGGTGAAATATGAAATCGGGCAATCCATAGCGCGCAAGAACGGGCTGTTAGGTATTTACATCCATCGCTTGAAGGACCCCAACAAACTACCTTCCCCTCGTGGAGCCAAACCGGCGGTGCCGCAAGGCGTAGATTTTCCCGCTTACGAGTGGGATAAGGATTCGGATCGTTTTCGGAAAGAGATAGAAGCCGCAGGCAAGCGGGCAGACGCGTTGCGGAGGGCGAAATAGCTCCCACGATACTCCCTTCGTCTCGATTCGGATTATGCCTCTTCGGGCGGGCTGCCGGCCGGTAACACGGCGACAGAACAAGGATGTGCCCCAATCGCTGTTTTCACGCGGGCTCGAACGGTGGATTCGGCCCACCCGAGTTCCCGAGGCTCCGCGACACCGGGCCGGGCAGGGGGGAGCCTATGTGACCTCGTCCGGTCCTCCTCGTTCCTGCTCCCGCCTACGACCCAGAACCCGGAAGAGCCTCAATTCCAGGCGGTCGGGGCTGTATTTCTCAAAAAGAATCCGCGCCGCAGCTCCGGTAGAGGCGACGGGGTAAGCCGGTCTGCCAGGATGCAAACGCCGGAAGAAATCGTACTCAGTCTCTACGCCTTCCATGCCGCCAAGAAATACCGCGGCGTCAAAATCGTGAGAACCGATCATGGCCCCGCGCATCTTGGTCAAACTAGCGTCAAGATCACCATCCACGGCATCAATGAAACGAACTTCCTCGAATCCGTACACTTCGGGGGGAAACCGTGGTTTGAAGAAAAGGCTCTGATACAGGATGACGTTCTTTCGCACGTTCGGCGTCATTCCACGAACGAGCAGGCGGATCAGCGGGGTAGTTGCAGGATGACCACCAAACACAATCTGGCCGCGCGGCACAACAACACTGACCACAGCGCGGATACTGTCGCGGATGGCCGCAACGTCCGCTGTCTCCAGGTACTTTGGATGGCGATGCGGTAAGGGGTTACTGGCAGACAGGAAAACGGAGAGCATCAGCGAAGACCTCCCAACCAAGAATGCGGCTGCGCACCGTGCAGGCTCTTGACTGCCGACTGCTGGCCCATCGCCGCCTCCTCGAGCAGAGCAGATAGTGCAGGCGAAGCACAAGGATAACGGGTGAGGCCAAAATAAACACCAACGGCCGGTGCTTTTCGATCACGCGTAGCGGCCGTTTTGTCATCGAAGAGGCCGGCGAAGTTGCGGCGTATGGCATTGGGTAGCGTCTCCGCATGGGATTCGGCCCGGTCAGCGAAGTCCGCGATTTGACACGAGCTCATCGGTCTCCCTGCTTTTTGGGGTGAACCAGCAAAGTTCCCTTTATTGGTTTATAGCCCATTCCATTGTACGTGCTAGTGGGAGTCTCCGTGCTGTGTCGCAGACGGCAACGTGACCCGGAAACTCCGGGACGCCAGATCGCCGTCGCGTTCTGGACGACCAATCGCGAATTGCCTCCCGCGGGGATCTGTACGAGCACTTCGAGGGTGACGAACAGACTTCGCGGGGATGATAATAACTCCCTGGCCGTTGCCGATCCACCTGGCTGGTTTGTCGCCATACGCGGAAGTGCCCGCGGACGGACTACTCCCGACAGGCCGGCTCTTGACCCCGAATCGTCTACAAGTCCGCGATGATCGTATCACGGGGGACACCCTCGAGCCGGGCGAACGGCGGAGGATTGACTTTAATGTGCCGAGCCGGAGCGGATGGTGGCCGGGGATCGCGATCCGCTGGTGGACAGGTTCGGAGACGTCGCGAGGAATCTTCATGCCACTGGAGGCGAATCCGGTCAGGCCGCGACCGAATCAAAAAAGAACGCGGAGGTTGCCTCCAGCACGTTTCTCCGCAACTCGTCCCACGTGTCCCCTTCGGTGAAGATGCTGTCCGTAAGGCACTCGGCGCAGTACCCGCCGCCGGACTCCTGGACCACCCACGAAGAGGAGCGGAAGGCGGCGCACGGCCTGCTATCGGAGCGGCACGATGGCCGCGTCCGGCGGCGGCGCCGCGGGTGGTCATCCGGACCGAGCGCGTGGAAGTTCCGGTGGTCGAGGAGCGGGTGGTGACGAGGACGGTGTACCGCGACCGACCGGCGGCCAAGTGGCAGCCGGTGGCCGAATTGAGGCCGCGGATCATCAGGGGGGCAGATGATCAGAAATAGCGTGGTGGGGCGGGTAAGAGCGTCGAGACGAGCGGGGGACAGTCCTTGGCGGGAACGTCTCTGGCGCCAGAAACGTTGCGCGACGGCGCGAGCAGGCGAGCATGGCTCGCCTGGACCGATTGACAATCGGTCCGCAGGTTGCCAACCTGCCCCACAAGGTTTCTGCGTGTTGTTTGCGGCGGCGGCGACGGCGCAGGGGCCACTCCAGACCGGGCACGAAATGATGAACGGAACGGCGGTGCTGGACTCGGGGGTCACGCTCGTTTGTCGCCGGGGCCCGACGCGAAGACCCGGCAGGTCACGTTCGGCCCGATGATTGTTTCGGACCATACACTCGATGTCTTGAAGGCCGTGGCCGGAAGCCGCCAAGCCAATCGCGGCGGCGACGGCAACAGCTTTCCGGGGCGGGGACGGTACATTCTGTCGCTGGCGCCGCACGAAGGCTTTGTAAAAGCCGGCGCGGTGCGCGGGAACGCGATCCAGTTCGAGGCTGTAGGGCGGGGACGGGCGCTCAGGGGATCCGGAGGTCGATGGGAACGGGTTTCTCGCGGTCGCAGGCGAGCGAGCCGTTGCGGTTCTCCAACTCGGTCACCTGGATCACGCTGCGCTTGCGCCAGCCGGGGTCGTGGCCCTCGGCGTCCTTGCCGCCCTGGTGCACGAAGTAGAACAGGTAGGCGCGGCCGCCGCTCACCACCACGTCGGGATGGCCGCCCTTGGCGCGATCGGTGGGCGCAGCGCCAGGCTCTTTGAGCAGGTTGTCGGGCTGCCGCGTCCAGTGGAGGCAGTCCGGGGAGCTGAATGCGGCAAGCCCATCCCACACGTCGGCGATCATCCAGTAGCGGTCCTGCCAGCGGAAGATCTTGGGGCCCTCGCCGCTCACACCCGGAATGGCGTTGCCTTTGCTGGTCCAGTGGTAGAGGTCGGGGCTGTCGGCGTAGTAGAGCGAGCCGTCCTTGGCGCGCTCGTTCTTGTACCACATGCGCCACGTGCCGCCGGCGAGTTGGATCAGGCTGGGGTCGATGACGCGGTCGGAACCCAGATCGAGGGTGGATTCGTACTTCCACTTGCGCAGGTCGGAGCTGGTGAGGTGAACGATGTCGCGGGGCGCGTTCCAGTCGTTGAAGATGCCGGGGACGACGGAGAGGAACATGTGATAGACGCCCTGGTAGTCCACGATGTCGGGCGCCCAATGGGTGTAATCCGGCTTGCCGTAGTCGATTTCGGCGGTGCCGGCGTACTGCCAGGTAGCTCCGCGGTCGGCGCTTTGGGCGATGCCGATGCGCGTGCGGTGGACCCAGCTCACGCCGGGGAGGTTCGGGGCGCTGGCGCGGCGATTGGTGTAGAACATGTTCCATTTGCGATCGGCGCGATTCCACACGAGGACGGGGTCGGCGGCGCCGTCGTACACGGGGTCGCGGAACAGCGGTTTCGCGGCGGCGCGGGCGGCGGGCGGGAACTCCAGTTGCACCAGCGACACACCCTGGCGCGGGAGATGGAAACTCAGCTCCGCCTGGCCCGCGCGCAACGGAATCCATCGCGGCGATTCGAGCAACTGCAATTGCCCGGCGGCTTCCAGCGCGGCGTACTGCTCCGGCGCGGGATTCTGCGGCGAGCCCATCTGCTTCCACAGGGTGTAGGCGTTGCTGTGCTGCTGGTCGATGCGGTAATGCCGCACGAGCACGCGCCCGGCGGCGCCCGGCACGCCGGCGACATCGAGATGCACGTCGGCATCCGGAGCGGGCACGTCGTCATCGTGGTAGTTCCAGACCAACACCGAGACCTCGCGGTCGGACCGGGCGGCGAGCGCGTCCACATCCGGGTCGCCCGCGACACCTTGCTTCAGCAACGCGTCGAGCGGGACGGCGCCGGTGCTTTCCACCTTCACGCGGTCGCCGCTCATCAGGCCGGCCATGCGGAACACATTCAGTACGGGCTTGTCGATGCCGTTGGTGGCCAGGGTGCGGAAGCCGTCGAAATACGGCTGGCCTTCAAACTCGAAGGCCCAGGTCTGCATGCCTTCGATGTTGGCGCCGGAGCGGCCGGCCAGATCGAAGATATTTTTCAGCATGGCCGCGGTGTAGACCGGATAGAGCGGTCCGTTGCGATAGGCATTCTGCGGATACACGCGGGCGGAGCACGCGGCGCAGCCCTCGGGGTCGGACTCGCTGAGCACGATCGGCAGGCCGCGGAACTTCGGAAACGAAGTCACGATTTCGAAGCCGTTGGCCACGTCTGAGGCGTTCTTGGCGATGCCCATGCGCACGTGGCCATCGCGCACGGTGGGCGCTCCCTTGGCGTGGTAGGTGATGAAATCGAGCGGAGCGCCGGCAGCGCCGGTGGCGGAGTTCTTGCCCGATGCGCAGTGCTCCAGGAACTGGCGGAGGAAGGCAGCGGCGCGCGGGCTGGCGGGGCCGGTGGAAGCGGGGCCGCCGACCTTGGCCGAAGGCAGAGCGCGCTTCAAGCCGGCGGCCGCGTAGTCGTAGAGCTTGTCGTACTCTTCGGGAGTGCCGTGCCAGTAGCTGATGTCCGGCTCGTTCCACACCTCCCAATACCACGACTCCACTTCGCTCCGGCCGTACTTCTCGACGGCGTGCCGAACCCACTGGTAAACGAGCTCGCCCCACTTGGCGTAGTCCTTCGGGGGATACGACCAGCCGATGCTGTACTGATCGTTGCGCGCGCCGGGAATCCATGTCGGCCGATAGGGCTCGGGCTTGACGGAGAGAGCCTGGGGCATGAAGCCGATCTCGACGAACGGTTTGGCGCCGGCCTCCAGGTAGGTGTCGAAGATACGGTCGGTGATGGTCCAGTCGTACACCGGCTTGCCGGATGCATCCTCGGTGTAGGCATTGGTGGATCCCCATTTGAGGCCAGGGGCGCCGTCGCCAGTGGCCAGCATGAAGTGGGTGCGGATGTAGACCGGGACGCGGCTTAGCGAAGCCAGCTCGCCCACCAGTTTGCGGCCGTATTTGGCGTACGTGTAGTTGGGCTCGTCGTAGCCGAAGTAGCCGTAGATCGGCTTGAACGGACTCACGGTCTCGGCGGCATCGACGCGAATGTTGACCGGGTTCTCGGCCGCGCCGGACGCCGCCGCCAACAGGAGAAGCCAAGGGACGCGCATATCCAGATTGTAGTCTGGCAGAATCGGATAAAATAGGTGGTAAGCCTTCCCCGGGGAAACTCAGCCACCCATGAATCTGTCAGCAAGACTCGCCGCCGATTTCGACGCGGGGGTCCGCAAGCGAGGCCAGGGCTACTACTGGAACGGCCTGGTGAAGATCCGGCGCGGAAACGAGTTTGGCGTGGAGGCGCTCGTCACGGGGTCGAACACCTATGAAGTGATGCTGGATTTGCAGGATGGCTCGCTGTTGTGCTTCTGCGACTGCCCCTATTTCGGTTCCGAAGGCCCGTGCAAGCACCTTTGGGCCACGATTCTGGCCGCCGAAGGGCGCGGGTTCCTCTCGGCCGCGGTTTTCGTCAAAGACCTGCTGCCGGACTATGAAGGCAACACTCCGCTTCCGCCTCCTCCGGTTCCCAAGCCTCCAGAGCCGCCGGCATGGCGGAAGCAGCTCAACGAGGTGGCCGGGCATCACGCGCAATCCGTCAATCCCAACGAACGATGGGCGGCGAAGCGGGAGATTCTGTACGTAGTGGACATTCCCGCCAGCGTGGCGAGCGGGTGCCTGGTGGTCACGCTGGCATCGCGCGACCGCAAGGCAGACGACAGCTACACGCGCGCGGCCGCGCTGAACATCAAGCGCAAGCAGATTCCGCAATTGCCGGCGGAGGACCGCGAGATCCTGGCCGCGCTGGGAGGCGGCAAGCAGCACTACGAGTGGGGCTACCTGGACAGTTACTACGAGAGGCTTCCGGAGACCAACCAGTTGCCGGCCCCATTGGCCGCCATGATCGTGCCCCCGATGGCGCGCAGCGGGCGCTGTTACTGGCGAAACCAGCCGGGGCTGGAAGTGTTGTCGCCGCTGGTGTGGGACGAAGGCGGCCCGTGGCAGTTCGGGCTGGAGATGCGGCGGCGCGACGGCGGGCGATGGGAAGTGGCCGGCAAGCTGCGCCGCGCCGAAGAGCGCATGGACCTGGCCTCCGCGATCCTGATCAGCGAAAGCGGGTTCGTGTTCACGCGCGACCGCGTGGCGCCGCTGGGGGAGGGCGCGCCGTTCGAGTGGATCGCCTATCTCCGCAAGGAGCGCCGCATCACGGCGCCGGACCAGGATCGGGACCAACTGCTGGAGGCGCTGCTCTCGACGCCCGGGCTGCCGGCGCTGGACCTGCCCGAGGAACTGCGTTACGAGGAAGTGACGCTCCAGGCGAAGCCCTGCCTGCGGATCCGCGCGGCGGATCCGAAAGTGTACGCGACGGGAAAGCTGCACGGCGAGTTGTCGTTCGATTACGGCGGGAGGCTCGTGCCGGCGTGGGAGCGCGCTCGCGGGTTTTTCGAACAGGACTCGCGCCGGTTTCTGCGGCGCGACGAGGACGCGGAAAGGTCCGCCGCCGCGCGGCTGGGCGAATTGGGGCTCAAGTACCAGGGCTCGGCTTATCCCAAGCCGGTCTGGGAACTGGCGCCCACCAAGCTGCCGCGGGCCGTGCGGGGACTGCTGGAGGCGGGCTGGCACATCGAAGCCGACGGGAAGATCTTCCGGCGACCGGGCGCGTTCCGCATCGACGTCTCCTCGGGAGTGGACTGGTTCGAGCTGCACGGCGAGGTGGAATACGGGGAGAGCTCGGCCAAGCTGCCCGCTTTGCTGGAAGCATTGCGCCGCGGCGATAACATGGTCCGGCTGGACGACGGCACTTACGGCGTGCTGCCGGAAGAGTGGCTGCGCCGCTTCGGCGTGCTGGCGCGGCTGGGCGCTTCGGAAACCGACCACATCCGCTTCCGGCGCAGCCAAGCGGGACTGCTCGACGCCCTGCTGGCGGCGCAGCCGGAGGCCCGCTGCGACGAGACATTCGCGCGCGTGCGCGAGGAGCTGCGCCTGTTTCAAGGCGTGGAGGCCGCCGAGCAGCCCGCGGGCTTCGTGGGGCACCTGCGCGATTACCAGCGCGAGGGCCTGGGCTGGATGCACTTCCTCCAGCGCTTCTCTTTCGGCGGCTGCCTGGCCGACGACATGGGGGTGGGCAAGACGGCGCAGGTGCTGGCGCTGCTGGAGACGCGCCGCGCGCGGCGGGCCGCCGGCGACGTGGTGGGCCCATCGCTCGTGGTGGTGCCCAAGTCGCTGGTCTTCAACTGGAAAGAGGAGGCGGCGCGCTTCACTCCGAATCTGCGCGTGCTCGACTACACCGGCCTGGCGCGCAACGGCGGCGATTTCCCGGCCTACGACCTGGTCCTCACCACCTACGGCACGGTGCGACGCGACGCGTTGCGCTTGAAGGACGTGGAGTTCGACTACGTGGTGCTCGACGAGGCGCAGGCCATCAAGAACTCGGCCACGGAATCGTCCAAGGCCGTGCGGCTGCTGCGCGGAGATCATCGCCTGGCGCTCAGCGGCACGCCGATGGAAAACCATTTGGGCGAGCTGTGGGCGCTGTTCGAGTTTTTGAATCCCGGCATGCTGGGCGCGGCCAGCGTATTCAAGCTGGCCGGCGGAGCGGCGCGCAATCCGGACGAAGAGACGCGGCGGCTGCTATCGCACGCGCTGCGCCCGTTCATCCTGCGGCGCACCAAGCAGCAGGTGGCCAGCGAGCTTCCACCCAAGACCGAGCAGACTATCTACTGCGAGATGGAGCCCGCGCAGCGCAAGCTCTACAACGAGCTGCGCCAGCATTACCGCAACGGGCTGCTGCAGCGCATCGAAACCGAGGGCATGGCGAAGTCCAAGATCCAGGTGCTGGAGGCGCTGCTGCGTTTGCGGCAGGCCGCGTGCCATCCCGGCCTGTTGGATCCGAAACGCTCGGGCGAGCCCAGCGCCAAGCTGGATGTGCTGCTGTACCAGTTGCGCGAGATCCTCGACGAAGGGCACAAGGCCCTGGTGTTCTCACAGTTCACCAGCCTGCTGGCTATCGTGCGCGACCGCCTGAACAGCAGTGGCGTGGTCTACGAGTACCTGGACGGGCAGACGCAGGACCGGCAGGCGCGCGTGGAGCGCTTCCAGAACGATGCGGACTGCCAGCTTTTCCTAGTGAGCCTGAAGGCCGGCGGCCTGGGGCTGAACCTCACCGCCGCCGAGTACGTGTTTCTTCTCGACCCGTGGTGGAACCCGGCGGTGGAAGCGCAGGCGGTGGACCGGGCGCATCGCATCGGCCAGACGCGCCAGGTGTTCGCGTACCGGCTGATCGCGCGCGACACGGTGGAGGAGAAGGTCCTCGAATTGCAGCAGACCAAGCGCGACCTGGCCGCGGCCATCATCAGCCAGGACAACAGCGTGATCCGGAATCTGCGAAGAGAAGACCTGGAGATGCTGCTATCGTAGCGCGGCGCCGACGAGTATGCGGGATCGTACATGCCGGTGAGCCTTTGTGCGGCCCAGAGACATCCAACCAGCCGGGCGTGTACACAAACGCGAAAAGGAGGTCCGAATGCCTTACGTTACCGTCGGGAAAGAAAATTCCGGCAACATAGATCTCTACTATGAGGATCACGGTTCGGGTAAGCCGGTTGTCCTGATCCACGGATATCCGCTGAGCGGCGTTTCCTGGGAGAAACAGACTGCGGCGCTTCTGGCCGCGGGGCACAGAGTCATCACCTATGACCGCAGAGGATTCGGCAGGTCCAGCCAGCCGGCGACGGGCTACAACTACGACACCTTTGCCGAGGACCTGCACAAACTCGTGACGAAGCTCGCACTGCGAGATTTCGCACTGGCCGGCTTCTCGATGGGTGGCGGCGAAGTGGCGCGCTACTTGGGGAAGTACGGATCGAAGAGCGTGAGCAGGGCGGTATTCATCTCGAGCGTCCCGCCGTTCCTGCTGAAGACGCCGGACAACCCGGAGGGCGTGGATGGCAGTGTCTTCGATGGAATCGAGAAAGCGGTCGCCGCGGACCGTTACGCGTTCTTCACGGAGTTTTTCAAGAATTTCTACAACACGGATCTCCTGCTGGGAAAACGCGTCAGCGAACAGGCCGTCCAGGCTAGCTGGAACCTCGCAGCCGGCGCCTCGCCGACGGCCAGTCTGGCTTGTGTGGCGACATGGCATGAGGACTTCCGCAAGGACCTGACCCGCGTCGACGTGCCCACACTGGTGATCCACGGCGAGGCGGACCGGATTGTGCCCATCGGCGCCTCGGGACTCCGCACCGCCAGCCTGATTCAGGGAAGCCGTTTATTGGTGGTAAAGGACGGGCCGCACTGCATAACCTGGACCCACGCGGAGCAGGTTAACCCCGCGCTGGTGAGCTTCCTCGGGGAAGAGGCTGCACAGAATGTAATCTCCACACACCCGTAAGGGTACCCGCAAGGCCCTCACCTCGCAAATCCGCGGGAGACGCAGAGTACAATGGGCGCAATGCAAGACTCGCCCCGCCGAAGCATGTCTCGCATTCGAACATCCGCGCCCCCGCTCCTGACGGCGGCTCTATTAGTCATTGGCATTTACGAGTTTGCGCGGAACCCGAACCTGCACCATCTGCCATGGACCGGCCTGGGGCTATGGCGGCTCGCATTCTATGCCGTGGCGTTCGCGGCGATCGCGGCTTTCCGGCGCCCGGCCCTATTGCTTGCAGCCGGTCTGATTTACGGCATGGCGGCGATCGGACCCGGGCCGTTTGCCGCTTGTGGCCTGTTTTGTTGCGGTGCGACCGCGGCCGGCAGTTTGCTTTTGGGCGATTCGCTGGGCGGCGAACCAGTCGAGATTCCAATCTGCCTATGCCTCGGCGAGGGGCTGATAGGGATCGCCGCATCCGTTTTGGGTTGGACGCACCTCTGTTACCCGCTCACCTTCCTGCTTCTGGTGCTCACGCCGATTTTCGCGCGGCGGCGATGGCTGGCTGGCCGAGCGAAGCTACTGGTCCTGCCCGGCGGCTCGCCTGGCGTATGGTTGCTGGCTTTCGCGGTGGGGATCGAATATCTGTTGACGCTGAAACCGGAGGTCGGCACCGACTCGCTGGCGATGCATCTGGCGCTACCAGCGTACGTTGCCATGCATCACCATTTCTCGTATGACGTGCGGGAATTTCTTTGGGCGGCGATGCCGCAGACGGCCGACTGGTGCTATGCCACCGCATACGCCATCGGCGGCGAGTTTGCGGCGAGGCTGCTCAATTTTTCGAATCTGCTGGCGAGCCTGGGGCTGCTTTATGGATTCACGAGCAGATACTGCTCGCGGACAGCCGCACTGCTGACGTGCGCGCTGTACGCAACGGGGCCGCTGGTCCAGGTGACTACGGGCTCGCTCTTCATCGACAACCTCGCGGCTGCGCTTCTTATGGCGTGCGTGGTCTCGTTCTGCAGGCACGAGGCAGAGGCAAAGCCACGTGTGTTTGCGGCGGGAGCGGTGCTGCTCGGACTGGCTTTGAGCGTGAAGAGCGGCTCCGCCGCATTCCTGCCCGGAATTCTGGCGCTGGCGTTATTCGGCGCCATCCGAAACCCGCCGGGATGGAGGGTAGTGACGGCGTCCGCCACCGGGGCGCTGGCGATCGCGCTGTACTACTACTCGATCGCGTGGCGGCAAACCGGAAATCCGTTCTTCCCGTACGCCAACGAAATCTTCCGCTCGAAGCTCATCGACACGGTCCAAGTCGCCGGCCAGTTTCGCGAGCCATTAAGCTGGCGCACTCCCGTCGACCTGACTTTTCACAGCGGAAGGTATATCGAAGGGAGCGATGGGGCAGCGGGGTTCCAGTATTTCCTGCTGCTGCCCCCCGCTCTGCTGACGCTGATCCGGCGGCGGCCCTGTGCGATGCTGTGGACCGCGGCCATCGGCCTTTCCGCGTTGGTCCTGACTTTCGCGGAGATTTCGTATCTGCGCTATCTGTATCCGGCGCTGTTGCTGCTGATGGCGCCCATCGCCGTCTGGTTGCACGACCAGCAGGCGGGACGCTGGCGGACAGCATTCGCGTTGGGAGCGGTCGCGGTGGCCGGTACGGCAAATGTACTCTATCAATCGTCGGCCGGCTGGTATCATCGCGATTTCGTTTGGAACGAAATCTGGCACCCGGACGAGCGCGAACGATACGTGCGCGAGAATGCCCCGGCCCGGATCATCATCGATGTGCTCAACCGGCTCGCACCTGGGGAACCGGCGCTTTTTTGCCAGTTCGACCACATCGCCGGATTCTCGGGAATCGCTTACACGACGAACTGGCACACTTATCTGCGGCACGAAGGCCTGGAGAACTTTCGCGAGGCGATCGAGGTTTTGGGATATTTGAACGAACGCAAGATCCAGTACATCGCGTCGCCGGTTTCCGCGGATCTGGATACATGGCCCCGGGTCCTGCCTGCCTTTTTTGACGATTTTGCCGAGCCCGTGTTCGAGCCCGGCCGCTGGGTTCTCTACCGCGTGCGGCGGGAGTTCGCGGGCCCATCCGGAATGGAGGCTGCCCGGAAGTGGATGAGCAATCCCCCGCCAGCCGGGAAGGGCCAGTGGGACGACATCGACGTTCGCGTGATCAGAACGGGGGACTGGTTCCGCGACTTTGCGGCTTCCGAAGCGCTGTACCACACACTGACGCGATCGCGATCGAAAGGCGCCACACTGACGATCCCGTTTCGCGGGACACGGATCTCTCTCCTTTACGCGCGCGACCCCAGCAGCGGAGTGGCAGAGGTGCTGGTGGATGGGGAGAGGCGGGCGTTGATCGACGAGTACGCGCCAGCACCAGTGTTCCGGGTAGAAGCGCTCATCGGCGGGCTGGCGGAGGGCGTGCATTCGCTCACGATCCGCGTGACGGGAAGCAGGAACCCCGCAGCGCAGGATTGCCTGGTGAATTTAGACGGCTTCGCCCTGTAGTTGGCGGGCGAGCCGGCGGGTCTTTGGAAGGGGGACCGTGATGCAAGCGGCGAAGACACCCCGAATTCTCTGGGTCGAGCTGACATCGAAGTGCCCGTTCGACTGCGTGTTCTGCTCGCGGAAGAGCCGGCGCGGCAGCGGCGAGCACATGCCGTATCCGGTCTTCGAATCGCTGGTGCGACAAGTCTCGGACCCGCGCAAGTTCCTCTTGAACTACTCCGGCGAATCCACGGTTTATCCCGAGCTGATCCCGGCGATCCGCCTGGCGCGCTCGACGGGCGCGGCGGTAGAACTGGTATCCGCACTGGCTTCGGCCAGCGATGCCCTTCTGGAGCAACTCAGCACGAGCGGGCTGACGCGGCTGACGGTGTCGATTCACGCCGCCGACGCCGGCGGCTTCGCCGAGATCTATCGTTACAGTTGTTTCGAGACGCTGCGCGCCCGCCTGGGGCGATTGGTGGAGCTGTGCCGCACGGTGGCTCATCCGCCGGAGATCGACGTTGCGTTCGTGGCCATGCAACGAAATCTGAGCGCGTTGACCGGCGTGGCCGAGATGGCGGACGGGTTGGGCTTGCGGGGGCTCTCGGTCTTTCCCGTGATCCGGCGGGATGACATTCCGGTTGTGTTCCCCGAGGAACTGACGCAGGCTGGCGAACATCGCGAGCCGTTTCGGGACGGGGTGTGCCGCAGCGTGGAGGAAGCGAAGCAGAGATTCCCAGGAATCGCTTTCACCATCTGCAATCCGTATTTCACAAGCTCCGGCGCGACGCTGGGGGAAGTGCCAACCGCTTGCCCGGGCGAGATGCCCGCGGGTGCCCGGATTCATTCCTGCGAGCAGAATCCGTGGGAAACGGCGCATGTGCTCTCGAATGGCGACGTCGTGGCGTGCGAGGTCCACGATAAGACGCCCCTTGGCAACCTGGCCCGCCAGTCCCTCGCGGAAATCTGGCACGGCGAAGCATACGGCCGGTTTCGAAGCGGCTATCATCGCGGCGAATCGAATGAATGCCGCACCTGCCCATGGAAAACGGCGTATGTTCCGGGGCGGCTCCACAGCGAGATCCTGGGTTCGCGGGGGCGCAGCGCCCAACTGTGGCATGGCTGGCACGACCCCGCAGGCGAGGGACACGTCTGGGCCAGCCAGCAGGCAGTCGCAATCCTGGAACCGCGGGCAGGCTCTGGCGTGTTGCACGTCGGCGGCGTGTTGCCTCCCGGCCCGGAAGGACAGGTCAACGAGCTGAGCGTTGTCTGTAATGAAGTGCCCCTGGGCCAAGTCACCAACGAGTCGGCGGATATGCTGCCATTCGGAATCGACTTTGCGGCGCCGGCGGCGGCCGAACGTCCGTGGCAGATCGAGTTTCGCACGCGCCACATATACAGGGCACGCCGCGACCAGCGCGACCTGGGATTCGCGCTGGTCCTGCTGGCGTCGCAACCGGCCGTCGACCGCGACCTGGTGCGGCGCCAGAACCGGGCAGTGGCGCCGCTAATGAAGGCGATTCGACACATCGACCGGCTCGGCCGGATGATCGGTTGCCGTCACACGAAGCGCCGTGCGGCGGAATCGGCGCGATCGTTTGCGCCCGGGCTCTCGGTGATCATTCCCGAACGGGACAACATCGGCGAGTTCAGCGCGTGCGTTGCGGCTCTTCGGGAGGCGGCGCGCCGCTGGACCGAACCGCTCGAGGTCCTGGCGGTGGTGAACGGTTGCCAGTCCAGCCAGTACGGGGACCTCCGGGCGATGCATCCGGAAATCCGGTGGCAATTTTATCCGCAGCCTCTCGGCTTCGGCGCGGCGATACGGGCCGGCCTGCGCGATGCCCGATACGACTGGGTGTACCTGCTCAACAGCGACGTGGTCCTGGATCCGGACGCTCTCACGACCGCCGCGGAGTGCCGCGATCCGCTGGTGTTCTCGATCGCATCGCAGATCATGCTGAGGGACCCGACACGGTTTCGCGACGAGACGAACCGGACCACGCTATTCCTGGAGAACGGTTTAGCGACTACCCACGATCTGATCCCCGAGTCCGCCGGCACGGTGGAGCATTTCTATGCGGGCGGCGGGGCGTCCATGTTTCAGCGGAGGCTGCTGGGGCGAATGATCGATGCGCGAGCATATCATCCGTTCTACTGGGAGGACGTCGAATGGGGGTGGCGCGCGCGAAAACTGGGGTTCCGCTCGCTGTTCTGCGGCGCATCGGTCGCGCAGCACACGCAGGGGGCGACGATCTCGAGATATTACTGTCCACAGGAGATCGAGACCATCGTCGAGCGCAACCGGCTGTTGTTCCAGTTGCGCAACTTCACGACTGTGGGGCGGTTGGAAGATGTCGCCTCGACGATCGCGCGGAGAGAGCGCGGCGTCGCGGATTACTTTCTCGACCGGCGGACCCTGCTTCTGGTCGCGCGGGGCCGATTGTGGAATCACATCGCTCCCGTACCGGACGAAGAAGTGCTGCGCTCAGGTTGACCCGCGATTGCCCCCACCCCGCCGCTCGGCTATTTTGAATAGATGGCTCCTACTCCCGACCGCGCGTTCGGCTTCGCTACGCGCGCGCTCCACGCGGGACAACGGCCCGACGCCGAAACCGGCGCCCGCGCCGTGCCGATCTACCAGACCACGTCCTACGTCTTCGACGATACGGCCCACGCCGCCGCGCTGTTCAACCTGCAGCGCTTCGGCAACATCTACACGCGCATCATGAACCCCACCACGGCGGCCTTCGAGGAGCGCATGGCCGCGCTGGAACGCGGGGTCGGCGCGCTGGCGGTGGGCAGCGGGCAGGCCGCCCAGTTCATCGCGCTGGCCAGCCTGCTGGAAGCGGGCGACGAAATCGTGGCGGCCAAGACGCTCTACGGCGGCACCTACACGCAGTTCGACGTCAGCTTCCGCCGCTTCGGCATCCAAACCACCTTCATCGATCCCGACGACCCGGAAAACTTCCGCCGCGCGATCACGCCGCGCACCCGCGTACTCTACGCTGAAACCATCGGGAACCCGCGCATGAACGTGCTGGACATCGCCGCCGTGGCCGCCGTGGCGCACGAGAATAATTTGCCGCTGGTAGTGGACAACACCTTCGCATCGCCCTACCTATGCCGCCCCATCGAGCACGGCGCCGACATCGTGGTGCACTCCGCCACGAAGTTCATCGGCGGCCACGGCACGTCCATCGGCGGGGTCATCGTGGACAGCGGGCGCTTTCCGTGGGACAAAGGCCGCTTCCCGCAACTCCTGGAGCCCAGCAAGGGGTACCACGGCATCCGCTTCTACGAGACCTTCGGCGACTTCGCCTACATCATGAAAGCGCGCGTGGAAGGCCTGCGGGATTTCGGCCCGGCGCTCAGCCCGTTCAACTCGTTCCTCTTCCTGCAAGGCCTGGAGACGCTGAAACTCCGCATGGAGTGCCACTCCGCCAACGCGCTGGCCGTGGCGGAGTTCCTCGCGGGGCACGAGCGCGTCCGGTGGGTGAACTATCCCGGCCTCATCACCAGCGCCAGCCACGCGCTGGCGCGGCGCTACCTGCCGCGCGGAGCGGGCGGCATCCTCACCTTCGGAATCCACGGGGGGCTGGACGCGGGCCGCCGATTCATCGAGTCGCTCCAGGTGTTCTCGCACCTGGCCAATGTGGGCGACGCCAAGAGCCTCGTCATCCACCCGGCGTCCACCACGCATCAGCAGTTGACGACGGAGGAAAAGCTCTCGGGCGGGATCACCGACGACCTGATACGCCTCTCGGTGGGGCTCGAAGAGATCGACGACATCCTGTGGGATCTGGATCAAGCCTTGAGGGCCAGCGCATGACCTGGCGCAAAGTTTCGTTCGCCGATACCGAACTCGATGGCGTGGGCGGAAACTCGCCGGTCAATCACGGCAGCTTCGCCACCACCGCCCACGACCGCCTGCGCATTCTCGAGACCTACCGGCGGATTGCCATGGTCGGGCTCTCGTCCAATCCGTTCCGCCCGAGCCATTTTGCCGCCGTGTACCTGATCTCGGAAGGCTACGACGTGATTCCCGTGAATCCGCGCGAAACCGAAGTCCTGGGACGGCAGGCCTACGGGTCGCTCTCAGCCATTCCCGGCGAAATCGAAGTGGTGGACATCTTCCGCGAATCGGCCGCCGTGCCGGCGATCGTCGAGGAGGCGATCGCAGTGGGAGCCAAAGTCGTGTGGATGCAACTCGGGGTGATCCACGAGGAGGCCGCCCGACGCGCGCGCCGCGCGGGCCTCGAAGTGGTAATGGACCGCTGCATGAAAATCGAGCACGCCCGCTTTTTCGGCGGGCTCAACACCATCGGAATGAACACCGCCGTCATCTCGTCGCGCCGGCGCCGGCCATCGCGAGCCTGACGGCAGGAGGAAACACTATGCATCGCCGCCAATTTCTGAAATCCGCCGCCGGCCTGGCGCTATCCGCCGCCGGCGCTTCCGCGTTACCGTACGACGACGCCAAGACGCGCCGCGTGGGACTGATCGGCACCGGCTGGTACGGCAAATCCGACCTGCTGAGAATGATCCAGGTGTCGCCCATCGAGGTGGTCTCGCTGTGCGACGTGGATCAGCACATGCTGGCGGAGGCCGCCGAGCTGGTGGCCTCGCGCCAGGCCTCGAAGAAGACGCCGCGCACGTACGCCGACTACCGCGCCATGCTCCGCGAGAAGGACCTGGATATCGTGCTGGTGGCACCGCCCGATCACTGGCACGCGCTGCCCATGATCGCGGCGGTCGAGAGCGGCCTCGACGTGTGGGTGCAGAAGCCCATCAGCGTCGATGTCGCCGAGGGACGGGCCATGCTGGCCGCCGCGCGCAAGCACAACCGCGTGGTGCAGGTCGGGATGCAGCGGCGCAGCACGCCTCACCTGGTGGAGGCGCGCGACCGTTTTGTCAACCAGGGCCTGCTGGGCAAAGTCGCGCTGGTGGAGATTTACTGCTACTACCACATGCGCGCGACAACCAACCCGCCCGACACCAAGCCGCCCGACTATTTCGACTACGAAATGTGGACCGGCCCCGCACCCATGCGGCCCTACAACTCGCTGGTGCATCCGCGCACCTGGCGCGCCTTCATGGAGTACGGCAACGGCATCGTCGGCGACATGTGCGTCCACATGCTCGACATGGTGCGCTGGATACTCAACCTGGGGTGGCCGCAACGCATTTCGTCGTCCGGCGGCATTTTTGTGGACAAGGCCAGCAAGGCGAACATCACCGATACGCAGTTGGCGACGTTCGAGTATCCAGAGATCAAGATCGTGTGGCAACACCGCAGCTGGGGCGCGCCCAACGACGAAAAATACCCGTGGGGCGCCACTATATACGGCGACAAGGGCACCCTGAAGCTGAGCGTCTTCAGCTACGACTTCATCCCCGACAGCGGCGCGCCGGTGCACAAGGACGTCACCTACGAGCTGGAGCAATACCCCGAGGACAAGACCGAAAAAGACCTGGAGCGCCACGTCGCTCCGGCCGTCCGGCAGCACATGAAGAATTTTCTGGCGGCCATCGATTCGCGCGGCAGGCCGGTGTCGGACATCGAGCAGGGTTACATTTCGACTTCGAGCTGCATCCTGGCCAACATCGCCATGAAGCTGGGGCGCACGCTGGCGTGGGACGCGCAGCAGCAGCGCGTGATAGGCGACGACGAGGCCAACCGCCTGCTGCGGCGGCCGTACAGGGCGCCGTGGGTCCACCCGGCCTGAGGGGCGGGACCGCTATTCCCGGGTCAACGCGGAAAGCTCGTTGGTGCGGCGGATGATCTCTCCGCGGTCCATGGCGCGATACTCCTCCGGCAACAGGCTCTTGCTGGTGCACTCCAGCACGGCGCAGAGCGTCTGCAACTCGATCTCGGTGGGGTACGACGGCGGGATGAAATCCTCGAGCGCCGCCGTGAGATCGTCTTCGCCCAGCGTCGCCTCGTTCTGCATCAGACCTCTCATCCGCGCGCGCACCAGGACCGCCTCCACGTCCGCGCCCGAAAGTCCGGCGGAGTTCTTGAGGAACACCTGCTCGGCCTCCGGCGACGCGATCTGCATTCCGCTCTTTTTCTGCATGGCCCGCAACATCGCCAGGCGCTCTTCGTCGGTGTGCGGATAGAAAAGGGCGATGTGCTCCTCGGCGCGCCCCTGGCGCTTCAGGTCCACGGGCAGCAGGTCGGGGCGGCAGGTGAGCAGGAACCAGATCACTCGGCCGCGCAGCTCGGTGTTGCCCATGAACTGCGCGATCTGCGCGAACACGCGGTTGGAGACGCCGCTGTCGCCCGAGGAGGCGCGGTTGCCCAATTGCGCGTCGGCCTCGTCCACGATCACAGCGATGGGGCTCATGGCTTTCAGCAGTTTCAGAATGCGCTCCAGGTTGCCTTCGGTCTGGCCCTGCCACATGCTGCGGAAGTTTTTCAGCGTGACCGCGGGAATTCCGATCTCGCCCGCGAAGCAGGTGGTGAGAAACGTTTTCCCGGTTCCCACAGGGCCGCAAATCACGTAGCCCATCGGCACCACGTCGGTCTTCCCCGCGCGAATGGCCCGCGCCGCGTCGGACAGCTTCTGCTTGGCCGGCGAGTGCCCCGCCACCATGGAGAGGTCGAAGCGGCTCTCGACGAATTCCAGAAGCCCGCCGGACTCGGCCTCGATCAATTCCTTTTTCCGCGCGGTCAGAAACTTCATGGTGAGCGGCCGCGCGTTCTGCGTGGCGTCGGAAATCATCCCCTGCAACTGAACGCGCTTGAGGCCGGCGGTCAAGGTCGCCAGGGTCTCGGCCGTCACGTCGGAGCCGGCGGGCAGCGGCCGCGCCGCGAGTTGCGTCTTGATGTATTCCAGGCGGTCCGCCTCGGTGGGCAGCGGGATCTCGATGGTGGCGACGCCGGGGTTCTGCACCAGTCCCAGGTTCAGCTCCACCAGGTTCTCGGCAATCAGGCAGAAGGTCACGTCGGCCTGCAGGAATACCGGGTTCTGCGCCCAGCGCTTCAGGATCACCAGCGAATTGCGATCCTCGGCGGCCATCCCGGAGCTGTCGCCCGCGGGCGCGATGGTCTCGGCGAAATCGATCACCACCGCGATCTTCTTCTGATCCACGATGCGCAGCCGCAGGTAGTTGTCCAGGATGTTCAGCACGCCGTCGGGATTGCGCGGCAGGCCGTTGGAGAACCTGGTGCCGTGAAAGCTGTCGTAGCCGGCCAGCGCCCGCTCGAAATCCTGCTTCATCTCGGGGCGGCCGAAACCGAGCCCGCCGCCGCGGTCGTAGAACAGCACCAAGTCGCGCGAGCCGAACAGCGCCTCGCGCAAGAAGCGCTGGAGCGGCAGGAACTCGATGGCGTCGGGCCGCCTGACGGGCGCCGTGTCGCGCACGTTGCCATGCAGCACGAACATCGAAGTGACGCCCGAGTAATACTTCTCGGAAAGTTCCCGCGCCCAGGCGGGCAGCGCTTCGAGCGGAGTCGTTGTGGCGGCAGCCATACACCAATTGTATTAGCCTGGATGGAGACATGGAGGTATGACGGTGCCCCATCGACGCAGCTTCCTGAAATCGTTGGCCGGGCCGGCGCTGGCCGCGCCGCTCTTCGCGCAAAACGCCGTCCCGCCGATGCCCCGCGCGGACGACCCGGCCTACTGGGACAAGATTCGCGACCAGTTCCTGCTGGCCCGCGACAAGGTCTTTTTCAACACCGGCACCATCGGCGCGATGCCGCGGGTGGTGTTCGAGCGCACCGTGGAGCACCTGCGCCTGATGGCCACCGACGTGGCCGATTGGGATTACCACGGCGAAAACTGGATCGGCGGCTACGACGACATGGCGGGCGTCCGCACCAAGGCCGCCCGCCTGCTCAACGCCAGCCTGCCGGAGATCGGCCTCACCGAGAACGTCACCGCCGCCATGAGCTACGTCGCGGCGGGCCTCGATCTCGACCCAGGAGCCGAAATCATCATCAGCAACCAGGAGCACCCCGGCGGCCAGTCGCCCTGGCTCAACGCCGCCAAGCGCCGCAAGGCGGTGGTGAAGACGGTGGAGCTGCCGCGGCCCATACACGACCGCGGACAGGCGCTGGAGCTGGTTTCGAAAGCCATCACGCCGGCCACGCGCGTGATCGCCATCTCGCACGTGATCACCGGCTCCGGCGCCATCCTTCCGGCGAAGGAGATCTGCGCCGAAGCCCGCAGCCGCGGCATTTTGACCGTGCTCGACGGCGCCCAGGCCTTCGGCCACATCCCGGTGGACGTGCGCGACCTGGACTGCGACGTTTACGTGGGATGCTTCCACAAATGGCTGCTGGCACCCGCCGGCACGGGTTTCCTGTACGTGCGCCGCGATCGGGAAAAAGACATCTGGACCAGCCTGGCCAGCTCGAACTGGAACAACCACAACGACGACGGCTACCGCTTCACCCAGCGCGGCACCGGCAGCATGTCGCTGTTGAAGGGGCTCGACGCCGCGCTCGACTTCCACGTGGCCATCGGGCCGGAGCGCGTTCAGAGCCGCATCAAATACCTGGGCGATTACCTGCGGGCCGGCCTGCGCAGATTTCCGAAGGTGAAGATGTATTCGCCGGACGACGAATCGATGTGCGCCGCCATCACGGTCTACGGCGTGGAAGGGGTGAACGGCGCGCAGCTACAGGACGAAATGTGGAAGCGCCGCCTCCGCCCGCGCTCGTCGGGCAGCACCGGCGTGCGCCACTGCACCCACATTTACAACAGCACCGCGGAGATCGACCGCGCGCTCGCCGTGGTGCGGGCACTCTCGTAGTCCAGGCGCGCCGTTAGCCGGCGCTCGCGCCCGCACTGAACGACTGGAGCGCCAGGTACGCCAGCCCGAACCGTTTGATGTTGTCCAACTGTTTTCCGAACTGGTCCCCGTGGCCTTCCTCATCGCGCACGAGGTTTTCAAACGTATGTTTGGAGGCGGCGTCGGCGTTGGCTCCGCATTCCTGCGCGGCGAGGTTGTAGTCGCGCGCGCTGGCCCGCTCCATTTCGATGGCCCTGGCCAACATCGCGGCCGGATCGGCGATCTTCTGGATTGCCGACGACGCCGCCATCTCCACGTCGCCCTTCAGAAAGAGGATCCTTTCCGCCAGCGCTTCCACGTGGCCCATCTCGACGATGGCCGTCCGCTTGAACAGTTGAGCCAGCGGCCCGAAGCCCTGGTCATCCAGGTGGAAATGAAAGTACATGTACTGATGGACCGCGGACAACTCATCGGCGACCGATTTGTTCAACAACTCGATGCTCGTATTCGGCATAAACACCTCCGGACATCCGATTATAAGTGGTTTCGCGGATCCTTCGGTTGGAGTAAAATTGACGAAACTGCATGTCTTTGACCCCGGGTTCGGCATTCGGCCCTTATGAAATTCTGGCGCGGATTGGCGCGGGCGGCATGGGCGAGGTGTACCGCGCCCGCGACACCAAGCTCGGCCGCGACGTCGCCATCAAAGTGTTGCCGGACGCTGTCGCACGGGACCCCGAACGGCTCGCCCGCTTCCAGCGGGAAGCGAAGGTGCTGGCGGCGCTGAATCATCCGAACATCGGACATATCTACGGCGTGGAAGCGGAAGCGCTGGTGATGGAGCTGGTGGAGGGCGAGACGCTCGAGGGCCCGCTGCCAGTCGAGACGGCCCTCGGTTACGCGAGGCAGATCGCGGAAGCGCTCGAGGCGGCCCACGAAAAAGGAATCGTACATCGCGACCTGAAGCCGGCCAACATCATGGTCACGCCGGCGGGGGTCGTGAAGGTGCTCGACTTCGGCCTGGCGAAGGCGGCCGAGGAGTCGTCCGCCGCGGGCGATCCCGCTAATTCGCCGACGGCGACGCTATCGCCCACGCGCGCCGGCGTCATCCTGGGGACCGCCGCATACATGAGTCCGGAGCAGGCGCGCGGCGCCGTGGCGGACAGGCGCGCCGATATCTGGGCGTTCGGCGTGGTGCTGTACGAGACGCTGGCGGGACAGCGCGCGTTTGCGGGCGAATCGGTCACGGATATCCTGGCAGGAGTCCTGCGGG
The DNA here is from genome assembly GCA_035638575.1 of Bryobacteraceae bacterium. Classification (GTDB taxonomy): domain Bacteria; phylum Acidobacteriota; class Terriglobia; order Bryobacterales; family Bryobacteraceae; genus DASQZT01. The sequence goes on from DASQZT010000242.1 coordinate 23,036, forward strand.
GGGAACCGGACTGGAACGCGCTGCCGGCGGCGACGCCGCCGAGGATCCGCACGCTGCTGCGGAGATGCCTGGAACGCGATCGCAAGCAACGGCTGCAAGCCATCGGGGAAGCGCGCATCGCCATCGACGCGCCCGAGCAGGATGTGCGGCCGCTGCCGGCGGCTGCGCGCCGGTGGCCCTGGGCGGCCGCGGCGATTGCCGTGGCGCTGGCGGTCACCGCCGCGGTTGGCTGGTGGCGCGCCAGCCGGTCCGAGCCTCTTCGGCCCCTGATGCGCCTCAGCGTCGAGCTGGGGCCGGACATGACGCTGGTGAGGCCCCGGGGCCAGGCCGTCCTGGCGCTCTCGCCGGACGGGACGCTGCTGGCGGCCAGCGTGCGCGGGGCGGACGGCCAGAATCGCCTGGCCACGCGCCGGCTGGACCAGAGCCAGAGTACCCCGCTGGCCGGCACGGAGGGCGGGCAAAACCCGTACTTTTCTCCGGATGGCGAATGGATCGCCTTCAACGCCGATCACAAGATCAAGAAAATATCGATCCGGGGCGGCGCAGCCGTGACGCTCTGCGATTCGTCCGGCTGGATCACCGGAAGCTGGGGCGACGATGGCAATATCGTCGCGCCATTGGGTTGGGGGACCGGGCTCTCGCGGATTCCCTCGGCCGGCGGCGCGCCTACGCCGGTGACGGAGCTGAACCACGAAAAGGGCGAAAAGAGGCACGGTTGGCCGCAGGTTCTGCCCGGAAGCAGGGCCGTCCTGTTCAGCACCGGGCACAACGCCCAGACCTTTGACGACGCGGATATCGAGGTTCTTTCCTTGAAGACCGGAGAGCGAAAGATCCTTCACCACGGCGGCTTCTTCGCCCGGTACCTTCCCAGCGGGCACCTGGTCTGGCTCCACCAGAACGCGCTGTACGCGGCGCCGTTCGACCTTGGCCGGCTGGCGCTGACCGGAGAGCCCCAGCCGATAGTCGAAGACATCAACGGCGATGAGGATTCGGGTGGGGATTTCGCCTTTTCCCAGACCGGGACGTTCGTCTACGCCAGCGGGAAGGGGGAACCACCGCGGTCGATCTTCTGGCTGGACAGTACCGGTAAGGCGCAGCCTCTGCACCCGGCTCCGGGGCTCTATGGCTTTCCGCGCTTTTCGCCCGACGGCAAGCGGCTGGCATTTTCCGCCGGCGACGGTCACAACCATGAGGACGTCTGGGTACGGGATCTGGAGCGCGACACCGCATCGCGCGTCACTCTTCTGCCAGGCCAGAACCAAAGGCCGGTGTGGACGCCCGATGGCAAGAACTTGATATTCTCGTCCTCGAATCCGGCAGCGCCGGGCATCTATTGGATCCGTGCCGATGGCTCCGGCGTGGCGCAACGGCTGACAGACGCCAGGACCTGGGGGTTGCCACGGGCCATTTCTCCGGACGGCAAGCGGCTGGCGATGAACCAGGCCAGCAGCAGCGGCGGCGGAGTAGAGATCTGGATGGCGCCGATCGAGGGCGATGCCGGCCATCCCCGGCTCGGTAAGGCTGAGCCATTCCTCCAGACGCCATTTGTCACAATCGAACCGGCCTTCTCGCCCGACGGCCGGTGGCTGGCGTTCTTCTCGGGCGAGCCGGGAAAGGAAGGCGTGTGGGTGGTGCCTTTCCCCGGTCCGGGCGGCGGGTGGCTGGTTTCGAGCCGCGGCAGGGAACCCGTCTGGTCGCGCAACGGAAGGGAACTGTTCTTCCTCGAGGGCATGCGCACCATAATGGTCGCCGGCTACTCCGTCAGGGGCGATGCCCTGGTGTTCGACAAGCCGCGGGTGTGGTCCCAACGTCCCATGCTGGATCTGGGCTCCCCCCCTGTGAGCACCTACGACCTGGCGCCGGATGGCCAGCGCTTCGCGGTGGTTCTGAACGCCGACGGGACGGCCGACCCGAAGCCGGTCACGCACCTGACGTTCCTGTTGAACTTCTTCGACGAGCTGCGGCGGCGCGTGCCGGGGAGGTAGGCGTCTAATCGGCCCTCAGGATTGCGGCCGGGTCGATTCGCACCGCACGGATTACGGCCGGGAGGGCCGCGAGCAACGCCGCGCAAAGGATCGCCAACGACGGAAGCGCCAGCATACCCAGGCCGGTGGCTTTCACCTGGAAGAGCAGCGACTCGATCGATCGCACCGATGCCATGCCGAGCGCGAGGCCTGCGAGCGCGCCGACGAGCACCATGGAAAAGACATCCACGGTCACCCGCCGCGCGATATCGGCGGCGCGAGCGCCGATGGCCATGCGAATGCCGATTTCACGCCGCCGCTGGAGGACCGAATAGTCCAGCACGCCGTACAGGCCGACACCTGCCAGCAGCAGGGCGACACCGGCGAAGAACAGCGCCAGCATGGCGAGGAGCCGCTCGCGGACGGTGTCCGTCTGGTTCAACTCCGCCTGCGTGCGGATGTTGCTGACGCGGAAACCGGGCCGCGCCCGCGAGACTTCCCGGCGCAGGACCGACGCGAGCGCCAGCGGGTTCGGAGCAGCGGTGCGAACGATGAACGTGCCCCTTCCGACCGGCTGCAACGCGCCCTTGGTGGCAACCGATTGAAACGGAATGTAAGCGGTCGGCCGGATGGGCAGCCGCATGCTGCTTCGCGACCGCGCATCGCGGACAAAGCCCACGATCTCCAGGCGGGCGCGGCCGCCCGCGGGCTCCACCCGCTCGAACGACTTTCCGATTGGATTCTCGCCGTTGAAATATTGCTTCGCGAATGCCGCGTTGACGATCGCGACGCCGGGATTGGCATCGGCTGGACGAAAGTCGCGGCCGCCGATGAAGGGTATCCTCATGGCGTCGATCCAGCCCGGCGAGCTGCTGACGAAGTCGGAAAAGACTTCGGCCGGAGGGGCGCCGTTGATCGAAATATTTCCGACCGCGCTCTCACCGCTCATCAGCGGCCATCCGACGAGCGCGACCTTTTCGACACCGGGAACCGCGCGCAGGTGTTCGGCCACCTGGTCCCAAAAGGCCGGCGGCTGCGGGTGAGAAGTGAGCGCTTCCAGATTGAGAATGCGTTCCGCGGAAAAACCGGTGGGCTGATGCGACAGCCGGTCGAACGTGGCCACGAACAGGCCGGCAACGAAGTGCACGACGAAACAGAAGGCGACCTGCACGGCAATCAGGGCGCGCATCAGGCGGCGCCGCGAATGCGGATCTTCGCCGCCCCTGAGCGCACTGACGGGCTTCACCGCCGAAGCGCGCAGGGCCGGCGCCAGCCCGAAGAGGAACGTTACGCCGGCAGCCAGCGCCGCGCCGAACGCCAGCACGCGCCAGTCCGCCGGAAGAACCAAGCGCGCCGCGTAGGCCGGCGGATTGATCATCCCGACGATGAACGGCGCGGACCACCAGGCGAATAACGCGCCGATGATGGTGGCCAGGAACGCCAGCCAGGCGCTTTCGATCAGAACGAGTTGCACCAGGCGCGAGCGGCCCGCGCCGATCGAGATGCGCAGCGCCATCTCTCTCGCGCGCGCCGCCGCCTGGGCCGTCATGAGGTTGGCGACGTTGGCGCATGCAATCAACAGCACCAAGGCGACCAGGATGCCGATAGCCGCGAGCGACAGCCGGTATTGACGCTGCAAGTTGGAACGGCCGGCGGCCGCGGGTTCGAGCGACAGCCTCTCCTGGAACATTCGTTCGCGATCGCGTTCCGACTGGGCCGGGAAACCCTTCACGCGCTCCTCCTGGATGACGCGGAAGGTTGCACGCAACCTCTCTTGAACGGGTTCGGCGGCGATGCCTGGCTTCAGTTGCACCAGGGTCCGCAGCCAGAAGTTATTCAAGCTGGCGAGGGTGCGGGGATTCTTCATCGCCATGGGCACGAAAACGTCGGTCACCCAGCCAGTTTCCGTGCCGGTGAAGGGTTCTGCGGCCACCCCGACGATGTCGTAAAGGTCGTTGCCCATCCGGAATGTGCGCCCGATTACTTTCGGATCCCGGGCGAAGCGGCGAGCCCAATAATCGTAAGACAACACCGCGTAGGGATGCGCGCCGGGCTGGAAATCGTCGTTTTTGGTGAGCAGCCTCCCGACCGCCGGCCGGAGCCCGAAAGAGCTGAACATCCATCCGGAAACGTACTGCAGGTAGGCTTTCTCCATCTCCTGGTCCGATCCGTAGGTCAGATCGACGAACCCGTTGTACATCGAAACCGCGATCAGTTCGGCTTGCTCCCTCACGTCGGCGCGCATCTGGCGGAACATCGGAAACGAGCAACTGTCGTATTCCGCGATCCTGCCGTCCATCGGGGACGGACTTTCGAAAGCGAGGGTGTATAGCCGCTCGGGGTCCGCCACCGGCAAAGGCCGCAAGAGCAGCGCGTCGATGAGCCGGAATGCCGAGGTGCATGCCCCGATGGCCAGGGCGAGCGAGAGAATCGCGGCGGCTGAGGCCGCCTTCCTCTTCCTGATCTGCCGCCATCCGAAGACGGCGTCGGCGCGCAGCGAATCGAGCCACGCGACCAGCCTGATGTCGCGGCTCTCCTCGCGCCGCTGCAGGATGGGGCCGAACGCCCGGCGGGCTTCCGCGGCGTCGCGGCCCTGCTCCATGGCTTCTTCGATGTGCGACTGGAGCTCTTCGTCGATCTCGCGGCTCAAACCATCGCCGCGAAGTGCATTTGCGATGCGATTACCACAACGACATATCAGACCGTCCTCAGAGCGCGAATTACGGCCGACGTCACCGCTCGCCACCGCGACTCTTCGGCGGCCAGCTGCTTCTTTCCCGCGGCCGTCAGTTCATACGTCCGCGCCCGGCGCCCGTTGTCTTTGGTGATCCACTCGGCGCGGATCCAGCCGGCTTCCTCCATGCGGTGGAGAGCCGGATAGAGCGAGCCTTCGTCGACGCGGAGCACTTCGGCGGACCGGTCCTGGATCGCGGACATGATCGCGTAGCCGTGGAGGCGCGGCCGGCGCGAGAGGATCTTCAACACCAGCAGATCGAGCGAGCCTTGCAGCGAATCGGGTTTGGACATACTGAGACGTCTCAATATGCTGATACTCCCGAGGATCGGAAAGGTTACGAAGAAAAGTCCGGGCGCGCGGCGGCGGGGTGGGCGCGCGCGGCGGCGGGGTGGGC
>DASQZT010000243.1:0-34185 GCA_035638575.1 Bryobacteraceae bacterium
GCGGTCGAGGAGGCCGCGGCGCGGGTGGCCGCGGAACAGGCGCGGGTCACGGCCGCGCAAGAGAGCGTGAAGCTGATCGAAAGCTCGCTGGCCTCGACTGCCGGGGCTTCTATACCGCTCGAGATCGAGCGCGGCGGACAAGTGGTGGAGGTGCTGGTTCACCCCGGCGAATCGGTGGAGGCCGGGCAACCCGTGCTGCGCGCCGCGCGCTTCGACCGGCTGCTGGCCCGCGTGGATATTCCGGCGGGCGACACGGTCACGCCGAATGTGGCGGCGGCGAGCATCGTCCCGGTGGGGTACGAAGGGCGGCCGGTGCGTGGAGAGCGGATAGCGCTGGCGGCGGCAGTCGATCCGAAGACGCAGGGGCAGCCGTTCCTGTTTCGCATCTCGGACGCATCCTCCGCGCTGCGGCCCGGTCTGGCGGTGACGGCGTACCTGGAGCTGCCCGGAGCGCGGCGGCAAGGAGTGGCGGTACCCCGGTCCGCCGTGGTGCGGCAGGCGGGAACGGCCTGGGTGTATGTGCAGACCGCGCCCGATCAGCTCGCGCGGCGCGAGGTGACGCTGGAAGACCCGACGGCCGAGGGCTGGTTCACGCGGTCGCTTTCTCCGGGCGATCGCGTGGTGACAACCGGCGCGCAGTTGCTGCTCTCCGAAGAGTTCAAATCGCAAATTCAGGTGGGGGAAGAGAACCCGCAATAATGCTCCAGGCCCTGGTTCAATTTTCAATCCGGTTCCGAGGAGTGGTGATCGCCCTCGCGTGCCTGGTGGTGGCCTATGGCATCTACGCGGTTACCCGCGCGAAGTACGACGTCTACCCGGACTTCGCGCCGCCGCAGGTGGTGATCCAGACGGAGGCGCCGGGGCTCTCGCCGGAGGAAGTGGAAGCACTGGTCACCCGGCCGGTGGAGAACGCCATCAACGGAGTGGCCAACCTGGAATCCATCCGCTCGCAATCGGTGCAGGGGCTTTCGGTGATCACCGCGGTCTTCGAGGAGCACAGCGACGTGTTCCGCGCACGGCAGATGGTGAGCGAGCGGCTGGGCGAGCTGTCCGGGGAGATGCCCCAAGACGTGAAGACTCCGGTGATGGCGCCTCTGACATCGGCGGCGAGCCTGGTGCTGGCGGTGGGGCTGACCTCGGACAAGCGTTCGCAGATGGATCTCCGCACGTTCGCCGACTGGACGCTGCGGCCGCGGCTGCTGGGCGTGCCCGGGGTGTCCAAAGCGGTGGTGTTCGGCGGCGAAGTGCGGCAATTGCAGATCCTGGTGGTGGCGGAGAGGCTGGCCGCATTCCAGCTTTCGATCGGCGACGTTCTGGCGGCGGCGCGCGCCTCCACCGGATTGCGCGGCGCGGGTTTCGTGGAGAATGAGACGCAGCGCATCGTGCTCCAGGCCGAGGGGCAGTCGCTGACGGCAGCGGAACTGGGCGAGGTGATGCTGGCGCACCACAATGGCGTCACGGTGCGGATGAAGGACGTGGCGCGCGTCCAGGAAGGACCCGAGCCGAAAGTGGGGGACGCGGCGATCGACGGCGAGCCCGGCGTGGTGCTGATGGTTTCGAGCCAGTACGGGGCCAACACGCTGGACGTGACGGAGGGGCTGGAGAAAGCGCTGGCGGAGATGAAGCCGGCGATCGCCGCGGAGGGCGTGGTATTGCACGACCGCATCTTCCGGCCGGCGAACTTCATCGAGGCTTCGATCCGCAACATCGACCATTCGCTGCTGCTGGGGGCGGCGCTGGTGGCGGTGGTGCTGTTCGCCTTCCTGTTCAACCTGCGGACGGCGTTCATCTCGCTGACGGCGATTCCGCTGTCGCTGCTGGTGGCGGTGGGGGTGTTGCAGCGGATGGGCATCACGCTGAACACGCTGACGCTGGGGGGCCTGGCCATCGCGATAGGCGAAGTGGTGGATGACGCGATCATCGACGTGGAGAACATTTTCCGCCGGCTGAGGGAGAACCGGCGGCTGGCCGCGCCTCTGCCGGCATTCCGGGTGGTGCTGGACGCATCGCTCGAAGTGCGCGGCGCGGTGGTCTACGCCACTTTCGTGGTGGCGCTGGTGTTTCTGCCGGTGCTGACCATGAGCGGGGTGCAGGGGCGCCTGTTCGCGCCGCTGGCGATCGCTTATATCATCGCGATCCTGGCCTCGCTCGTGGTGGCACTGACGCTGACGCCGGCGCTATCGGCGGCGCTTCTGCCGGGAGCGATCGATCGCACCGGCGAAACCCGCTTTATCGCGGCACTGAAGGACCGCTACCGGCCGGCTGATGCGGCAGGTGATGGAAAGGCCAGGGCCGGTTCTGGCGGGCGCGTGCCTCATCTGCGCGGCGGCGGTGGCGGCCGTACCGTCTTTCGGCGGCGAGTTTCTGCCGGACCTGAAGGAGGGCCACTTCATCATCCACATGTCGGCGGTGCCGGGGACGTCGATTCGCGAGACCATGCGGATCGGGAACGCACTCACACGCGAGCTGAGAAAGCACCCGTTTGTGGACTCGGTCACGCAGCAGATCGGCCGCGCGGAGCAGGCGGACGACACCTGGGGCGTGCATTACGAGGAGATGCACGTGGAGCTGAAGCCGCTCGAAGGCGAGGAAGCGGAGGCGGCGGAATCGGAGATCCGCAAGACCATCGCGAATTTTCCGGGGGTGTATTTCGCGGTGCGGCGGTTTCTGGCGGAGCGTATCGAGGAGACCATCTCGGGCGTGACGGCGGAGGTGGTGATCAAAATCTTCGGCGACGATCTGGATCTGCTCGACCGGAAGTCGCAGGAGGTGGCCCGGGTGGTGGGTGGGATCCGGGGCGCGGCCGATGTCCAGGTGGAATCGCCGCCGGGCGCGCCGCGCATCATGGTGCGGCTACGGCCCGAGCGCCTGAAGCAGTTCGGCTTCCGGCCGGTGGATGTGATGGACACGGTGAGGACCGCTTACGAGGGCACTCCGGTAGCTCAGACCTACGATGCCAGCCGGGTCTTCGATGTGACGGTGCTGTTGGACGAGCGAGTGCGCCAGGACCCGGATGCGGTGGGCGGGCTGCCGCTGACCAACGAGGAAGGGCTGCACATTCCGTTGCGTCAACTGGCGGAGGTCTACGAAGATACGGGCCGCACGACGATTCTGCACGACGGCACACGGCGGCGGCAGGCGGTGACGTGCGACGTTCGGGGGCGGGATCTGACGTCGTTCGTGGCCGAGGTGCGGCGCAGCGTGCAGGCCAAGGTGGCCTTTCCCGCGGGCAGTTATGCCGTGGTCACCGGCGCCTCGGAGGCGCGCGCGCAGGCGCAACACGAGATTCTGGTGAATTCGCTGATGGCGGCGGCCGGAATCCTGCTGCTGCTGGCGGCGGTTTTCCGGCGCACGCGCAACTTGCTGCTGGTGCTGGCGAATCTACCGTTCGCGCTGGTGGGCGGGGTGCTGGCGGTGTTCGCAACCGGCGGGCTGTTGACGGTGGGAGCGATGGTGGGGTTCGTGACGCTGTTCGGGATCACGATGCGGAACTCGATGATGATGATCTCGCACTTCGAGCACCTGGTCGCGCGGGAGGGGATGACGTGGGGCCGGGAAGCGGCGCTGCGAGGCGCTTCCGAGAGGCTGGTGCCGATTTTGATGACGGCGATCGTGGCGGGGCTGGGGCTGCTGCCGCTGGCCATCGGCAGCGGCGAGCCGGGCCGGGAGATCGAGGGACCGATGGCGGTGGTGATCCTGGGGGGACTGGCGACGTCCACGGCGCTAAACCTGCTGGTGCTGCCGGCGCTGGCGCTGCGGTACGGGAGGCTCGAAGGGGTGTGAGCAGGCAGGTGGCGGTTGGCGAAGCGGGAGCGCGGGGAACGAAAGGCTGCAAACGCGCTCCAGCGCGGTCTGGCACGATCGCAGGCGTCGGCACTGTGGCTGTTCGAACACCCGCCTCCGCCCCACGTTGCGATCTCGCGCTTTTGGTCCCATGCTATAGCCTGAGAAGGGAGGGCAATTGATGAACATTGCATTTATCGGGCTGGGCAGAATGGGCTCGGGCATGGTGCGGAATTTGCTCCGCGCCGGTCACCAACTCTCGGTTTACAATCGGACGCGCAGCAAGGCCGATACGCTGGCAGCCGAAGGCGCAAACGCGGCGGATTCACCGGCGGATGCGGTGCGCCACTGCGAAGCCGTTATCACCATGCTGGCCGATGACGCTGCCGTGGAGCAGTGCGTGTGGGGCGCCGGAGGCTTCGCCTCCGTATTGAAAGCCGGCGCGGTGCATATTTCATCGAGCACCATCAGCACGGCGCTCGCGCGGCGACTCGCGGCGGAGCATGCCCAACGTGGCCAAGAATATCTGAGTGCGCCCGTGTTCGGACGGCCCGAGGCCGCGGAAGCCAAGAAGTTGCTCATTGTTACGGCGGGACTCGAGGAACCGCTGAGCCGTTGCCGGACGATCTTCGAAGCTATCGGACAGCAGACCTTCGTCGCAGGCCGGGAGCCATGGCAGGCAAATGCGGTCAAGCTCTGCGGCAATTTCATGATCGCCAGTGTGATCGAAAGCTTCGGAGAGACCTTTGCGCTGCTGCGCAAAGCCGCGGTGGCGCCGCGGATCTTTCTCGAGACCATGAATGCGCTCTTCGCATCGCCCGTCTATGCCAACTACGGGCGGATCATCGCTGAAGAGCAGTTCGAGCCGGCCGGGTTTGCGTTGAAACTCGGGCTGAAGGACGTGCGTCTGGCGCTCGAAGTGGCGCAGGAGTGCGCTGCCCCGATGCCGGTTGCCAGTGTCATCCGCGATAGCTTTATTTCGGCTGTTGCCGCGGGACAGGCCGATTTCGACTGGTCCAGCATAGCGCGGATCGCGGCGCGGAACGCGGGGCTGTGAGCCATCGACGGCGGCAAACCAGGTTCAAGCTCTCCCGTGCAGGTCTGAATGCAGCCGGGAATTCTCGCGTGAACAACCGGAGAGCGGCTGGGGATATACTGAGCAGGACCAGGGAGTCCAAAATGGATGCTCCGGTTGAAAGGAGTGTTTCCGATGTCTGATGCCGCATTCACAAGGCGAGGGCTGATCGGGGCCGCCGGAGCGGCGTGCTTCTCGGGCACGGCCAGCGGCGCGACTCTCAACCGCGGGTGGCCGCTCACGGAAGGGACCGCTACACCCAAGCTCTGCATGCTGTCGGGGCCGGCTACCGACGAGCGCGCCATGCGCCGCATCCTCCAACTCGGCGTCAGGCACGCGATCATGAGCGGGCCGCGCATTCCCTGGGAGGAAGACCAGCTCCGGCAGATCATGGACCGCTTCCAAAAGGGCGGCATCACGGTCTCCAACATGATGATTGGCGGGTTCCCGAATACGATTTACGGGAGGGCGGGGCGGGACCAGGAGATTGAAAACATTCAGAAATCGATCCGCGCAGCGAGCCGCGCCGGCCTCCCGGTGATCGAATACAACTTTTATGCGCACCGCGCTACGGAAGGCTATTTCGAAGAGCCTGGCCGCGGCGGCGCGGGGATGCTCTCCTTCGACTATGACAAGATCAAGGACCTGCCGCCGCTGCCCGAAGAGGGGGTCCACAGCATCGAAGAGATGTGGGCCAATGCCACCTACTTCCTGAAAGCGGTGGTTCCGGTGGCTGCCGAGTCGCGCGTGCGGCTGGCGCTGCATCCCAACGATCCGCCCGCGCCCATCAGCCGGGGCTCCGGACAGATTATGGGCAGCGTGGAGGGCTGGCAGCGGCTGGTGAGCATCGTGCCGACCCCGTTTAACGGCATTACCTTCGATTGCGGCGTCACGCGCGAAATGGGCCACGATCCGGTAGAGGTTTGCCGCTATTTCTCCAAGCGCGACTGCATCAACCACGTGCATTTCCGCAATGTCATCATGCGCAAGCCGCGAGAGAAGTACACCGAGGTCTTCCCGGACGAGGGCGAGGTCGATATGGTCGCAGTGATGAAGGAACTGGTCCGGCAAAAATACCCGCGGCTGATCTATCCCGAGCACCCGCGTGGTCTGGACTACGACCGCGAACGCCAGGGCAGCGGCGAGTATGCCGGGTGGGTGTTCAACGTGGGATACGCCCGGGCGATGCTACAGGCGGCGATGGAAGCTTGAACTACAAGATTGACCCGCCCCCCTTACGCGGTGAAATCAAGTACTCGGCGCCTACGGCCTGGGCCGATGCAGCTCGGGCTGAGGAGGCCAAGGAACCACCAGACAACCATGGTTACCGCAACCGCAGAGTGGTCCATCGGGAAGAATGGTTAGGTGCCCCAATTTGCCGGCAGCCCCCATCGGCTCCAGGCAAAGTCTGCCATCCACTGCGATCCGGCCTCCAATGGCGGTCCCCACGGCCACGTTGCGCTCCGCAGCGGCGGTGGTATTTCCGCCAGCGGCAGGCACCCGCTCGTTCCGGGGCGAGGTTGCATTGCTGTGCCACTGCTAACAGCATCGCGCAGGTATGACCACAAGACGCCGTGTCGGTGAAATCACGCCCGACCTTCGCCAGCCTGTGGGCGCTCTTGCCGGCACCGCGAGCGCGTTTGACGCCGGCGAGGCGCGGAGTGCCGATGCGCGATCACGCGGCGGAAGACGCCGGAGTCGAAATCCCGGTCAGACCTCAGCGCCGCGTTGTTTGAGGGTGGCGGGCCAGCCCGTCATCCCAGCGGTGTTCAGCGTGGAAGACCGCCCCCCTGCAGCGCCCGTTCCAACGTGGCGCGGATCTTCGAACCCTGCGGCGGCGTTCGCGTCGAGAACTTGATGTCCATCATGGCGTTCTTATCGAACTGGACCTCGCCACCGCGAGCGACCACATGCGAATACACCGACCACGCTAATCCGTAATAGCCGAATGCCATCCCTACGTAGGGAGAACTCTGCGACACCGCTGCGCCCAGCATCCCCAATCCCAGGCCGCCTCCCAGCGTCCGGCCGGAAACATTGCCGCCTGCGCCGGCCTGCACGCCCGTATCGTCGGCGTCGTGGTCGTGGTGGTGATCGTTATCGGCCGCGCGGCTGGCAACCATTAGAGAAATCAGGGGCGCGATGAAACGCGTCTTGGATTCCTTCGCCTGCACCCCGCCTTCCGAATCGACCTTGATCTGCGCCTTGCCGCTTCCCTCCGCCGCTTCCAGCACGGCCTGCGTCTTCATGGGCTCCCGCGTCATGAGCGTGGTTTGCTTCGGGGCCGTGGGGTTCGTGGGCTCCGGCGCGCTGAACCTCAGGTTCGCGACTTCCTCCGGCAAATCGATCTTTTGGAAGCTGAACCGCAGTTGGCCGCCTCTATGGAAAAATCGTGCTTTCCTGGCCACCACCACCGTGCCGGTCAGCCGGGCGCCTTCCGGAAGCACCAGTTTGTGTGCCGGAGAGAACAGCGGCGCGGTCACCACCGCCTCCACCGCGTCACCTTGTTTGGCCGAGGCGGAACTCAACGCCGTGAGCAGCCGCGCATGAACTACGCTATCCGGGAGCGGCTGCGACCCTAATTCTGTGAGATCCACCTGTTTGACCGGCTCGAAGCCGAACTGCAGCGGGTCCTGCAACGCCGCATCGAACCGCGTGCCGCGCCGCACATACTGCGGGCGATACGGCAGCTTCGACCACAGGAGATCGATGAGCTTTTCCTTCTTATTGGGGCCGCGTACGGAATCGATGGCGCTGTTGACCCTGTCCTTGGCGGTCTGCTTCGCGGTGCCGAGGATTCCGCCGTTCTGGTTCTGCGGCTGCGCCTTTTGGTTCTTCCTTGGCTCCGTGTAGATGGAATTCAACCCCATCGTCTCGATGGTGTGTGTGGCAAGCTTATGTCCGTCCGGCAGAATGAGGGTGGTGAATTCCACCCTGGCGCTACGAAGTGGCGTGAAATCGCCGCTTACGATCGCTCTCACCCGCTGCCACTTGCCAATCGGCTGAGTCCGGCTTACGTCGCCTTGTACTACCGTTCCCGCGGGGATCACCTCCCGGTCGAAGGCAAATACAGGTTCCAGCAGCTTTGCCTCCACCGGCGCTCCAACCCGTTTCGATACCCGTTTGGTCAAATATAAGCGCAGAGGCGCCCCGGACGGAATGTTGAGTGAAATTCGTGGAGTTTCTTCATCGGTGGCAGTCTGGGCAGCTGCCGATGCCAAAAAGAGTGGAACACACGCCAGCGCGAAAGTACCCAGCCCGACTCGCATTAAGACACCCCAGGACCAAATCATACCACCGCTGCCGCGCGCCTGCCTGGCAGGCGACTCATCGCGCTCATGGTGGCTGGCGCGGGAACAGATGAGAGGACGGCCCGGGCGTCGTTCGATGTTACGGCTCATGGGCCTGAAGCGAGCCCGCGCGGGCCTATCGCGCAATCGCGTGGCGGAGTGCGACGGAATCGACTGCCGCGCCGGCAGCCGAGAGCTGCGCCCGGCGGTCGCGGTTTTCGGTTCGGCGGGTGCGCGGGCACTTCCCAAGAGCGCTTTCGGCGTCGGCGAGAGCGCGAGCCGGGTTCGGGACCCCGTCGTCTTTGCGACTTCTATGTGACGATACGTCTTTACTGAAACTCTCTCCGTGCATCCGAGCTTTGTACCACAGCCCGACGATTCGATACCCGATGGGGTGCTCACTACGAACTATGGGCGTGCCTGGCGCGAATGCGGCACCTTCCGCCAGTTGAACCTGGCCTGATGATATAAAATCGTACAACTATGACGCGGCGTCAATGCTTGTCTAAGCTGGGGGTGTCCGCGCTGCCATTTGGAATTGCTGCAATTTCCGCTTCCCCGCAACGCGACACGGCAAAGACCTTGATCGGGGGCCATGAGATCTTCGCTGTCCATGTGAACACACGAGGCGACTGGATTCTCGTGAGACTTACGACGAACTCGGGAATCACAGGAATCGGCGAGGCATCGCAGGGCGCGAGCGATGCGGCGACCCTGCGATACGTTGCCCAGTTTGCCGCGAGGCTGAAGGGCCGGAGCGCATTCGAGATCGAGTGGCTTCGATCAGTCGCCGCGCCGGAGATCGCAACCGGCGGCAGGAGCGCAGCATGCGCGTTGAGCGCCCTCGAGCAGTGCCTTTGGGACATCATCGGACAGGCGCTGAATGTGCCAGTGTACGACCTGTTCGGAGGCGCTTTGCGAACTGCGATCCGAACCTACGCCAACATCAACCGCTCCACAAACCCGCGGACCCCGGCGGGTTTTGCTTCCATGGCGGCACGAGCCATGGGCGCGGGATTTGACGCGGTGAAACTGGCGCCGTGGGACGACATGCCGGCGGATTTGTCGGATGCAACAAAAGTCGAGCAGATCACCCAACTGGGTATCGACCGGGCAACGGCCGTGCGCCAAGTGTTGGGGCCGAGTAGGGAACTGTTGCTGGATGCTCACAGCAAATTCGATCTGGCGCGGGGATTGGCGCTGACGAAACTAGTGGAGCCGCTGCGGCTTTTCTGGCTGGAGGAAGTGACGCAAGTGCCCGACCTGCCCGCGATTCGGCGTTCGGCGGCCATGCCTTCGGCGGGCGGCGAGCTGATTTACGGGGTGAAAGGATTTCTGCCGTATATCAATGCCGAATCCGTGGACATCGTGATGCCGGACGTGAAGTACTGCGGAGGGATGCTGGAGTTGAAGAAAATCGCGAGTCTGGCCGAGGCGGCAGGGCTGAGGGTTTCGCCGCATGGGCCGGCGAGTCCGGTCGGGAATGTGGCTGCGGCGCACGTTTGTGCGGGGATGCCCAACTTTCTGATTCTGGAATTGTCTTATGGCGAAGTGCCCTGGCGTGCGGAATTAATCGACCCTCCGGAGCAGATTGAAAAGGGATTTCTGGGGCTCACGACGCGCCCGGGACTCGGCATCCGCCTGAATGAGAAGACCGCGGCAAGATATCAAGTGGGCTGAAGCGCGCGCTCTACAGTTGCAATCTTCTTCGAGGACAGACGGGTGTCACTCCTACCTGGGGAACGGCGGCAAATTCGAAATCGCGCAAGAGATGCGGACCCGCACAAACGTGCGGATTGTCGGGGGGCGCGCATTTCCACCGTCCTGCCATACGGTGACGTCCGGGCCGCAACAGGACCGTTCCCCGAAAACCGTTTCCCCCAGCGGGAGCGCCGATACCACCAGGGGCTGGCATCCGGAAATGAAGGCGACCTGCGAAACTCCGCTATCACGATCGCTCGGAGCATTACCGGGTCGTAGCTGTGGATGATACGCCCGAGAAAAATGGAACGCCGGCCGCCGGCATCGCGTATGATTTCGGAAGGAGATTCCGTGAGCGCCAGATTTCTTTGGCCCGGATGTCGAAAACTCCCGTTGTCGAACGACATCCCTGTGACGGAGTCGTAGTGACACTCAGAAGGGAGGCGTGATCATGACTGGGATGAGCACAGAACAATTGGGTTTACGCGAAGCTGCCGGAATCTTTTGGCGTGACGTGAAGTACGCCCTCCGCTCGCTCGCCGGAGCTAAGGGGCTTACGATTACAGTGGTCCTGACGCTGGCACTCGGAATCGGAGCCAATGCCGCTATCTTCACGTTGGTCCGCGGGGTTCTTCTGCGGCCGTTGGTGAATCGCGACGAAAGCAGGCTGATTTACATCAGGCAGAGCGCGCGAGGCTCGGGCACGGAGAATGCCGTGTTTTCCGTGCCGGAGATGCAGGACCTGCGGCAGCGGGTTAAATCGTTGAGCGCGATCGGCGATTTCTCCACCATAGGTTTCACGATGAATGGGCTTGGCGAGCCGCGCGAGGTGCGGGCAGGAGTTGTCGGCGGTAACTACTTCGACGTGATGGGCCTGCATCCGGTGCTGGGGCGGCTGCTCGATATGCGGGACGACGGCCCGGCCGCCGCCGGCGCCGTGGTTCTGACGTATCGCTTCTGGACCACCGCGCTGAAAAGCGACCCGTCGGTGCTCGGAAAAGTCGTCAGGCTCGAATCGTTCGGACCGCGTACCGCGACCGTCGTAGGGGTGTTGGAGCCATCGATCCCCTATCCGGCCGAAACCGAGATCATCGCCAACGTCGTGACCAGTCCACACCACCTGTCGGCGACGATGGTGACGGGCCGGATTCATCGCATGACCGAGCTGTTTGGCCGCCTGGCCCCCGGCGCGACACTGGAACAGGCCCGCGCCGAGCTGAGGGCGGCGCACGGCGCCATCATGAAAGAGCATCCCGAGTCGTACCCCGCGAAGGCGGACTTCCGCATCAATGCGGTGCTTCTGCGGGACCAGATTGCGTCCAAAGCCAGGACCGTGCTTTGGGTGTTGCTGGCCGCGTCGGGATTGGTTTTCATCATCGCGTGTTCCAACGCCGCCAACCTGATTTTGGCGCGGACCATTCGCCGCGAAGGTGAGCTGGTGGTTCGGGCCGCGCTGGGTGCCAGCACCGCCGCGCTGCGGCGCGTCCTTCTTGCGGAAAGCCTCCTGCTCTGCGGCGCGGGAGCGGCACTGGGTGTCCTGGGCGCGCAGCCCATGGTGGCGATCCTGGCGCGGTACGCGTCGCGGTTCTCGGTCCGCGCGCTGGATCTGACGGTCGACTCCAGCATGCTGTGGGTCGGCGCCGGACTAGCGCTGGCCGCCGCGGCGCTGCTGGCGTTTGTGCCGCGCCTGCCGTCGGGCGACCGGTCGCACGGAATCAGCCTGTCCACCGGGAGCGTGCGGGTGACGGGCGGCGCGACGCGGCGTCTGCGGGCGTTCGCGGTCACTCAGATCGCCTTCTCCTTCATCCTGCTGGCGGGCGCCGCCATGCTGGTGAAGACGCTGCTCGCCCTTCAGGCGGTCCAGACCGGCATCGACACGCGCCGCGTGCTCGCGATCAACGTGCCTGTGCTTACGTATGGCCGGACGGACGGCCAGGTCGTGGAGTTTTACAAAGAAGCGATGCGGCGCGTCCAACAGTTGCCGGGCGTAGACGCCGCGGCTCTGGGCACCCTCACACCGTGGCGCGAGGGACGCTCGTTCGGCCCCGGCTTGCAATTCACGGCCGAAGGTTACGTTCGCGGGACGGCGGAAGACGATCCACGCAGCCAATTCCGGATCGTGTCCCCCGGATTTTTCGCCTCACTGGGCGTGCCGATGATCGCCGGGCGCGACTTCAACGATCTCGACCGCCAAGGCAGCGAGCCGGTGGCGATTGTCAGCCAAAGCGTGGCGCAGCGGATGTTCCCGAACCAGCAGGTGCTCAACCGGCACGTCACCTGGACGGATCCTCTGTTGAAGTTTATCGGCATGAAGCCGACGCCCATGCGCATCGTCGGAGTGGCCGGTGATATCGATGATGAGCACCTGGTTCCAGAGCCCACATTTACCATGTATACCCCGTTCGGGCAGGGACCGCTGATTGCCGGGCGCATGTTCGTCCACGTGCGATCGGATCCGTATGCCCTGATCAGCCCGATCTCGCGGACCATCCGCGGCCTCTCGGCGGACCAGCCGGTAGAGCGCGCCGCGACGCTCGAAGATGTCCGCGCGGAGGTGCTGACGCCGGATCGGTTAAACGCCATGGTTTTCGGTGGCTTCGCCATAGTGGCGCTGACCATTGCGGTGGTCGGGGTTGCGGGCGTACTGGCATTTTCGGTAAGCGCGCGGACGCGCGAATTCGGCATCCGGCTGGCGATCGGGTCGCAGCCGCGGGATCTGCTGGCGCGGGTGATCACGGAGGGCACCCTCATCACGGCTGTGGGGATTGGCGCCGGATTGGCGTGCGGGCTCGCGCTACAGCGGCTGGCCGGCAGTTATTTCGAGAACGTGCGGATGCCGGGGGTGTGGGTCGTGATGGGGGCAGCGGGCGTATTGCTGGCAGCGGCCGTGGCCGCGTCCGCGTGGCCGGCGATGCGAGCCGCGCGCGTGGATGTGATTCAAGCCCTGCGGGCGGACTAGGTGTAGGGCGGCCTTTCAAGCCGGTCGAGCTTCCAGAGCGCGTGCCGCACCAACAGGACACGACGGGATGGCGGGAGTCAGGCAGCCCATTTCTTGGCCCAAAAACTCTACTTTTGGATCAGAGGAACCTCCGGGGCGGGGCAAGCGCCTGTTGGCGTCGGCGAGGCGCCGTGTGCATCGCACGATCGCGCGGCGGAAGTTGGCGGAATCGACTGCCGCGCCGGCGGCGCCGGCGATCTTCGCGGGCCGGTGGTCGCAGTTCGGCTCGTCGTGTTCCGGCCGCGGGCGCTTCCCGATGCTCACCAAGGCCGGTTGGAAAGGCATAGGCTCGTGGTCGACTTGCGCCACTCGAGCGGTCTTTCATGACGAAGGCGGTAAGGGAGCACCAACAAGGTCCTACACTTTCAACCTGGCCCCGACCCGCTCGCGAATTGATTTCGAGACGTCTGTTGTGCGAGTGGCAGCGGGGCAACCATGACTCGGGCCAGGGGCTCCCCCCTGATAAGCGCAGCTCGCATTTTGAACTCGGAAGCGCGTCGCGGTAGTAAAATGCGAGTCTGATGGCCAGACAGGCTGACGGTTTCCGGGGCATTTTCACTATCCCCTCCACTCCTTTCCGTGAGAACGGCGAGATTGATATCCCGGGCTTCCAGCGCATCGTGGACTTCTCGGTTGAATGCGGCGCGCACGGGCTGGTGTTTCCGGTAAACGCCAGCGAGTGGATTCATCTCAGCGACGAGGAGCGCCTGGTTCTGTCGCAAGCGCTGGTGGAGCGGAATCGCGGCCGGATCCCAGTGACGATCGGGGTGAGCGGCGCCACCGGGGAGCAGGCGGCGCGCTTTGCCGCGCACGCCCGCGCCATCTCCGCCGACGCGGTGATCGCCATGCCGCCGCACATCCGCCGGCGTCCGCTATCCGAGGCGGTGATCTGCGACTACTACCGAGCCATCTCGCGGGCCGCGCGCCTGCCGGTCTTCATCCAGAACTGGTACGGCCCCATCGGAACCGAGATGTCCGCGCAGTTCCTGCTGCGGTTGTGCCGCGAGATCGAATACGTCCAGTACATCAAGGAGGAGACCGAGCCGAGCACCATCAAGCTCACCGAAATCGTGAAGGGCAACGACGGCTCCGTGAAGGGATGTTTCGGCGGCGCCGGAGGCCGCTACCTGATCGAGGAGTACCGCCGCGGCACGGATGGCAACATGCCGGGGTGCCACGTGACGGACGTGGTGGTGGCCCTCTGGAGCGCGCTCGAATCCGGCGAAGAGCGGCGCGCCCTCCACATCTACAAGGAGATGGCGCCGCTGTTCTTCTTCGAGACGCAGGTGGAAGGCTGCTACAAGGAGGTGTTGTTCCGGCGAGGAGTCATCGACTGCCCGCGCAAGCGAAACGGCCAGGCTCCCCTGGACGAAATCTCCTCCCGGTACCTGGACGACATCCTGCGGGATCTCGCGCCGCTGATGACCTGGGGCAAGTAGCCATGCGGATCACCGGACTGAAGACGATCATTTGCGGGAATCCCTGGAAGAACTGGCTCTTCGTTCGCCTCGAGACCGATGAAGGTCTGACCGGCTTGGCGGAGGCCACCAGCGGTTTCGAAACCCGCCCCATCGAGGCCCAGTTGCGGGAGATCGGCCGATTCATCATCGGCGAAGATCCGCTGCACCCCGCGCGCCTCTGGCAGAAGCTCTACAAGGGCCTGTTCCTCAATACCTCGGTGGCCATGAGCGCGGTCGAGATCGCCTGCTGGGATATCCTCGGCAAGAGTCTTGGCGCGCCGCTCTGGAAACTGCTCGGGGGCAAGCAGCGCCCGCGCTTGCGCGTGTACGCCAACGGCTGGTACAAGGGACCGCGCGATCCCGTCTTCTTCGCCGAGGCTGCCGCGGGCGTGAAGGAGATGGGCTACACCGCCCTGAAATTCGACCCGTTCGGCGCGGCCTATCGCTTTCTGGATCGCGGCGAGGAGGAGCTGTCGATCCGCATCGTTCGCGGGGTCCGCGAGGCGGTCGGCGAGGGTGTCGATATCCTCATCGAAGGCCACGACCGCTTCAGCGTGGCGACAGCCGTGGGGCTGGCTCACCGCCTGGAAGAGTTTCATCCCATGTGGTTCGAGACTCCCGCCATGTCTACCGATATCAAAGCCACGCTGCAGGTGGCGCGCTCGGTCCGGATCCCGGTGGCCGCGGGCGAGCGATCCAGCCGGCTGTCGGACATCCTCTGGCTGGTCGCGGATCGGTCCGTCAGCATCGTGCAGCCGGAGACGCTGCGCATCGGCGGCATCTCGGGGGCCATGAAAGCCGCCGCCATCGCCGAATCGGCCGAGGCGTTCGTAGCCCTGCACCAGGCGCAGAGCCCGCTGAACACGGCCATCAACGCGCATATCCACTCCGCCATTCCGAACTTCCTGATCCAGGAGTGCTTCGACGAATTTCTGGAGCCGTGGGCGCGCGACCTGTTCGAGGGAGTGCCGCGCGTCGAGCAAGGTTCCATCGAGGCGCCCGGCGGTCCCGGCATCGGGGTCGAGTTGAACGAGGCCGAAGCGCTGAAGCACCCGTACGGCGCGAGCAACTTTTTGCGGCTGTTCGAGGACGGATGGGAAACGCGCAAGTGAGATGACCGCGCCGCTCCACGCCGGGAATCACGTTGGCGCGTCCCCACGCCCCAGCCGGACTCGCCACAGGGTGGTGGGGCTGGCCTTTCTGCTGGCGCTGGTGCTCTACATGGACCGCACGGTCCTCAGCATCGCGGCCGGCGCCATCCGCGCGGACCTCCACTTGAGCCCGCTGGCCATGGGGTGGGTCTTCAGCGCTTTCGTGTGGGGATATGCGCTGTTCCACATCCCCATGGGCTGGCTGGGCGACCGGCTGGGACCGCGGCGCGTGCTGGCGGCCATCGTGGTTCTCTGGTCCGCGTGCACGGCGGGGACCGCGTTGGCGTGGAGCTTCGCGTCCCTGCTGGTTATTCGTTTCCTGTTCGGGACGGCCGAGGCGGGCGCGGCGCCGAACGTTTCGCAGGCCTTCTCGCGCTGGATTCCGGCCGCCGAGCGCGGGCGCGCGCAAGGATTCTTCTTCGCCGGAATGGGCGCCGGAGGAGCCATCGCGGCGCCGGCGGCCACCTTTGTCCTGGTGCGCTGGGGATGGCGCTCGGCCTTCCTTTGCTTCGGCGCCGCCGGCCTGGCGTGGGCCGCGGCGTGGCGCCTGTGGTATCGCGACGACCCCGCCCGGCATCCTGCCGTCAACGCGGCCGAGTTGGAACACATCCGCGCCGCCGCGCCGGAGTCGAAGGAAGCCGCCATCGAGTGGCGCCGCTTGCTCGGCAATTCGAATCTATGGGCCATCCTGGCCATGTACTTTACCTACGGTTACACCGGGTATATCTACATCACGTGGTTTCCCACTTACCTGACCGAGGCGCGGCACCTCGCGCTCGAAACCACCGGCCTGCTGGCGGCCCTGCCCACCGGGCTTTCGCTCTTCGCCAAGCCCCTGGGCGGCTGGTGGAGCGACCGGCTCAGCCGGCGCCACGGCACGCGCATAGGCCGGCGCGTGGTGGGCATGACCGGCTTTGGATTGGGCGCCGCCGCCGTGCTGCCGGGCCTTCTGGCCTCGAATCCATACACCGCCGCCGCGTTCCTGGGATTCGCGGACGGGGCCGCCGCCCTGGCCCACGGCGTTTGCTTCGCGGTTTGCCTGGACGTGGGATTGAAGAGAGCCGGGATCGTATCGGCCCTGATGCTCACCGCCGGCAGCCTCGGAAACGCGCTCTCGGCGCTGGCCTTTGGCGCGTTCCTCCAAGCCACCGGATCGTGGATCCCTCCTTTCGTGCTGGCCATGGCGGCCAATCTGGCGGGCGCGCTACTGTGGCTCCGGATCGACCCGAAGAAGGCAGTGGTGTAGAGCCGCGGCCGGCAGGCGCGGGTCCGGCCTGTCCGGGCCGTGGAGTGCTTCCCAGGCCGGGAGCGCGTTTGACGGCGGCGAGGCGCGGGGGGCCCATCGGGCGATCACGCGGAGGAAGGCGGGGGAATCGACTGCCGCGCCGGCGGACGCGGCTCCGGACCGCCACCCGGCGGTGTTCGCTCGACGCGAAACGCGCGGCGTCGCGCTCGACGGGCCCTCGCAAGCACGCAAGCCGATTGCGCGAGCGAGATCTGCTCGGTCGACCACGACTCCCGATTGCCCACATCCGTCGTTGCCAGAGTAGCGAAACACTGGCGGCGCAGGCTCGATCAGCCGTCTGGGCGCCCTCATTCAAGAACTCTCGGTCCCCTGAGACTCGCCTCTCGGGTTGAGCCTGGCACTGGGATCTGTCCTGAAATGCTCTCGAAGCCGCTTCTGTGAACGTCGAGAATACGCTTGGCTGCCGTTGAGCGCGGATCCAGCGGGATGTCGATGGGATCCCGGTCCTGGAGGGGATTCTGTCGGATCGTCGGATTCCTATTCGTGACGCAAAGCGATCGTGGGCTCGATCTTCATGGCGCGGAGCCCCGGGATGCAACTGGCGAGCAGTGCCACGAAGGCAATCGCAACCGCAACGGCCAGGAAAGTGAGGGGGTCGGTGGCCTCCACACCGTAGAGCATGTTGGCCATCAGGCGCGTCAGCCCGGCAGCGGCGGCCAACCCGATCGCCACGCCTGCCAGGGCGGGCATCATCGCTTGCGAGACCACCACTCGCAGTACGTCTCGCGGCCTCGCGCCAAGGGCCATGCGGATGCCGATCTCGTTGGTGCGCTGCGCGATGGAGTAAGAGACCACGCCATAGATCCCCACGGCGGCCAGCAGCAGCGCGAGGCCCGCGAAAATGCCCAGCAGCAGCATGGAAAAGCGCCGGCCCTCCAGGGAGGCGGCAACGATCTGGTCCATCGTTCGCATGTCGAAAACCGGCCGGCCGGGGCCCGCTTCTCGAGCCGAGCGCCGCACGGCCGCCACCATGGAAAGGGCATCATTGCCGGTTCGCACCACGAAGATGTTGGAGCCTGCTATGGCCTCGAGGAACGGATCGGGAATCTGGACGAAGGGTATGTAAATTTCGCTGCGGACCTTGGCGGTCAAATCGTTGTCCAATCCCCAGTGCTTCACGTGTCCCACCACGCCGACGATTTCCATGGGCTTCGTGAGTTCGGGACCCAGGTTGCCGCTCAGATCGGCCACGATAATGCTCTTGCCGAGTGGGTCTTCACTGGGGAAGACGCTGTGCGCCATCACCTCGTCGATCACCACCACGCGCGCGGCGTTCCGCGTATCGCGGGGTGCGATGAAGCGTCCACGCAGGAGGGGGATGTCCATGGCCTCGAAATAGCCGGGGCCGGGGGTGTACAGGAGGGCCCACAACATGTCGCCCTGAGAAGAGGGACGGGGCCGCCCGCTGACATAGAACGGGATTTCGCTGTCGTTGCCAGCCATTGGGAGGAGCGTGGTCAGCGCGGCGCTCTTCACGCCGGGAACGCCGCGGATACGCTCGACGGTCTGGTCCAGGGATTGGATGACGCGTTCGGAACTGGCGCTATCCGCTGGCGAGAGGCCCACCGAAAAGGTGAGAAGGTTGTGCGGATCGAATCCCGGGTTGACCGCGTTGAGGCGCCACATGGTGCGCAGCATCAGGCCGGCGCCAACCACCAGCAGCAGGGCGGCGGCCACTTCGGAAACCACGAGCAGGTTGCGCAAGCGGTGAGGGCCGGCCGTGGAGCCGCGGCCGCCTTCCTTGAGCGTCTCATTGAGATCGCAGGCGGAAATCTGCAGGGCGGGCGCCAGACCGAACACAATGCCGGTGAGCAGCGATACAGTCAGGGTGAAGGCGAGAACCCAGCCATCCACGCCGATGTTTTCCATTCGCGGCAGCCCGCCCGGCACAGCGCCGATCAAGGCCCGGGCGCCATATTTGGCAATGGCCAGCCCGGCCGCGCCGCCGGCGAATGCCAGCACCACGCTCTCGGTAAGCAACTGCCGCGCCACGCGGCCGCGTCCGGCGCCCAGAGCCGAGCGGATGGCCATCTCCCTGCGACGGCCGGCGGCGCGAGCCAGCAGCAGATTGGCTACGTTGGCGCAGGCAATGAGCAGCACGAAGCCCACCGCCCCCAGCAGGATCAGCAAGGTGTGGCGGACGTTGCCGACAATGACCTGAGTGAGCGGCACCAGGTTGACGCCGTGTTTGGCGTTGGCTTTGGGATAGGCTTTGGCGAGGTACGCGGCGATCGCCTCCATGTCCGACCTGGCTTGGGAGTGGGTAACTCCCGGCTGAAGGCTGGCCACCACCTGGATGCCGGGATGCATGTCGCGAGACTTGGCCAGGACGCTGTCCCACTGTCCCATGAGCGTATAGACGTCGGCTTTGCCTTGCAGCTGAAACTCCGCAGGAACGACGCCGACGACGGTGTAATCGCGCGCGCTGAGCGTGAGCTGCTTCCCGATCACGCCGGGGCTGGAGCCGAATCGCCGCTCCCACAGACCGCCGCCGATAACCACCACCGGGGTAGTGCCAAGAATGTCCTCTTTCGGGTCAAAATCGCGGCCCAACACGGGGCAGATGCCAAGGACGCGGAAGAAATCGGCCGATACCATTTTGCCACTGAGGTGCTCCGCCGGCCCCCCGCCCGTGAGGTCGTAGTCCTCCCACCGGTAAGCTGCCATGCCGGCAAAGCTGCGACTGCTGGCCTGCCAGTCGAGGAAGTTGGGATAGGAGACAGACATGCTGCTGAAGTCGGGCGATCTCTCTCTGAGTTGCACCAGGCGTCCGGGGTTGCTATAGGGCAGCGGCTGAAGCAGCACGCCGTTGACGAGGCTGAAGATCGCCGTGTTGGCCCCGATGCCGAGCGCTAGAACAATCACGGACACGGAAGTGAAAGCCGGGTTGTTTCCTAGAGAGCGTAAGCCGTACCGGACATCCTGAGATAATGACATCCTGCCTTTCTCCTGAAACTGCTGATTATCGTCGCGGCGTGGCGGGCCGGTGTCGTTGCCACAATCATGAAATACGAAGATGGCGTGGGAATGGTTCCCGCGCAGAAAACACGATTTAAGCATCTCTTACTACCGGATCTATGGCCCTGTCTCTCCCCGGCCTATACAATGGCCCTGAACTGGCGTCAAGAGAAATTGAACTCTTAGGCGTATTGGTATGAAAGGGTTAACGGTTCTTCTTGCCGTTGCCGTGTTGCGAAGAAGTTTGGTGGCGGACACATGGTTTTCGTCCTCATGGTTACCCCTTTTACCACTTTACGGATCATCGGGACGGCAGCCTGAACTTGGGACTCCCAGACGGAAATTCACTTCAGTGAAGGCTTTTGAACACAGGGGACATTATCACTTTGCTCCACATGCGGCTCAAGCGAGAGTGATCTTGAGTGCGATCGAGTAATCGCTGAGTCTCTCAGTCGGCATTTGCACCCTGAGGCCGGTTGGTTCCTGCGCCCACTGCACCTTGCCCTTGAATCCCAGCAGTTCCACGTTCTGCACCTTGCCCGCTTCCAGCCTGTTGGCGGTACCCATCGAGCCGATCACCGACTCTTTGTCGGGCCAGCCCATCACGAACGCATACACGGTCTTGCCTTTCGATGTGAACCGGACATCGTGCGCCGTGAACGGCTTGCCGCTGCTGTCGCGGGCGCCGGTGGTTCGCGTGGCCCCCGGCGATGTGTCAGGGATGGGCGGAAGCTGTTTGTAGACGCTGGTATCGCGGACAGTACCTTCTACGCTGGGGCCCTCCCCGCAGACCTTCCACGCTCGAGTGCCGTAGATGCCTTCGCCGTTTACCGCCATCCACGCTGTAATCTCGGAAAGGATCGCCATCTCCCTCGGGTCCAGGGTGCCATCGGTTTTCAGCGGAAAGTTCAGTAGCAGGGTCCCGTTCCGGCTGACGACGTTGACCAGCATGTCAATGCACTGCTTCGGCGTTTTGTAGCGGGCGTCCCGGTCGTAGTGCCAGCCGCCGATGCAGGTATCCGTCTGAAATGAGTTGGGCCAGATACCCTCCGCGATTCCACGCTCATAATCGAGCACGCAGGTGCCCACCTGGCAGTCCTCCACTCCTTTGCTGGTATAGACCGCCTCCACTTTGCCGCCGTGCCACTTGGCGCTCTGATTGTACAGGTGCGCCACCAGGCTCAACCCGTATCTCTCGAAGCGAATCACGCCGTCGTGATACATCAGGTCCGGCTGCAACTGGTCCACCAGGTCCTGAAGCCGCAGGAAATATTGGCGCTTCCAGGACTCCGGCACTTTGCTCACGTCCCCTGGTTGCGCCGCTGGTACGTGCTTCTCATGGTACAGATCGGCGTACCGCGGGTCGTTGCCGTCGTACGGCACCCCTCGATAGGGGCCGGTCTTGTCACTGCCAAAGCAGGTCGCCATCCATTCGTAGCTGGCATGCAGGTGCTGGCTGACCCCAAAACGCAGGCCTTGCTTCAACGCCGCGTCCCGGAACATTCGCGCGATGTTCTTCTTCGGCCCCGTGGCGACTGCA
The DNA here is from genome assembly GCA_035638575.1 of Bryobacteraceae bacterium. GTDB lineage: Bacteria > Acidobacteriota > Terriglobia > Bryobacterales > Bryobacteraceae > DASQZT01. Next base: position 21,263 of record DASQZT010000243.1, read on the forward strand.
TTCCACCGCGGCTGGTGTTTCGAGTTCCATAGGTCGAAGTTATCGTGGTGCACACCCATGCTGACGAAGAACTTCGCCCCGGCCTTCTGATAAAGCCCTAACAGGTAGTCAGGGTCAAAATTCTCGGCCTTCCAGGTCGGGATTACGTCCTTGTAGCCGAACTTCGAGGGGTGGCCGTAGGTCTTGACGTGGAAGTCATACTGACGGTGACCTTGAATATACATCTGCCGGGCGTACCAGTCGCCCATCTCGGGCGCCGACTGCGGACCCCAGTGCGCCCAGATGCCGAACTTGGCATCGCGATACCACTCGGGGATCTGGTACTCCATCAACGATTGACGGGTAGCCCCAAAAGGTCCCGAAGCTATTGGAATGGCCGCTTTTTGCGGCCGTGGGGAGCCAAATGCCCGCTCCAGCGTCGCCAAAGGCATTGCCCCTCCCAAGAGCAGCGCGGCAGTACGTCTAGTAATACTCACTGTCGTATTCTCCTTTTGCATAAGGCCGGCATGGAAATCCCCTGACCCGGACCAATTCAACTATTTCACTCGAACCATCGGATCCCGGTAGGCACATCTACCGAATGCGCTCCGTCAAAAATCGTTAGGCGCACGGGGCCCGCGGTGCGGCGCAGCACGATCTTCTGTCTGCGCCCCGCTTCCTCTTCCGTTTCTCCCGCCAGATGGTCCGGCACGCGGGCCTCCCTGGTCATGAACTCAATGTCTTCCGCCGGGAACGCTTTGTCTGGGTATCCATTTGCCCTGGCCAGCGCGTTGAAGGCCAACAGAGACTGGCTCAAAGGTACAGCCGCTCCCGCGTGCCCGTCCCTGATGCCACTATCAATTGCGATCCTGATCCCCTTTGCATTGGAAAGAAAAGGGAGCGACGAACGCTGCCTGTACTGCTTGTCCGTCTCCGCGGTTCCCGGCGGGCCGCCGCAACACTTCTCCATCATCTGGTAGTATTGGCTGCCAGTCGCCTTGGAGAACTGATACCAGGCGGCCAGATCGGCGATCGGTACCCAAACCGACACTGCGGCCCACACCTTGGGTGCCCGTTCAGCCATCACCAGCGCCATGTGCCCGCCTCCCGAACTCCCCAGCAGGTAGATACGCTTCTCGTCCACACGCGCCTGCTGTTTCGCATAGTTGACACTGTCCAGCACGTCTTCGACCGCAAGATCGGACGCGCATGCCTCGGGGTGGTCGTTCACTCCGCGGAAATCGGGCGACAGATACGCCCATCCTCGTCGCCGGCACTCTCTCAACGCTTCAGCCACCCCGCCGGTGGTCTTGTAGTCGGTTGACCAACTGTGGAGGTACACGAGGAGCGGGACACGCGAGCCCCTGTCCGAGGCGGCTGCACCCGGCGGCACGAAAAGCGCAGCCGCCTGTTGAGTGCCGTCTCGCGAGCTCGTGATCCGGACCTCGGCAGGAGACTCCGCCGGCGATTGCTGGGCCGGCAGCCGCAGTTCCAGCGCGAAGATCGCCGCGACAAGGAGCAGCGGAACCACTCCTCCGGGCGCCCGAATCACTGTCGGCACTTCGAGACGCTTACAGCAGGCTCTCTGCGTCATACCGCTTCCTCCTTGCCGCCCTCATAACCTGCGGGTCCAAGCGTGCTGAGCACTATCCTATCGCGAGTTCCGGGTCGGAAACACGCTCCTGCCAGGCCGGGGAAACCGTCAGGCGGGAGCTAACTTAAACGTCACGGGTAATAGGATGCTTTCCTTCCGGCAGCTCGATCCTGAGCGTCCCGATATCCAATGGCAGCAATCCGTTTCAGTCTTCCGGTAGAGCCGCGGCCGGTAATCAGCCGCGCGGACTTCCCGGCGGCCTGCTTTTGTCCGAAGCCGGGTTCACAGACTTCCAGCGGCCGCCACCGACGCTTGCGCGCGTCGAGACGGCAGATCAACACCGGATGGACTCGCTGCGCCAGGGAGGGCCGGCCCACATGCCTGCCCATAGAGTTCGCGAGTCATCTTACTGAACTGGCCCTGCTCGGCGCTGGCCCTGCGGACCCGGAAGGTGCTGGAGTGGGATACCGCCGCTATGCGGGTCACCAACGAAGCGAGCGTCGACCAGTTTGTCGAGCCGGCTTATCGGGCTCCCTGGAGGCTGCCGGTCTTGTAGATGTGGCAGTGCGTCCATCTCCAGGCGTTGAGGCCCAGAGGAGCGCCGTTTTCGGCGAGCAAACCGAGTGCGGGGCCGCGGCGTTACTGCACATCCGTTTTCGTGATCGGTTCACCGTCTTTGACATCCAGCCCTTTATAGGTGCCGCGATCGATTCCCATGCACTCCAGTCCCACGCGATCCACCGCCAGGAAATCCGTCGAGGCCAGAGCGATGCGATGCGGCACCGGGGTGCCCGAAGCCGGGCCGTTCCCCTCCATGCCTTCGAATCCGTCCACAATTCCCACTCCCCAGTTGTGCATCATTCGCTGCAGGGCGAGATACATGTTGTAGTTGCCCGCTCGTGTTGTCGGTCATCAGAAAACGTAGTTTTCTGAGTTTTTTGCCGACGTAGGAGGCTCCAGCGACATCATCCGCGCCGAAGGCGCGATCATCCGTCAATCATCAGCATCAAAACATTCCGACGGAAAATTGTATTGTGGCTTGAAAGGCGGTAGAGAACCCCGCCGTTCGAGCAGCGGGGTTCTGGCTCGGCAACCTTCATGAGAAGGTCACCATCCAAGCTGGTTCTACCCTGGCATGAACCGTTGCCCTTGTCAAAGTCCGCCTGCGTGGGCGGATGGCGGTTCATGGAGATGTGGTTCTCCGGCAGCGCGTTTGCCGCGGCCAGGGATGCCAGACGGTGTTCTGGATTTGTACACATTGCGATCGCGGACAATGCTATTGCAGCCCGGCGTGCCGCACCGAAGCCCGGCGCCGGCAGCACCGGGCGCCAACCGCCGCTATCAGCAGAGTCCCGAAGGCCGGCTCGACCACCGGGATCGCCAGCAGCAGTACCGCGAGCGCCGGTGCCGGCCGCGCGTGACGGATCAATCTTCCCTTTCGGTCATTTCTCCGGCACCATTCGGCTGTGGAGAAACGATCACGACGCCGGTGGCGGTTGCGCTGCGAGTTCCGTCACCGGGCCGGCTGGAAAGGCGAGCCGGTCTCTGGCTGCGCTGCTCGATCTGTGGCCGGCCCGGCCGCTTCGTCGATCCCTTCCCACACATTCCACGACGAAGGTGAACTTGGATGATCAGCCCGGAAACCCGCGTACAGATTCGCCGCTATTTCTACGCCGAGCATTGGAAGATCGGCACCATTGCACAAGCCTTGGACGTCCACCCCGACACCGTACGGCGAGCCATTGAGGTGGAACGTTTTCAGCACGCCGAGCCGCTGCGGCCGTCCATTGTCGATCCGTATCTGCCGTTTGTGCGCGAGACGTTGGAGCAACATCCCCGCTTGCGCGCCACGCGCCTCTACCAGATGATCCGTGATCGCGGCTACTCCGGCAGCGTCGAGCAGTTACGGCGTGTGGTCACACGTTTGCGCCCGCAACCCCACGAGGCCTTCCTCCGGTTGCAGGTTTTTCCTGCCGAGCAAGCCCAGGTGGACTGGGCCTACTTCGGTTCAGTCATGGTGGGCCGCGCCAAGCGCCAGATCTCCTGCTTCGTCATCACCTTGTCCTGGTCGCGGGCGCTGTATCTGGAGTTTTTCTTCGACCAGACCATGGAGAACTTCCTGCGTGGTCACGTGCGCGCCTTTCAAGATTGGTCCGGCGCGCCCAGAGTTATCCTGTACGACAATCGCAAAAGCGCCGTATTGGAACGCCGCGGGAACCAGATTCATTTCAACCCGCGGCTGCTGGAACTGGCGGCTCACTACCACTTCGCGCCGCGTCCTTGCCAGGTGCGGGCGGGAAATCAAAAAGGCCGCGTGGAACGGGCTATTCGGTATGTACGGGATTCCTTCTGGGCCGGCCGTATCTTTACCACACTGGCGGAGTGCAATCGCCAGGCGCTAGCGTGGCGCGATGAGGTAGCACACCAGCGCCGCTGGCCCGACGATAGCGCACGCTCCGTGGCGCAGGCTTTCGCCGAAGAGCAGCCCCGCTTGCTGCCGCTGCCGCTCCACTCTTTCAACACCGATCGGATCGAGCAGGTACGCTCCCGCAAGACCATCTATGTGCATTTTGATCTCAACGACTATTCCATCCCGCCCGAAGCCGTGGGTCGGCCTCTGACCCTGGTGGCCTCCGACACCGACATCCGTATCCTGGACGGCGCTGTCGAGATCGCCCGCCATCATCGCTCCTATGACCGAGAGCAATCCATCCTGGACCCGGCGCATGAACAAGCCTTACTGCGCACCAAACGTAAAGCGCTGCATCAGACGCGCGCGGGCCGCCTGGCGCTCTCCGTTCCCGAAAGCGATGACTTGCTGGAGCGCGCCTTCGCCCAGGGAGAATCGGCCGCCAGTCAAACCACCCAACTGCTCCGTCTGCTGGACCTGTATGGCGTAGCCGCTTTGCGCCGCGCCATCCGCGAAGCGTTGGAGCGGAATACGCCACGCGCCTCTTCGGTCGCCTTCCTGCTGCGTCGAAACCATCGCTCTTCGCCCCTGCCGGCGCTGGATCTCAGCCGCCATCCCGAGGCGCAGGCGCTGGATGTCCGCCCCCACGATCTGGAGACTTACGATGAGCTCGCCCATTCGCACGACGACGACCCCGAGCAACAGCCTGCCGGAGCAACTGGAACAGATCGGCTTGCATGCCGTGGCCGGCGGCGTGGACGACTTTCTGGCGCGCGCTACTAAACAGCGCTGGTCTCCGCGCCAGATTCTGGAACATCTGGCGCAGACCGAGGCCGCCGAACGCGCCCATCGCAGCCTGGAACGGAGGTTGCGGCTGTCAGAGATCAAGAAGTTCAAGCCCATGGCCGACTTCGACTGGTCTTGGCCCAAGAAGATCGAACGCGATGTGATCGAACGGGCACTGACCCTGGACTTCCTCCCTGAGGCTCGTAACCTGGTTCTGGTCGGTACCAATGGCTTGGGCAAGACCATGATCGCCCAGAACATCTGCCATGCCGCCGTGCTGGCGGGCCACTCTGTCCTGTTCCGCTCCGCGGCCTCTTTGCTGGAGGAACTCCATCGCCAGAGCCCCGAAGGCCGCCAGCGCAAGTTGCGCACCTACGGCAACGTGGGACTCCTTTGCGTGGACGAGGTCGGGTACCTCTCCTTCGACGACAAATCCGCCGACTTGCTCTACGAGGTGATCAACCGGCGCTACGAACGAAAGCCGGTGATTCTCACGACCAATCGGCCCTTCAAAGAATGGAACGAGGTCTTTCCCAACGCTGCTTGCATCGTCACCCTGCTGGACCGTCTACTGCACCACACCGAGGTAACCAAAATCGAAGGCGACAGCTACCGGGTCCGTGAAAGCGAGCAGGAAACAGCGGCCCGACGGAGGAAGAAATGACTCCCGCCGGCTCACTGTTGCAGCCGGACTCCAACCCGGCGTTGTACGTCTCTTCGGTACTGACGCTCTATGTCGATCTGCCGGACACCCATTTGCGCGCCAGTGCTTCCGATGTGTCCTTTCGGTAGAGCTGCGTAGCCGCTGCCTGCGACAATGGTTCAAGGAGATAGTTCTGAGCGATGTCACCCGAGGCGACACCCGCGGGCATGAAAATGGCTACCCTGGTGGTGCCGGACCATAGCGGATTCTCAAGAGAGACGGAACGTTCCCCATCGCCGCCAATCACTTCGCCGCGCTGAGCGGGCTCTTCCCACTCGCGGCGTCGAAGGCCAGATGAAACGGCCGGATCGACTCCACCGCCAGGATCCCATCCACCACCCCGGGATCGTGTTCGGCGATCGCCCGCACCTCCGCCTCGTCTCTCGCGTTGTACAGGATCAGTCCGCCTGAATCGTCCAGAAACGGTCCAGCCAACTGCAGCGCGCCCTTCGTCATCTGCTCCTGCAAGTACCGCCCGTGATTCCCCAGGGCCTGCTCCCCGGCCGGCTTGCCCGCCACCCACTTCGGCCCGCGCTTCAGCAGCACCACGTACTGCTTCGAAGGAGGCTGGCTCTGCGCCAACAACCACCCCGCCACCGCCAAGGCAGCAACAATCGCTCCGACACGCACAATTCGGGAAAACAACATCCCCTCACTTTACCTGTTTCGGGGACAGTTCTGAGCGATGTCGCCCGAGGCGACACCCGCGGGCATGAAAATGGCTACCCTGGTGGTGCCGGACCATAGCTGAGGCCGTAGTTGTCTGTGAGGCCCGCGGGACAGTTTGGTCGGAACGCCGCTCGTACCCACGAATGTCGCGCCGTAAGGCAGCACGCAAGGGAGAGTGACCTTGGTTGGCGTCCCTCTGTCCGGCCGAGGCGACGATGGAAGTTCTCTATGCCCGCTGTGCGGCCGCCGGCCGGGGTGGTCAGGTCCAGTGCCTCGGTCAGGTAGACGAACCCGACGCCGAGGTGCTCCAGTTCCCGGAGCGTCGCCAGGAGATCCGTGACCGACCGGCCCCAACGATCCAACCGCCAGACCAGCACCACGTCGATCTCCCGCCGGCGAGCGGCTTCCAGCAGTTTCTCTCGCGCTTCCCGTCTTGCCGCTCCGGAGTTCACCTCACGAACCTGCAGGGCGATCGTCCAAGCCGGCCCGAAACATTTTCGCCGCTCTTCGTGACTGGCCAAAAACGTTAGCGGATTTGCTTTGGGAAAGGCCCGTTTGGCGGCCATTTCGGAATGTCACCTGACCACAGCCGCAGTCGATCCTTTTCGGCCAGATCAGGATTCATCCTACTACGCCGCGGCAGGGGTGGCGAGCCGGGCCAACGTCTCGCGGTAGTTCCAGGGCATCCACTCCGATGGGTTGGGCTTCAACTCCTCGGCGTGCCGCAATAACTGGGTCAGATAGTCGAACGGATTGGCTCCGTTCAGTTCGCAGGTATGGATCAGGCTCATGAACAGGTCGCCGACTCTGGCGCCATTCAACGTCTTGTAGAACAGTGAGTTTTTTCGGTGCAAGATGGCCTTTTTCAGAATTCTTTCAACCAGATTGTTATCGATCGGAGCCCCTGGTTCCCGAAGGAAAAGAGTCAGCGGCAGCCAGTGGCGAAGCATGTACCGGATGGCCTTACCCAGCCCAGAGTTCGGCTCCGTCTTCCGTTCTGCCAGTTGCGCTTCCATCCAGCCATGCAGGGTTTTGATCAGCGGGCCGCTGTGCTCCTGATGGAAACGCAGGCGCTCCTCCGGCGACAGTTCCTGCTCCCGCGACAGCGCATCATGGTGCCAGATGCCGCCCAGCGTCTCCAGCACATAACGGCATTCCTCCGGGAAGTTCTCCGCTACTTCCACAAACTGGCGTCTTCCGTGCGACATACAGTGAGCCAGCAGACGTTCCACCCCTTCCGGCAGATGGGAAGTGTTCCACGACAGCGCATCGCACATCTGGATCAAGGGAGCCAGCCCCGGTGGGCGCCGCTTCAGCAATTCGGCCAGATTCTCTCCCGCATGTTTGGCGCCGCTGAAGTACAGGGTGATTTTCCAGCCCGGACCGAGCGAGACGATGCCGCTGGTGAAGATGCCCGTGCGTGGGTCGGCCGGCTCCCGTGCCAGTCTTAGAATCCGCATGCTCGTGTCGTCGTTGTGCATCACCTCGCCCAGCGCTGCCTGCCGAATGAACGCGTCATACACCGGCCCCAGACCCAGTGCCGCTTTCTCGGCTATCCCCCATTGCGTGGCTGCTGGCAGCGGGATGCCGAGATTCCCCTCCAAGCGCTCCAATCGTTTAAACGGCAAACCGCTTCCATAACGGAGTTGCGCGATCATCGCCGCCGCTGTCTCGTCATACTTTTCCGCACCTGCCTCCGCCGGTTCGTCCGCTGTGAACACCTCTCCGCAGCCGTTACAGCGCAGGCGCTCCATCTCGTACCGGGTGGCCTCTAGCGGCGGCCGCCCCACGATCCGCACCAGCGTTTTGGGCTCCTTCTGGCGGTAGACTTTGCCCACGCCGCATTCCGGACAGATGTCTCCTGGGTGCAGTTTTTTGTGTTGCACCCGAACGGTCCGCGCGCCCGTGAACCGGGCGGCTCCGTTGCGCCCATGTCCGGTCCGCTCGCGCTCTCCCTCCAGCTTTGCCTTTTCTGCGGCAGGCTCAGAACTGGGAGTCTGCGGCAACACCGCGCGGGTTTTCTCTGTCGTCCGCCATCTCGGCTTCGCCCGATCGGCCAGAATGTGCAACACCGCTTTCAGCTTCTCTCCGTCCGATTCGCTCAGCGGTGCGCGCATGCCGCCGTCGATGATCTGGTCCAGTTCTTCCAGGTTCACATCCATGCGGGGGCGGGGTGGCGTTTTCATAACTGGCTGAGTAACTGGCGGAAACGGGGCGTCAGCGGAAGGCCGAGGATTTCCTTGATAGGGCGATTGGGCTGGTTGGTCTGGTCGTTTTTGCCGCGCCCGGTGGTGAGCCCGAGCAGTTGCCAGTTCGCCGCCCGGTAACAGGTTCCGCGAAAACGGCCTGGATCGATGAAGGTTTCCGCGAAGTAAACCGGATGACCGTACATCCGTTCCCAGGCGTCGGATAGTCCCCTGGTCACCTTCCCGAGAATGTGTGACGCCAGGTGTGGTACCCGGACCCAGGGCAGGATCAGAAAGCGCGTGTTGTAGGCGATGAAGCGGATGTTGCGCCGCCGCGCTTCCGCGCTCCAGCCGATGTAGCGGTCGCGGCTACCCAAGTGACGCGGAGCCGAACTCCACGCCAGGCAGGCAATCGGGCGTCCCTGCGCCCAACAAACATACTTCAGGTGCTCGCCGACCGGCTGTTCATAGCCGAGGTAATGATGATGCTCCATCAGGCTGTTGAACAGCGGCTCATCGGCGGTGCGTCGCACCTGCTCCAACGCGATCAGCCCCAGGTCCTTCAGTTTTTCTTCGATCTGTGTGTGGTCCAGCAGCACCGGCGCGGGACGAGCACGGTGGGCCAGCGGGTTGTGCCGTTTGTAGGTCACCGCCGGCAACTCAATCTGGCCCGCACGCTCCAGCATGAGCAGCAGGCCCCGGCAAACCATGTCGCACAAAGCGCCGTTGGCTTGCCGCCATTCCCAGGCTTCACACAACTTCTTCGACAGCGTCCGCCGACTGGCCCCGGAGTTGGCCGCAATCAATCCCCGGATGAACCCTACATCTTCAACCGTGACTACGCGTCCGCGATACTTCCACCCGCTGTCCACGATAACCGCAGTGTAAAGGAGGTTTTCTTGGAACGCAAGTGTTTTTCAACTCACGCGCCGCCACACCGGCGCCGCTTCTGCAGATTCCGGGTTCCCCGCGGCTAAGAGCAACTGCGCCTGGTGAGCCTGCCGTGTCCGAGTCGCTTCTTTGCCGGTTGGCCACCACACGAATCGCCCCTTCGATAGTCGTTTCTGCGCCATCCAAAACCCCTGGCCATCGTATGCCAAGACCTGAATCGCCGTGGCACGCCGGCTGCGGAAAATGAACAGGCAGCCGGAGAACGGATCGGCGCCCAGTTTCTCCCGGCACAACTGCGCCAGTCCATCGATGCCCTTTCTCAGATCGACGGACTCGAAGGCTACCAGAATGCGCATCTGCGGCGCTACTTGAATCACGCCGACTCCCACAGCACCCGGCTGAGTCCGGCCAGGTCTGGTGGGGTGTTCAGATCCGGCTCGTAGTAGCTGGGATGTGTGACGGCACTCTTCAAGTTATCCGGAACCACGACCTCGGCCACACCACCGAAAAACTCCCAGGCCCGCATATGCGAACCGATCCAGTTCCGCAGATCCTGGCCGGTCGTGGCCTCGGCGAAGGTGTAGCTACTGGCGCCCAACACCGCCACGATTACTGCGGCGGGGTGTACCTCACCAGTCTCCGGGTTGTGAATCGGAATGGTGGCCCCGGCGTAATCCACGAACATCTTCTCGCCGGCGCGGTGCTCCTGGCGCAGCACCAGGTCGAGCTTCTTTAACCACCGCCGGTAGAGATCGCAGAAACGGCTGTAGCCATATCCATCGGGGTTGCTCTCCCGGCCCTCCTGCCAGACCAACTGCAGGGTCAGGTCCTTGTGCGTCTGCAGCTCCTGGTGGATCTGCGTCCACTCCGGTTCCGGATGTTTCCGCCAAATCGCCGGCGCGGGCCGCTGCGGAAACAGCTTGCGCTCGATCTGTTGGTCATCCCACTGCTCCGGCGCCGGCCACTTCAGCCCGGCCGCTTGCGCGGCCGACAAGTACTCATGGACGGTGCTCTGCGAGATGGAGCAACTGCGGGCGATCTGATGCTGGCTCAGTCCGAGGGAATGGAGCCCCAGAACTTCCTTCAACTTGCGCATGGTCAGCCTCTTCTGTGGCAACTGGGAGTCTCCATTTACCAGTGGAGCCCAACACCACGACTGCCCTACGCCGCCATTCCAATCTCATGCCGATCACCGTTCCGAACTACAACCGTAAAACTGATCGGCTTCAGTTCGGAACACTGATCGGCATCACTTCGGAATCGTGATCGACATCAGTTCGGAACGCTGATCGCCATCCCTCGGAATCCGCACCTTTGCCCTCGAAACAAATGATCAAGGCCCAATTATGGAAAGAACTGGCCTCTGTCAACTGCCCTTGGTGAGCATCAAGAATGGAGCATGACCAAGCCCAGTCGGAGGTTTCGCGGAACACGGTCGATGCCGCGAATCGCGGGGTTCCGTCCGCCTTACCACGATAGGCGATTGTCTGCAAAAATGAGTTAAGTGTCATCTGATCAAGCTGGGCGTCGCAGTTCACATCTAAAAGAATCAGCACCTTACGACTGTCATTATTCGGGCATTTCGCGGGCGCATGGGCCAGGTGGATCTTGAATCCGTTGTGCACGGGAACGTAGCCTCGGATTACCGAAATCATTTGAGATGGAGACTTAATGGAGGGTTTGGAAGGTATATGAATTTCTTGTGAGTGATTGAAAATATGGAGCGGGAGACGGGGTTCGAACCCGCGACGTCCAGCTTGAGAAGCTACGCAACACTTTAATTTCAATCAGTTAGAGGTCGCAGGTGTTGGTTTGGAGAGTACCGAGACACCTGGAAAAACAGCGGTATACCGCGAGCGCCCTCTAAACAGAGTGCAATTGGAGTGCAGCGGTGCCCATCGAGAGGATTCGGCGAATTCTGCCACCATTCCCAAGGTGGCCCAGTTCGCCCCCGGCTATAAGCGTTCCCCTCGGCCGCTACTGGAAGCAGCCGAAGTCGTCGGACATCCTGATCGACGAGACGGACACCCAAGTCTCGCGGCAGAAGTTCCAGCAACTCAGGGAGTACTCCTCTCTCGATCCGCGCGGCGTGTACCCAGGACAGACTTGGCGCCGCCATTCCGTTCGCCGGCTGGAAAGAGCTCAAACGCGCCGCCAAAGATGGCACTCCAAATTCCCAAGCCATCAGGCGCAGCCCTGGATCGCAGCGCATTTTCGCGTGCGTTGATCAACGGCGTGCCGTTGGCCCATATCGATTTCAGCGAGTGCGCGAGCGAGGAAGAGGTCTGCGATCTCATCGCTTTTCGGGTGCGGTCATGAGTGCGCCTTCAGCTCTCGAACGAAAACCGGCCAGGTCACAGCTCAAGCCGCGGCCGCTGCATTCGGCCCAGAATGGCCACTCGTATCTTGAGCAGGCCGTGTACAACTTACTCTGGAGCGACAATGGCGCGGCGAATTCGAAGGACGAGATCCGCCAAGCTCGCGGGGGATACAACCGCATTGCTAGCAAACTGCATACCGACAAGAAAGCCGTAAAGCGGAGCCTTCGTTCACTGTCACAGTCTGGGAGGGTTGAAGCCCTCGCCTATAGGCGACGGCTTCAGCGCGCGCGCCGTAGATTAAGCTGGGGGGATGCCAGATTACCGCCACGGCGCGCATACCGTATTCGAGATTCATTTGCATCTGGTCTGGATAACCAAGTATCGACGGCCGGCCCTGAGCGGGGAGGTGGCAACGCGAGCGCGCGATCTGATTCGGGACATCTGCGGGCAACACGAGGTCAAGATTATGAAGGGGCATGTGGCCAAGGACCACGTGCACCTGTTCGTTTCGATTCCGCCGCAGGTGACGATCGGTCGCCTGTTGCAGTGGTTAAAAGGGAAGACGGCGCACCACCTGATGGCGGAGTTTCCGCACATCAAGAAGCAGTTCTGGGGACGGCACTTGTGGGCGCGAGGGTATTTCTGCTGCAGTTCCGGCAACGTAACCGACGAGGTGATCGCGAAGTACATTGCCGAGCAAAACATCGATCAGGACGAAGATTTCCGAGTAGATGGTTGAGTCCATCTACTTCTTGAAGCCCGCTTGGTGCGGGACTCATCGTGCCGGCCTCCGGCCGGAAATAGGGCTTACAGCCCGGTAATCGTAGCCACCGCCTCCAGGCGGTGGTTTGTCACTTTGCAGGAAGCTTTCGATCGAACCTATTCCTGATTCGCACGAGTCCAGGAACCACGTCGAAACGGGATTCATCGTTTACTCTTTAGTTAGCATCATAGAGCGCCGAATGTCAACGCCGGTTGAAAATTCCCCGGTTTGCGCCGGTTGAAATTTCCCCAGTTCCGCCGGTTGAAATTTCCCCAGGTGCATTTCGATTGTAGACACGCCCCGGAGGTGGAATCAAGACAGATCCCGCGAGGCTGGGAAATCGATTCGCGCGATCGCAGCCGCGCTGCACATCGGAAAGGGCACGGTCTCGCGGATTCTGAGTGTCCCAAAAGGGTGATACGATCGCGCATTTGGCGCACGGCAAACAAAGGGGTTCTGGGCGGGATTTTGGCGTTCAAAAAACTGAAGAAATTGGAACGCGGCCCTATGTGAAACCCCTGGATTCATTGGCTTTTTTAGCGATCCTGGAGACGGCAACGACGCGATTGCGCTTATTGCCGCTCGCGGTGCCGGTGCGCGCCATTCCCGCATTTTCCATGC